>JBCLPQ010000001.1:0-495328 GCA_041223225.1 Aerococcaceae bacterium 50-4
TCTGAAGCACTTACTGAAGTTGACTCAGATTGACTTGCTGATACTGAATCTGAAGCACTTACTGATGTCGATTCAGACGCACTTACTGATGTTGATTCAGATTGGCTCGCTGATACTGAATCTGATGCACTTACTGATGTCGATTCAGACGCACTTACTGACGTTGACTCAGATTGGCTTGCTGATACTGAATCTGATGCACTTACTGATGTCGATTCAGATTGGCTTGCAGAGATTGACTCAGAAGTACTTACTGATGTTGATTCAGATTGGCTTGCTGATACTGAATCTGATGCACTTACTGACGTTGACTCAGATTGGCTTGCTGAGACTGAATCTGAAGCACTTACTGATGCCGATTCAGATTGGCTCACTGAAGTTGATTCAGATTGGCTCGCTGATACTGAATCTGATGCACTCACTGAAGTTGACTCAGATTGACTCACTGAAGTTGATTCAGATTGGCTCGCTGATACTGAATCTGATGCACTCACTGAAGTTGACTCAGATTGACTCACTGAAGTTGATTCAGATTGGCTCGCTGATACTGAATCTGATGCACTCACTGAAGTTGACTCAGATTGGCTTGCTGATGTCGATTCAGATGCACTTACTGACGTTGACTCAGATTGGCTTGCTGATACTGAATCTGATGCACTTACTGACGTTGACTCAGATTGACTTGCTGATACTGAATCTGAAGCACTTACTGATGTCGACTCAGATTGACTTGCTGATACTGAATCTGAAGCACTTACTGATGTCGATTCAGATTGGCTCGCTGATACTGAATCTGATGCACTTACTGATGTCGATTGCGAGGCACTTGCCGATACTGACTGTGATGCACTTCTAGACGCTGATTGTGAATTACTTGTCGATGCCGATTGGCTTGCTGATACTGAATCTGATGCACTTACTGAAGTTGACTCAGATTGGCTCGCTGATAATGAATCTGATGCACTTACTGATGTTGATTCAGATTGGCTCGCTGATAATGAATCTGATGCACTTACTGATGTCGATTCAGACGCACTTACTGATGTTGATTCAGATTGGCTCGCTGATAATGAATCTGATGCACTTACTGAAGTTGACTCAGATTGACTCGCTGATACTGAATCTGAAGCACTTACTGATGTTGATTCAGATTGGCTCGCTGATAATGAATCTGATGCACTTACTGATGTCGATTGCGAGGCACTTGCCGATACTGACTGTGATGCACTTCTAGACGCTGATTGTGAATTACTTGTCGATGCCGATTGCGAGGCACTTGCTGACACTGACTGTGATGCACTTCTAGACGCTGATTGTGAATTACTTGTCGATGCCGATTGCGAGGCACTTGCCGATACTGACTGTGATGCACTTCTAGACGCTGATTGTGAATTACTTGTCGATGCCGATTGCGAGGCACTTGCTGACACTGACTGTGATGCACTTCTAGACGCTGATTGTGAATTACTTGTCGATGCCGATTGCGAGGCACTTGCCGATACTGACTGTGATGCACTTCTAGACGCTGATTGTGAATTACTTGTCGATGCCGATTGCGAGGCACTTGCTGACACTGACTGTGATGCGCTTCTAGACACTGATTGTGAATTACTTGTCGATGCCGATTGTGATGCACTTCTAGACGTTGATTGTGAATTACTTACAGATGCCGATTGTGATGCACTTCTAGATGCCGATTGTGACACGCTTGTTGATACTGATTGAGAGTTACTTACAGATTCAGAAATGCTATTATCTTGGCTAACATTTAAATTAAAATCATAAATTGCCTCATTTGCTGTATTATTTGGTGAACGTTTCTCATTCGTGATACCGAACGAATAATCTTGTCCACGAACTAACCCTAAATTGGAGATAGTTGTTCGAATATTAATATTGCCATAACTTGCTGTAATGATGCCTGTATCCGCATTATAAGTCATCAATACTTCATTTAAATCAGAACCATTGAACCCATTGGTAATATTGTCAAAACTTTGAATAGTTGGCGTAGCAGTAGAATTAGCATCGACTAAATTGGTTTGCCCACTTGAATCATTACGGACAAACGCACCATAGCCGGTATAAGTGGAATTTCCATTAGCAGGGATTCGACTATTTACTGCTCGAGCAGCTAAGTCTACTCTGTTACCTTCGCCTATCCCCTGCGTTGTGCTATTTCCATAATTGGTTAGATTAGGGGTAATCATTGCCTTATCAAATTTAAAACCAGCAGCATTTGCCAAACCTTCATCTTGCAAAATTGAACCAGTAAAATTATACTCAGCCTCTGAAACGGAAGGGTCAAAGAACATAAAGCCCCATCCATAAGAACCATTCGATTGCCTTACTCGTGTATTAGCGATTTTAACTGACATAGTAAAATCTTCGGTAAAGTCTACAGCATTATCCACTCTAGCAATTGTTCGATAAATGTGGTTAGGAAGACTAGCTGTATTTCTATCCAGCGTAATAGTATCAACTGTACCACCCATATTAGGACTATCGAGGGTACTATTTCTGTATCCTCCGTCACCTTGAATAGTTAAGTCAGACGTTGTATAAGTAATTGATCCATCCGCATTATTCACGGCATATAATGTGATTCCATTCAGTTCAAAAGCTCTAAAAGAAGGACTGACATCATTGTCGCCAGATTCTTTTACCGACTCAGTTTCAGCTGCTTCAACTAAATCTAATAAATAATCTTTTGACAAAACTAATTCAGCATTGGTAATTGGATTGGTTTCATTCTGATTATCGGTATTGGCAATAGCTTTTTCGATAACTGTAACCACATTATCATCATTAATTGAACCCGTTTGAATGATTTCATTAAACTCTTCATCTGTTAAACTATCCAGACGCACATTAGAAGGCTCAGCTTGAGTTGACCCACTATTTAATGACGAATCTGATTCATCCGTTACAGCATTTTCATTTGAATAACTGCTCTCACTATTTTCTTCTTCAATCACATTTAAAGAAGCATCTTTTTCACTTGTAGATACAGTTTCATCATTCGCTACTAGATCAGAATTAGACTCACTAGTTGAAACCTGCGATTCACTTAGCAGTTCTTCACTAGTAGATTGACTATCACTATTAGACATGCTTACACTTTCAGACTGGCTTTCACTGATAGACAAGCTGCTTGATGAGCTTTCACTGATAGACAAACTTAAACTAATGCTACTTTGCTCACTAATGGATTCACTTTCGCTTATAGCAACACTTTCAGATATTTGCTCAGAATTTTCAAGTGTTTGTTGATGCTCAGTCTCGCTATTTTCTTCAAATTCACTACCCTGCGAATCCACTTCACTTGTACTTTCAGTTTCTGAAGTTTGTAAAAGGGTAGAATCTGTTTGAGCTAATGTTTCTTGCGTAGTTTCTAGTTGATGCGTAATCTCATCTGCTTGTGTGATTGGAGTATAAACTGCACCTATACCAAATACTGCCCCTGCTCCTAATGCACTAGAAATAGCAGAACGATATTTATTTCTCGCAATATCTGATTCTTCCAGTTCTTCAACGGTCTGATTATCTGCATCCAACGAAGTAAAAAATTTTAATAAGCCAAACTTACTCAAACAAGTTTTGACCCATTGTTTACCACTTTTATGCATCTTCACTCGAGATTTTCTTTCAGTCTCAAAGAAATCGCCATGTCTAAATTTTTGAAATTTCATCTACATATGTCCTCCATAAAAGGTAACGTTCAATTTATATATCTAAAGTATTGAAAAATAACTAGTTTTCTGAGAATATAGTTAGCAATATTTTAAATTATTATTTATTAAATATAAATTCACTTTTACGAATAGATAACGAACTTTTGATTTTTACACAATTTTGTATTTGTAAAACCAGTCAAATAGTTAGTATTCATTGTATAAATCATAAATAATTTCATTTTTATTATCAGATTTCAAAAATAAATTTTTAGGCATTATCGACCAAATTAGGTATTTTCAAAACAATTATTGTTTAATTTTTATTCCCTATTTATTGAACATTAATTGAATTAGTATATGAGCTATATTATCGCTATTAAAATACTTCCTAAATTGTCCACTTCTCGTGCTTTTCATAAAAATCTATAAAATAATAGAATACAAAAAACTGGTAATAAATTGACTTTATCACCAGTTTTATAATTCTTCATTGCAGCATATCTTCAAAGTATTGGGGATCCAAGTAATGGATGGCCTTACGTTTGAAAGAAATGCGTCCTTCTTCCTTCAAGTCATGAATGACTCTTGAAGCAGTTTCTCTGGTTGTCCCAGCGACAGCGGCCAATTCATTCATCGTTAGAGGATATTGAATCAACATCCCATCTTTAAAGGGTTTTGCCATGTCATATTGCCAAAGTGCTAAAACAAAGAGTACGCGTTCATAGGCACTCGACCTGGTTGTCACTTGTAACCTTTTTTCCAAAAAGTTTAAGTTTTGCGTGATTTGGCTATACATATACCTTAGTTGCGCATTGTTCACATACAAAATCTCTTCCAAGATATCGTTAGGAATCAATAGAATATCAATGTCTGTTGCGGCTATGGCATCGAAAGTATATTCTTTTTTGCCAAAAACAGATCCATATGGAAAGAAGGTTTGTTTCTCGATGAAATCGATATAAGAGAAATCGCCTTGATAAGCGACGCTCTCAAGTTTCACTAAACCTTTCAATAGATAGTAGGAATAGGTGCGGGGATCAGATTGAAAGAACAGGACTTGTCCTTTATTATACTGATGGAATCTTGCCTTGTTCTCCAGCAAGTTCATTTGCTCAGTGGTAAAATTTTCAAAGAATGGCTCGTCTTCCAACGACTCCATATATAGTTCTAAATCTCTGTTTACCAAAGTTCTTGTCCTTTCTATTATCATCTCATTCCACTAATTAGCGCGATATCTCTAACCCCAACAGGTGAAAACCTAGTTCAAATTCACATAAAGTCAATAATAAGTCAGCTTTTTCTTTTGCCTCCTCATTGTCCACAAGCGCACACAAGCCAGCAAGGTATTGGGCAATATAGCACGGTTCATCCAGCATATAAGCTTGGTAAATCCTTTCCCTGAAAGCCTGAGATAACTGCGTTTGACCTACTTCTGCCTCTCCGACCAGATCATCATTATCAGCTAAGGATTGCTTTAATTTACGATAAGCTTCTAGTAAATGAAGAAAAGTTTCCCCTTCTAAATCAACCATATGGTCAAAATCTAAATTAATGCCCTCTAGCCTTTTATGATTCAATAGGGTAAAGATCAAACTATTTGTAGCCATCTCTGCCACTTGGTCATTAGCTTCGGTAAAAGTGATTTGGTCACTTTTGTCCCTAATCGCCTCTTCTAACTTGGTCAAGACATCACGGATATCTTTCACCTCATGTTTCAGGTTAAAGTGACGTTTACCTAAAACAGCGGTATACCCCAGTGCATCATGAATGAATTCATCAGCGTTCATATCAGTATACTGGTCAAGGCTCGCTACCACTTGGTTAAAGTGCGTTGTCTGCTCATTGCCCACCACATATAAATTAAGGTCGCTTTGATACTTTTCTGCCGTATCCCTAGCAGATACAATATCGCGTGCTAAATATAAGGGTTGTCCATTTTTCAATAATCCTAAGGGCAATTCGTATTGATCAAGTGGCAAGGTAACCGAATTTTCATCTATTTCAGCATAGCCGTTTTCAACCATAGCTGCAATCCACTCTTCTGCATGATTCATGTAAGAAGATTCATATCGACTTAGGTCAAATGCGACATTAAAGCGGTCATAAATGGCATCAAATGAAGCGTTACTCTGTTTATAAATCTCAGCTAAAATTTGACTTTCTTTAGAGTCTTTTTGATTTAGCTGTCGCTTCACATAATACAATTGATCGTCTAATTCTGGATTCAGGTCTACCTCTTCATGGAACCTACGTAGTAAGCGGGTAAAAGACCTAAGCGGACATTTTTCATCGATTATTTCTTTGCCCCAAGTTTGTATGGCAAAAACTAGGAGCGTTAAATAATCGCCTGTATCCCCTTTATGGTTGATGGTCACCGTTTTATATCCTGCATATTGGTAGATCTTTTGTAACGCATTCCCAACTATTGTCGAGCGAATATGGTTTAAACTCATTAATTTTCCAATATTCGGACTCGACATATCAATCGTTACACAAGCTGGCGTTGGATTATTTTGCTTGTTTTGTTGTTGCTGGTCTAACCAATAATGGTGCTTAAACTGATTTATCCGCTCTAAAGATAGCTTGTTCACATGCACGTTTTCTTGATCATGACTTGGTTCATTCATTTCCTTCACCAGCTCACCATCTTTCATTCATATTTTGTATTTAAGGTCTTTCTTTTACAATAATCGTACCAGCTTCATTTTCTATTAAATTACCTAAATTTTCAAGCGAAGTGATAATCGCCTTAGATGTTGGTTTATCAGTTACAAAAGCTTGAGCTGCTTGAATTTTTGGTAGCATAGATCCTGGCGCAAATTGATCTTCTGCAATATATTGGTCCAACTCTTCTACCGTTACAATATCTAATTTTTGTTGGTTGTCTTTATTGAAGTTGATGTAGACATTGTCTACCCCTGTTAAGACAACAAACATATCTGCATCAAGGTCTTTAGCCAAAGTTTGCGAAGCAAAATCTTTATCGATAACTGCTTCTTTTCCTTCTAATATACCATCTTTTTCAATGACTGGAATACCGCCACCACCTGCTGCGATGACAACATGACCATTATTCACGGCATCATGAATAGGTGCTAATTCTTTGATTGCCACTGGTTTTGGTGATGCAACTACTTTACGCCAACCACGACCAGCATCTTCTACAAAGTTGGCATCCGATTTAGCCATCTCTACTTTTGCTTCTTCTTCTGTGTAAAATGGTCCGATAGGCTTAGAAGGATTTTCAAAGGCTGGATCGTTTTCATCCACAATGACTTGCGTCACCATCGAAACAACTGCTTTATCTAATTTTCTTTTGGCTAACTCATTTTGCATAGCTGACTGTAACCAATAACCAATAGATCCTTCTGTCATAGCTACCAAAGTATCTAATGGAAATGCTGGATTCTTCTCAGAATCAGCAGCAATGTTTTGTAGTAATAAGTTACCAACTTGCGGGCCATTGCCGTGTGTAATAATTAATTCATCGCCATTTTCAATAAACTTTACTAGGTGTGTGGCTGTTTCTCTAAGCGCTGCTTGCTGTCCTGCTGCACTTGGATCATCTGTTAAAATGGCGTTTCCACCTAAAGCTACTACGATTTTCTTACTTGTCATTCTAGGACACTCCTTTTATTTTACGCTATTCAAATTTTCGTTTTATAAACCTAACAATGCAAACGCTACCAATAATACGATGGATACGACGAAAATACCGGCAATTAATTTGGCCATGAATTTCCACCAAGTAGTCAATTCAATACCCGCGATTGCTAGAGCCCCCATAACAACGCCTGAAGTTGGTGTGATTAAGTTGACTAAACCAGCAGCAGATTGATAAGCAGTAACAATTAAACTTTCTGCCACTCCGGCAAAATTACCAAGTGGTGCCATAATACCCATCGTCGCTGCAGCTAGTCCAGATGTTGATGGAATTAGGAAGGACATTGGGATATAGAAAATGTAAGTTATGGCGATGAAGACACCTGATGAAAGATTGGCTAATAACATTTCACCCCAATGCAATACAGTTGCCGTAATTTGACCATCATTCATGATGACTTGAATACCGCGGGCAACAGCACAGATTAAGGCTACACTCAAGATATCTTTCGTTCCTTCAATAAAGTCGTTGATGAATTTTTCTTCTGGAATTTTCGCAACAAAACCGATAATAATGGACATTAAGAAGAATAATACGGTAATTTCACTTAGGTACCAAGAACCAAATGGTAGTAAGGATTGACCGATTAAATCTCCTAGAACTGGTGTCGACATGATCATGCCGTGGAAGTCTTCAAAGAAAGTCATGTTACTAGATAAATCTGTCCACGGAATTAGTCCCATAATCATAATAACAAAGCCAAGAATAAATAAGGTTAACACTGATTTTTGGGTGCTAGTAATATCGCCCAAATCATCTTTTACTTTAAATTTCTCTTTTTGCTCATCCATTTGGTCGTAAATTAAAGAGTTCTTTGGATCTTCTAGGACTTTGCTGGCATATCTTGATACATAAAAGGCACCAATCATATACATGATAATAAACATGATTACACGAGGTAAAATCCCCTCACCTAATCCAATACCAGCCATTGATGATGCAATCCCTGTGGCAAATGGGTTTACTGTTGAAGACAGTACCCCAACACCTGAACCGACTAAGATAACTGCGACTGCCACTAATGAGTCATAACCTACAGTAACCATTAGAGGAATCAATAGTGCGTAGAATGGAATTGTTTCTTCAGCCATCCCGTAAGATGAACCACCTAAGGCAAAAATAAACATTAATATCCAAATTAGACGGGTCATATTATTCTTATTATTTTGAATAACGGCATTAATACCCGCATCAATTGCACCTGTTTGGGTAACCACATTTAAAAATCCACCTAAGACTAGAATGAATAAGGAAATTTCAATTGCCCCTTGCGTTAATTCATTCCCAATCATACCGATAAATGGTGCACTCAATACCTGCCAAATCCCTTGAGGTACTTGCTCAATCGTATGATAAGTCCCTGCAATAAAGTTGCCGTCTGCTGTTGTATCATATTGACCTGCTGGTACAATCCATGTAAGTACCGCAATAATCGCAGTAATGATCAGCAAAATCGTAAAAGAGTTAGGCATTTTAAATTTCTTATCTGCCTTTTTCCCCTCTTTCTTATGGCTTCTTTGTACTTGTTCTTCAGCCATAGTTCTTCCTCCTTTAAATCTTTAAAAATAAAAAGCAGGCTAGCGGAGCTTTTATATTAAAAAGTCTGCTTGCCTGCTTATAGAAATCTATGTATGTTTCAAATCGATTCTAATCAACACATAGAATAACTATCTGAAATCTAAACATTTGCATTAAACTTTTGGAATAAATAAGTTACCGTTCGTTGCTGCCATAATGGCTTTAATTGAATGCATACGGTTTTCTGCTTGTTCAAATTGACGCGCTTGCTCGCTACGGAATACATCGTCAGTAACTTCCATTTCACTATAGCCAAATTGGTCTTTGATATTTTGTCCATAGACTGTTTCAGCATCATGGAAGGCTGGTAAGCAGTGTAGGAAGATATAATCGCCTTCAATTTCGCTTACTAGTTCTTTATTGATTTGGTATGGATATAATAAGTTTACACGTTCCTCAAATTTATCTTCTTCACCCATTGAAACCCAAACGTCTGTGTATAATGCATCTGCATCGCGCACTGCTGCTTTAATGTCCTCTGTAACTTCTAATTTAGCACCAGATTCTTTGGCATATTTTTCTGCTAAATCAACTACAGATTTATCAGGGAATAATTCTTTTGGTGCAGCAATAGTGATATTTACACCAAGTAAAGCGCCGGTAACAAATAATGAGTTCGCCATATTGTTACGACCATCACCGCAATATACTAATTTACGGCCTTCTAATTCGCCAAATTCTTCTTTTAAAGTCATGAAGTCAGCAATCATTTGCGTTGGATGCCATTCATCTGTTAAACCATTCCAAACTGGCACACCTGCATATTTACCTAATCCTTCAACAACTTCTTGGCTAAACCCTCTAAATTCAATCCCGTCGAACATAGAACCTAATACTTTAGCAGTATCTTCAACAGATTCTTTTTTACCTAATTGAATATCGTTAGCGCCTAAGAATTCTGGTGCAGCACCTAAATCATTGGCAGCTACTGTAAATGCTGAACGTGTACGCGTTGATGTTTTTTCAAAAAGTAAAGCAATATTTTGACCTTTTAAGTACTCATGTGGAATCCCACGTTTTTTCAAGTCTTTCAAATGGATAGAGAAGTCGATTAAGTAATGTAATTCTTCTTTGGTAAAATCAATTTCTTTTAAAAAGTTACGTCCTTGGAACATTGTATTTCCTCCTATGCGTTAATGATGGTTTATTTTTCTGGTAAATCTTCACGGTAGAATGGCATTGACATGCAACGGGGACCCCCACGACCACGTACCAATTCACTTCCGCGTAATTTATGTAACTCAATACCTGCTTCTTCTAACTTTTTATTGGTTACTGTATTACGGTCATAAACAACTACCACACCAGGTGCAATTGTTAAGGTATTTGACCCATCATTCCATTGCTCACGAGCAGCAGCAACAATATCGTCCCCACCAGTACGGATCAAGGTCACTTGGTCAACACCTAGTGCATTTGCTAAAACATTTTCTAAAGTACCTTCAGTCAAATCAATGTTAATTTGACCATCTTCTCCTTTAGTAATTTCATAGACTTTCAAGCCTGATTCAATTTCTGGATGAATGGTGAATTTATCATAATCAATCATGGTAAAGACTGTATCTAAGTGCATGAATTTACGGTTAGATGCAATGACAAATCCTAGAACACGGGTAAAATCAGTTTGTTCGAAGATATTTTTTGCAAGTTTTTCTACTGATCGTGCATCAGTACGTTGTGAAATACCAATTGCTAAGGTATCTTTAGATAAAACTAGTTCATCTCCACCTTCAATACGCGTTGTTTCATTACGGTCATAGTATAAAGGCACAGCGCCGCCACCATATTCTGGATGATGTTCGAAAATGTATTTGCCGTAAATCGTTTCACGGTTACGCGTTTCAGAATACATATGGTTTAATGACACACCATTACCCATTGTTGCAAATGGATCGCGCGTGAAGTATAAGTTCGGCATTGGATCTACTAATAGTGGATAATCTGTCTCAATATCATCAGCTAGATGTTTACCTGCTGGTATCTCAATTTCAGATTTTTTGAAACCTTCCATTGTTTTTAAAACCATTTCAAAGGTGTCATCCATATTTAATAGATGTGTCCGGACAGCATCTTTCGCTACTTGACTGTCAACGTTTGCTTCAGATAACCATTCGTCCACAAAAGCTTCCTTGACGTTGGCATGGTCAATAGCCTCTGCCGCTAATTTTTCTAGGTATAATACCTCAACCCCATTATCTGAAAGAATCTTTGCAAACGCATCGTGTTCACGTTGTGCCTCTTCCAAGTAAGGAATGTCATCAAAAAGTAATCTATCAAGATAATCTGGCATTAAATTCTCTAATTCTTTACCAGGTCGATGTAGCATTACTTTTTTTAATTGACCAATTTCTGAAGTAACATGAATTGGATTGTTCATCTTATTGCCTCCTAAATTTTTTCTTTTCTTTATACTTTTATTATATATATTTATAAAAACGCTTACATGAAATCCTTGGTGTAACTACTGTGAAATTCTTGGTGTTGCAAATGTGACGAATATCACATTTTTATGGTCAATATACTAGCACTTCAAACACCAGACCTTATAAACACCACTATTCATCATATAATTAACCTTTTTCCTATTTAAACAAAAAAGGCTAGAGCAGTCGCCCTAACCTAGGTTTTTGTAATGGTTTGAAATACTAATCTTCCTCAGCTTTCCGCCAATAGGTAGTCATGCCTTTTTTGTCTTCAACCTGGAAATCGATTGGCGCTTTTAACAAATCGTAGTCCATTTCGTCCGTCCACTTAACCTTATACATCGACTCTGTATAAGCATAGCCTGCTTTCTCGATTTGATTCGAAAACTGCCGAATGCCTGCTTTTTCAATAAAAAATGACATATGTTGTTTAGCCGTGTTTAATCCGATAATGAAGGTCTCTTTGTATTCAAAATGTGGTTGTTGCCACTTAATTACTAAGTCAAAATCTGGATAGTTTTTAGCAATCCAAGTAATTACCTGACTAAATTGTCGACGATGTTCATCTGAGTCAATTTTATTTAACACCTTTTGTAAGTCTTCAAAATGTAAATCCATGAGTAAAACCTCCTATAATGGCCAACCTTGGCTGATAAATCTTAAACAATCGGGTAAGTGTTTTGACCAATATTTTTCAGAATGTTCATCCCCGTGAAAAATATTTAAGGATATATTCTCTGGTGACACACCAGCTTGAACCACTTGTTGACTATATTTAATGGCATCATTGATATAAGCTTGTTCCGTATTTGGACCAATGATCATTTCATCTACTTCATCGCCTTCTTCAGTACCACATTCGATATAAATTCGTTGGTCATTTGGCAATTCCACTCGTTGGATGAATCGGTCAAAATCCTGAGCTACAGCCCAATTCGTTAAAGAAAAAATACCTAATCGTCCTATTTTTTCCTTATATGCTGCCCCCAGATAAGTTGAAATGGTCGCTCCAAAAGAAGAGCCAATCATGGCAGTATGACCTGCATCCGGTAAAGTCCGGTAGTGTTGGTCCACAAATTCCTTGACAATGGTGACTACAAACTCTGAAAATTCAGCTCCTCGTCCTCCTTGACCAGTCAATCTTGGATCATGGGCATCCTTTACAGTCCACGGTAGATACTCCAATGTCCGCATATCCTCACCATTGTCGATACCAACAATAATCATAGGTGGT
This sequence comes from Aerococcaceae bacterium 50-4, assembly GCA_041223225.1. Lineage (GTDB taxonomy): Bacteria > Bacillota > Bacilli > Lactobacillales > Aerococcaceae > Aerococcus. The sequence continues at coordinate 12,577 of JBCLPQ010000001.1, forward strand.
AAATCAGGATTCCGTTTGACTGCGTGAATCGTTTTCCAGGAGTGTTTTGAAAAAGCCTCCTTAGAATGAAATACATTCTGTCCATCATGCATATAAACAACGGGATAATGCTTATCGGTATTTTCTGCATAATCTTTTGGCAATAAGACGCGAATTCGCCGCTTAGCCAAGGTATAAGGCACATCTAAAATGTGCTCTTTTAAATCCAGATAGAAAAATGGGGTAGACGTCATATTCATTCTCCTTCAACAAATGAAAAGGACCCTGGGCACATTTAACCCACGGTCCCATCACGATCTAATTTCTATATATTTTATTATATATTACGCATAACGCTCATTCAAACGATCTTTATCAGCCAATTCTTTCTTTGTTGCTAAATCAGCTGCATAAGCATCAAAAGCAGTCGCATAGTCCGTTGCCATTTCCTGTCTTGGTGACACATCCACTTGGCGTACAAAATGTAGTTTTTCTAAATTTTTTTGAATATGGTCCGCTTCACTCATATCAGTATACAAGACCGCATACTTCATCTTCCACGACACATAATAGACAAAACCGTATTTTTGCAACTGTTTCACCTTTTTATTCGAATACATCCACACAATCAGCTCTTGACGCGTTTGTGCTTCATCATAAATACTCATCTCATCGACTTCCTTTAATTACTAGCTTTATTCTCATTATAACAGGAATTCCAAAGCAGGTAACCCCTAAACCTTTTTATAGAAAAATAGCGGGCCCCAACTTGCTGACCCGCTATTATAAACATCATTTTATTCCAATACTAATAGTAAATCACCAGAATTTACTTGATCGCCGTTGGCCACAAGTAATTCTTTCACAACAGCTTTGCGTGGTGCTTTCAGCGTTGTCTCCATCTTCATGGCTTCAGAAATCAACAATAATTGTCCTTCTTCAATTTCATCACCTTGTTGCACCTGAACATCAAGGATAGTACCTGGCATGGTCGCAGCAATATGGTTGGTATTGTTGTGGTCAGCCTTACGACGAACCGCTGCCGTTGTTTTAGCATTAGCGTCACGTACAATAATTTCACGAGATTGACCATTTAATTCAAAGAAGACAATACGTTGGCCAGTTTCATCCAGCTCACCAATTTGAACTAGGCGAATATATAGAACTTTACCTTTTTGGATTTCGACATTCACTGTTTCACCTGTCTTCATACCATAGAAAAAGCTTGGTGTAGGCACAATTGAAATGTCAGAATAACGTTCCAATTTATGACGGTAGTCAACAAAGACTTCTGGGTACATGATGTAAGATAACACATCTTTATCATCTACATCTTCGTCTCCTAAACGTTCGATTAATTCTTGACGTGTTGCTTCAAAATCAATCGGATCTAAGTACTCACCAGGACGGTCTGTTGAAGCTGGTTCACCTTTCAAGATAATGTCAGAGACCTCTTGCGGGAAGCCACCTTCTGATTGACCAATCTTACCTTTAAATAGGTCGATCACAGATTGTGGGTAGTCATATTTTTTACCTTCTGCAAAGAATTTTTCGACAGTTAGGTCATTTTGAACCATGAATAATGCCATGTCACCAACTACTTTAGATGAAGGCGTAACTTTTACAATATCGCCAAATAAGAAGTTGACATCGTGGTACATTTTCTTCACGTCATTCCAACGACTGCCTAAACCGACTGATTTAGCTTGTTGTTGTAAGTTGGTGTATTGTCCACCAGGCATTTCAGTTTCATAAATTTCAGTTTCTGGTCCTTCTAAACCTGAAGTGAATTCATCATAGTATGAACGTACACCTAACCAGTATTGGTTAATTTTCTCAGCGTTTTGTACGTTGATATTTGGTTTACGATCGTTATACTCCATTGCATAATATAAAGATTGCATTGATGGTTGTGACGTTGTAGAAGCAAAGGCTGAAGAGGCCACATCTACGATATCAACACCCGCACGTGACGCTTCAGCATAAGTTAAAATACCGTTTCCTGCTGTGTCATGTGTATGCAAGTGGATTGGTACATCAATATTGTCTTTCAATTCAGAAATTAATGCATAAGCCGCTTGAGGTTTTAATAAACCAGCCATGTCTTTAACAGCGATGATATCAGCACCCATTGCCTGTAATTCTTTGGCTAAGTTCACATAGTAATCTAGCGAATATTTAGACCGGTCTGGATTCATAATATCTCCGGTATAGCACATTGTTGCTTCAGCAATCTTACCAGCATCTTTTACATATTGAATTGGTTTTTCAATTTGTTTTGTCCAGTTTAATGAGTCAAAGACACGGAAGACATCAATACCTGTAGCGGCAGCTTGATCGATAAAGGCTTTTAGCGTGTTATCTGGATATGATGTATAACCTACCGCATTTGAACCACGGAATAGCATTTGTAATAAAGTATTTGGCATTGCTTGACGCAATTGTTCCAGACGGTTCCAAGGATCTTCAGTTAAGAAACGGAAGGCAGCATCAAATGTTGCGCCACCCCAAACTTCCATAGAGAATAAGTTTGGTAGAGCATCTTCCATAATTTTAGCTGGTTTCACCATGTCTCGCGTACGCATACGTGTCGCAATTAAGGATTGGTGTGCATCACGCATGGTTGTATCCGTTAATAATAGGTCGTTCGTATTCTTAATGAACTCTTGTACACCTTGTACCCCATCGCGGTCTAAAATTTGTTTAGCAGACAAACCACTCCGGTCCATCAATTCAATCTTAGGTGTTGGAATTGTTTCGAAAAGTGGCTTTTCTTTTTCAATGCCTGGGAAGCCATTCACTGAAATATCTCCAATATATTGTAAGACTTTGTTTCCGCGGTCACGATTACGTTCTTTAGGGAAGTCAAACAATTCTGGTGTATTGTCGATGAATATAGTATTGGCAGTCCCCTCTTGGAAAACAGGATGGTTTACCACGTTACGTAAGAATGGAATGTTATTTTTAACTCCACGCACACGGTATTCACGTAATGAACGGTTCATTTTAGAGACAGTATCTTCAAAGCTTGGCCCATAAGTAATCAATTTCGCAATCATTGAGTCAAAGTATGGGCTCACTACTGTATTTTGGAAACCATTCCCGGCATCTAAACGGACACCAAAACCACCTGGCGAACGGTAAGTATTGATTTTACCAGTATCTGGGAAGAAGTTGTTATTTGGATCTTCTGTTGTTACACGACATTGGATAGCAAAACCGTTTAATGGTAGGTCTTCTTGTGCTGGTAAACCAATTTCAGCTAAGCTTTCACCAGCTGCAACACGAATTTGGGTTTGGACAATGTCAACACCTGTGATTTGCTCAGTAATTGTGTGTTCAACTTGAACACGAGGGTTTACTTCAATAAAGTAGAAGTCTTCCCCATCTAATAGGAATTCAACAGTTCCCGCATTGGCATAGTCAACCGAATCCAAGAAGTCACGTGCAGAATTACAAATACGGTTACGTAATTCCATAGACATGTTTACTGTTGGAGCTACTTCGACCACTTTTTGGTGACGACGTTGTACTGAACAGTCACGTTCCCACAAGTGCATGGTATTCCCTTGCTCATCAGCCATGATTTGTACTTCAATATGTTTAGGCCCTTCTACGTATTTTTCAACATAGGCTTCGCCTGAACCAAAGGCTTTGGTTGCTTCAGATACAGCTAAACGATATTGCTCTGCTACTTCATCCTCTGAACGAACAACACGCATACCACGTCCACCACCACCTAAGGCCGCTTTGATGATGATTGGATATCCAGCAGTTTTACCAAACTCAACTACTTCTTCAAGGCTTTCTACTGGGCCGTCAGAACCTGGAATCAACGGAATATTCGCTTTTTTAGCTGCTTCACGGGCTTTTACCTTGTCTCCGAACATATCTAGAATTTCGTGTGATGGACCAATAAATTTGATGCCCTCTTCCTCACAACGACGGGCAAATTCAGTATTTTCAGACAGGAAGCCATAACCAGGGTGGATTGCATCGGCATTAACATCTTTAGCAATTTGAATAATTGTTTCAATATCTAAATAAGCTTCAACAGCTTTTTTATCACGAGATAATAAATAAGACTCATCCGCTTTAAAACGGTGAACTGATCCCTCATCTTCTTGAGAATACACTGCGACTGTATCAATTCCTAGTTCGTAACACGCTCGGAAAATACGGATTGCGATTTCCCCACGGTTCGCAACTAATACTTTATTTATCATATATAGTAACTCCCTCTCTGTACGCCGTTCATTTCTTGACGCTTGTTTCCACTTGCCAATTGTATCATAGTTTAGCTATTTTTAAATCATTTTCATTTATAAAAATGAGAGTTCTATCATTATTCTATCATAATTGTCTCGCGAGGTAACGAATGAAAATAAAGACTGCAGTATCATTGATAGCTTATAGCCCTTGAATCCATTACTTTCAACTTATAATCCATGACTCTTTTAGGCTTTTACAGGTGAATTATGAGAAATCAGATCCATTTTTAGCCAATTTATTTAAATCATTTTCCATGAAAAAAGAAGCTGGTTGTTAAGCCAACTTCCCTTCTAAAAAATTAATCTTCAATTTTTTTCATTTCATCCGCTACGAATTGAACATCGGTACCCACAATAACATGCAAGTGATTCTTATCTAAAACGTTCACACCAGGAACACCTAACCCTTTAATTCTGGCTTGATCTACTTGATCAACATCATCTAATTCGAAACGTAATCGTGTCGCACAATTGTAGTAACTACGGATATTCTCTTGTCCACCAACTGCATCATAGATTACACTAGCCATGCGTGCGTATTTATCATTGCTTGTTGAAGCTGGGGTTGCTGTATTACCAGTTGTCATTTCTGAATCAGTGTCCGTAATGGCTTCTTCAGTTACAGCATTTTCACCACGACCCGGTGTTGCAAAGTCAAATTTACGGATAGCAAAGTCGAATACGAAATAGTAAACGACAAACATACCTAAACCTAATACAAGCAACATCAAGGGTTGGTTGGCAATTGGTACATTTAAACTTAACATGAAGTCAACTAATCCAGCTGAAAAACCAAAGCCGGCTGTCCAATGGAAGGTTGCTGCGATGAACATTGAAACACCAGTTAAGAAAGCGTGAACCAGGTATAAACCAGGTGCTGCAAACATGAAGGAGAATTCAATTGGTTCAGTAATCCCAGTAAAGAATGATGCGAATGCACCAGCAATCATCGTACCAGCTGCAATCTTTTTAGCTTTGGATTCAGCATTTTTGAAAATTGCCAAAGCTGCACCAGGTAAACCAAACATCATAATTGGGAAGAAGCCAGCTTGGTACATACCGGTAACCCCTTTTACCCCTTCAGAGGCCCAGAAGTTTCCAATATCGTTAATACCAATTAAGTCAAACCAAAATACCGAGTTTAAGGCGTGGTGCAAACCAGTTGGAATCAATAATTTGTTGAAGAATCCGTATAACCCTGCACCTAAAGCGCCTAAGCCGGAAATAAAAGTACCAAATGCTACTAAGGCATCATAGGCAAATGGCCACACAAAGAATAATAGTAATGAAATCACCAGCATAGCTGCTGCTGAAAGGATTGGAATCAACCGTCTACCCGAGAAGAATGCTAAGGCAGTTGGCAATTTCGTACCTGAATATCGATTGTACAAGGCAGCTGCCACTGAACCGGCGATAATAGCCATAAAGACGTTTTCAGTAGCATCGAATGCCATTGGCACCTCTTCCACTGGCATATTCATTAAAATACTTAAACCTTCCAAGGATAGTAGATTGGTCACGATTAAGTAACCAACTAAACCAGATAAACCAGCCGCTCCGTTACCATCTTTGGATAGTCCGGTAGCAATACCGACCGAAAATAGAATTGGCAAGTTGTGGATAATCGCATTACCAGCTTGAATTAAAAAGATGGCAGATAGGTTAGTCCCTTCACCAGAAAGTCCGGCCGGGTCTATCCAATAGCCTATACCCATTAACAATGAAGCAACAGGTAAAATCGATACGGGTAACATAATCGATTTCCCTAGATTTTGTAAATAATTTTTCATTTTATCTTATCCTCCCTATTGGTTAAGATATTCGTACCTTCAATTAACGATTTACTGACTGCGCCATGCGGAAATAAGTATGGCGTTTACCGCGAACAGCTAAACTCAAGGCAGTAATATTTTCTGGATCAGGCATCCGGCCATATGCACCGTCCCCAATATGATGACAGTCTACTCCTACTCGTTTATTAGATAAAGCAATTGCTTCGATGACAGAAGCTTGGGCTGACTCTTGACTAGTCCCTATAGTAGCCATGACTAAGCCACCACGAGCGTGGATACTCTTAGTGACTACCTGATTTTCCACTTCATTGACGCCCGGTACCGTATTCACCGCAGGAATCAAGACCCCATCAGCACCTTCATCCATAAAGCCAAGCAAGGCCTCTTCATTCACGATACTTTCTGTCAATCCAGCTCCATGCATTTTACCCGCAAGAACTAAGCCTGAAAAATGGCTTTTCGTTTCTTTTACTGCATCCTTGATAGCTGACATGGTCACACCGGTTGCTGGATTACCCGTTAATAAAATCATGTCGACACCAAGCTCATCGGCAGCTTTTAAACTCGCTTCCGACACCAATCGACCTGGATTTAATGCTACTCGACTTTCAAGCAATTCCTGACTTTCATCCACTGGTTCAAGATTGATGGCAATTGGGCGACCAATTAATCGTTTCAATTCTCGAATGATTTCTTTAGATCCAGCAAAGTTTTCTAAACCTGGGATTTCTGGATTAAATACATCTAGTTCATTTAAAACAATAATATCTGCACCAAAAGTAGCCATCACCTCTGGATTAGATAGCCCTTGGATTAGTGGCGGTGAAGTGACAACTGTTTCAGCAACAATCGTTCGTCCCTCACTGGCAAAAATGGCTTGTTTCAGTTGGCTAGCATCCATCTTTTTTATTTCACTCGCGCTAGCCGAAATTAATCGTTTCATTCTCTCTCTCCTCTCATACAAAACCACTATCCTATCATCAGATAAGCGGTTACATTTTCATCCATTTATTATAGCAATACTGTGCTCTAATACCAAATTTATATAGAAAAAGAAGCTGGTTTATAAGCCAACTTCTTTAAATAGTTTATTCTTCTCGACCAAGAATTTGATTGATTTCTTGACTGTACAAGTTAGATTTTCCGCCATAAATGGCTTGAACACCATTTTGAACTTCTAGTACACCTGACGCACCCAAGTCTTTTAACGTCTCTTTATCAACGATTTGATTGTCTTTCACAGAAACACGAAGTCTTGTAGCACACGCAGTAACATATTCAATATTGTCTTCATTTCCTAGGGCTTCGATAATCGTTAGTGCTTGGTCATGTAAATTAGATGACTTAGCTGATGTCGTTGATGATTCTTTTGCCATCTCACCAACATTGACTTCCATGCCCGGTACAGCTACTTTGAATTTCTTCACTAATGTCCGGAAAACAAAGTAATAAACTAGGGCCCAAACAATACCAATTGGAATCACTAACAACCAATTCGTTTGCGCATTACCCTGCAGTGGTCCAAACAAGGTAAAGTCGATTAGACCTCCGGAAAAGGTATTCCCAATTCTAATCTGTAGAATATCTGCTACGAAGAAAGATACCCCATCTAGGAAGGCATGTACGACATATAACCAAGGCGCTGCAAATAGGAAAGAAAATTCCAATGGCTCGGTGATCCCTGTTAAGAATGAAGTTAGGGCACCTGAGAAATAGAAACCTGCATTCTTCGCACGATTTTCTTTTGGAATCGCATGATACATCCCTAGCGCTGCAGCTGGTAATCCAAACATCATAGTCGCAAAACGGCCAGCAAAGAAACGGGTACCGTAAGTGAATAAGCCAGTATAATTTGGATCAGCTAATTGAGCAAAATAGATATTTTGAGCACCTGAAACGGCTTCTCCTGCTACTGTTTCTACCCCACCTAATGAGGTATACCAGAATAGCGGGTAAATAGTATGGTGGAGACCCACTGCTCCAGTCAAACGCAATAGGAAGCCGTAGAAGAAGGAACCGATTGATCCCATATTAGCGATTGCTTGGCCAGCAACTTCTAAACCACCTTGGATTGGTGGCCAGATAAGGTAGAATAATAAACCTAAAACGATTGCTGCAAGTGATGACACTATCGGAATAAATCTTGAACCACCAAAGAAACCAAGGAATTGTGGTAATTCAATCTTACGGTAACGGTTATGTAGGAAGGTTACGGTTAAACCAATCACGATTGACCCTAACACACCAGTATCAATCATGGCACCTTCCGCCGAAAATAGTTCCAACATGGTCGCAATAGTAGCCGTATAAACCAGGTAAGCTACCCCACCAGATAAACCTGCAGTCCCTTTATCTGCTTCCGCTAACCCTACAGCGATACCAATCGTAAAAATTAATGGTAGATTAGCAAAAACAGCGTTACCTGCACCTGTCATAATGGCGAAGACTGCTTGAATCCAATCTGCACCTAAAAAAGCAAACTGTGCAACTGCTGCTTCGTTAGATAGGGCCGAACCCAATCCTAATAGTAAACCGGCTACCGGTAGAATGGCGATTGGTAACATAAAGGCTTGGCCTAATTTTGAAAATTTCTTAAACATCTTTTTCACTCCCTTTTATAGATAGGCATACTTGTTCATAAGGTAGATAAAATGTATAACCAATACCAAAGAACTTGCCTGATTAAATTGATTGATTTAAAGCATTGATAAAACGACTCGCAATTTCTTTAGGTCGCGTAATTGCGCCACCCACAACAATACCAGCAACCCCAAGTTCATGAATTTCTTTGGCTTGCTCTGGGGTATGGATTTTTCCTTCAGCAATCACATCAACGCCAGCTTCAACTAGCTGCTTTACTAAAGGAATATTTGGTCCTTCAGTTTGTTCACTGTAAGCAGTATAGCCAGATAAAGTCGTTCCAACGAAGTCAATACCTTGTTCAAAAGCATTCACGCCCTCTTCAAGGGTTGAAATATCCGCCATAAATAATTGGTCTGGATACTTTGTTTTGATTTGTTGGATAAAAGCATTTACTTCTTGTCCATCAAAGCGTTCACGGTCAGTTAAATCTAAAGCAATCACTTCACAGTTCGTCGCTACTAACTCATCCACTTCTTGCATAGTTGCCGTAATGAATGGTTCTTGTGGTGGATAGTCACGCTTGATAATACCAATAATTGGTAAATCAACAGCCGCTTGAATTTCTTTGATATCTCGAACTGAATTTGCGCGGATACCTACAGCCCCTGCTTCTTCTGCCGCTTTAGCTAATAGAGGCATGACACCACCAGCTTCTGTATACAAGGGTTCTCCAGGTAAAGCTTGGCATGAAACGATGATACCATCTTTTACTTGTTGCATAAATTGCGTTTTATTCATTGTCATCTTCCTTTCTTTTGTATATAAACTCAAAATTCCCTCTTCCATTTCGGCAACAGAAATCGTTTACAACGACTATTGTATACACTTTTGCAATTATTTACAATAGCACACCAATTTATGAATGTACTTTCACTTTTGCGTTTTTGCAATCCCTTCACTAGGCAAAAAATGAAAGTAATTTCAAAATACATGCGCAAATAAAAAAGAACAGATCATTCAAAGCGATCTGTTCTTAGACATGCTTTACTGCGTATTTTCAGTTGAGTCAGCTTGTTGTGGCTTCGCCCTTTTTGCTCGAAGGTCTCTACACCAAGCTCTATCAGAAGCGATCACAGATAAGGCAATCCCTATCATAATGCTAGTGACTAAGAGACTTGAACCGCCGTATGACATGAATGGGAAGGTGACACCTGTTAATGGTATCAGTCCTAATACGCCACCCAAATTAACGAAAGCTTGGATGAGGAAGTAAGATCCGACACCGATAAGAACGGATTGGTCAAATATTCGGCGCATTTTGATAGCTTTGTGGAAGAGGTAGATGACTAGTCCGAAGTATAAGACTAATACTAGGGATACACCCCATAAACCGAATTCTTCACCGATAATTGCCATGATGAAGTCATTGTGGGCCTCTGGTAAGTAACCTAATTTTTGGATCGAATTTCCGGCACCACGTCCCAAGATACCGCCATTTGAGAAAGCGTAAAATCCATAAACCAATTGCATACCTGTATCTTGGGCATCTGCAAATGGGTTAATAAATGAGGTGAACCGCTCAATTTGGTAGTTATCGATATGAGATAAGTCTACAACATTTAAAATTAGAATAATCGCAATATACAAAACGACAACCGCGAGTACAGTCCTAGATAGCCATTTCACTGCGATTCCCGAATTCAGTACTAAGATCATAAGTAAAGAGAATAAGATAAGTACCCCACCGATATCGGGGAAAAGTACAACTAATCCCATCCAAAGGCCAATGGCAGCAAGTGGCTTCCAATATTTGGGTATGAGTTGCCAAGGTTTTTCAGCCTCCGCAATAGATGCTTGTACGTCTTCCTTAGCCAGAAAATTGGCTACTAAAATGATCAGGGCTGGTTTCGCAAACTCGACTGGTTGAATTGAGAAGGCACCTACCCCAATCCACCCTTGAGCACCATTAATGGTTTCACCAAATACAGTGGTAATCAGCAAGAGGGCCGTTATCCCCAAATAAATGAGACTTTGGAATCCTTTATGGCGCCACATTTCTGGTTTAGTAATATAGATTACGACAATGGCAATTAACCCAGCTACTGCAAATATCCCCTGTCTCAGCAAATAATAGTAAGTAGCTTGACCAGATGATGTTGCCAGGTAGGATGATGCGGTCGTGACCATTAGTAAACCAATCGTCAATAATAAACCGTATAATATAAAGATTTTGCCATTAAAATCTTCAAAATGGGCACGAACACGTTTGCCCCAGCTTGGGCCGTCATTCTTCTTGGCTTTAGCATTTTTCTTGGCTTGTTTTTTTGCCTTGTCTTTTTCTAAGGCATTCGTTTTTTCTTGTTTTTTGTCTTTCTTTCGGGCTTTTTTTTCATTAGTTTTAGTAGACACAATAGCCCTCCTTTGTGGATTTTTCTGATGTGTAACATCCGTCGATTCTAGAAGTTAGTATAGGAAATTGACCTATTACTCAATTACCAATTATAGCATAATCGCGAACTAGATTAGCGGAAACCTATTGCATTTTATAGAAAAATAAAAGAAGAAAGACAATATTTACGTAAAAACAAAGAGAAGCTGGGGCAAAAATGTCTCAGCCTCTCCTTGATATATTAGCATGCATATAATCGAGTTCGTACTTTCCAAAGTTGAGCTCACATCCTGTGAAGTTAAGCTCCAAAAGGCAGACTCCGCTCCACTTCGCAAATTGTCTCCGTGATGTGCCATCACTGCGACTATTTACTCCAGCGTTTTGAGTCTAGACGCCTTTTGTCGCATCCTGGTTAATCGGGCTCCACGAACCAGAAATGACTGCGTTTCAGTTTATGGGCGAGTTTACGCTTTAGCGTTTACTCGGCTAAATGCGCTAGAATTAGATTGCAACTGACTACGTCAGTTACTGCCCTAATCTTCCAACGGTTCATTTCTGACCGGTTCGTGTCACACCTTACTTTATCCTAGGTTCTTTTTCTTTGCTGCTTTTGCACGTTCTGATTCGTTTAAGATTGATTTACGTAAACGAATGTTTTCAGGTGTTACTTCACAGTACTCATCGTCATTCATGAATTCTAATGATTCTTCTAGTGTCATAAGCTTAGGTGCTTTGATTGACGCTGTTTGGTCTTTGTTAGAAGAACGAACGTTAGTTAAATTCTTAGAACGGATGATGTTCACAACGATATCTTTTTCACGTGTAGATTCACCAACAATCATACCACCGTAAATTTGAGTACCTGGATTCACAAAGATTGTACCCCGGTCTTCAACTTGCATAATACCGTAAGTTGTTGCTTTACCAGTATCAGTTGATACTAAAGCACCGTTACGACGTCCACCAATTTGTTCATTAATGTATGGTGCGTAGTGGTCATAAGTATGGTTCAAGATACCATAACCATGTGTTAATGACATGAAGTAAGTAGTGAAACCAATCATCCCACGAGCTGGTACATGGTAAGTTAAACGAGTTGTACCTAAACCAGTAGAAACCATGTCTACCATAGTACCACGACGTTGGTTCAAGGCATCAATAATAGAACCTTGGTACTCTTCAGGCGTATCAATTTGAACTAACTCAAATGGTTCAGATTTCACGCCTTCGATATCACGGATGATAACTTCTGGACGAGATACTTGTAACTCGTAACCTTCACGACGCATATTTTCAATCAAGATAGATAAGTGAAGCTCACCACGACCAGAAACAATCCATGCATCCGGTGAAGCAGTATTTTCAACACGTAATGACACGTCAGTATTCAACTCGTAACGTAAACGTTCTTCCAATTTACGAGAAGTTACATGTTTACCTTCTTGACCAGCAAATGGTGAATCATTTGTTAAGAAAGTCATTTGTAGTGTTGGCTCATCAATACGTAGAGGCTCTAGCGCTTCTTTAATATTTGAATCTACAACTGTTTCCCCAACGAAGATATCTTCCATACCTGAAACCGCAATAAGTTCTCCAGCTTTTGCTTCGTTAATTTCAATACGCTCTAAACCTAAGAAACCGAATAATTTTGTCACTCGGAAGTTTTTCTCAGTACCATCCAGTTTCATCAATGTAACTTGGTCCCCTACACGGATCGTACCACGGAACACACGACCAATACCAATACGACCAACATAGTCGTTATAGTCTAGTAATGATACTTGGAATTGTAAGCCTTCTTCAGAGTTATCTTCTGGGGCTGGGATTTCCTCAAGGATCGTATCGAAAATGGCATCCATTGATGCTTCTTGGTCAGCAGGATCATCAGAAAGACTAGACGTACCACTTAAAGCAGATGCATATACAACTGGGAAGTCTAACATATCATCTTCTGCACCTAATTCGATAAACAAGTCTAATACTTCGTCTACAACTTCAGCAGGACGAGCAGCTGGCTTATCAATTTTATTTACAACAACAATCGGTGTTAAGTTTGCCTCGAAAGCCTTTTTCAACACAAAACGAGTTTGTGGCATAGTACCTTCATAAGCATCAACAACTAAAACTACACCGTCAACCATTGTCATGATACGCTCAACTTCACCACCGAAGTCCGCATGTCCTGGAGTATCCATGATATTGATGTGGTGGCCCTTGTAGTTAACAGCCGTATTCTTAGCTAGAATGGTGATACCACGCTCTTTCTCGATATCGTTAGAGTCCATTGCACGCTCATCAATTTTTGTTCGTTCATCCAAAGTATCTGATTGTTCCAACAATTGGTTAACCAAAGTAGTCTTACCGTGGTCAACGTGGGCAATGATTGCAACATTACGAATATCTTCACGTTTTGCCATTTTTAAAATTCCTCCAATTTATATAATAAATACAAAATTTGTATCAATTATTTGTCAAGTTTATGAAACCGTTTTACCCTAAAACCCCTAGTTATAAACTTTAACAAAGTTTCTCGTAATAAAACCGCCATAACATCGTATCACTTATCAATTGAAATTACTAGTTTTTTCGATTATGTCGACCAAATAAATCACAAAGTTCAAGGGACTATTGATGTGAAAAGAACAATCCTTGCTTACTTTTCATCCTTAAAATTCTTTATCATCCGTCGGTAGGCTGACGGGTAGGCTGCTAATACCCGATTTCGATTAAACAAATCAATCGGTTCCCCCGTAAACTGCGACACTTGAATGCCCACTTCGCGTGCCAACACTTGGCCGGCAGCAATGTCCCAGGGCTGCAGCCTTGGCGATACATAAGCCGCGATTTCGCCCTTCAATAAAGCAATAATTTCAATCCCTGCTGACCCATAAATCCGCAGACCCATTGACTCCTTCACAAGCTCTTGCACTTGATAGGCATCTTTCATCACCATACCGCCATTCACAGCTATCAAGGAATCTTTTAACGTCTTATCTTTAAATGGGGGTTCAAAAACTTCCCCGTTACGTCTAATTCCTTGTCCAAGGATCGCCTCGAAATAATCATCATTCACGACATCATAGACCACCCCAAGCTGACCAATACCGTTTTCGTAGTAAGCCACCATAATGGCAAAGTGATTTTGTTGAAGGACAAAATTGGCTGTGCCATCGATAGGGTCCACTATCCACACGCCGCCATCTAAATCCGTTGGCGTTTCACCCATCTTCTCTTCACCAATATAATGGTCAGCAGGGAAATTGGCTTGAATCTTATTTCTAAATAATAATTCAACTTCCTTATCCACATTGGTCACTAAATCTTTTCGATTAGACTTGCTTTCGATTTCGATTTCATTTTTTAATTGGTCGTGGATATATGCTGCTGCTTCTTCCACCCACGACCGCACTAAGGCTGCCCGCGTTTCTAACATTTACATGCCTCCCACTTTACCTCTAGTATCTCATTTTATTCACCTTATGGCATAGAAATAGACTTGGTTGCAGTATTTCTGGCTTTTTTGACGGTGCCATAAAGTTGGTAACCGGAAATCTTTTCAAACTGGTTACCTAATTGTTTCTCTTCCATTTTACTAGGTACTACTTCTTTAAATGCCTTATAGCGACGTAATAACTCTTCGCGATTAATACTTGATTCATAAGCTTGCTCCAAGCCATTCCACATCGCTACCACAGTCGCCATTTCTTCCCTAGTCCAATCCAAATCGATTGGATATTGATAATTATTAGACATCGTATTCCTCCGCTTTCTTATTCATGTTCATTATAGCGGAAAATGGTGAAAATATATAATGTAGACCCTATTTTTTCACTATGTCACCTCGGTTTATAAAAAATCGAAATTTTAAAGTCCTAAGTACCAAAAAACTTAACTAATAGTCCCTCAATCATTATTTACTTAACCAACGACTGTCCTTTTACAGCATTGCGCATATTGTCATCCTCGTATAAAATAGGGTCATCAATAGGAATGGGGAGAAATGATATGAAGATTAGAAAAACGATTCAACTTGGCCTGGCCCTAACCAGCGCTTTTATTTTAGCAGCTTGCGGAAATGGATCAAGTGAAGGAGAATCAACCGCAGGAGAAACTAGAGAGTATTCAGTGGGTGTTGTTGGCGATGTATCTGCAGAAATTTGGGAAGACGTGGCAACACGTTTAGAAGACCAAGGGATTGATCTTGAAGTCGTGACTTTCTCAGAATACTCACAGCCAAACCGTGCCTTAGAAGATGGCGAATTAGACTTAAACGCCTTCCAACATATTTCATTCTTAGACGCTTATGCTAAAGACCTAGGTGACTCACAAATTACACCGATTGCTTATACGATTGTGTCACCAATGTACATTTTCGCAGTACCAGAAATTGCAGATGTTGAGTCAATTCCAGATGGCGCAACTGTTGCAGTTTCAAATTCAGCAACCAATGCAGAGCGTGCTTTCTTAGGCTTACAAGATATTGGCTTAATCAAACTAGACGAAAATGCTGGGTTTGCACCTACCCAAGCAGATGTTGTTGAAAATACGAAAAACATCGAAATCATCGAAATGGATCCATCTCAAATCGCTCGTTCACTTGGGGATGCTGATTTGATTACGATCGGTGGCGACATGTTGATGGATGCTGGTTTAAACCCCGAGGATGCTATTTATGTTGACACAGACGATGCATCAAACATTGACCCAGTCAAGAAAAACATCATCGCAACAACACAAGATAAAGTCGACAATGCAGATATTCAAGCCATTGTAGACGCATACCAATCAGACGAAACAAAAGCCAAAATCGAAGAAGTATCTGGTGGCTCTTCAATTCCAATTTGGACGGCAGACGATAACCCACAAGAAGATTACGAAAAGGCACAAGCGGCTGAATAATCATCTTAATACATCAACAAAAAAGCGAATCTCACCCATGTTTATAGGTAAGATTCGCTTTTTGTTTAGCTATTTTTCTACGTCAATTACTTCTGCTTGTTCTTGCGTTAATAAGCATAGTTCTTGCGCTTTGAAGATATGATCTTGCGTCATAGCATTTTCAGTACCATTTAATGAGTCTAGAATCATTTCACCAAAGAATGGGAAGCCAACTTCTCCAGTAACTTGGAAGTGTTCTTCACCGTCCTTAGTCACTAAGAATACATGATCTTTTTCTTCAGATTCAGCCACATTAATATACTTACGTAATTCAATCGTACCTTCTGTACCTGTAATAAAGGTACGGCCGTCTCCCCAAGTACCTAAACCATCCGGCGTAAACCAGTCTACTTTGAAGAAGAAAGTAGCACCGTTATCACCGATTAAGGTTGCATCACCGTAATCTTCCAATTCAGGTGTATCAGGGTTGTTATAGTTGCCCACTTTAGAAGCTACTACTTTAGCATCTTCATTACCAGTATAGTAAAGGAATTGCTCGATTTGGTGGGAACCGATATCTGCTAAAATACCGCCGTATTGTTCTTTTTTGAAGAACCAATCTGGACGAATATCTTTGTCTAAACGGTGAGGGCCAAAACCAGTCACTTGAATTACGCGACCGATTTTACCTTCTTCGATTAATTGTCCCGCTAAAATCGCTGCTTCAACATGCAGACGCTCAGAGAAGTAAACGAAATAACGACGGCCTGTTTCAGCAACCACTTTTTTCGTTTCCTCTAATTGGTCTAAACTAGTGAAACCTGTTTTATCTGTAAAGTAATCTTTACCAGCTTTCATTACTTTATTCCCTAAAGCTGAACGTAAGTTAGGTACAGCAGCTGCTGCAACCATATGAATGCTGTCATCTGCTAAGATTTGTTCTAAAGAATCAGCAACTTCAACATCTGGGAATTGTTCAACATAAGCTGCAACCTTTTCTGGATTTGGATCATAAACATATTTAATTGTTGCACCAGCTTCAATTAACCCGTTTGACATCCCGTTGATATGTCCGTGGTCTAAGGCAGTCACACCAACATTAAATTCACCAGGTTCTACAACTAAATTCAACTTTCCTTTGGGTGCGTAATTCATTCCATCATTACTTGCCAAAACATTCACTCCTTTAATCACACTTTAAATACTAGACTGTTAACCGTTTTAATTTTAGAATAAGTCGCTATAGTTATTGTCTACTAACCACTTGTGAGAATCAGTTAATGAATCAAATGGGTCACGACCATAAGTATCATCTTGTTCTACTAATAAGTAACGTACACCTGCATCAATAGCAGCTTGGATGATTGTTGGTAAATCTAATGAACCTTGACCTAATTCAGCAAATTCTACGTTGTTATAGAAGTATTTGCCAAATTCATCCATTTCACCTCTGAACAATCCATCAATAGCTTCTTGAGGAATTGGGTTTACACGGTAATCTTTCAAGTGAACTAAGTCTACGCGGCCTTTGTATTGACTTAAGATTTCAACTGGGTTCGCACCACCACGTTGAATCCAGTGAATATCTAATTCAAATCCTAAGTCTGGCGCTTCTTCAGCAATGATATCTAATAAGTATTTACCTTCATATCTTACGAATTCAATATGGTGGTTATGGTAATACAGTTTAATGCCTTCTTCTTTTAATTTCTTAGCATAATCATTGGCTTTCGCACAGAATTCTTTTACTTTTTCAAGTGAAGACATATAGTTTAGGGGTAACATCCCAATACGTAATAAGTCTGTATCTACTGCTTTACAGTCGGCAACGATTTTATCAAAATCAGTTGTTAAACTTTCAGCACCTTCTTGTTGTGGTTCTAAAGAAGCTGACATAGATGCAATTTCCATATCAAAATCTTTACAAGCTTTTTGTAAGGCTTGGATGTTTTCTGGCGTTGTTTCAATTTGAGAAATTTCTACTGACTTATAACCAATTTCATTTAAACGTTGCATAGTGCCATATACATCTTCATTAAATGCATCTTTGACTGTCATTCCTTGAACACCTAATTTAACCATTTAAAAATGCCTCCTTATAAATTCTTTTATTTTCTTTGCTAGATTGTTTCATGGCGTCAATCATTTGCATGGTTGGCAAAGCATCCGCCACCGAGCAATAATCATCGGTATCATTTTTTATCGCGTCATAGAATTGTTCCATACAATCTTGGTGACCAGGACCATAATAGATTTTTGAATCTGGCAGTTTGGCATCTTCTGCTAAACATTGCCACTCATCATTAAACAATTTATTGTCCTTAATGGTATAACGTGATCTGTTTGTCACTACTTGTAACTCAACTGAATCGTTACCATAGTAAGCATTGGTTGCGTAGAAAAGTCCGTGCGCCCCTTTTTCAAAGGTGAAGTTCGCACTAGCTGAATCTTCCACTTCAATGTCATAGTCCAAAATATTATGGACTGAAGCTCGAACGTCTACCCATTGATCACCAATGATGTAATGCAGTAAATCGAGCGTGTGAATGGATTGGTTGATAATTGTTCCTGATCCAGCCTGTTCGATCGTGCCTCTCCACGGTTTCTCAGAATAGTATTCCTCACCGCGATACCAAGCAACCAACCCTTTAACTGCAACAACACCACTTGTATCTTCTTCTGTTAATATTCGTTTTAATTCGATAACAGAAGCGTTCAATCTGTTTTGGAAACAAATGGCCACTTTAGCGCCGTTGTCCAGGTTTTCAATCGCATCAACTAAGGCTTTTGACCGTTCATAATTAACCGTTACCGGTTTCTCACAAAGGACATTGACACCTCTTTTAGCCACATCAAGGGTTACCGTGTCATGAAGATAGTGAGGAAGACAGACATGAACGACGTCTATCTCCTCTTGATCTAACATTTCTTGGTAATCTGTGTAAAAAGGCGTATCTCCTGCAATGGTTGATTTGCTAGGATCGATATCACAAACTGCAACTAATTCAGCCCTATCTGATTCAATAATGCCACGCAAATGGACAATCGACACTGTCCCCAATCCAATTACAGCTACTCTTAACATTTCATACAGTCCCTTCTATGCGCGGGTATCAAATTTACCTTCTTCAGTGATGTGATCGTTCAATAATGAAAGGTATTTTTCATCATCAAAGTCTGCTAATGCGACTTTTTCGCCAGTCCAGCTTGATAAGTGGATAGCGTTAGCTAAACGTACACCGTTGATTCCTTCTTGACCATCAGCAATTAAAGGTGTGTCATTTAAAATATGTTGTGCGAAGTTTTCTAATACGCCAGAGTGTTGTTGACCCCAAACGTTTTCTTCTTCGATAATTTCTTTTTCGTATAATTCATCAAATGGTAGTTCACCTGTGAATAAACGACGCACACCATCAACGTCCATGTTTTTGTTAATGTCAGCTTCTGACTCATTTAGACGATAAACATTTGCTGTTTGAGAATCATCAACGATGATCTTACCTTTATCACCAACAATTTCTAGGCGGTCTGAACCAACAATTTCGTTTGTTGATGTAACGAATACACCAGTTGCACCATTGTCATACTCGAATAAAGCATGTACTTGGTCTTCTACAGGAATATCACGTTGGTAACCATATTGAACACGAGAAGTAACGTTAGCAGGAACGCCTGTTAACCATTGGATTAAGTCTAGTTGGTGTGGTGCTTGGTTTACTAAGACACCACCGCCTTCGCCGCCCCAAGTTGCACGCCATTCTGATTGGTCATAGTAAGCTTGTGGACGCCACCAGGTAGTGATGATCCAGTTGACACGGCGGATATCACCGATTTCTTTATTATCTAAAATTGTTTTTAATTTTTGATATAGGGGGTTATTACGTTGGTTAAACATAATTGCGTAAGTCGCATCTACTGATTTAGCATACTCGTTTAATTCTTTAACTTGTTTTGTGTAAACACCAGCAGGTTTTTCATTTAATACGTGAATACCTTTGCTTAAGGCAAAAGTCGCAATTTCAGGGTGTAAGTAGTGAGGTACAGTTGTGATAATTGCATCCACTTCTCCAGATTCAATAATTGCTTGATAACTGTTGAATAATTTAACATCTGGATATAATTCAGATACTTGCGTTAATTTTGCATCGTCAATATCAGCAATCGCAACTAAATCCATGCTCGGTACCATACCGTCTGTAATGAATTTTGCGTACATAGAACCCTGAGCACCGAAACCGATAATACCAAAGCGTACTTTATTTTCTGTTGTCATGAAAAAATCCTCCTTTGCTCCTTTTAAAAAGGTAGCGGTTACATTTATGCATATCTTTATAAATATTGATCCATTTGACTCGATACATGAGATGTTTGAAATGACTTACGATACTGAACAGGCGTCTTGCCTACATGCTTCTTAAAAAAGCGGGAAAAATGGGCATTTGATTCAAAGCCGGCATCCTTCGCAACTTCATTCACTTGTAGATCAGGACGCAAGCGTAATGAAAACATCGCTTGCGATAAACGGTAGGACATTAGAAAAGTCATCACTGTCATACCAGTCACCTCTTTAAAGACGTGGGATAAGTATGACGGGCTTAGGTTTGTTTCCTTAGCAATCGTCGCAATATCAATTTTTTCCTTAAAATGTAAGGTCATATACCGAGCCACTGACTCAGCATGTGCAATCTTAATATTCCGTTGACTTTCTACTTTTGCCGTTTCCACATTGTTAGAGTCAATTTCCATCAGTATTTGAGTCAAAATTAAAAGTGATTGGCTTTGCACTAATGATTGGTCATCCCGCTTTGAAATTCGGTTAAGGTCAGCTAAATATGTTTTTATCCGCTGCTTATCCTCTTCACACTTTAACCTATAAATATAGCCATGTTCTTTATCAAACATTGATAAAATATTCTCTTGATGAATGCTTGCTAGAACAGGGGCAATATCCTCTCTCAAGAAATGAACCACTGTCCGCTTGTATGAGCCACTCTCCTCGCCAACAAAGGCTTTGTGAAGTGTCATCCCATCAATTAATACAATGTCATCTGGTTGAAGTTCTAAGAACTGGTCCCCAATCTGAAAGGTACATTCTCCTTCCAGCAACATATATATTTCAAAAGTTGAATGTGTGTGGAAAGCGAGTTGATTTCTCCCTTCCTCAATTTCATAGCCGATTCCGATTGTCATTTGTGCACTCCTTCACTTCCTAGCTATATTATATAAAAGAAAGCGTTTCAATTCATTGCATAGATATGCTCGGATTCACTTACGAATTGACTGTAACTGCTTTCAAAACCATTTAACCACAATTTTTGCAAGACTACCAATGAAAAACCTTTTATATATTCTCCCTAAGAGCCATGTGTTCAAACTCACCTATCGTGCTATACTATATAGGCAATTATTTATCACGATTAGAAAGAAGGTAGTCACTATCGCAGCTGATATGACCAAAGGTAATATTCACGGACATTTACTTAAATTTTCGATTCCTATGTTATTAGGGAACATGATCCAACTCTCCTACAATGCTTTAGATTCAATCATTGTTGGCCGTTTTGTAGGAAAAGATGCGCTTGCTGCTGTCGGAACATCAGCACCGATTATGACCATCATCGTCCTAAGCATTTCTGGTATCTGTATTGGTGCTTCCGTTCTGATGAGTGAATTCTTTGGCGCGAAAGCCTTTGATAAATTAAAACGTCAAATGGCGACGGTGCTTATTTTTGGTGCCATTTTATCCTTGTTTGTTTTAGTATTTGGTATCATTTTTACACCTAGTTTTCTGCAATTATTGCAAGTCCCTGATACCATATTGGGGGACGCTAGCTTATACCTACGTTTGATGCTGATTGGTTTCCCCTTTACATTTCTATACAACGCGCTAGCCCAGGCTTTAAGGAGTATTGGCGATTCAAAAACACCACTCTATTTTGTTGCTTTTGCTTCCTTATTAAATGCCGTATTAGACATTGTATTTGTCCCAATTATGGGGATGGGTATATTTGGTGCTGCCCTTTCAACGGTCATCGCTGAAGCTTTATCTGGTTTGCTCTGTTTAGTCTATGTCTACTGGAAAATCCCTATTCTACAAGTCCACCGTGACGAATGGCGAATCGACAAAGTACTTTTAAAACAAACAATGAATTATGGTTCGGTGACAGCCCTTCAACAAGCTGCGCAACCAATTGGAAAATTGCTGATTCAAGGTAAGATGAATTCACTTGGCGTCGACGTGATGGCCGTTTTCAATGCCGTATCTAAGGTAGATGACTTTGCTTTCACACCGGAGCAAAGTATCGCCTCAGGTGTGACCACCTTTGTTGCGCAAAATCGCGGCGCTAAACAAAAAGACCGGTTGAACAAGGGGTTCAAATCCGGCCTACTACTAGCATCCATTTATTGGCTATTATTGTGTATTTTTATTCTAATTTTTAGACGTCCGATAATGACACTTTTTGTATCTGAATCTCAACAAAATCTGATTAATATGGGGGCTCAATATTTAAGTCTAATGGCCTTCTTCTATCTATGGCCAGCCTTTACCAATGGTTTACAAGGTTATTTTAGAGGTGTGGGTAAAATGCGACTTACCTTAGTTTCAACTATTATTCAAATTTCATTCAGAGTATTGTTTGTTTATCTATTAGTCCCTCATTTAGGTATCTCTGGTGTTGCCTTTGCTTCAACAATCGGTTGGACCATCATGTTAGTTTACCAATTTTACTGTTACCGGAAGATACAGAAAGAACTTGCTCAAGAATTAATAGGTTAACATAAGGCGCTAGCAAAACCTAGCGCCTTTTCTGTATAGTCACAATTATTTTTCACTAATCATATAAAGGAATCATATCCAAATTCAGCGCATAAGTTGTAGGTTTACTTTTTACTTTTATTAAGTAATTCTTTTCTTCTAATGCCGTCGTCATTTGATTCACTTTTCGTCTTGAATATTCTGACGAAATATCAACCAATTCCTGATTAGTTAAATAGTTATTTGTGGTATCAAATAGGTCATGCTGAATCATCACAAATAGTATATTACGTTGTGCATCATCCAAATCATCTGCTTGTTTCAAGTATAGATCTAGTGACTCTAACTTCAAATTAGCTTCCATAATCTTATCTCTTGTTGCTTTTTGTCCTTTAACAATAATTTTTAACATGTCTAGTATAAAGAATGTAACCTCTCCAAAATTATTAGGCGTTGATACTTCAATAAATGCTTTTTCATATTTATTTTTTTCATGAAATACTGATTCCGAAATCGACAAAGCACTCAATAAATCTAACTTATCAGAGAGATAGGAAGTCAGCAGAAATCTTCCTAATCGTCCGTTACCGTCATAGAAAGGATGAATATACTCAAAATAATAATGCGTCACAATTGCTTTGATCAAAAATGATTCCGTCTCACTATTCATGTAATTGATTAGCAATTGAAGGTCTCGATTAATTGCACTTTCGTCCACATTCCCTCTATGTACAGTGGTTTGGTTATTAGTATCTATGATGCTAACTGTTTTTGCTCGGAACAATTCACCATCAGGTATATCTTGCGCATCAATTTCTTCTAGAACAGTGTCATTATACAGATTTCTAAAATCACTTAACTGTTTAATAGTGACTTTCCCTTCATCCATCACTTTTAGATAAGTTTTAACAGATTGTTTGAACCGAACATTAGCTAGAGTATTTTGAGCTTGAATTGCTTCGCTTAGTTCTTGTCTTGTTGATTTAACCCCTTCTATATCATTAGTACTTTTCATTTCATCAATTAATTGAGAAATAGTTAAATAATCCAAAGCCACTTCTGGCAATCTGTTGGCATACTTTTGGACTTCCTTAGATAGAATATGGACTTCTTCAATCAAACTAAGCATTTGTGGCAATATGCTATAAAACAAAGGGTAATGGGCCCCAGCAATTTTGGTTTGTTTTTGTTGTGAATAGGGGGTAATCACTAGTTCAGTAACAATTGCTGAAAATGAGTCGATTCTCTTTTGATACTCTTCTTTTATTACAACACTTCTGTCATATGCTAAAATCCTTAATTTTTGATACATAGATACCTCACCTCAATTTCTATTTAGCAAAATCATACCATTTTGACAAATAGAAATCACTAATTTTAATTGTAATGACAAAATAACCGCATTATGAAAAATACAAATCCTTACAATTATTTATAATGATAAAATAGCTGCCTTTTGTTAAAAACGTATCACTCTTATCCCTATAAACTAATTTATCAACTCTTGTCTACTTTAGATGAATAAGATCATTTTTCCATAATAAAATAACCCCGTGCAAGTCATTCCTGCACGGGGTTTTCTCGTCTGAATATTCAATTAGTGACCAGTTAAACTTGCTTACATATGGATTGGTAGACCCAATAATCCTTCAGCTGCATCCATTACAGCTTCAGATAATGTAGGGTGACCATGAATTGTTAGGGCTATATCTTCTGCGTTCATACCTGCTTCAATAGCTAAACCTACTTCAGCCATTACGTCAGAGGCAGAAACACCAACCATTTGCGCACCAACTAAAACGTTGTCCTCTTTAGTAGCTACTAAACGGATGAAACCTTGACCTGCATTTAGTGATAAAGCACGGCCATTTCCAGCTAATGGGAATTTAACAGATTTCACGTCTAAACCTTGTTCTTTAGCTTCTTTTTCAGTTAAGCCGTAAGAAGCTAATTCAGGTGTCGTATAAGCTACAGATGGCATTACTTTGTAATCGATAGCTGCTGCTTTACCAGAAATTGCTTCTGCAGCAATCTTACCTTCGTAAGATGCTTTATGTGCTAATGCAGCACCTGGTGTAATATCACCAATTGCAAAGAAGTTTTTCACAGATGTGCGGCCTTGGTTATCAACTTTTACTAAGCCACGGTCAGTTAAATCAACACCCACAGCTTGTAAGCCTAATTCTTCAGTATTTGCACGACGACCAACAGATACTAATACGTAATCAGCAGTGATTTCTTTCGCTTCACCCTTAACTTCGTATTTAACTGTTACTGAGTCACCATTATCTACTGCTTCTTGAGCCATAGCATTAACAGTTGTTTCGATACCGATATTCTTCATTTCTTTCTCTACAATTTTTACCATATCTTTTTCAAAAGTTGGTAATAATTGAGGAGATCCTTCTAAGATTGTTACCTTAGAACCTAGGTTAGCATAAGCCATACCTAATTCAGAACCGATAACCCCACCACCGATAACAACTAAGCTTTCAGGTACTTCTTCAAAGTTTAAAGCACCTGTTGAATCTACAACACGTCCACCAAATTTAAATCCAGGGATTTCAATTGGCGTTGAACCAGTTGCAACAATTGCGTTGTTAAATGAATATAGTTGAGAAGAATCATCTTCACCTGTAACTGTTAA
Source organism: Aerococcaceae bacterium 50-4 (assembly GCA_041223225.1). Lineage (GTDB taxonomy): Bacteria > Bacillota > Bacilli > Lactobacillales > Aerococcaceae > Aerococcus. Next base: position 37,874 of record JBCLPQ010000001.1, read on the forward strand.
TTCATTTTCGTTGTTGAAGTAAGCTTCACCACGGATGATTTCTACTTTGTTCTTTTTAAGTAACATTTCAACACCAGAAGTTAATGTATTCACTACAGTATTATTCTTCCAGTCTTGTGTTTTTGCGAAGTCTAACTTAACGTCACCAGCAGTTACACCAAAGACAGCGTCGCCGCCTTTAGCATTATGGTAAGCATGACCAGCTTGGATCAAGGCTTTAGATGGGATACATCCAACGTTTAAGCAGACACCACCGATGAACTCACGTTCAATGATTGCTACTTTTTGGCCCAATTGTGCGGCACGGATGGCAGCTACATAGCCACCAGGTCCGGAACCAACAACAACTGTATCTAATTCAATTGCGAATGCGCCTACTACCATTCAAAAATCATCCTTCCATTAATAATAATTCAGGGTCAGCCATTAAACGTGCGATTTCATTAAGCGCTTGTTGACCAGTTGCACCGTCAACGATACGGTGGTCAAATGTTAATGATAATTTCAATACGCGACCAGCTACAACTTCACCATCAGCATTTACTACTGGCTCAGGTTTAATTGCACCGAAACCTAAAATAGCTGTTTCTGGGTAGTTCAAGATTGGTGTAAAGAACTCACCACCAACAGAACCGATGTTAGAGATAGAAACTGTACCGTCAGCCATATCTGGGCCTTTTAGTTCGCCAGCATGTGCTTTAGCAGCATTTTCGTTGATGATATCAGCGATATCGAACATTGAACGTGTATCTGCATTCTTAATGTTTGGTACATATAATCCAGCATCTGTATCTGTTGCGATACCAATGTTGTAGTAATGTTTGTGTACAAACTCTTGGCTTGCATCGTCGATTGACGCGTTTAATTGAGGGTATTTCTTAACTGCCGCAATTAAAGCTTTAACTGCATATGGTAAGAATGTCAATTTAGTACCGCGTTCAGCCGCAACATTTTTGAATTTCTTACGGTGATCCCATAATTTAGATACTTCAACATCCTTGAACAAGGTAACAGATGGTGCTGTATGGTTAGCAGTATCCATTGCTTTAGCGATTGCTTTACGCATTGGTGTCATCTTAATACGTTCTACGCGGTCTGAGTTATCAGCAACTGATGCAGCTTTCTTAGCTGGTTTAGCTGCTGTTTCTGTCGCTACAGCTGCAGTTGTTTCACTAGCCGCTGCTTGTTCAGGTGTAGCTTGCGCACCGTTGAAGTTTTCAACGTCTTCGCGTAATACACGACCATTTTTACCAGTACCCGCAACTGCTGTAATATCCACACCTTGCTCACGAGCAAATTGACGTACAGATGGCATTGCTAATACACGTTTGTTAGGGTCTGAAGCAACCGGTACATTACCAGCTGATGCATTTGTAGATACTGAAGCTGCTGGATCTTGCGCTTTAGTTTCTTGTGCAGGTGATTCTGGTGTAGAAACTGGTGCAGATGCTTCAGCGTTATGTCCTGGTGCATCAATTTCAGCTAATACATCACCAACGTTAGCAACAGTTCCAGCTTCAACCAAGATACGTACGATCTTCCCTGTTACAGGAGAAGCTACTTCTTCAACTGATTTATCGTTTTGGATTTCAACTAGTGAATCTTCTTCATTGACTTCGTCGCCTTCTGCAACTAACCAAGAAACGATTTCACCTTCAGCCATACCTTCACCTACGTCAGGTAAAGTGAATTGGTATACGCCGCCACCAGTTGCAGGTGCAGCTGGTGCAGCTGGTGCTTCTTCTGCTGGCGCAGATGATTCTGCCGCTGGCGCTGACACACCACTGTTATCCTCTAATCCTTCACCTTCAAAAGTGATTAATGGTGTACCTACAATGGCAACGTCACCTTCACCGTAATGTAGTTCAGTAACTTTTCCTGATACTGGTGAGTAGATTTCTTCTACAGATTTATCGTTTTGGATTTCAACGATTGGATCTTCTTCATTTACTTGATCGCCAACAGCTACTAGCCATGAAACGATTTCGCCTTCCGCCATACCTTCGCCGACATCTGGTAAATTAAATACAAAGGCCATATTTGTTATTCATCCCTTCTAATTTGAGCTAAAAATTTTATCTAAACAAGTAACAAAGGAGGGCTGTGACATCAATATCACGCCCTTAATTCATTATTTACCTGTAATTTCGTTTGCTGCTGCAACAATGTCAGTTGCATTTGGTAACCAAGCGTTTTCAGCCATACCGAATGGGAAGACTGTATCTGGTGCAGCTACAACTTTAATTGGTTCTTCAAGAGATAAAATGCTACGTTGAGAAATTTCAGAAGCAACTTTATCCGCAACACCTGCTTGACGTTGTGCTTCTTGAACAATAACTACGCGACCTGTTTTATCAACTGATTTAGTAATAGTTTCCATATCTAATGGAGATACAGTACGTAAATCGATTACTTCAACAGAAACGCCATTTTTACCTAATTCTTCAGCCGCTTTGATTGCTTCACGAACCATGTAACCATAAGCGATAATTGTTAAGTCAGAACCTTCTTGAACAACGTTAGCTTTACCAATTTCTAATTCGTATTGTTCTTCTGGAACTTCTTCCCGGAATGAACGGTAAAGTTTCATGTGCTCTAAGAAAACAACTGGGTCGTTGTCACGGATAGCAGCAGTTAATAGTCCTTTAGCATCATAAGGGTTTGATGGAATAACAACTTTCAAACCAGGTGTTTGTGCCATTAAACCTTCTAATGAGTCCGCATGCATTTCTGGTGTATGTACACCACCACCGAATGGCGAACGAACTGTGATTGGTAAAGTACGTGTTTGGCCCATACGGAAACGTGTACGGTTCATTTGACCAGCTAATGAGTCAAATACTTCGAATAAGAAACCAAAGAATTGGATTTCCATTACAGGACGGAAACCGTGTAATGCCATACCGATAGCCATACCACCAATTGCAGATTCTGATAATGGTGTATCGTTTACACGATCTTCACCGTATTTATCGAATAATCCTTTAGTCGCACGGAAAACCCCACCGTTTTTACCAACGTCTTCACCAAAAATCACGACTTTTTCATCACGAGCCATTTCTTGGTCTAACGCTTGTGTAATAGCTTCAATCATTGTTAAGTTAGCCATAATTATTTAGCCTCCTTTGCTGAATATTCTTTAATTTGTTCTTGAATATTTTGTCCAGGCACTTCGAACATGTTTTCTAAGAATTGCGTAACAGTTTGTTTAGGTGCCATGTCAGCTTCTTTCGCAGCTTCTTTGATTTCTTCACGAACTTGTTCTACATATTCATTTTCGATTTCTTCAGACCATAAACCTTTACCTTCTAAGAAAGCACGCATACGGATTAACGGTTCACGTTTAGTCCAGCTGTCGATGTCTTCTTGTGTACGGTAAATCTTAGGATCGTCACCTGAAGTAGAGTGAGCACCTAAACGGTTAGTAACTGTTTCGATTAAAACAGGTCCGTTACCAGCTAATGCCCATTCACGTGCTTGTTTAGATACAGCGTAAACTGCTAAAGCATCGTTACCATCTACTTGAATACCTGGGATACCAACAGAAACAGCTTTTTGCGCTAATGTTTCAGCAGCTGTTTGTTTGTAACGCGGTGTTGAAATCGCAAAACCGTTGTTTTGGATAAAGAATACAATAGGTGCTTTATAACGAGAAGCATAGTTCATACCTTCGTAAACATCACCTTGAGATGAACCACCGTCACCTGTATATGTAAATGTTACAGCTTTATCACCATTTAGTTTTTGCGCACGAGCAGAACCCATCGCTTGGATGTATTGTGCACCAATGATAATTTGTGGTGGCATTGCATTTAGATCAGCTGGATAGTTATTTCCTTCAACATGTCCACGAGACCATAAGAATCCTTGAGAGATTTTTAGACCGTGAGCAATCAATTGTGGGATATCACGATATCCTGGGAACAACCAGTCATCTTTTGTAAATGCATAAGAACTTGCCATTTGAGATGCTTCTTGACCTAAAGTAGGCGCATAGAAACCTAAACGACCTTGTTTTGCCAACGCCATTGAGCGTTCATGAAGTGTACGTGAGAAAACCATACGTTTCATTAACTCAACTAATTCTTCATCTGATAAATCAGGCATGATGTCAGGGTTAACAACATTTCCATCTTCATCTAAAATTTGAACCATTTGAAATTGAGCACTGATAGCATCTAGCTGTGCTTCATAATCCACTGGTAATTTAGCCATTTGTAACACATTCCTCTCTTTTATAAAAAATCCACATAACGCTATTACAGCTGTGTTATTTTATTTTACCTTACTGGTTTACTGTATCAAATCATGCGAGCCTTTTCAATCATTTTGCAATTTTTGCAACAAAATCTATTATAATACAGAACCTGTATTTGGAAACCCCTTCCATTGTTCATTTTATAGTAATCTTTATCTTTTTCTTATAATACTAGTCATGGTGTACAATATGAAAACAAGCTTTATTTGGGTGTTTTCCAACTGTATCAATAACTGTTTTCTATCTGTTTCACCTCGTGAATTTATGTACATAGTATCGCATTTTTGCATTAAAACCCTTTTTATGAGAAAATATATCAGTTATGATAGAAGAAAAGGAGTTGTTCAGATGATTACGATGAAAGATATAATTCGCGAAGGACATCCTACTTTACGAAAAAAAGCTGAAAAAATTACTTTCCCAGTTTCTGATGAAATTCGTCAGTTAGCTGATGATATGATGGAATTTTTGCGCAATAGTCAAGATGAAGAGTTAGCTGAGAAATATGGCTTACGCGGTGGTGTTGGCTTGGCTGCCCCACAGTTAGACGTATCTATTCAAATGACAGCAGTATTAGTGCCTGACTTGATGGATCCTGATAACGCCGAACCATTATTGAACGGTGTCTTTTTAAATCCAAGAATTGTCAGCCATTCCGTAGAGGGTGTTTGTCTTCGTGAAGGTGAAGGCTGTTTATCCGTTGACCGCGACGTACCTGGATACGTGCCGCGTCATGCCCGTATCACTGTAACTTACAATGATATTGATGGTAATGAATACAAGAAACGTTTTTCTGGTTATCCAGCAATCGTATTACAGCATGAAATTGACCATTTAAATGGTGTCATGTTCTACGATCACATCAGTGAGGAAACACCATTTGCACTTGATGAACATACATTTTTATTAGGTGACGAATAAATCAATAAAAAAATGATGCCGGATATTTTTCCGGCATCATTTTTATTTAAGACATATTTGCTTGGATGTGAGCCAATAATTCTACTGCTACACCTATTTTACTTTGTTTTTCTAGGGTAATTTCATCCACTTTTGTAATCAAGGTCACTTGATTATCATCAGCATTAAAACCAATCGATTGATCAGATACATCATTCGCTACAATCATATCAACGCCTTTTTTGATTAGTTTCTTGCGACCGTACGCTATCACATTTTGAGTTTCTGCAGCAAAACCTACTGTGTAATGGCCTTCTTTAGGTAAGCTAGCCAAAATATCAGGATTTTCTGCTAATTGAATTGTTAGACCATCTTGGTCAGCCAGTTCGTCTTTTTTCATTTTTTGGTCAGCCGGATAAGCAGACCGGTAGTCAGAGACAGCGGCAGACATGATGACAATATCCTTGTCCGTCACATGGGCATGCATAGTGTCATATAATTCTTGGGCTGATTCGACAGTGACTACTTCTATCCCTGGTAGAACGGGTAGGTTTTTAGCGTGGTCAGTGCGGACTAAGGTTACTTGACCGCCAGCAAGTGCGGCGGCATTGGCGATAGCTAAACCCATTTTTCCAGAAGAACGGTTGGTCAAGAAACGGACTGGGTCTAATTTCTCAGTAGTGCCACCGGCTGAAACGAGTAAGCGGTGACCGGTTAAATCTAGGTTATTGGCTTGTTTATCCATAGCAATAAAGGCCAATAAGGCTTGGTATACTGCTTCAGGAGCTGGCATCCGGCCTTTCCCTTCATAACCTTCAGCGAGGAAACCTGTATCTGGTTCAAGAACTGTATGGCCGTCTAAACGAAGCTGATCCACGTTTCGTTGAGTGGCCTGGTTCGCCCACATTTTCTCATTCATGGCAGGTATAAATAAGACCGGTGAATTAAGGGCCAGCATCATGGATAAGGCTTCGTTATCCGCAATACCGTTGGCAAACTTAGCCATAGTATTGGCAGTAGCTGGCATGACAATGGCATATTCCGTCCAATCAGCTAGGGCAATATGAGCAACTGTATCTGGGCTAGTGGTTCCTTCGATTAAAGGTGGGTATTTCGTCAACACTTCAAAAGTAAATGGTGTGACAAATTGTTTGGCAGACGGTGTCATCGCTACGCGAACATTCGCACCTGCTTTGATTAACGTCCGGACAAAGTCAGGGATTTTATAGGCCGCAATCCCACCAGTGACAACGACTGTTAAATTAAATCCTTTAAGCATGATCTCCTCCACTTTCTAACTGACTTATTCACCTATTAGAATGTCCATCACTGTTGCCTTCATATCTGCAACGGTTGATACACGGTTATGCCGTACTTCAGCGGCTTGAATTTCCTTGATAGCATTTGGATAATCACGGTTACCAGCCGTTTTAATATTAGCAACCAATTCATCATCCGATGCGGTTTCAACATCTTGTCCGATTGCTGTTAAAACAGCTTGCGGGAACTTGTATGGGCTAGCTGTTGACACAATAACACTTGGACCCGTTAAGGCATCTTTTTTCTTCAATTTTTGTAAGCTAGCTGAAGCAACGCCGGTATGTGGGTCCATCAAGTAATCAAAATCCTTATAGACACGGTCAATTTCTGCTTGTGTTTCTGCTTCATCAGCAAACTCTCCTAGGAAGGATGCGAATTTTTCATTCAGGTCAGCTGGGAATTCGTACCGCCCTTTTTCATCTAAATCCTTCATTAAGCTTGTTAATTGCGCTACATCATCACCTAGTGCATGGAATAACATCCGTTCAAAGTTGCTTGAAACGAGAATGTCCATAGATGGTGAGATGGTTAATTTGAACTCACGGTTTTTGTCGTAAACGCCTGTGCTGAAGAAGTCATATAACACCGTATTATCATTAGAAGCACATACCAATTTACCAACTGGTAGCCCTATTTTTTTAGCATAGTAACCCGCTAAGATATCACCGAAGTTACCTGTTGGTACTACAAAATTGACTGGTTCACCGGCTTGAATTTCTTCATGCTCCAGTAATTGCGCATATGCGTAGAAATAATAAACTACTTGTGGGATTAACCGTCCAATATTCATAGAGTTCGCTGAAGAAAATTGGATATTTTGTGTCGCTAATTCAGCACGCAAGTTTTCATCGTTGAATAAGCGTTTGACTTCTGTTTGTGCATCGTCAAAGTTTCCTTCGATAGCAACAACAAAAGTGTTGTCTCCTTTTTGCGTAACCATTTGTTTTTCTTGAATAGTAGACACACCACCTTGTGGGTAGAAAACAATAATTTTCGTACCGGGTACATCTGCAAATCCAGCCATAGCTGCCTTACCAGTATCACCTGAAGTGGCTGTTAAAATAGCAATTTCTTTATCGTTCGCATTCATTTCCGCTGATTTCTTCATCAGATGTGGCAAGATCTGTAGCGCTAAATCTTTAAAGGCGATTGTTGGTCCATGGAAAAGTTCCAAATAATAGTCCTCGCCCACTTTAGCCAGCGGTGCAATCACATCTGTATCAAATTTTTCATCGTAAGCTGCATCTATACAAGCTTTTAAATCTTCTTCTGAAAAATCATTAAAAAAGATCGACATCACAAAATAAGCTAGTTCCTGATAAGTCATCTCTTTTAATTGAGACCAATCCAAGTCAATAGATGGCCACTTTGTTGGGACATATAATCCACCATCGGTTGCAAGCCCTTGAACGATGGCTTGTGAAGCTGTAACAGTGTTATCTTGATTACGGGTACTCTTGAATTGCATCATATTCCTCCTAAGCGACTTGTCTTAGCTAAAACCATGCTTTTTTCTATGCAGTCACTCTTTATATTTGCTTTATTTTACCATAGAAGGTACATTTATGGCAGTAAGGACTATTTTTCTCATAATTCTCTAGTAGAAAACTCATCACTTATTGTTCATTTCGTATATCTTAAAATAGATTTTATTATCTATATATGTTATTATTAGGTGTGTTTCTAAATTTTTATATTGTAGGAAACGTAAATACAAACGTAAATACTCAGGAGGTACTCGAATGAAATTTACAGCTCAAAAACGTGAAGGCTCTGGTTCATCAGCAGCTAAACACTTACGCAAAGAAGATTTAGTTCCCGGCGTTGTATACGCAAGTGACTTGGATCCAATCAACATTTCAATGGCGGTTGCTGATGTAGAACAAATTCGTCGCGAATTAGGTGTTAACTCAGTATTCGACTTAGAATTAGATGGAAAAACTCGTACAGTTTACGTACGTGAAATTTCACAATCTGCGTTAAAACCAACTATCTACAACATTTCATTACAAGCGATCAAAAAAGGTCAAAAACTTGAAATGCCATTATCTATCGTTATTATTAACGAAGATCAATTGGGCGATCCAGATGGTGTAGCTTCTACTTCAGTTCTTGAAATTGATGTTGTTGCTGACCCAGCTACTGCACCTGATGCAGTTGAAGTTGATGTAGCTGGTTTAACTATCGGTGACTCAATTTCTGCAGGTGAATTAAAACTTGCTGATGATATCGAATTAGTAACTGACGCTGAAGAAACTGTTGTTTCTATTTCTGCTCCAGAAGAAGAACCTGAAGAAGTAGATCCAGATGCAGAAGTTGCAGAACCAGAATTAATCGACGAAAAAGAAGGCGAAATTGTCGAAGATACTGAAAACTAAGATTTTTTCAATTTCTTTCATCAATCAAAACCAGAGTGATTTATTTCACTCTGGTTTTTTGTTGATTGAAAAGTATAGCAAGCAACTTTAGATACTACTTGAAAAATGTAAAAACAGGTTGAAGACTTCTATTGTCATCAACCTGTTTTATCTATATTCTTTATTTATCTACAAGAATAATTTTCTTATTTGTTTTAATCAGCAAGTAGGATAATGCGAAACACGCAAGCCAAGTTGCCAACCCTGACATTAAATTCATCACACCTGAATATACCCACGGGCTCATTCCTTCTGGTGCGAATTGTCCCCAGAATGCGACACCTGCTAAAAAATGGACAAAGTATTCTGCCAAAATAGCAATAAATGTGGCTAAGCCTATGTATATAAAGAGATTTTTCCCTTGGTTCTTTTTAGTGGCTTCTTGGATTTTTAAGGCGAAAATGCCGGCTAATCCAGCTAATACAAAGGCAAAAATATACTCAATAATCCCTTGTATTGGGGTTAGGATGCTGGCAAATCCAGAGATAAATTTAATCAACCCTAGTAAGAATCCTGCTAATAAACCTACCCGTAATCCTCTTCTAAAAGCAACGATATAAATAACTGCCAACGAAATTTGAATACCAAAACTTGGCCCAATTTCGATAGGAATCAAGGACACGATGAAAGCAATCACCGCTGCAATCGCTGCTTCTATATTTTCATTTAACCTAACTGATCTCATTTCTATTTCTCCAATCTTTGTAGGCACACCGAAAGCGATATTTGATATGTCATCAAAGCAAATAAAAAATCGCATTTACCACATATGTGATAAACACGACCTCTCAATGTATTCAACGATTTAGTTTCTTAAGCCTCTAAACCATTCACCAATATTGGCTATTGAACACTTCCTTACGCCAGTATAAACTGGATCAAGTTATGAGGGTCTGTTTTAAACATCTCAGCAAGAGCTCCCCTAGTGCATACTTTTTTATATTTCCACCAGTATAAGCCAATTTCGCTCTTTTAGCAAGCGAAATATCAATCGTTTCATTATCAGTCCTTCTTATTGTATAATGAAAGAGAGATGTGATGTAATTACCACACTATTGTATTAATATCATCAATATGATATATTCTTAGGAACATATTTATTGCATTCTTTATTAAGAGGTCTATGGGGGGATGAAATTTGAAGCTATTTTTTTCGAATAAGGCGATTAATAAATTGCAATCTTTATCACAATTTGAACATATCTGTTTAAACGATACACAGTACTTACATATTTCTGATGAACAAGAGATTGACCTGGTTTTACGGACGAATGAGACGGACTTTTCCGCTTATGATGAAATCCTAGAGACCCATATTGGCCAAGTTCACGTGAGAAAGAGTGCTTTAAAGTTTTTAGGCCATGACAACCGAATTGACTTCGATGATTTCAGACAAGTCTTCGTACTCATTGTCGATGGTCAGGTGATGAACGACAACATCTACCTAGAGAAAGCGTCATAATTTATTATTTTTAAACCAAGCGGACTAGACAGACTGGTCCGTTTCTTTATTGAAAAAGGAGTTATCATGACTGAAAATCCATTCAAAGCCTACTATAAAAAATCACGTCAAGAACGCGTGGATGTACTTGTAGATAACGAAAAAATCACAAATGATCAGGGTCATTTCTTAAAAAATGGCCAGGGATTACCCATGGAAATTGCGGATAAAATGGTTGAAAATGCCCTTTCAACTTACCAAGTCCCCTATGGTTTAGCACTAAACTTTTTAATCAATGGTCGACAAGTGCAAATCCCTATGGTAACAGAAGAGCCTTCAGTAATTGCCGCAGCATCAAATGGCGGTAAAATTATCCAGCAAGCAGGCGGTTTTAAAAGTCAGGTTAACCAGCGTCTGATGACTGGGCAAATTGCTTTTACCGGTCTTGAAGATGATGCGCAGGCCTTGCGCTTCGAAGCGTATGTAACTGAATTTGCGGATGACTTACTGACGGTGGCTAACGAGGCCTACCCTTCCATTGTTGGGCGTGGTGGTGGCGCGCGGACTATCCGATCTCACTACTACCCAGCAACCGCCAGTAACACCCCTTTTTTCATTGTGTATCTAACGATCGATACTCAAGAAGCGATGGGGGCCAATATGATGAATACCATGCTGGAGGCTTTGAAAACTTATATACTGACTCGTGTTAATTTTATTCCGAGACTTGATGGCTTGATGGCGATCCTTTCAAATTATGCAGTGGAGGCAACTGCAACAGCAACTTGTGAAATTCCGGCACAGTTACTGGATAAAGGGGACATTTCTGGGGTTGAACTTGCTGGCAAAATAGCCTTAGCTAGCCAGTTGGCTCAAGTAGATGTTTACCGGGCGACTACCCACAATAAGGGGATTATGAATGGTGTCGACGCTTTTGTAGTGGCTACTGGCAATGACTGGCGGGCGGTTGAAGCTGGTGTCCACGCCTATGCGGCTCGAGACGGCCAATACCGTGGATTAGCCAAATGGACTTACGACAGTGACCAAGAAATTTTAACCGGCGAACTTACCCTACCACTGGCTTTGGGTGCAGTTGGGGGGTCAATCGGCATTCATCCCACAGTTCAAGTGACTAAGTCAATTCTTGGTCAATCTGATGCTAAACACTTGATGGAAGTCGCTGTTTCGCTCGGTTTAGCACAAAACTTTGCCGCTGTTCGAGCACTAGTTACTGAAGGCATCCAAGCTGGACACATGCAATTACAAGCCAAATCATTGGCTATTCAAGCAGGTGCTGAAGGTGACCAAGAGATTGACGCTGTGGTGACGGCCTTAGAAAATGCTTCCCATAAGAACCTGGCAACAGCTAAAGAAATTTTAGAAAAATTGCGACAAGAATAATTGAAATAAACAAAAAATCGTTACCCACTTGAAGATACGTCTTCTTGTAGGTAGCGATTTTCTTTATTTATAAAGTCGTTTGTGGCCTTCTACGCCAGCTAATTGGAACTGTTCTTCATCTTCAGACAAGGTTAATTGACTACCATCTGTAGGTAGTTCTTCTTGGAAAATTAATTCATAATCTGCAACTGATAATTGTACACGGTTATCCAACATTTCTTGATGACGATCAACTGCTAGCATATTTTTAAAGCCATCTACTAAAGTGATTGAGAAGAATTCGCCTACGGCCCCTGAACCATATGAGTACAAGCCGACTTGGTCGTCCGCCTCAAGGTCACTACTTTGATCCAACAAGGAAATCAAGCTTAAATATAAAGACCCTGTATAGATGTTCCCAACCCGTTTATTATAGACTCGACTGGCTTCAAACTGGTCAGTTAGGCTTTCTTGTTTAGTTTCATCCACTTCTGGTAACAATTGACGCAAGCCTTTTAAGCCCATTTTTGAATATGGTAAATGGAAGGCTAAAGCCTTAAAGTCATCTAATCCTTTATTACTACGCTTTTTATATTCAGTCCAAACAGTGTCTAGGTATGCCAAGTATTGTTCATTTGAGAATTTACCATCTACTTGTGCATAAGTAGAGTAATTTGGACGCCAGAAATCATAAATATCGCCTGTATAAGACACAGCATCGTCATTTACCACAGCAATGCGTGGATCTTTACTGATCAACATGGCCACAGCACCCGCACCTTGTGTAGACTCACCAGATGTATTCAAGCCGTACCGTGCAATATCCGTTGCGATAACTAATACTTTCGATTCTGGGTGACGGGCAATATGTGATACCGCTGTTTGAATACCTGCAGTAGCTGCATAACAAGCTTCTTTCATTTCGATTGCTCGAGCAAAAGGATTAATCCCTAATAGCTGGTGTACGTGAACAGCCATTGCTTTTGATTGGTCTGTACCTGATTCTGATCCTACAATAATGAAATCAATCGCTTCTTTATCTTCTGCTGTTAAAATTGGCCAAGCCGCATTAGCTGCCATTGAAACTGGATCTTGGGTTAAAGGCGCCACTGCTTGCTGGGTTTGACCTAAACCAATCGTAAACTTCGCCGGTTCAACATCTCTTGCTTCAGCCAGTTCTTCCATATCCACATATACATGAGGTGTGAAGAAGTTTAGTTTATCTATACCAATATTCATCTTTTATACTCTCCCAACATCATTATTCTTACGTATAACGTAATTTATCAACTATCATTTTATCATAGTTTCCCTTCGCTAACCGCATTTGCCGAAATCTTAGGAAATTCTGAACATATTTTTTCATGAAAAAAGAGAGACATAACAAATCTGTCATGTCTCTCTTAGATAGTAACTGTCTGGTCAATTGGGTTAATACGTTAGTGATAGATGATCAATTGTCAAAAAAGCTTATTTTGATACAACTTCAGCAGCGTCGAAGTACTCTACTGCATTGTTGTATGAAACGTTAGTGATTAATTTTTCTAATAATGCTTCATCATTAGGAATTTCACCACGTTCAACTAAGTCACCAATGTAGTCGCAGAATAAACGACGGAAGTATTCGTGACGAGTATATGAAATGAATGAACGTGAGTCAGTTAACATACCAACAAAGTTCATTAATAAGCCACCTTCAGCTAAGGCTTTAAATTGTTTCAACATACCGTATTTAGTATCGTTGAACCACCAACCTGAACCTAATTGTACACGGCTCTTGATGCCTTCATCGTTTGCTTGGAAGTTAGCTGCAGTAGTTGCTGCTAAGTCAAAGTATGATGGGTTTAATGGGTAAAGAATTACTTTTGGTAATTCGTTTGTTTTATCCATTTCGTTTAATAAACCATTTAAAGCTTCTGCTACGTGTGTTTGGTCGTTGATTGAGTCTAAACCAGCATCAGGGCCTAATTGTTTGAACATGCGCTCAGAGTTGTTACGGATTGCACCGAAGTGGAATTGCATAACGAAACCTTTAGCGTGGTAGATTTTACCTAATTCACGTACTAATGCTGTTTGGAATTGACCATATTCATCATCAGAAATTGCTTCACCATTTACAGCTTTTGTAAAGATTGCTTCAGCATCTTCATTAGTTGCTGGACGGAAAACTAATTTAGCTAAACCGTGGTCAGAAATGTTTGATCCGTGATCAGCAAAGAATTGGATACGGTCTTCTAATGATTCAACTAATTTAGCGAATGAATCGATCTTAATGCCGTTCGCTTTTTCCATTTTTGGTAAGAAGTCGATGAATTTTTGTTCGCCGACAGCGAAAGCTTCATCCGGACGGAAACCTGGTACTACAGCAACATCAAATGAATCATCTTCAGCAATTTGCTTGTGGTATTCTAATGTGTCATATGGGTTATCTGTTGTACAGATAAATGTCACATTAGAGTTTTTGATGAATTGACGAGCCGTTAAGTTTTCGTTTTTTAATTTTTGGTTAGCTGCATCGTAGATTTCTTTCCAGTTATCACCAGTTAACATGTCGTCAACGTCAAAGTAACGTTTTAACTCTAATGCAGTCCAGTGGAATAATGGGTTACCTACAGTATTTGGTACTGTTTCTGCCCATGCTTGGAATTTCTCTTCATCTGAAGCATCACCAGTAATTTTATCTTCTGAGATACCCATTGCACGTAAACCACGCCATTTATAGTGGTCGCCACCTAACCATAATTCAGTAATATTTTTGAATGTGTGGTCTTCAGCGATTTGTTGTGGTGATAAGTGACAGTGGTAGTCAAAAATTGGTTGGTTTTCAGAATAAGTATGGTACAAGTGTTTTGCTGTTTCACTTTGTAACATAAAGTCATCATTAATAAAAGCCATCTTGGAAAAATCTCCTTTCGATACGAAAATCCAGTGATTAACGACTTACATCGAAGCCTTCGTCACTATTCATTAATTGGTGAACATCGTTTAAAGTCACAATGCCCATATCACCTGGAATTGTGTGTTTCAATGCAAATGTTGCATTTGCAAACTCAACGCATTCCTGAGGGGTGTAGTTTTCTGAATTAATCGCGTATATTAATCCAGCAGCGAAGGCGTCGCCTCCACCAATGCGGTCAATGATATCTACATCAAACACTTTAGAAGAATAAAGTGTCTTATTCGCATACATATAAGATTGTAGGATATTACGATTTGCGTTAATTACACGACGTTTCGTCAGGGCAATTGCTTCAAGATCGTAGTATTCACAAATGTATTCAAGCGTGTCATCTAGATTATCGAAATCATATGGACGCTTGATGTTATTTGCGTCTTTGTAGTCATTCCCGCCTTCATCCGGAACGAATAAGGGTTCAATACCGAAACAAATGTCTGCGTAAGGTAATAATTCTGCCATTTTTTCACGAGCTACATCAAAGTCCCATAAGCTAGCGCGGTAGTTTAAGTCTAGAGAGACTTTTAAACCACGTTTTTTCGCTTCTTGCATCGTTGCTTTTGTTAAATCAAATAGATTATCTGATAAAGCAGCTGTGATACCAGATGTATGGAACCAGTTAGCATCTTCAAAAATTTGATCCATATCGTAGTCTTCAATTTTTGATTCTGTGAAAGCTGATTTTTTACGGTCATAGACGATTTTAGATGGTCTAATTGAGTAACCTTTTTCAGCAAAGTAAATACCTAAACGGTCTCCTTGACGTAGCATGTAGCCTGTATGGACACCATTTTTACGCATAAATTCGATCGCGCTGTTCCCTAATTCGTTATCAGGAACGGCTGTGATAAAACTAGCCCACATACCTAAATGCGCTATAGTAGATGCTATATTTGCTTCAGACCCACCATATGTGACTTCTAATTTTTGAGCTTGTGAGAAACGCTCGCTATCATTTGTAGTTAGGCGAATCAAAATTTCTCCAAGCGTCACAACCTTTTTGCGCATATTATTTTCCGCCTTGAATTTCTGCTAATTTATCAGCAAATTTTTGTGCTTCTTCACGGCAAGAGTCAGCGCCATCTGTTTTGTAACGTTTAGTTAATGCTGAACCAACACCAACTGCCCATGCGCCATTGTTAATCCATGTTTCCATGTTTTCAATGTTTACACCACCAGAAGGCATCATTTCAACTTGTGGAAGTGGACCATGAACATCTTTGATGAATCCTGAACCTAATACGCCACCTGGGAATACTTTAACGATTTCACAACCAGCTGTTAGTGCTTGTTGGATTTCTGTTACAGTTCCACAACCTGGTAAGTAAGGTACTGTATATAAGTTACAGATTTCAGCGATTTCAGGTACCCATGTTGGAGATACAATAAAACGTGCACCGTTTAAGATTGAAATACGAGCTGTTACTGCATCTAAAACAGTACCAGCACCTACAACCATGTCAGTACCTTCAAATTCTTCTGATAAACGAGCCATTACGCGCTCTGCACCAGGAGTTGAGAAAGTTACTTCGATGTTCTTAACGCCACCTTCGTAAACTGCTTTAGAAATTTCGTAACCTGCTTGTTCTGAGTCCCCACGTACTACTGCGAACAAGAAGTTTTTTTGCATTTGTACAACTGTTTCAGCTTTATTTGCCATTATTATTCCTCCTAAAATTACATTTCTTATTGTGAATGAATTAAGCGTCGTATTTCGCTAATAAGTCTTGGAATTCACCAATCACTTTATCTTGGTATTCACCAGCGTATTCTTTGTTGTTGAATTTCGCTAATGCTTCGTTACGTAAACGATCCCATGAGAATTCTTCATTTCCGAATAAGATTGGGTAGTAAAGAACACCATTTGTTTGTGCAGCTTTTAAGTCGCCTGGTGCGTCACCAACCATTAAAATTTCGTCTTTTGCGTAACCATGTTTTAACAAGTCAGCAATCGCGTCAGCTTTTGAGCCAGCTTCTTGACCGTAGATTACATCTACAGAAGGCATTAAGTCATGGCGTGTCCATTCTGATTGTAATGCTTCAGAGTTAGCTGAAGATACGATCGCAACATCGCCTGCTTCAGCTAATGTTTCTAAACCTTCTTTAGCACCTGGGAATGGTTCGTCACGGCCTGTAAGTTCAGTATGAATACCTTCATTTACTTTGTTTGACCAGTCTAAAGCAGCAACTAATGAAGGTTCTTCATTTGCTTCAATCGCTTCTTTTAATGAAGCATTTGATAATGAAGATGCTGTGTTTGCCCAGTCACGTAAAGCGTCGATGTTCATGATTGATTCGCCAGCTTCTGACGCAATGTCTAAGCACATTACTAATGCTGTAAAGCGGTTCACACCACGAGTAGATGAGAATAAGTTAACGCGGTTCCAGTCTTCTTGGAATGCTTCTTTATTTTCGATACCAAAAACATCTGCTGCGATTGGTCCGAAGAATTCAAAGTGTTTTACGTTCATTGTGTCCATTGCACAACCATCAGAGTCAACGCAAACTAAGAATTTATTTTGTTTTGTAAATTCATTTGGTAAAACTGCCATTTTTGTTCCTCCTAATATTTAAAAGAAAAAGGGCTTTGAGCATTGATATGATACCCCTGCCAAAGCCCTCCAGTTATTTTTTATGTGTATGATTTAATTAAAAATTAAACACCAGCGTAAGCTGCGAAACCACCATCGATAGGTAGTACAACACCGTTTACAAAGCTAGCTGCTTTTTCGTCAGCTAAGAATAGTAAACCACCTAATAACTCTTCTGGTTCACCGAAACGACCCATTGGTGTACCGTTGATGATTTTCTCACCACGTGGTTTCAATGTTTTGTGGTCTGCTTCGAACATCATGTCAATGTTTTGGTTAGATACTAAGAAACCTGGAGCGATTGCATTAGCACGAACGCCAACATGAGCAAAGTGAACTGCTAACCATTGAGTAAAGTTAGAGATTGCTGATTTAGCACCTGAGTATGCAGGGATTTTTGTTAATGGTGTGAATGCATTCATTGAAGAAATGTTGATAATGTTTGCACCTTCACGGCCAATCATGTCTTTAGCGAAAACTTGAGTTGGTAATAAAGTACCTAAGAAGTTTAAGTTAAATACAAATTCTACACCTGATTGGTCTAAGTCGAAGAAAGTTTTTGTTTCTTCTGGTAAGTCTAATTCATGGTATTCGTTGTCAGTAGTTGCGCGTGGGTTGTTACCACCAGCACCGTTTACTAATACGTCAGTACCACCGAATTCAGCATCTACAGTTTCTTTAGCTGCTTTGATTGAATCGATTTCTAAAACGTTACATACTACAGCGATTGCTTTACCAGGAATGTCTAAAGCGTTGATTTCGTCAGCACGAGCTTGTGCTGCTTCACCATTTAAGTCTAGTAAAGCAACGTTAGCACCTGCTTGTGCAAAAGCTTCTGCAAATTTAGAAACTAATACACCACCAGCACCAGTTAAGACAACTGTTTTATCTGTAAAGTCATGAGCGAATTGGTTTGCCATTATTCATTACCTCTTTCTAATCTACTGGATATTCCAGTCATTCATTTTGTCTATTTACGGTTAATTATTTAGTAGTACCAAACTCTGGTGTTTTACCAGCAGCTTTCATAGCAGCTTCATATAAACCGTTGAAGTAAGTAGCACCTAATGCGCGGTCATATAAACCGTAACCTGGTGTCACTGTTTGGTCACCCCAAATACGACGACCGTGGTCTGGACGTAAAGCGCCTTGCCAGTCGTAGTCAACTAACAATTTGATTACTTCGTACATGTCGATGTCACCAGCTTCTGACAAGTGAGCTGTTTCTTGGAAGCCCCAGTCTCCACGTTTAACGTTACGAGTATGCATGAAGTTGATACGGTTACGTTCTAATGCTGATTTAGTCATTGCTAAAACATCATTTTTCTCGTCTGAAGCGTAAGAACCAACACACATAGTAATACCGTTGTATTCTGAGTCATAGATGTCTAAGAAACGAGTAACTGCTTCTTGGTCTGTGATGATACGTGGTAAACCAAAGATTGAGTATGGAGGATCATCTGGGTGAATAGCCATTTTCACGCCTGCTGCCTCAGCTGTAGGCATAATCGCTTTGATGAAGTACTCTAAGTTTTCCCATAATTGGTTTTCGTCTACGTTATCACGGTAGTAGTCTAAGATAGCTTTCATTTCTTCTTTAGTGTAAGAAGAGTCCCAACCTGGTAATGAAAGTTCACCTTCAACTGGATCCATACGCTCAACATCTTCTTTGATGAATGCTAACGATTTAGAACCATCTGGAAGATCATGGTTTAAGTCAGAACGAGTCCAGTCAAATACTGGCATAAAGTTATAACATACAACAGGGATGCCTGCTTTACCTAAGTTAGTTAAAGTTTGTTTGTAGTTTTCAATTAATTGGTCACGGTTAGGTTTACCTTGTTTGATATCCTCATGAACCGGTACTGACTCGATAACTGAAATGTGTAGACCTGCATCTTCAACATCTTTCTTAAGTTGCTCGATACGCTCCATTGGCCATACTTCCCCTACAGGAATATCGTAAACCGCAGTAACGATACCTTGCATACCTGGGATTTCACGGATTTCTTGTAATGTAACAGGATCATCCTGTCCATACCATCTGAAACTCATTTCCATAGTATAATACTCCTTTTTGTGTGATTTAAATTCGCACTATATATTATGAGCAATCGCTTACGCTCATTCAACTACATTCTACATAAAGGGTAGCGCTTTTTCAAGGGCAAAATGGCAATTAATGCAATTTTTAACAAAAAATGTAAGGGCATACATATTTGATGGCTATCCCTTTAAACTTTTATCTTTTTCATGGTATAATGAAACATATCAAAAAAGTTATTTAATTTTGGGGAGGTAATGGATATGCCAACTTCTAAGGCACAAAAGAAACGCAACCGTAAAATCCTATGGTATCTAGTCTTAATTGTTTTTACCATTGTACAGGGATTTTTAATTTCTGATGATGACAACGCATAATTTTCTGTAATTATTTATTTTAAAAACGTTAAAAAACTTTTTTCTGAAGGTTTTTTAACGTTTTTTTGTTAATAACAGTTTGGAGCAACATTTGCAATACAGAATCCAGTCCAAGTCAAATTAAGGTGTGACATAAACCGTTTAGAAAGGAACGTTGGAACAAAAACGAGCAATATCTGTAAGATATTGGAAGTCTTTGTGAAACGCAGTCCTTTCTGGTTTATGGAGCCCGATTTCAAGGTGCGATGAAAGGCGTTTAAACTCAACGCTTCTAACGCATTTAGGAGAGTAAACGCTAAAGCGTAAACTCTCCCATAAACTGGACCAAAAGTCGAATAAACACTGAAAGTGTTTAGAGAGTTTTGAGAAGTGTCGGAAGAGTTTGCCTTTCAGAACCCGATTATAAGGTGCGACATAAGCCGTTTAGATTCAGCATGTTGACCCAAAATACGAAAAAAGCTAGTCCTGATATTTCCTGGACTAGCTTTTCTTTTAATTAATATTTTTCAAATTCTTCAACTTGACCTTTGTTGGCCATTAACACTTTGTCTGCTATACCTAAGAATAAACCATGTTCAACAACACCGACCATTTGAATCAATTCTTCCGCCAACTTCGTAGCATCTGCTATTTTTTCTAAATGTAAGTCGATAATAAAGTTCCCCGAATCAGTTACAAATTTCGTACCATCTGGCATCAGACGAAAAGATGGTGCATAACTTTTTGCTTCAAAAGCATAAAATAGGTGTTGACTCGCTGCTGGAATCACTTCTACTGGTAAAGGAAAAGCGCCTAGTTGGTCAACTTGTTTGCTGTGGTCACAAATCCAAATCACGCATTCGCTGTTCACTGCGATGATTTTTTCAATCAAGTGGGCGCCTCCACCCCCTTTAATACCATTTAATTGAGGATCAAATTCATCAGTTCCGTCAATTGTTAAATCAATTTTAGGTATATCATTTAATGAGGCAATAGGAATATTTAAGCTGCTAGCTAAATCTGCAGATTGGATAGAAGTTGGCACGCCAGTAAAGTTTAGCCCTTCTTCTTTCATCCGTCTACCTAGTTCTGTAATGAGATAGTATGCTGTTGACCCTGTACCTAATCCAACGACCATACCATCTTCAACGTGTTGTGCTGCTGCAACCCCAACTAATTCTTTTTCGTTCACCATATGACTCCTTTATTTGCGTCTTTACCCTATTTGATCTGATTGACCCAGTTGGATAAAGGCATCTGTATATAGTTTTAATAAACCTTCTAATGTATGCATTTCGATATATTCATCAGCTTGGTGAGCCACATGTTTATCACTTTGGAAATTCATCCCGAATGATACACAATTTGGCATCACTTTACTATATGATACCCCACCAGAGATAATTGGTTCAATAGCGTGGTCTGGAAAATGTTGGTGGAAAGTTTTCAATAATAATTGATTAGCTGCTAGGTTTACATCAGATAGAATTGGCGCCGTGTCAAATGATTTCACAAATGGTATCTCTGCAAATTCTTTGGTAAAGGCAGCTGTCAATTCTGGTTCAGTAATATTAGTAGGATAGCGAACATCAATGGTAAATTGAATTTTACCGTCAGTTGATTTAGCGATCACACCTTGATTCAAGGTTAATGGGCCCATAATGTCATGGTTGCGTTCAACACCAAAACCACTACCATCATAAGGACGGAATAGTCTTGTCCACTTGTCTGCAAAAGCATCATTATAAGTATTCGCAATGATTTCAAAACCACGCGTAATTGCAGAATCACCTGCTTCAGGTGTTGAAGCATGGGCAGAAATACCATAAACTGTCATGGTCGTTTCTCCATTTACTTCTTTAATATCGATTGGCCATTCTCTTTCTTTGGCATAGTTTTCTAGATTAGGATTTACACCATCAGCGATCACAAAAGTAGCTTCAGACGCCACCACATTCGCTCCAGCGCCGCCGACAACACTTTTAATGAGGGTATCTAATCCTAAATCACCACTATACTCCCAAGTTGTAGCGCCCTTTTCCCCAATTTGTAAGGGAAATTGCCCATCTGGTGTGATGGCAAAATCAGGTGCGCCCTCTTTTAACACATATTGCGGAATATCCGTCATATCCGATTCTTCATCTGAACCGATCACAATTCGAATCGTATTTTTTAAAGGAATTTGATAGTCTTGTAGAATCTTAACGGCATAGTACGTCAATACCGCATTTCGTTTCATATCAGAAGTACCACGTCCATACATGCGACCATCTACAATTTCAGCAGCAAACGGCTCTTTCGTCCAGTTTGACAAAGCGCCTACTGGCACAACATCAATATGGCTAACGATATCAATACGATTGTTTCTGCCTGCATTATGAGGTTCCATGTGAACAGTATAAGGATAAACGTCGCCGACTTTTAGGTCGTCACGCTCAGCTAAACCATGCATATATTCCAATGCCTTACGTACTTCAGGGCCGTATGGGGCTTCCGGACTAGCTGCTTCGTCATCTCGAATAGATGGGATGCGGACCAACCCTTGGATGTCCTCGATCATTTGTGGTAGGTACTTTGCGAAATCTATTTTGTCTAACATATAAGTCTCCTCATAATAATTTTTTATATTTCTTTTTTTGTATTTCTATCGAAGGATAGTGATCAATAATTTTCGTGAAAAATGAATTTAACTAATGACATAACGAGCAATAAGGCCAAAAAGTAGCAAATGGATAGGATAAAGCCAATATAACCATTTCGTATTATAAGCCCCTCTTAGCCCATTATAATAGTAGGTCATAACAAAGGATATAGGCGCTGTCCCTTCCCATAGAACAAGTAAAGCACCAATAAATGACTGCATAAATCGGTGTTCACGATTTAAGTAAAGAACGCCGATTAAAATGACACCGAAAAGTCCATAATCCGTATGGAGCAATTCTGCGACAATCGCGAGTACAACAATAGGTATACTCGCTAGCCAACGGTTATGGCTTTTACTAGCTATCCACATAGCGCATAGGCCCAATAATAAGGTAAAGAAAACATTCTGATGTGCGGAATCAAGATATTGTTGACTTATAGCCAAATTAAAAGGGACTTCCGATATTAAGGCAAAAATACCCAAACGACTAGCATATCTTTGTTTATTAGAAGTATGGTAGAACCCTTCAACTAAAAGGAAGCAAAAAATAGGAAAGGCCAAGCGACCTATCAGGCGAAAAATCGAATAAGTCGTATAAGCTAGTGAATAATCAAAACTTTCTAATTGGCCGCTATTAAGTAAGGGCAGCAATATAGCTGCACCGATATGATCAATTACCATAGTGACCATTGCAATCCACTTTAAGGTCGAGCCAGAAAGCCCTGCTGTTTGGTGTGGCGAGTCTGCTTTTTGTTTCAGAACAAACGCCTCCTTCTTCAGTTTTTGTACTGGTCTTATTTTATCATAGTTTGCTCATTTTCTTTATCTCGTTAGTGAGTTAAAAGAATATCTATGTGAAAAGTGACTCTTAGAATTTTACCAAATAAAAAAGGCCGAGACATTATCTCGACCATACTGACTATTTGCTTACTTGGCGGTTTTCGTCACACCTTGTAATTGGGCTTCGAAAGTTAGACTCTTCCGATGCTTCATAAAACACTCTAAACACCTGCTGTGTTTTTTCGTTTTTTATTCCAGCACGTTGAGTCTAAGCAACTTTCGTCACACCTTATTTTTTATGCTGGTTCTTTTAAGGCGCCATCTTTAGCGGTGGCCTTATTTGAACGTCGGTTTGATAGGTATTTAGAAAATTTAGATAAGCTGTAACATACCAACCAATATAAGAAAGTCATGATGATAAACATTGGTATGACATAGGCTGTATTTTGATTGTAGATAATCTTCGCATTGTGGGTCAATTCTGGTAAAGAAATGATTGTGGCTAAAGAAGTATCTTTAATCAAGGCAATCAATTGTGACACGATTGACGGTGCCATCGACCGCACAGCTTGCGGCAACAAGATATATACTAGAGTCTGTACCCGAGTTAATCCTGTAGAAACCCCTGCTTCAGCCTGCCCTTTTGGAATGGCATTTAAACCACCACGAATAATTTCTGAAATCATGGCAGATTCGAAAATCGTTAGTGCCCCAACTGCTGCCCAGAAAATATTTAACCTTATACCCAATTGCGGTAAGGCAAAATAAGTAAAGAAGATAATCAAGAGTAAGGGTAAATTACGAATAATATCGATAACTAAGCCCAAAACTTTTGATATGATTGGAATCCCCATAAATCGAACGATCCCAAAAATACCACCTAAAATTAATGAGAAGATGATCGCATATAACGTTACTTGAAGCGTAACCCATAGACCATCAAGCAAAAACTGGATATTCATCCATTGAAATGCACCTGCAAAATCCATTTATTACCGCTCCCTTCTAACGTATATCCTGTTGCGCTAATCGTTTTTCAATATGTGAAACTAGTAAAGTTAGCGGTACGGTAATGATTAAGTAAATTCCCGCAATCATTGTATACGTTCCTAATGTATTAAAAGTTTCACTGGCAATTAAATCACCATAGTACATTAAATCTAACCCTGCTACCATCGCTAATATAGACGAGTTTTTCACTAGGTTAATAAATTGGTTTCCTAAAGGTGGAATCACAATTTTAACTGCTTGAGGTAGAACGACATAGCGCATGGTTTGTACATAGGTCATCCCTTGAGAAATTGCCGCTTCTTGTTGGCCTTTAGGAACAGCTTCTATCCCTGAACGAACTACGTCGGCGATAAAGGCTGATGTATATAGGGTTAAGCCAATAATTCCTGATTGGAAACCGGAAATGTCCATCCCGTATAAGGGAATTACTACGTAGAAAAACATCACAATAATTAACAAAGGAATATTACGGAAAAATTCTACATAAATGTCACCAATTTTAGCTGCTAGCTTATTATCTAAGGTTTGGACAATGCCTACGAAACCACCAAGAATTAAAGAACAAATGAGGGCGATCACTGAGGCAATCAAAGTATTGATAAAACCTTCAATAATTAAATCACTATAATTTGTTAATAGTTCAAACATATTCGCAACCCCCTACTCTGCAATGGATGACTCAGTATCGTCACCAAACCATTTTGCATAAATTTCTTGATAAGTACCATCCGCTACCATTTCGTCAATCGCTTGATTCACTTCATTTAAGAAGTCCTCTTGACCCTTATTAATAGCGATACCATATGGTTCAGTAGTAAAGGTCGAACCAGCAAGTCTGTAACCCGGATTTTGTTCGATAATCCCTAATAAGATGGCATTATCCGTTGTCATCGCGTCACCTTGACCTGATTTTAAGGCTGTGAAAGCTTCCGCATAGTTTTCCAACTCTAAGATATTGGCATCCGGTGCAGCTTCTTTAATTCGTTGAGCAGACGTTGACCCTTTTACTGCTAAAACAGTATGGTCACTTGTTAAGCTTTCAACACCTTCAATATCAGAATCTTCGGCTACCAGCAAGGCTTGTCCAGCGTCAAAATATACTTGACTAAAGTCAACTTCTTTTAATCGCTCTTCCGAAATAGTCATGGTTGCTATCAAGGCATCTACGTTGCCGTTTTTCAATAATGGAATACGTGTTTTTGATGTTACCTCAACAAATTCTGCTTCGGCATCTTCACCAGCAACACGTTCGGTAACGGCTTCAGCAATATCAATATCAAAACCTTCAATGCGATTTTCTTCAATGTTATATTTACCAAATAAATTGGTATCCACTTTTACCCCCCAAGTGATCACTGGGTAGGCTTCGTTGTCAATTCGCTCAGCTATATTCTGTTGACTGGCAGCACTTGCACAGGCCGTTGCCAGGAAACTGAAAGCGACTAGTGCAACAATTCGCCATATTTTTTTCATACTTATACCCTCTTTCCTTAAGCTTGGCTCGGTGATTATACTAAGATTTTGCTTAAGAACTGCTTCGCCCGTTCATCGTGTGGCTCTTCAAAGAATTCTTTCGACGGACGGTCTTCTAAAATTTCACCATCAGCCATAAAGATTGTCCGATTAGATACTTCTTTGGCGAAGCCCATTTCATGTGTGACAACAACCATAGTCATATTGTCTTCAAAAGCGATGCGTTTCATTTGGTCCAATACTTCACCAACCATTTCTGGATCAAGTGCTGAAGTTGGCTCATCAAATAACATCATTTTTGGCCGCATAGCCAGTCCTCGCGCAATAGCGACACGTTGTTTTTGGCCACCTGATAGTTGTCCTGGATAAGCATCCCGTTTATCCCACATATTTACACGTTGCAATAAACGCTCCGCTCTATCTTGGGCATCTTTATCTGTCTTCTTCAAAACTTTCAAAGGTGCCAATGTCACATTTTCTAACACTGTCATGTGAGGATATAATTCAAAGTGTTGGAAAACCATACCGCAGTCGCGACGGATTTGACGGATATCTGTACTGCGGTCTGTAATGTCTTTTCCATCAACGATCAAGTGGCCTGAATCTACTTGTTCTAAAGCGTTGATTGTCCGAATCAAAGTAGACTTCCCTGAGCCTGAAGGTCCAATCAAAGTGACCACTTCACCCTCATTTATCTTCAAATTGATGTCTTTTAACGCATGGAATTTACCATAATATTTTTCAACATGTTCAAATGTAATCATCATAGCACCTCTTCTTAATGTATTTTGTCTTTTGTATATTTGCAATATATTATTCGTTTTCACGATTTTTGCATAAAGATAAAATTATTCTAATCATTTTTTAAGCCCTAGTCAAATTTAATTGACAGATTTCTTAACATGTTTCGCTTTTTATGTGAATTTATATTTCATATTCGTCAATAGTGAACACCTTTGTTTCCAATAACTAACGCTTCCGAATAAAATCCTTTATTTCAAATTAGGCAAAGGACTTTCGATTGTCTTTCTTTTTGGATAAGTACTATAATGACACTAGTATGCAAAAAGATATAAAATCAATCAAAATGGAGGTTACAGCCTTGAATCAACCAAAAAATGGCTCTCAAAATATTTCTTCACAATTTAGAAGTGATATGGTGATGGTGCCAGAAGTTATTAACGAAGCATCCGGCATTCGGGTATTTGGTCGAACTTTGAAATCATTTGTATTTACAACTGACGTGGCTACAATCCTATATTGTAACGCCGACGCTGTCTTAGCTGTTTACCCATTTTCCCCACATCCTGCAATTATTTCCGCAGTGACTTCCGTAGCCAGTCAACCTGTTTTTGCAGGTGTTGGCGGTGGTACTACTCAGGGCAAGCGAAGCGTGGATATTGCGCTTTTCGCTGAAGCGACAGGTGTCCAAGGCGTCGTTGTCAATGCCCCAATGACCGCTGAAAATATTCTAGATATTGAACACACCGTCGATTCACCGATTGTAGCGACAGTTGTCTCAGCCTATAACGACATAGAAGCGCGTATTTCAGCTGGTGCCGATATCTTAAACGTTTCAGGTGGTAAAGATACTGCTGCCATCGTTGAACGGATTCGTCGTGATTTTCCCGATGTACCCATTATTGCAACCGGTGGTCAAAGTGAGGAAACGATTCGCAAAGTGATTAAAGCCGGCGCTAATGCCGTTTCCTGGACCCCGCCGACAACTGGTGACATCTTTAAAGAAAAAATGGTGAAATACCGGAAAGATCGTCGCGAGGACTTCTTGGAATCGCATGATGGCATGACTTTACGCGAATTTGAAGAATATATTGAAAAACACCCTGAAGCCGAAGAACAATATACTGAAGAGTCTACAGACGGCTATCTATAAGGCGCTTACTTTTAAAGGAGGACATATGGACCAAGAACATAACAAACGATTAACCACCATTCAACAACACGTTAAAAACCATAATCTTGACGCGCTAGTCATTAGTGACAAGGCAGCTATCGACTATTATACTGGGGTCATTTTCGACCCTATGGAGCGGTTTTGGTTATTGATTATCCAACCAGAAAAAAGCCCACAAATTATTGCCAACAAGCTTTTTGTGTTTGATGAGCTAGCTGGTATTGATGTTACTTGGGTTGACGATAATGCCACTATTACTGAAGCATTTGCCGCATTAAAAGACTTCCCAGACACAGAAAGACCCCTGCGCATCGGTGTAGATAAATTATGGCGGGCTGACCAACTATTAGCGATTGCCAAAACTTATACCCAGGCCAGCTTTGAGGTCGCTTCTGACCTAGTCGACGCCCAAAGAGCAGTGAAAACCGCTGAAGAACAAGAAAAAATGCGTAAAGCTTCTAAAATTAATGACCGCGCTATGGCTCGTTTAATTGAAGAAGTCTTACCACTAGGTTTAGATGAATTAACTGCTGTAGATGAATTAGCCCGAATTTATGATGAAGAAGGCGCCGATGCCGGCTTTTCATTTGAACCTATTATCGCTTATGGCCCTAACGGTGCTGATCCCCACCACGAATCTGACCATAGCTTGCCTAAACTAGGCGACTCAATTGTCATTGATATCGGCTGCAAACATGACGAATATTGTTCCGATATGACCCGTACTGTTTATTATGGTGAACCTAGTGATGAGGCAAAAAGAGTATACGATATCGTGTTAGAAGCCAATCTACGTGGCATTAACGCTGTAAAAGTTGGTGAAACTTTAGCCAATGTGGACGCTGCAGCTCGTGATTATATTACCGACCAAGGTTATGGTGAGCAATTTACCCACCGCCTAGGTCACTTCATCGGACGTGAAGTTCATGAAAAAGGCGATGTGTCTACAGCAAATACCTCTGCCATTAAAGACGGCAACATCTTCTCCATCGAGCCAGGTATCTATTTAACTGGAAACACAGCCGTTCGTATTGAAGATTTAGTCCTAGTCCATGATGCTGGCACAGAAACTTTAAACCAATTCACTAAAGAAATGATCATTATCGAACCCAAATAAATGCTGAATATAAGGCAAACAAAAAACACGACCGGCGGGGTCGTGTTTTTTTGTTTAAGCCACTAAGAAATCCGCCCATTCCCATTCAAGCTAGGACACACTTTTTTTGGGGGGAATTCCTGATTATTTAAAAATCATTTGGAAGAAATCAAATACTCTTGGTCCCAGCAAGATTACTGCGAGGATTGCGATCACCAATATAATCCATACGAGTACTTTACGGTCATGGTTACCAGCACCTGACCAAAAATACTGTTTTTGTTTCTGGCGTTCGAAGAAGATTTCATTCGTATCTAAGTCTTGGAAGGTCTCTTTTGGCACAGGCGTTTCTGCAAACGTTTCGACATTAAATTCAGCTGTATCCTGTGTGAGCGTGGTTTCAGGAACTGATGCCTTATAGTCATCTGAAAAAGGTTTGCCATACTTTTTTTGGTTATTCTTTTTCTCGCGCTCAAGCTCTTTTTTCGCTTGGCGGTATGTTTGCCGTTTCACCTCATGCACCACCTTTATTATTTTGTTCATTTTATCCAGTATTCCTAGTATAATCTATTTACAAGAAAATTCAAATTGTAGGCAGAGGAAAAAACACATAAAAATCCCTTGTTAAAGGAGCATATCCAAGTGAAAGAAAAATTCCATGTTGGCATGCGGACAATAAAAACAGCCACTAGCGTTTTCATTACCGTCCTATTTTCAGGATTCATACCCATTGACCCACAAATTGCTGCACTATCTGCCGTATTCTCTCAAAGAGCTGACGTAACATCATCCTTATCTTTTGGTTTACGCCGAACCTTATCCATTGTTTGCGGTGCTTTTGCCTCATTAATTTATATATTTTTGCATAAATTATTGCCAGATCATCATTTAGTCACAGCACTTTTAGCGGGGCTAGGCATTATCATTACCATTAAATCGAATTTATTATTGAAGAATCCTCAAGGGGTAATTGGCGGTAGCGCGACTTTCTTAGTGATTGTTTTCAATATTCCCGAACACAACCAATACGTGTATGCTCTGTTCCGAGTTTTAGATACCTTCATTGGTGCTATCATTTCGGTAACCATTGAATATCTTTTCCCAAGAGACCGAGTTGTTCCTTGGATCCTGGCATACAATCGGCATGTCCCAGCCTTTCTACAAATTTCAACTAACGAGGAGGCTTAATTCGAGATATAGGCGTTTAGTGTTATAATAAATGGGAAACGTCATTGGCGATTATTTTCGCGTAATTCATGTAATTAAAGAGAGGTTTAAACTATGACCATTGGTTATCATCGTCCTAGTAAGGCCATTGTGTCTCTAGATGCGATTATTCATAATTATTTTTCTGTAAAAAAACATATCGGTAACAAAGCTGTGATGGCTGTTGTGAAAGCTGACGGCTACGGCTTGGGTGCTGTAAAAATTGCTGAAGCCCTTCAATCACGTGGCGCAGACGGGTTTGCAGTAGCTGTTGCGGATGAGGCTTTAGAACTGCGAGATGCTGGGATTATTGCCCCAATCATGGTGTTAGGACTCACTGACCCTGATGATGCTTGGTTACTGGCCAACTTAGAAATTGGCGTGACGGTTTCAAGCTTAGACTACCTGAAATATGCCAAAAAGCATGACAAGGATTATTCCCGTTTACACCAACTGAATGTGCATTTAAAAGTGGACTCTGGCATGGGACGGATTGGTGTTCGGTCAGTTAAAGAAGCACAAAAAATAATCGATTATATTGCCAAACATCCTAAAAAATTTAGATTGGCTTCAGTATTTACCCACTATGCTACCGCTGACTCTTTCACTGACCATGGTAAGGGCAAGGTCCAAGCGCAATCTGATTTCTTTGAAGACTTGCTTAGTCAATTAGATTACTCAGCTTTAGGGTATACACCTATTTTTCATCAATCAAACTCTGCCTTAAGTGTCTGGCATCCGGAAAAAACAATGGACGCCGCACGACTTGGTATTGGCTTATACGGATCGAAACCCAGTATGGAAGATGTCAGCTCACCCGTTGATTTCAAGCAAGCCCTGACTTTAGAGACTGAAATCATCTATGTCAAACAAATGCATGCTGGGGACACAATTTCATATGGTGCGGAATATCTAGCGCATGAAGATGAATGGGTAGCGACCTTACCCATTGGTTACGCAGATGGATGGCAACGGAGTTACTTGGGCTTAAACGCCATAGTAAATGGTGAATTATGTCCAAGCGTTGGGCGTATCTGTATGGATCAAATGATCATCTCCTTACCACATGAGATGCCAGTTGGTTCGAAAGTGACCTTGATTGGGACAAACGGCGATCATACCATTGATGTAGTTGATGTCGCTAAACATGCTGGCACAATTGCCCATGAAGTCTTGACTAATTTGAGTCCGCGGTTACCAAGGAAGTATAAGTCAGGTAAAAAGAGAAAAATGAAATAAGCTTAAGAAATCTAATGATTTTTTCATTTAATACTTGCCTTTAGTAAATAGTCATGTTAGGTTTAATCTAACGATTATACAAATAGAGAGTATAGATATAGAGGATGCGCAACTAATCAGTAACTAAATGTGAAAGGTGGTTGTGCCGAAATACAGTTTGCTGTATTGGGGGTAATACTTAAGAGGGTTACCCCTGTCAAACCTTAATGCCCATTAAGGTGCGGAGCGCTTGTCTGATACTAGGGATTAAACACTGTCAGCTACTATGCTGGTGCAGTATTTTTTGACAATTTTTCCTAGGTAGACATGGAGCAGTGCTCTTGTCTGCCTTTTTTTATACGCTAGGCATATGATCGTTTTACAATCAGACTTTTACCTAATATATACAAAAACAGGAGGATTCTCATGACAATTTTTAAAGGTTCTGCGGTAGCAATTGTGACACCTTACGATAATTCATTAGAGCAAACAATCAATTATGATGTATTCGCTGAATTGATCGAATTTCAAATCAAAAACGGTACGGATGCGATTGTCGTAGCGGGTACTACTGGAGAAGCTTCTACCCAAACAGATGCTGAGCAAGTTGAATTAGTTAAATTCTGCGTTGACCAGGTGAACGGTCGTGTCCCAGTGATTGCTGGTGCGGGTTCTAACGATACTGCCCACGGTATCCAATTAACTAAGGACTGTGTGGCTGCTGGTGCAGATGCTATTCTTTCTGTTACCCCTTATTATTTAAAAACGAGTCAAGCAGGTTTATTAGCACACTACAGTGCCATTGCAGATGCAGTTAAACCTACCCCAATCATTTTATATGATGTACCAGGTCGTACAGGGATGTCTATTGCCCCTAAAACACTGGCTGAATTAAAAAATATCGAAAATATTGTTGCGATTAAAGACGCGACTGGTGATTTAGCCAATGCTGTTGATGCACGTTACTATGTTGGTCCTGATTTTGATGTTTACTCAGGAAACGATGATACAGTTGTGCCATTAATGAGTTTAGGTTGTCAAGGCGTTATTTCTGTATTAGCAAATATTGCACCAAAACAAGTGCGTGACATGACACATTTTGCTTTAAACGGTGATTACGAGAAAGCGACTGAAATTCAGACGGCTTTTAAACCACTGATCGACATCTTATTCAGTGAACCAAATCCGATTCCAATCAAAAAAGCCATGTCTTTACTTGGATTTGATACGGGGTCAGTTCGGTTACCACTTGTGCCTGCCCAAGAAGAAACTGTAGCAGCACTTGAAGCTGAAATGAAGCGTTTAAACTTAATATAGCTAACGCATTTCAAGAATAAAATGTGGTATATTAAAGGGTGTGTATTTTAACTGTACACACCCTTTCTTATTCGCAGAAATGATGATGAATAGATTGAATATATGAAATAGGAGTTTTGATTTATGCCAACTGAAACAATCCCATTTAGAATCAAACTGAAAAAAGTTGATCAGGAAATGGTTGACGTTTATAATCGTTCTTCTTTCCATCGAAATGAAGTCTTAATCCCTCTAAGACCGTTCACTATTGAATTAGCTGACAAAAAAATTGATGTCTCTGTACGCCAAATTGTTGTGTTACCAGAGCCCATGATGCGACGCTTAATCCTACCCGAAAAAAATATGGACCATGACGAAGTAGACCATAAATCATCAGAGGAAAAAGTCTACGCTTATATCCTTTCCCTAGGAGATCCTTACTTGGATGCCATTGCGAATGACTTTGTCGCAACTCCAGAAGTAAAGCATATATTCGATGAACCACATGTATTTAGTTTTTCATTTGTCACTTGGCAACATTTACTCCAAACCTTAATTCAATTACAGTTGGAACTAAAACGCCCTGAGGATAACATTCAAAAGAAAATGGTTTTTAGCATTGTATCCACTATATTCCTCGAACTGTATAGACTGGCTTCAGCTTCTAACCAAAACCGATTGGAAATGTCTGAGCGAGAAATTTTAGCTTACGAAATCAAGCACTTTATTGTAGATTCTTACCGTAAAGACTTAACATTACAAGATATCGCAGATAAGTTCGATATTTCGACATCCACTGTGAACCGTGTATTCCAACCTTATTTCCACTCGACCATCTACCAATTTATACTGGATTTACGTTTGGGCTATGCCTACAGCTTGATTGAAAGTGGTTTAACAATCACTGAATCTTGGCAAAAAGCCGGTTTTAATGACTATAGTAATTTCTATAGAGCCTTTATTAAACATTATCATATCCGCCCCCATGAGGTACCAAAAAAAGGAGAAGCTTAGCCTTCTCCTTTTTTATATGATAATTGCTGCCGATTTACACTTACAAGAAAATGGTCAGCAATAATTATATATATGGAAAAATCAGGTCAACTTAATCTTCTACTAAACCTAATTTTTCAAATATGTCATCCACTTTTTGGATATGGTAGTGATAATCGAAGGCATCGTCAATAGCTACTTGATCTAAATAGCGGGTAATGTCTGCATTCGCTTCAACCAGTTCTTTAAAGGCTTTCCCTTCATCCCAAGCAGTTGCCGTTAAGGGCTGTACCAGGTCATAAGCGGCTTCACGAGACAAACCAGCATCGACTAATTTCAATAAAACACGCTGTGAATAAATCAATCCATGTGTTGCTTCCATATTCCGTTTCATATTTTCTGGGAATACAGTTAAGTTTTCCATTATATTCGCAAAACGATTTAACATATAATCCACCAGAATCGTTGTATCAGGTAAAATAATGCGTTCTGCACTTGAATGCGAAATATCTCTTTCATGCCACAGGGTAATGTTTTCATAGGCTGTCATTACATGACCACGAACTACGCGCGCTAAACCGGCCATATTTTCTGAACCAATTGGGTTACGTTTATGTGGCATCGCACTTGACCCTTTTTGCCCTTTGGCGAAAAACTCTTCCACTTCACGCGTTTCAGATTTTTGAAGTGAGCGTACTTCCGTCGCAATATTCTCAATCATTGTGGCGATTAAAGCTAATGATGAAATATATTCAGCATGTAAGTCTCGAGGCAGGATTTGTGTCGAAATTTCTTGAGGATTAATCCCTAAGTGTTCACACACATAGCTTTCAATATAAGGTGGTACATTGGCATATGTTCCAACGGCACCTGAAATTTTCCCAGCTTCTACACCGCGAGCTGCTGCTTCAAAACGTTGGATATTTCGTTTGCATTCAGAGTACCAACGGGCCACTTTCAATCCAAAAGTAGTTGGTTCGGCATGTACACCATGGGTACGCCCCATAGTCACTGTATATTTATGCTCAAGGGCACGCGTTTTTAGCACTTGTAAAAATCGCGCTAAATCTTTACGGATCAGGTCATTCGCTTGTTTTAATTGATATCCTTGAGCTGTATCTACCACATCAGTAGAAGTTAAACCGTAGTGTACCCATTTGCGCTCTTCACCCAATGACTCAGACACGTTACGCGTAAAGGCAACTACATCATGACGGGTTTCTTTTTCTATTTCTGCAACCCGTTCAGCATCAAAAGTAGCCTTTTCTCGAATGGCTTGTGCATCCTCTTCAGGTATCTCACCTAAACTCGCCCATGCTTCCGTTGCCAGTATTTCAACCTCTAGCCATGACGCATACTTATTCTCTTGTGACCAGATTTGCCCCATTTCAGGACGGGTATATCTAGGTATCATAATATTCTCCTTTATCGATTCGTGCACTCACTCAAATTTTGTACGCAACAATTATATCACAAGCCCTCTTTATCACACTGATTATTTTACACAAAAAAGACGAAAATAATTACAACCTGTAATCGTCTTCGTCTTCTGTATACTTATTTACGAATAATGATGGTGGTCATGATCATGTTCTTCTTCCATCAACAAATCTGGGTGATCTGCTTCTAGTTTGTCTAAAACCTCAGTAACTTCTGGGTCAACATTGCCTAAAATATCTTCATATATTGCCAAATATTCATAAGCTGCCTCATATTGGTCATGTGCGTTGAAGCGGAATGCTGCTTTCTTTAAAGCTGTTAGCATATCTACTGACGGATACTGGTTTAATCCCAGTTCGTCTAGGAATGCCTCTTGATCTTTACCTTCTAAGACCTCTGGCCATTCTCGGTCCATCTCTTCCAATACATCTAAACCAGCTCGCGCAGCCTCATTTTCATCCCACATCAATGAAATGTGATATAACATATAAGCTTTTTCAAGGTCATCTTTACGGTAATAGAAGTCACCGATTAATGCAAAACCATTAGCCAAATCTTCGACTCTTAAAGAGTAGCTTAAGCCGTTAAGCACTGTTGGATACGACATACCATACTGCTCCATTTCTTGGTAGAGCTCTGCTAAAGCATAAATGGTATCTACATCATAAGGATTCCATAGTAATGCTTGTTGGTATGAATCGATGGCTTCACGCCATTCATTGGCTTGAATTTGTACCTTGGCATATTCTACATACATTCCTGCATAATCGCGAGTAGTAGGTGCCAATTCTAGACCTGGTTCGTTATGGTAAATAAATTGGAATAGGTCTAACTCATCATATACACTTAAGTTTTTAATATTTTTCTTTGGTGTGAAACGATTAAAGTCATCTTCCATGCGGCGAATGTATAAAGACATTTCAAAATTCGCACGAATTGGATCTTCTATCATGATGTGACGTACACGTTTCACGAATTCAGCATCATCTTGCATTTTGATTTCAGCAATCATTTGGCTGTAATCTGTTGATTGATTTGGAAATTTATCCGTCATCACTTCATTGAAAGCTGCAATAAATTCTTCATCACTGGTGTGTGTGTGGTTATCTCGTAAAATTTTTGAGATTATTTGAATACAATAACTGTAATCTTCTGTTGGTACAGCTTCTATTCTTTGTATAAGTTTTTCTTGATCCTTATCCATAAGCTCGTCTCCTAAAGCAATAAATTTCAGCATAAAAATAAGTTCTCCATTACACCAAAAATTATTGTACTGTTTTTTGTGACTGATTGAAACCAAAAAGCCTTTAAGTAATACCGATTTAAATCATTTAAAAGGCTATCAGATTGTAAATCTATCTATATCCATTGGCATAAAATACCATATTGCATCTGACTAAAATTCATTTTGGTCATCAAACACCACATTTTCCCTTAAATTATAACATATATTACAGTATTTTTACTGGAGAAAGTCTTTCTTAAAATTAAATTATAAAAAGTCTTGAAACCGCTTATATAATTTTAGTACACTAGTATCATAAGTTAAATATTGCAAGGTATAATTAATGAAGAAAGTTTAAAATAGAAGGTGAACAATTGAAAGCAATTGCAGTTAATACATTTCAGAAACATTTGTCACTTAGCTACCATGACGAGCGACGTACAATGATGCGGAAGTCATATAATAATAACGATCAGTTCAATCTTTTAGACATGGATCTTGAAGAATATTCTAGAATCACAACTGAATTACATTATCACGATCATTATGAAATTTTAATTTACTTAGGAAACCAATGTCAATTTATCGTAAATGAAACAAGTTATACCTTATACAATGGCGATATTATGATTATCCCACCAGAAGTGCCTCATTTCATGTCCAGTGAAGAAGGGATTAATAATACTCGTTACATCTGCATGGTGCCAGTAAATTTACTCAACCAGTACGCTTTGGTAAACGAGCGTCTAACTGAAGATATTAAAGCGTTTTATAATGAACCTGGCCACTATCGGTTAGATAAAGAAAACTTAGATAAAACTACCGATCATTTAGCTGAGATTTTGAACTTTAGCGAGTATGAGGTCGACGAAACAACTTTCGTTACCGCTTATCACCTATATCACGCATTGATGAATGTTTATCATGCGAAGAAAATTCCGTCTATGTCCGGCGATTATAAAGATGACAAACATTTCAGCCACATCATCTACTACATTGATCAACATTTTAAAGAATCAGATTTACAGCTAGATCGGATTACACAAGTATTTGACATTTCGCCATATTATTTATCAAAATTATTCCGTAAAGAAATGAATCAAAACTTCCACGAATACTTGATTGAAAAACGTGCTAATTATGCTGCACAACTAATCAATAATATGAATAGTAATAAGATGTCCTTACAAGATGTATCTACTGCATCTGGATTTGGGGATTACTCTACTTTCTATCGTTCGTTCAAGAAAGTGTATAACACTTCCCCTAAAAAATTTGCTCAACAAAATACCCAAAGCATTTTATAATGGGCACTTATTTACAATACAAGAAAAGCACGATTACTGAGATAATGCCCGGTAATCGTGCTTTTAACTATTTATTTTTATTCACTGTCATCTTCATCAGATTTTCTTCTAAAATCTAAAATATCGTGAATATCACCTAGGGTCGACTTTCCGTCTTCCTGAGTGTCACTACTATCGTGATCAATATCTTCCTCATCTTCGGACCTACTGTAAGAAGCTTCTGATTCAGGCATATCCAAATTGTATCGATCATGGATATTTTGCGAAAATTCTTCATAAGAAATGACTTTCACAAACGAATCTGGTGTAAATCTTGGCCGATAAGCTTCTGGAAAGTCTTCAAATTCTGACATAGAGAATAGGAAACTCTCTCTTTGTTCTGGCGTCAGGGTTGTAAAGTAAGCCAAGGGAATCATGTCATCTGTTAAACGTTTATTTCTTAAGCGTTTAATAAAGTGTACGATATTATTTAAATCATGATAGTAAGCGAAATATAGGGCTGATTGGCGTCCTTCAACTGGGGTTTGCGCATAGTTGATGAGCAAGCTTAATAAGGCTTGTTTCTCTAGTTCGTTTCTTGCCTCAAACCCTTCATATGTTGTACGAATCATGAATGGTTGGTCTAAAGCTACTTCAGCTAGTTTCGCATCGTCATCATAAATTTTTAAAATACGATGCTTTGATCCGTCCTTGTATTCTTTACTAGCCACGTAGTAGTTTTCTATAAATCCTAAATTGATCAACTTTGAATATAACTCATCTGTTCTCACAATAGCCCTCCGTTCGTATTGCTATCATTTTAATGATATATACCTATATTATACATGATTATTGGAACGAAAAGCTTAATTCTTATGACTAGATTTTTTTCCTTTCAAAGCTCGTTCTCTAATCTTCGCAATTCTCGATTGTTTTCTTCTAACATCAAACGAGAAACCACGTCCAGTAACTTCAGATACCGGAGATACATACATAAAAGCATCGCCATCGGTTTCAGTTACATGATTTTTCAAGCGTAGTAATTCTTCCCGGTCAACCACTGTAGTAATAACTGCACGCGCCTTCTTAGTATATCCACCTTTTGCTGTATAAATCGTCGTTGCACGCGCTAGATCAGTTAAAATAAAGTCGTTAATCTCGCCGCCAACTTCCGAGGTAATATTCACATTATATCTAGCAGAGCCACCTGTGATGACACGGTCTACAACAACGTTAGCTAGTAATACACCAATAGTTGCATATAAACCACGTTCAATACCGAATACCAGCATATTGGCTAAAAGGATCGTCAAATCACAAATCATTACGCCTGTCGCAAATGTTACCGGTAGATACATGTTCATAATTTTGGCAAGAATATCTACCCCACCGGTAGTTGCACCGGCATTAAATACTAAGGCCACGCCAGAAGAAAGTAATACTTGTCCTAAAATCAGGTTGACCAAGGGATCTTCTGCAACGCCAGCTGTTACAGGTGCAAACTGTTCAAATATAGCGTAGAATCCTGAATATAAAATGACCGAGTATAGCGTTGTACCGCCAAACTCCTTGCCAATTACCATGATTCCGACAGCTAACAAGACCAGGTTAATCGCAAACAGTACTACTGAATAAGGTATAGGCACAAATGGGGCAAGTACTTGCGCCATACCACCCGTACCGCCACCAACTAATGAATCAGGTACTAGGAAAAAATATAAACCAATGGTCATACTTAAAGTACCTAAAGTTATCACAAATATTTGTTGAAAATCTATAGCCTCTATTGCCTTTTTCAATTTAATCCCTCACTTTCTAGTCTATTCCAATATACAAAATATAACAAAATACCTGTATTCAATCAATTAGTGCCCCTCACCATAGCTGTCAGTTATCAGGCTTGTGATAAAAGTTGACAAAGTGACATTTTCAAATTAAAATACCATTAAATTTGTCAATCGAAAATATACGAATAGATAAATCAAGAATGAAATCCGAGAGGGATGAGAAAATGACAGAAACAGCAGCAACAGCGAAAGTTATCGTAAATGATCTTAAGAAAAATTTTGGTAAAAACGAGGTCCTAAAAGGGATCGATTTAACCATTAATCAAGGTGAAGTGGTATGTATTATTGGACCATCAGGATCTGGTAAATCA
Organism: Aerococcaceae bacterium 50-4; assembly: GCA_041223225.1. Classification (GTDB taxonomy): domain Bacteria; phylum Bacillota; class Bacilli; order Lactobacillales; family Aerococcaceae; genus Aerococcus. The sequence continues at coordinate 77,278 of JBCLPQ010000001.1, forward strand.
ACATTCTTACGTTGTTTAAACCGCTTAGAGGATATCAATGGTGGAGAAGTATTAGTTGATGGTACGAATATCGCTGACAAGGCAATCGATATTAATAAAGCCCGTCAAAACATTGGGATGGTATTCCAACACTTTAACCTGTTCCCACATTTAAGCGTTTTGGAAAATATTACCCTAGCCCCAACTGAGCTAGGTAAAACGCAAAAAGAGGCTAGTAAAGAACAAGCTTTGTCTTTATTAGAGCAAGTTGGTTTAGCCGATAAAGCAGATGCTTTTCCAAACTCTTTATCTGGTGGTCAAAAACAACGTGTGGCAATCGCTCGTGCCCTAGCAATGAATCCTGAAATTATGTTATTCGATGAACCTACTTCAGCGCTTGACCCAGAGATGGTTGGTGACGTATTAAACGTTATGAAAGACCTTGCTAAAGAAGGGATGACTATGGTGGTGGTTACCCACGAAATGGGCTTTGCGCGTGAAGTAGCTGACCGTGTAATCTTTATGGATGGTGGCTACGTTGTCGAAGAAGGTAATCCTGAAGATATCTTCAGCAACCCACAACATGACCGTACGAAAGAATTTTTAGACAAAGTATTATAATTATCCATCGAACGAAAAAGGTATGTGATGTTATCTCTCACATACCTTTTCTATTAGTTAAATTCATCGAACAGCGCCATATAAAGCTTTATCTGAAATACCTGAATTATTTGCTAAGGCTGCCTTTTGAATACCTTCAAATTCAAATTTTAAAGCTAAGGCTAAGTTTTTATCCGCAACATTTCGATTATCTTGATCAAAAGATAGTCTGTTCATCTGTACTTCTTTGAAAAGAAAGTGGACAATGTTTTCTAACGCTTCTTTTGCTAGCCCTTGTTCTTTATATGTCTGACCCATACAAAAAACTAAGTCCGCTGCTTGGGTATCTTTGTGGATATCTGTTACAACGATTTCGCCCACTGCCTGACCAGATGCCTTATCTTCCACACACCACCGATAAGTTTTACTCCGGTCTCGACGCTTATCCCATTTCTCTAATAGGTCCTTACTATCAGACACTGATTGGTGTCTGTCCCAGCTAACAAATTGTGTATCTACCAAATTTCCTGCCCAATTATTGAACATATCTTTAGCATCGCTCATTTTGAACTTACGCAACAATAGATGTTGTGTTTCTATTGTTTTGGTTCCTTTATGATTCATAATTAACCCCTACTAACGATTGATATGAAAAACACATCATCGATTCATATTTCACATTGTTATTATAGCATGTTTTAATCATGTGAAAACCAGCTTGTGAACTTTTTCAACATTTCGATACAAATTTAGTCCTTGTTTGTTGTCTGTTTATCCTTTATAATATAATCCGTTAAAACTCGCAGTCATACCTGCAATATGATGGAGGAAGAATAAATGAATAATAATGATTTCCAGGTACTACTTTATTATAAATATGTACCTATTAAAGATGCAGAACAATTCGCCAAAGACGAATTACAATTCTGTAAGTCAATCGGCTTAAAGGGCCGGATTTTAATCAGTGAAGAAGGTATCAATGGTACTGTATCAGGTCCTAAAGAAGCGACACAGCGTTATATGGATCACATGCATGCTATGGAAGAATTCTCTGATTTATGGTTCAAAATTAACGAAGCTGATGATTTTGCACATAAAAAAATGTTTGTACGTTACCGTGAAGAAATCGTTTCTTTAAATTTAGAAGAAGATTTAAACCCTAACGAATTATCTGGTACACACTTAGATCCAGTTGAATTCCGTGAAGCGATGTTAGATGAAGATACTGTATTATTAGATACACGTAACGACTACGAGTATGATCTTGGTCATTTCAAAGGCGCTATTCGCCCTGATATCCGCAACTTCCGTGAACTACCAGAATGGGTTCGCGAAAATAAAGAAAAATTCATGGACAAAAAAGTCCTTGTATACTGTACCGGTGGTGTACGTTGCGAGAAATTCTCAGGTTGGATGATTCGCGAAGGTATCGAAAACGTTAGCCAATTAAACGGGGGTATCGAAAACTACGGTCAAGACGAAGAAACTCGTGGCGACTTATGGGAAGGTAAAATGTACGTCTTTGATGAACGTATTTCAGTACCTATCAACCATGTTGACCCATCTATCGTTGGTAAAGATTACTTCGATGGTACGCCATGTGAACGTTACGTAAACTGCGGTAACCCAGAATGTAATAAACAAATCTTAGCTTCAGAAGAAAACCAAGAAAAATACCTTGGTGGTTGCTCACACGAATGTCGTGTTCACCCACGCAACCGTTACATCCAAGCTAAAGTTTGGTCACATGATGAGATTGTTGCTCGTTTAGCAGCTATCGGTGAAGAACTAACAGTTGAAGCTTAATTTCAATTAAAAAGCCCTCTAGGAAATGTTCCTAGAGGGCTTTTTTGCTAAATTATAACGACATTTGTCACATCCTATGGAGTTGAGTTCCAATTGTCAGACTCGTGCTATTTCAGAATTAGTCTGGGTGATTTGCAATCACTGCGTCTAATTCTTCCAATATTACGAGTCTTAGCGACATTTATCACATCCTACCCTAGTATTAAGGCATCATCGTTTAATGCTCGACCAGATTGTTTTTTGAACATGTCTAATAATTGTTGTACAGTTAATTGTTTCTTCTCTTCGCCACTAATATCAATTAAGACACGACCATTATCCATCATCAATAGGCGGTTCCCCATTTGGATGGCTTGTTCCATATCATGGGTAATCATTAAGGCAGTTAATTGATCACGTTCGATGACTTCTTCTGTTAATTTTAATACCATGTCTGAAGTTTTAGGGTCTAAGGCTGCTGTATGCTCATCTAACAGTAATACTTTTGGCTTTTTCAAGGTGGCCATTAATAAGGTTAAAGCTTGTCGCTGTCCACCTGATAGTAAGCCAACTTCAGCCGTTAACCTATTTTCCAGTCCTAAATCTAGTAGTTTTAAGGCTTCTTTAAATTGTTCACGCTGTTTGTTATTCACACCGCGTCCAAAGCCGAATGAATGTCCCCGACGGTCTGCAATAGCCATGTTCTCTTCAATGGTTAAACGACTGGCTGTACCCATTCGCGTGTCTTGAAATACGCGTGAGACTAAGCCTGCTCGCTTGTTGGCTGTCAAATTGGTCACGTCTTTATCTTCAATGGTAATTGTTCCTTGGTCTACCAGTAATGAGCCGGCGATGGCATTTAGGAAAGTCGATTTCCCGGCACCATTACCGCCAATAATGGTAATGAAGTCGCCTTTTTCTACGTTTAGGTTGACGCCTTTCAATACGTGGTTTTCATTTGGTGTTTTAGCTTCGAATGTTTTATGGATATCTTTTAATGTTAATACGCTAGTCATTGGGCTATCTCCTTTCGCTTCTATGCTTCTTTAGTTGTGATTGAATTTTTCACAACTTTTTTACCATGACGACGAACAGCTGGTACTCCTAGTGCTACAGCAAGGATTAAAGCTGAGAATAGGCGGATGTCGTTTGGATTGAAGTTTAGTTCTAATACTAATAGTAATAATAAACGGTAAATAATCGATCCAAGGACAATAGCTAATAATCGTTTTACGAAGGTTAGGTTTTTACCAATCGCTTCACCAATCACAACAGAGGCCAAACCAATAACCATGGCACCTACCCCCATATTCACATCAGCATAACCATTGTTTTGTGCGAGTAATCCACCTGATAAACCAACTAGACCATTGGCTACCATGAAACCGATAATTTTCGTCCAATCAGTATTAATCCCGTTGGCTTCACTCATCATGTAGTTATCTCCAGTTGCCCGGATAGCCAAACCAATTTGCGTATCAAAGAACCATTTTAATAAAGCCACAATAGCAACAACAACAATAATACCAATCACGATAACCGCAGAGGTTTTATCCTCAATCAATTGACGCATTTGTGTAACAATCGTATTTTGACCTAATAAAGGCAAGTTCGCTTGACCTAGAATTCGTAAGTTAATCGAGTATAAACCGGTCATCGTGATAATAGAAGCAATCAAAGCTGGTACTTTCAATTTCGTATGCAGCAAACCTGTGATTAATCCGGCGCCTGCCCCGATAACAAATGATAATAAGGTGGCCAACCATGGGGCCATTGCTAATTCAAAGATTAAGCGCGATACTAAAGCTGCCCCTAAAGCGAATGAACCTTCCACCGTCATGTCCGCCACGTTTAAGATTCGGTAAGTGAGGTAAACCCCCATTGCCAATAGTCCCCATAACAATCCTTCTGATATACTACCTAAAATAACACTCATGTTAAAACCCTCTCTTTTCCTTTATTCCGTCACTTGGATGCTAGCTGGATCGATGCCCAACGCTGCCGCCATATCTTCATTCACGTAGACTTCAAGTTCTTGTGCTTGTTCAACCGGCATTGTAGCCGGATCTTCACCTTCAATTACCCGAGCAGCAATTTTAGCCGTTTGTCGTCCTAATTCGTAGTAGTTTAATGAATAAGTTGCTAATCCACCATCTTCAATTTGATCGATAGAACCTGCAACAACTGGCACTTGGTATTGTTCAGAGACCGCCCCAACTGTTGACGCCGCACCAGCCATAATATTATCAGTTGGCACATATAATAAATCAACATCTGCCATTACCGAGTTCAAGGCTTGTTGTACATCGTTGGTTGACGTTACTGTACGAATGACTGGCGTTTTGCCAGCAGCAATAATGGCTTCTTCAGCTTGTTCTGCTTGAATTTGTGAATTAACTTCCCCAGTGTTATAGATAATACCTACTTTTTCCGCTTCAGGCTGAATAGAAATTAATAGTTCAACTTGTTTCTCAACCGGCATCTGGTCACTTGTTCCAGCCACATTCCGTCCAGAGCCCGCTAAAGAGTCTGCTAACCCAGCCGTCATAGGATCGGTTACGGCTGTAAAAAGTAGTGGCTTCTCTTCTTCCGTTACGGCTAATGCTTGAATAGTTGGTGTGCCGATACCCAAAACCATATCAGATTTTTTTAACAATTGTCCGGCCATTGGATATAAATTGGCTTGCTGACCTTGGGCATTCATTCGGTTATAAACGACATCTACACCTTCTTCATAGCCGAGTTCGGTCATTCCGTCAATGAACCCTTTCTCAGCATCATTTAAAGAATTGTGATCCATTATCGACAAAATACCAATATCTAAAATGTCGTTATCTTCAACATTCTGGCAACCAGCTGCAAAAATAGCTAAACTCGCTATCAGTGCTACCAAGCCTTTCTTAAAGTTTCTTCTTTTCATTATTTACTCCCCTTTACATTACAATCCAAAGAAAAAAGCACCTATCCAGATAAAATCTAAATAGGTGCTTATAGCGCTAAAATAAATAGCTATGCCACAATAGATTTTATCTCTACGTGGCCACTTGTTACGCAACAAAATGTTTAGCCATCATAGATACGGTTCAGTTGTTTACTGACGTTTGTATCTATGACCTTAAACAGATTTCATAAATACAAACTACCTAAAATAGCTAAAGTAAAAGCGATTATTCGTATGTAGGTTATTCATTTTCATTGATAAATCCCCTTCGAATGAAGCTGTATTTGCAGAAGTTGCGTCTTTCAATAGCATAATCATAGATTTAAATAAAATAATTGTCAAGCTAATTCACATAGATTTTTCATATTTACTCAATTTATTGCAATTTATATAAAGTCGCTATTCGCTTGGCTTTCAAGACTTGCATAAATAGCCCTTTTTCTTCATAATGAGATTAAGATTAAATTTAAAGGAGATAACTATTCATGCAAAACAAACGTCCATTTACGAATTTGGCAAAAATTGAAGAAATTGCCGCTGAAATTCCAACACCTTTCCACTTATACGACGAAGCAGGTATAAGAGACCGTTGCCGTCGCTTAAAAAAAGCCTTCTCTTGGAACCCTAATTTCCACGAATATTTCGCGGTAAAAGCTACACCAAATCCACATGTTTTAAAAATTATGCAAGAAGAAGGCATGGGCGTCGACTGTGCGACCTATACTGAACTTGTATTAGCTGACAAGGTTGGTTTTTCAGGACACGACATCATGTTCTCATCTAACGTCACACCAGCTGCTGATTTCAAAAAAGCGGCCGAATTAGGTGCTATCATCAACTTCGATGATATTAGCCATATTGATTTCTTTAAAGAGCACGTTGGCGAATTCCCAGAAACCGTTTGTATCCGTTACAATCCAGGTGGCACTTTTGAAGTGGCTAATGGGATTATGGACAATCCAGGTGACGCTAAATACGGTATGACACCGGAACAAACACGCGAAGCCTTCCAAAAATTATCAGACTATGGCGTGAAAAATATTGGTATCCACTCTTTCTTAGTTTCAGGTTCAACATCAAATGATTACTATCCAAAATTGGCGCGTACTTTATTTGAATTAGCCGTTGAATTAAAAGATCAAACTGATTTAAATATCGCCTTCATTAACCTTTCTGGTGGTGTTGGGGTTGCTTATAAACCAGAAGAAACACCAGCAGATATCGATGTGATTGGTGACGGCGTTCGTCAAGCTTATGAAGAAATTATGGAACCAGCTGACTTAGGCGATGTGGCTATTTTTACTGAATTAGGCCGTTGGATGTTAGCTGAAAACGGTGGTTTAGTCGCTAAAGTATTACATGAAAAAATTACTTACAAAGACTACCTAGGTCTAGACGCTTCAGCAGCTGACCTATTACGTCCAGCAATGTACGGTGCCTACCACCACATCAGTGTACTAGGAAAGGAAGATGAAGTTGCTGACCAACTTTACGATGTAACTGGTGGTTTATGTGAAAACAACGATAAGTTTGCCATCGACCGTCAATTACCAAAAACCAATATTGGAGATTACATCTGGATTCACGACGCCGGTGCACATGGTGCTTCAATGGGTTACCAATACAACGCTAAATTGCGTTCAGCAGAGGTCATGTTAAAAGAAGATGGCAGCTTTAAGCAAATCCGCCGTCCAGAAACACCAGAAGACTACTTCGCAACAATGGATTTTAATTTCTAAAACCCTATATATTTCTTCAAAACAAAGAGCCAGGACATCAAATCCTGGCTCTTTCTCATCTTCTATAAAAAAATTCTATAAAACATTCCCTTAAGCTAAACCTTCTTCAGTTAATGCTAACTGGTATTCTACCAGGGCATAAAACTCTTCTAAGGTTAAATCGTATTGATATATATATTGAGCAGCTTCAACGCCTACATAACGATAATGCCATGGCTCAAAATTATAGCCTGTGACCAATTCTTTACCTTTAGGATAACGTAGTATAAAACCATAGTCTTGGGCATTATCTGCTAACCATTGTGCAGATGGTTGGTCGGCATAAGGTTCATCTAAGCTACCACCAATGCTTGTCCATTCAGTTCCTAACCAATCAAAGGCTAAACCCGTTGAATGTTCGCTGGCTTGTGCTGGTGCATAGTAAGCATTCGTTAACTCACTAGCCTCCGCTTCTGAATACCCTTGACCAAGATAAGTGTTATAACCTCTTTGAACATTCTGTTCTTGATAAGCAATGGTCCGGTGGGCTGAAATAGTTGCTAGCGTATATCCGGCAGCAGAGGCACCGTCTAATAAGCCCCAATAAGCGTCTTGGATTGCCCCATCATATAGTAAACCATTAGCCGTGTAAGCAGGTTGGAAAGTCGGTTCGGCTACTAGCGGATTTAATTTATTGACCACTTGATATTGACTAGCAGTTAAATCAACATTTTGAGGTAAGTCAGTGATGAGTTGGTCCAATGCAGCCGATTCATCGATTCCAAGCTGGCTAGCTACTGTGGCCGCAATATCTTGAACTGTGTAAGTTTGGATATCATCCGCATAGTCTGCTGAAAATGTCGCCATTTGGTCTGCTTCTTCCTCGCTTGTAGCATTTGTTGCGACAGGCGTAGTTGTACTTCTCGCTAACTCAGCTCTACGCGCTTCCGCCCTTTTTGACTCATCATCAGTAGAAGAGGAAGTGCTATCCACCGATTCTTTTGTATTGACTTGCTGGTTTGCAGTGGTTTCTTTAGGTGCCTCGCTCTTACTGTAACTAACATCATAGGCGGCGATCGCTAAAATAAAAGCCAATACTACGGATATGTAGGCTTTGTTAAACAAATTTATATTCACTTTTGACACTTAAGTCACTCCTCAATTTTCCCATTCTTCTTCATACCTGGCATTTAATCTCAGGTTCCCTATGCTATAATAACAGAGTGAGATTTCAATTAAATTAAAAATAAGTAAAAGTACTTTTAATATACCACTTTTAGATAAGGATGACATAAATGAATCGTGAAGGAATTTTAAATGCAGAGCGAATTGTTGTCAAGATTGGGACACATTCACTATTAAATAGTCAAAATCAGATTAATTATTACCGAATTGACCGGTTAGCTTTAGCGCTATCTACCTTGATTCAGGATGGTAAGGAAGTTATCTTGGTGACTTCAGGCGCAATTGGTGTAGGATCTGTCAAAATGGGTCTTACTACGCGACCTACTGATATGGCCTCACAGCAAGCAACTGCTGCGGTTGGTCAAGTTGCCTTAATGAATTTATATAGTCGCTCATTTAACTATTATAACCAATACATCGGGCAAATTTTATTAACCAGAGATATTATCGATTTCCCAGATTCTTACAACAACTATAAGAATGCGATGAATGCCTTACTTGGACAAAACATTCTACCAATTATCAATGAAAATGATGCTGTCGCCGTTGACGAGATGGACCACCAAACACGTTTTGGTGACAATGATACCCTATCTGCCTTAGTAGCTTCGACAATGAATGCGGATTTATTGATTTTCTTAACGGATGTTGATGGTTTCTATGATGACAATCCTAAGCGTAATCCGGATGCCGTTCGCTTTGATGTGTTACATGAGGTAACGGATGACTTGATGAATATGGCTAAAGGAGATGTATCAGCCTTCTCAACTGGGGGGATGGAGACCAAATTAACAGCTGCGAATGAAGCATTAAAAGCGGGCCAAATGACGGTTATTATGTCATCTGAAGACCCAATGCAAATCCTTGATTTGGTCAAAGGTCAATCAATTGGGACACTTTTCATGCCAAAATAATCAAATCCATTAGCCTTTCTCAGGATAAATAGGTATAATGAATGAACATAATGAGAAAATACTCATAATTCTTATGAAATGGAGGTACAAACATGATTGATGCACAAGGTTTACAAGATCTTGGTAAAGCTGCTAAAGCAGCATCACGCCAATTAGGCAAGTTGCCAAGTCAGCAAAAAAATGCTGCGCTACTGGAAATGGCCAAGCAATTACGGGCTCAGCAAGCAGATATTTTAGCTGCTAACCAAGCCGATATTAAAGATACGCGAGAGGCAGGTCGACGTCCCGAAAGCTTTATCGAACGAATGACCCTAACTGAAAGCCGAATCGACGATATGGCTGCTGGTTTTGAAAAGGTGGCGAATTTACCGGATATCATCGGGCAAACTGATGAAATGTGGTTTACTGAGGATGGCATTGAAATTGGGAAGAAACGCGTACCACTTGGAGTTATCGGGATTATTTTCGAATCACGTCCAAACGTCACTGCTGATGCCTCGGCTTTAACTTTTAAAGCTGGTAATGCTGTGATTTTACGCGGTGGTAGTGAAACCATCCAATCTAATTTAGCTATTATTAAGGCGATTAAAGCTGGTTTAGCTGAAGCTGGCGTAACAACTGATGCAGTCAATTTAATCGACAACCCTGACCGCGCCTTAGCAACACAGTTCATGCAGATGAACCAATACTTAGATGTTTTAATTCCACGTGGTGGTGCGGCTTTAATTCAAAACGTCGTGAAGAATGCAACTGTGCCAACGATTGAAACGGGCATTGGTAACGACCACCTTTACGTTCATGAAGCAGCTGACCTAGATAAGGCTTTAGCTATTTTGAAAAATGGTAAATTACAGCGCGTTTCTGTATGTAATGCGCTAGAAAACCTATTGGTAGATGAAAAAGTTGCAGAAGCCTTTTTACCACAAATTGTTGAATCATTTAAAGCGGACAAAGTAGTTATCCACGGTGACCAAAGAACGCAAGAGATTTTACAAGGGAAGATCGACATCCTACCTGTTACAGAGGAAGATTATGCGACCGAATTCCTAGCCTATGAAATCGCTATAAAAGTGACTGATGGTTACGATGATGCGGTTGAACACATCCAAACTTATTCATCTGCCCACACTGAAGTGATTGTGACACAAGATTACTCAGTTGCACGTCAATTCGTTGATGATGTAGATGCAGCCGCTGTTGTTGTCAATGCTTCTTCTCGCTTTACTGATGGGGATAAATTTGGTTTTGGTGGAGAAATTGGTATTTCAACGCAAAAATTACATGCCCGTGGACCGATGGGTATTGAAGCTTTAACAACCTTTAAATATGTGATTTATGGAGATGGTCAAATCCGTGACTAAACCCATTAAATCATATTAAGCGTACTAGACATAGATATCTGGTACGCTTTTTTCGTGCTATAATGAGCGTAAAAGTTTTCGACAAGGAGTATGACATGACCAAACGTATTTTATTCATCTTGACTGGTGGGACAATTTCAGCACAAGATTCAGACCATGGCTTGGTAGCTGGAACGATTAACCAAGAATTGACGGATATCTTAACATCTGCTGAGTTAGACTTTACTTATGAAGCAGTCAACTTGTTATCCATTGATTCAACCAACATGCAACCAGAAAATTGGCTACAAATGGCACAAGTGATCCAAGACCAATACGATCATTTTGATGGCTTTATTATAGTGCATGGAACAGATACCATGGCTTATGGTGCGGCTGCACTATCTTATTTAGTGCAAAATAGTGATAAACCGATTGTTTTCACTGGTTCACAAGTTCCCCTATCAAAAATTGGGAATGATGGTGTTAAGAATATTCTGGATGCTGTTACCTACGTGATTTCTGACCATGCTTACGCTGTATCGATTGTTTTCCATGGCGAAGTACTATTAGGTACGCGGTCACGTAAAGTGCGGTCACGGTCTTATCAAGCCTTTCAAACCATAGACTTTGCTAACCGGGCAGTTGTGCGTAGTAATAAAGTCTTACCCATCTTGAATCGGGCGGCTGAATTGCCAGCCATCCAGTTTTATGACCAGTTAAACCCTCGGGTTGGCTTAATCAAATTAACGCCAGGTCTTCCTGCACAAGTAATTCAGGCCTATAGTCAATTAGTCGATGTCATGATTATTGAAGGCTTCGGTATCGGTGGTATTCCGCAATTGAGTCAACTAGACTATGCCGGACACATTCGTGACGCTGTTAATCAAGGTAAGTATGTGATTTTAACCACCCAAGTACCAATGGAGGGTTCCGACTATGAAGTATATGCCGTTGGCCAATCCATTCTGGGAGAAAAACATATTATTGAAACAGCCAATATTACGAGTGAAGCTCTAGTAATGAAAGCCATGTGGGCGCTAGGTAATTCAAGTGACTTTGACCAGTTTAAAGCGATGATTCAGACCAGTGTCGACTATGATTATCTGAAATAACTAAAAAAGCAGAATGCCCCTCAATCTTTGAATGGGCAGCCTGCTTTTTTATATTTTTGGGATTATTGTTTGGCCTCGTCTATTTTATTCGTAGCTTAAGCCAAAACCGTAAGTATATTTGTTTCCTAGCTTGTCTTCATAAGTGTATGGACGGTCCATGTATAATTCTTTATCGTAACCTGGCACATCATTAGGTGACGCACAAATACCATTTTCGTCCACTTCAACAGCTGCATCATTTTTCGGTAATGTTAATGGTAATTTACCTGTTGGGTTAAATTTACCTAAAATGACATCTAATACTGCTTGTAAGAAAGTATCAAAGCTTGCAGTTAATCCATCAGCTAGCGGTTCAATATTTTCTAGAATGAACGGTAAGTCAAAGTTCACATTAATGATTGTTTGATCTACAGCAGCCTGGATAGCTTTCACTTTATCCAAGTCGACATTGGTTTCGCTGTGGATTTGTAGGTCCAGATAAGTTGGTGTGGCTTCAAAATATGAACCTGAAATTGGTTCTAAGAATAAGATAGCAATATCTGCTTCATGGTAATCTTCCACCAGGTCGATTTCTGGGAAGTTTACACGCACTAAGTCTGGTAAAGCCGCATTGATTTCATCCGTATTTTGTGTATTACCAACGCGGCGACGCGTTTCCATTTCTTTTTCGTTATATAGTTTTGTGAATAATTCAACATATACTTTCTTGCCTTGCAACTTATCAGCTGTTAATGGCAATACATTATTTTCGTTCTTCAATAAAACAACTGATTTTTGGTGAGCTTCATAGGCAATAGCTTGGTTTTCAGCCGTATTGGTGACTGCTTTAGCATTTTCAACATCACGGTAAGGATTTTCGAATAGGCCTAGGTCAAACAATTCTTCTAATAATTGCGCAACCAATTCATTCACACGACTTTCTTCAACCATACCTGATTCAATAGCTTCTTGGAAAGCGTCCACATCAGTTGTACCAGATACAACATTAGTACCCGCCTCGATAATTTTAGCCGCACGTTCAGTTAGGGATAAGTCTTCAACGCCCCATGCCATACTACCTAAGACACCTGTATCAGAGTTGATGTAGCCTTTAAAACCTAATTCTTCTCGTAATAATTCTTGGATGAATTGCTTATTGTAGGCAAAAGCAACATCTTCATCGAAACCACGTTCAAATGGCGCTTGTGGTGTCGTTGATTTTTCTTCTGATGGAATCGCATAGTAAGGCATGATAGATGCTGGGTTATGCTTGATTGCAGCTTTAAATGGCGGTAAATGATATTTCTCCAACGACCCTTCTGTTGGGTAGACATTAAATTTACCTTCAGCATAATGGGGATCAAAGCCATTTTCTCGAGCGCCACCACCAGGGAAATGCTTAATGGTCATCGCAATTGAATCTTCGTTTAATTCATCACCTTGAAAGGCTGGAATGATGACTTCTGCGATTTCGGAAATTGCATCTGGATTTTCACCAAACGTTCCATAGGTACGGAACCAACGAGGGTCTGTTGCTGTATCTACCATGTACATATAGCCTTTACGGATATTATTCGCTAAAAACTCATCATGACCAATTTGCGCAAATTTTTCCATAAGGTTAAGGTCGTCCATTGCCGCTAATCCAAGTGTTCCTGGGAAAGTAGTAAATTCACGAATAGATTGTTCAGCGTTAAAGGTCACATCTTCATTTTCATTTTTTGAGTTTGAAATGATTGCCACCGGAATACCCAATCGTGACTCTTCAGCAATCTCTTGAATTGTATTTGTATAGGTCGTCATGTCTTCTGGTGTCGCATTTTCACGCACAATTAAATGACGCAATTGGAAATCATTTAATAAAGTTGACGTTGGAAATTCATGTTTCGGTGTAGGGACTTCATGGTCTTTATCTACCTCAGAGATAATACCGTTATGACTTGTTGGTTCTCCCTCTTCAACAGAAATCCCCATCGGCTTATCTGTCAAAATAAACATACCCGCTTTTTCTCGATTATTCATACGACTGATTAAATCTTTCGCACGTTCAGCAGCTGGTAATCGCCAATCTTCGTAAGGATTTAAAGCCCCATCACCATTTAAGTCTTTGAATTTTAAGCCATCCACTTCAATAATCGCTTTTGACTTTGCTTGAATTGTCTTTTGCTCCATTATGAACCTCCAAATAAATTAAATATAATCTTTGCAACTTTTGTTGTAAGCTCTTTCAAAATAAATTATACGCCAAAAAGACAGCGGTTTCAATGGTAGTTTGTACTTTCTTGAACAAGAAAAAGAGCTGAATTTGATATTTTCAGCTCTTTTGGGTATTTTATTCAAATACTATATTACATTGCAATAATTAATTTTCTTTCGTATATTTTTTAACCTCTGGAATTACTTTTTCACCAAGTAAATCGATGGTTCGCTTAATTTTGTCCAAAGGTACCCCGCCCATATCAATTTGACCAATATACCGGTCCATACCATAAACTTCATATTGATAAAGCAATTTATCAACAATCAGTTCAGGACTACCTGCCATCATCGTATCTTGCACAGCACGAGATTGGGCAAACTGTTGTTTCGGGAAAATAGACCCGTTTGAATGCAGGAACGATGATTTTACATGTGGGTAAAATTCAGCCAAGGCTTCCTGTCCTGTAGGTGCGATATACATAGGGCTAGCCGTCGTCAAGGGATAGGTTGTTGGGTCTATACCAAGATTAGCTAGTTCCTCATGATATGCCTCTACCGCTGGGTAAAAGGCCATGGCTGGTCCTGCTAAGGTGGTTAATACCATAGGGATACCTGCACGCCCTGCCTTAATCGCTGAAGCTGCCGGCCCACCGACTCCACGCCAAATTGGGATAAAACCGTCTTTTGGCTTAGGGAAAATTTCCGCTTGGTTTAAACGATGACGGAATTGTCCTTCCCATGAGATTTTTTCGCCCTTCTCAACTTGATGATTAATATAGTTCAATAATTCAAATTTTTCTTCAAACAATTCTTCATAGTCACGTAATTCATAGCCCAATAGTTCGAATAGTCCAATTCTAGAGGCACGACCACCAACCAGTTCAATCCGACCATCCGAAATTAAATCTAAGGTCGCAAAATTTTCGTAAATTCTAACTGGATCAGATGTAGAAACAACCGTAGATGATGACGACAGTTTAATTTTATTGGTTGCTTGTGCAATTGCACCTAAGATGACTGCATGCGCTTGAGAAACAAAATGTTCTTGATGAGATTCTCCCAAGGCAAAAATATCTAAGCCAGCTTGCTCAGCATGTTGCGCTGTTTCAATTAACTCCTGAATTCTTCTTTGTTCACCTACACCCTGGTTGGTATGCGGATTTGGTGCATAATCTCCTAATGAATATAGACCAAATTGTAATCCTTCATTTGGTTTAAAACCAAACTTTTCTTTCATTGTTGTCATCATAATTCTCCGTTCATTTTGAATTTCATGTTAGATGAACTTATTATAATTTCAATTCCGAATTAATTCAATCAATCTGCCTCTCAAAAACAAGTTAACAACTAAAACTTCAGACAAACCTTTAGATCGTAAACTATCGCATGACCTACTCTACTTATTGAAATCAAATAGATTTAAGCCAGTTTCCGCTTCATCCTTTGTTCGCTCTACTTCACCAGAGATCATATGAATAAAAATTTCTCCTGTTCCAGAGATCACAGCCTCATTCAGATGTCCACCAACTACAGAGCCATCTGCTCGACCAAATGTTGCATGTAAGTGTCCATAATATTCCCCATCCATCATAGACATATTCCCATTTAAAGAAGTTAATTCTAACTCTTCACTCAATTCATTAGGGCTATATGAACGCTCAGCCACATTGTATAAGCTATATTTTACTTGATCACAAGCACCAATACCTTGCACAGTTGCCAAAGTAATCTTTTCTCGTTTTGCTAAATCAGCAAGCGTAGCGACAATCTCTTCACCACGATCAAGTCTCACAACTAAAACATCACCAAAACGTCTATAATCCATACCTATACTCTCCTTTATCATAGCTAATCATTTTACTTCTAACTTCTTCGCTTAGGATAACATACTGGCTAATAAAAGAAACATTAAAACAATTCTCTTCTCCAATCAAAAAAGAGATAGTACCGACATACTACCTCTTCATTAATAAATACTATTTACTTGTGTCTGTTTGGCCATAACCATAGCCATAGCCGTAACTATATCCATAGCCTAATTTATTTTGATCTTCACCGTTATATACAGCGCCGATAACATTGGCCTTCACAACATCTAAAAGATCTTTAGTTTTGCGAACTTCATTTTTATTTGCGATGCCTGAACGAACAACCACAATCACACCATCTACACGAGTTGCAACAATTTGTGCATCTGTAACGGCTAAAATTGGCGGTGTATCAAAAATAACTAAATCAAACATTTCTTCTAATTCGTCGATTAACTCCGCCATACGGTTTGAACCTAATAGTTCTGATGGATTCGGTGGAATTGGTCCAGCTGCTAAAATATAAATGTTTGCATCTGCTACATAATTTACTGTATCCATGATGTTAGATTCGCGATCGGTTAGTAAAGTAGTCAACCCTACAGTTGTATTGATATTAAATGTTTTTGCCACTGTTGGTTTACGCAAGTCTGCGTCCACTAACAATACACGTAATCCTTGTTGAGCCATTACAGCAGCTGTATTCGCTGTAACAGTAGATTTACCTTCCCAAACACCAGATGAAGTAAACATGATTGATTTAAAATCACGGTCTACCATTGAGAATTGGATATTCGTACGAATTTGACGGAAAGATTCAGAAATGACGTCGTTTGGTTGCGTAACCGTGATTAAACTAGCGCCTCGGCGTTGTTCTGCATTCATCTTGTCAAAATGTTTTCTATTATTCTTAAACAAAATTAGAACCTCCTAGACACGACGACGGTTTCTAGAACCATCTTTGACTACATTTCCTTTAAATCGTGTATCATCCACTTTACTTTTATCCATTTGGGGAATTGAACCTAATAAAGTCCAACCAAGTTCATCGATGATATCGCTGCTCTTAACTGAGTTATCTAACATTGCATTCACTAATTGTAATACAACGCCAACAATCAACCCTAATAAAGCACCAATGATGATGTTTAAAATTACATTTGGTGAAGTTGGGGATGCCCCTGGGATTGCAGGTGTTACGATCGAAACATTTTCTACTTGTAATACTTCTTGAACTACTTCTGAGAAGCTCACAGCAATAGCGTTTGCTAAGTTAGCAGCAACATATGGTGACTCGTCCTCAACTGAGATTGTAAATAGTAATGAATCTGAGTCCATTGATACTGTTACATTCTCCGCTAATTCATCAGCTGTCATACCTTCAGCTTCAGGTACCTGCTCAATAGCAGGGTCCAAAACTAAGGGACGGCTTACCAATGATTGGTAAGTATTTAAAAGTGTCAAGTTCGCTTGTAGTCCCGATTGCGTAATTGTATTTTCAGTCGTCGCAGTAGCAGTATTATTTACAACAATATCCGTTGTAGATGTATATTTTGGTGTCATTAAGAAAAATGTCACTAACGCTGCTAATACAATCCCAATAACAGTTGTTGAAATAATCTTCCAAATATTCGCAGTAAGAATATTCAGAATCTCAATTAAAGAGATTTCTTGGGTGTCTTTCATCTCGTCCTCCTCGAGCAAATGTATTTCTCATTATTTACTTCTATTTGAATATAATATCATAACTATGTCAGTCTACCATACCAGTTTTTAAGTTTTCAATAAGTTATTAGTTTATCTGGTATTTTTTACCTGATTCTCATTATCCATTCTCAGATGTTTTAGCATCACGATGGACAAACTCTACCAATTTTCTATTTAAGCTGTCATCATTTAATACTGTTAAGTCTAATGAATCAACAAAAGCATGAATTTCTTCAATAGGTTGACTCTTAATTTTCCCAACAAAAATTTTATCGTCTACTTTTTGACCAGTCGTTTCATCTGTCAGTAATAATTCTTCATAAAGTTTTTCACCAGGGCGAATACCACTTTCTACAATTGGAATTTCTTTTTCAGTAAATCCAGAAAGCTTAATCATTTTCTTAGCAAGGTCTAGAATTAATACTTCTTTACCCATGTCTAAGATAAATAGTTCTCCACCTTTTGCCTTAGCACCTGCTTGGATAACTAAACGACTTGCTTCAGGAATCGTCATAAAGTAACGACGCATTCTAAAATCAGTAACAGTTACTGGTCCACCTGCTTCAATTTGCTTTTTGAACACTGGGATAACAGAACCTCGTGAACCCAAGACATTACCAAAACGTACGGCCGCAAATTTCGTATGTGTAGAAACTTTTTCCATACCAGTTACAATCATTTCAGCTATTCGTTTTGAAGCCCCCATAACATTTGGTGGGTTGTTGGCTTTATCAGTGGACACCATGACAAATACATCTACATTAGCTTTCATTGCTGCATTGGCAACATTCATTGTACCGAAGACGTTATTTTTCACCGCTTCAGTAGGGTTCGCTTCCATCAATGGTACATGTTTATGTGCCGCTGCGTGATAAACGATGTCTGGTTTGTAGGCCTGCATAATTTCTTCAATATGGTCTTTATCTTGTACATCCGCGATGATTGGGATAATACGGGTATTTGGTAAATCTTTTTGCGCAAACTCTTGATTGATTAAGTAAATCGAATTTTCACCATGACCCAAAAGATAGATAGTTTGAGGTGCGAATTTTGCTACTTGTCGGCAAATTTCAGAACCGATTGATCCCCCAGCACCAGTGACCAAAATATCTTTGCCAGAAATTTGGCGGAAAGCATCTGTATCATCTAATTCAATTTCCTCTCGGCCTAGCAAGTCAGAAATTTCAATTTCTTGTGGGCCAGATGTCGTATCCATTTGATAGCCTAATAGTGTTTTTTCCACTGAAGGCATTTGACGAACCTCTACATCGAATTCGATACCCCAGTCTAAGATTTGCTCAATCTTATCACTCGGTAAAGTTGGTGCGGTAATAATGATATTTTCTAAATGATATTTTTCGATAATTTCTGGGATATCATCAATACAACCTAGAATACTCAAGTTATCCAATTTCTTATGTAGTAACTCTTTATCATCGTCTACAAAACCGACGAAACGATAAGCCCCATCATTTTTAAATTGTTTAAGGAAAGTATTCCCGCCTCGTCCAGCTCCCACAAGTAGCGTTGGTTCGAAAACACCTTCACCATTTGGTATTTGATCTCTTCTATCCATCCCTAGTCGCCATGAAGCTCGTGAGATAAAGGTTAAACCAATAGCGAACACGGCTAACAAGAAAACAAATCTAAAAGAGAAGCTTCTATAGATAATTGCTGCTGATGCGATGGTTAAAATAGACGCAATAAAATGGGTAATCAGTAAGTCTGATGCCCCTTTAAAACTCATATAACGAATAATTAAATTGTAATTTTTTGTACCAAAACTAGCTAAAAGATAAGCAACGAAGTAGATAATCGATAAACCTATTGTCATAGACATAGTCAAGCCAACATAGATTTCAAGTAGAAAATATGCAGCCAAACCCGCGACTAATATTGATACACAGTCGACAATCGCCAGTATCGAATATTTTTGATATTTAGAAAAATTCATTTACGTAATACGCTCCCAACGTTTTCTTTCTTGTTAACAATAAAGCAAACTAAAACAAACCAAAAAATTTCTTTTTACGTTTTGGTTTTTCGATAATAAAATTAGAGATCATTGGATCCCCATTAACCAAGCTTTTTGCATTCGCTTTGAAATCAAAAACAATACTATTCCCGTATTCTTCCTGCAATTTATTGAATGCCGCCTCCATATTAAAGCCTCGTGGTCCTTGTGGACGGTGGGCATCTGAAGCTAGCATATGCACGAGGTTTTCTTCAATTAATATACGGCTGGTTTCTTCAACGCCTGATCCAAACTCACCCAAGTAAGAAGCTGCCGTAAGTTGTGCATAACAGCCCATATCGACAAATCGTTTTAATATATCTGGCTTTTCAATAATTTTTTGGTTACGTTCAGGATGGACAATAATTGGACGAATATTTCGCGACAATAAATCAAAGAATACCTGCTCAGCATAATGTGGCACTTCATGGCTTGGAAATTCTATTAAAATATAATGACCATCTAAATCTGTAAATAATATTTCTCCCTGGTCAATATGGTCCAGTAATTCGCCATGGAGCCTAACCTCCTGACCTGGAAATATAACCAAATCAATGCCTCTACGGTCAAGTTCTACTTGCAATCTGCCAACGGCCTCTTCAACCTTCATACGCTCATTAATAAATTCTGGATTACGGTGATGTGGCGTTGCAAGGATATGTGTAATCCCTTCACGCACAGCCTCATTAGCCATGTCAACTGCCATGTCAATATCTTTGGCGCCATCATCGATACCAGGTAATATGTGGTTATGGATATCTATCATTATATTCCCTCCTTTTCATTGATGAATGACAACATATGGTGATTATATACACAAAAAAGATCCAGCTCTCTTGAATCTTTTTTGTAAATGTAGGTTTTCATTCCTACAATATACTATATATAAATGACTCATTTGTTAAAAACGCGTAAAGTCATCTTACAACTTCACAACAAAATTATTCCTTATCACTATATACTCTACCGCTTTTCGACTAATTTTAAAACATCATTTTCATCATAAACCAATTTAATATCCATAATAGTTGATGTTTCAACTAAGTCTTTCAGGAATATTCGATCGCCTTCCCAAAGCTTCAAGTCAAAAATTTTGTCTTTATCCACCCAAGATAAGTCACCCTCATGTGTTTGACCAACTTCATTGTTTTCAAGTTCCCCAGTATACAAAAAGATGTACATAGGTTCTTGATCAGCATAGATAAATGTTACAATGCCACGGTAAGTAGCAGTTTTCAATGCTTGGCCAGCTTCTTCCAAGACTTCTCTTTCCAAGCACTCACGAGGTGACTCACCATGTTCAAATTTGCCACCAATTCCGATCCATTTACCATGGTTAACATCATTGGCTTTTTTGGTTCGGTGGAGCATCAAGTATTGATCCATGTCGTTCTCTAAGTAAATCAGTGTTGATAACATATAGCCTCCACCTAGTCTAAATCAGCGTCCACCAATAGTCCCATGCCTAGGGCACCTTTCCCGCCATGCACCCCTAATACTGGTGTTAAATAGCGGATGAGGATGTCTTCATTCGGATAGTTTTCTAGGAAGAAATTTTTAAAATCAACGGCCTTATCATAGGCATCTCCGTGGGCAAACCCCAAGTGCAATCGATCACCGAATTTTTCCCGCGCTTCCTCGTAAATTTTCAACCAAGATTTTTTGATCTTGCCTTCTGTACGAATTTTTTCGTATAGACCAACTGTACCGTCATTATCAAAACGTAAAACTGGATAGATTTTTAATACAGCACCAATAAAGGCAGATGCGGCTTTTGCCCGTCCGCCCTTTACCAAGTTATTTAAATCTTCCACAAATACGTATATTTCAGAATCTTCAATCATTTGATTCATAGCTGGAATAATTTGTTCAGCAGAATAACCTGATTCTATTAAACGAACCAATTCTTTAATCTCGTGGGCAATGATGATGGACACTGCTTTTGTATCAATTAAATGGACCTTAATTTTATCCTGATACTCCTGCATCACCATTCGGGCCGTTTGAAATGTCCCACTTAGTTTGCTTGACATAAATACGCCGTAGACTTCTTCGTATCCCTTAGCGATGATCTCATCCATCACCTGATAATAATCGGCTGGTTCTGGCTGGGATGAAGTTGGTAATTCATCAACATTAACCATTTTATGATAGAAATGCTTTAGACTCACTTCATCGGTTGTATCGTCCATAACTTCTCCATCTTTAAATGCAATCTTTAAAGTTACCTCGTATATATCTGGATGATTTTTCAATTCAACAGGTAAGCTAGCTGTACTATCTACTATAATTGCTGATTTCATTATATACTCCTCCTTGAAACACTTGGTGTACTGTGTTGATTTAAGGTACATTATATCAAAAAAAATGCGATAAATCGCATTTTTCTCGTATATTATAAGTTTGCATCTACAAGTAAAAAGATCCCAGTTGATCCATTCCCTACATGAGTACCCACAACTGGCGTCAATCCACTCACTGATACTTTTGTTAAATCTAATTCCTCTGACATATGTTGGACAAGACTTAGCGCCCGGTCTTGGGCATTTGAATGCGCGATAGCAACATGTAATCGCTCACCGTACTTGGCGTAGGCAGTTTGATATAATTCTTTAAATTTTTCTTTCATTTTGCGTTCAGTACGAATTTTATCTATTACTTCTAAAGCACCAGATTGATCTATTTGAATAAGTGGTGTTATTTTTAATAAATTACCAAAAAAGGCACCCGCTGCAGACAATCTACCACCTTTTACTAAATTATCTAGTGAACCAACTATAATATAAGTAGCAGATTCATCCGCCACTTGCTTAAGTGCAGGCACAATTGCATCTGCTTGGTGTCCTGCTGATAACAGTCGCAAACATTCACTCACTAAGTGTTGCGACACGCTAGAAGTCGACTTAGCATCAATGATGTGCGTGGTCACTTGAGCTGAAAATTCACGGGACACAGCCTCTAATGAAGACATCGTGCCACTTAATTTACTGGCAATCACAATACCATATACCTCATCATAGCCAGCTGCTATGATTTCTTCATAAACCTCATAAATTTGTCCATTGGTCGGCTGTGATGTAGTAGGCAATACAGCCATGGCGTCTAATTCATTATAATAGTCAGAAATCACTCTAGGATCGCTAGAATCTTCACGTACCTCTCCGTCAGGAAAAATAACGCTTAATTTAATTTGAAATACATTATCCAAGCTAGCGATTTCTCTAGGTAAAGTTGCAGTCGAATCGACAATAATTGCTGTTTTCATATATCTGTGTCTCCTTAAAAATACATCATTGTACTATAAATGGTGTCGACATAGTTTACCATGACTAGGCGTTAAAAAAAAGGGCAAGTTTTCACGCTTACCCTTTTTACTAGTTTTGAAAACCAGCTTATTTATTCAATTAAATTAACCATTACGACGTGCTTCAAGTTCAGCAGCGTTATTTAGTACGCGTTTACGATTTAGTGGGTAAACAAACAATACTACTAGACCACAAATAATAAAGGCAACTGAAGGAACCAATGTACCAAGTGTATAAATGCCTTCTTTAACAGCTGGTTCTTGAACTAAAGCACCAGAAACATAACCAACTAACCCTAGGGCTTGTCCAGAAATGAATCCAGCTAACGCTTGACCTGCTTTACGTGCAAATGAATAAAGTGAATATACAGCACCATCTTGACGGTTATCTGTTGTCACTTCAATATCATCCACTACATCTGTAATTGCTGCCCAAATGATTGTATTAAACATAGAGAAGCCAATATAACCAATAGCTGTCAGTGTGATATATACGTACATATTATCTGTTTGTAATAAGTATAAAGCGCCGAATACTGCCCCACCTACAATCATGACAACTGATGCCATTTCTTTTTTACCAAAACGATTGGCTAATCTAGGTGCAATTGGTACACCAATCAATAGCGTAACTAATGGTAATACCAGATTTAGGTAAGATAAACCATCAGCGTTGTTGAAATAGTTAGGGAATACATAGTTATTGATTGATGACATCATCATTTGACCGATAAGTAAGAATAAGGCAGCTACAATAATCCCCATTAATGAGCGACTCTTCAGTGCGCCAAATGTTTCACCGATTGATGATAGTACTTGTTTCACAATTGGTTGATCTGATTGACTTGATTCTGTTTGTGTCGCATCTACTTTTACACGTTCAGTAGTATTTTTATAGCAAATAAAGTAGAAAAGTATCGCTAGAATTGAGAATACACCTGCTAAAATGGTGAAGGTTGCATCAGTTTTTACTAATTCTTGACCATTTACATTCGTATAAATAATCATTGGTGTAATAGAACCAATTAATAATTGTGCAATAGCTGCACCCATTGAACGGAACTGTGATAATTGTGTACGTTCATTCGGGTTAGATGTAATCGCGGCTTGCATAGAACCATATGGGATATTAATTGCTGTGTAGAAAATTGAACCATATAGAATGTAAGTAACGAACATATATACAATTTTAAAAGTCATATTCATATCAGCTAGTCCAGTTTGGTACATTAAGAAACTAGCGATGGCTACGGGGCCTGCAATTCGGCGAATCCACGGTTTGAATTTACCATCCGATTGCGCTGGTGATTTATCTACAATAATCCCCATAGTAACATCTGTAAAGGCATCGACGATCCGTCCCACTAAGAATAAGAATGAAACTACTCTTGGATCTATATGCCAAATTTCTGTATAGAATACCATCAGGAACATACTTTGGAGCATGAATGACATATCATTCGCTAAATCCCCAAACATATACCCCACTTTATCGCGCATACCAAATGGTTGCGCACTTGTGTTTTGTGCCATTTTATTTCCTCCTCTAATTTGTCATATCGATTGGTCAAAATTGCAAAGTGTAAATAATATCAAAAATAAAGAAATGCAAAAGCGCAATCGTTTCCATCCGAAATACATCAAGTAGTATATATTTAGAAATACAAAAATGAAACCCCTTTTATATAAAAAATGTGTATAAAATCACATAATTCCTATAATATTAGGAATTATACGAAACCGGTACCAATACAAAAGTCAACAATTATACATTTATTGTATTTTCATTCACTGCTACCAATAAGTCAAAATATGCAAATGTATGCACATGATATTCTCACCCTGTTTACCAACTTGGCGAAATATGCAAAGAAAAAGACACCCCAACTCCTATCAAGAAGCTAAGGTGTCAAATAATAAATTATACGGATTTTTTCTCTTTCTCTGTGACAATGATACCAATCACTAAGCCGATTAAAGCAGGGATTACCCAACCAAATCCATATGCATAGAATGGCAAGATTGACTCTGCAAAGTTTCCAATCATTTCACCACCGATAACATTAGATATGCCTTTGGGTAATGTCTTGATGAAATCAAATAAAGCTGCTGCCATGGTAAAACCCGTTACCCAACGGTAGACATGCTTGCTCGTATAAATTGGTTCGCATAAAGCTAATACGACAAGTGAAATTGCCAATGGGTATAAAAACATTAGTACCGGTGTTGATAGACCGATAATTGTTGTTAAACCAACATTTGAAACTAGGAATGATAAGGCAGCGAAAATTATCGTCCATTGTGTTGAAGTCAATTTATTGGGGAATAATTCCTCAAAAGTTTCCGCACAAGCTACGATTAATCCAATTGCTGTTTTTAAACAAGCGAAGACCATCACTATAGCTAGTAGAATAGATCCAGCTGCACCAAAGTAATGCTGAGTAATAAGTGAAAGAGCAATCCCACCATTTTCCTGAACATCAATAAAGCCACGACTTTGTGTACCTAAAATAGCTAAACTAAAATAGATTAACCCCATCAAGATAGCTGTAAGCAAACCAGATTTCACAGTAGAATTGGCCAAAGCTTTCGGCTCATTCACTCCTAGTTTTCGGATTGAACGGATAATGATAATACCGAATGCCAAGGCAGCCAAGACATCCATCGTATTGTACCCTTCCAGGAAACCTTGGAAAAAGGATTGGTTAATGTAGTTGCCAACCGGTTCAACCTCTGCAACACTCGTTTCTGGCATTGTAAAGGCCCGGAAAAAAATAATTGCTAGGAAAACTAGGAATACTGGATTTAAAAATTTTCCAACATAATCCATGATATTAGACGGACGCAGGGATAACAGCAAGGCTACCCCAAAGAATAAGGCCGAATAAATCAATAAAGCCACTGATGAGTCGGCGAAACTAGTTGGTGCAAAGCCCACTTCAAATGATACCGATGCCGTTCTTGGACTAGCAAAAAATGGCCCGATTGTTAAATATAGAGCCACAGTGAAGAAGTAAGCATATTTTCTAGAAATCTTACTTGCTAGATCAAATACCCCTTCAGAGTGTGTCATCCCCATGGCCGCTACTGCCAGCAAAGGCAGTCCAGTTGCAGTGATGATAAAGCCCAAACTCGCTTGCCAAACATTGTCACCGGCCATTTGCCCCATTAAGACAGGGAAAATGATATTACCAGCACCAAAAAATAGGCCAAACAAGGTTGAAGCTACGACAATGAGTTCACGCATTGTCAGTTGTTTCTTCAAATCTCTATTCATAATTGTAACTCCTTTTCATATTGAACAAAAATACCATATTTCAATACAAAACAACATTAGCTCAAATGAAAATTTAGAGAATTTTAATCCTACACTTTTCTTATTCAAATGTTTATTGGCTTGTGTCTAAAAATCTCAAGGAATATGATATAATTTACACTGCTTAAGAAGATGGTAGAAGTTGTAGTTAGCCTATAGTAATTGGTATCGAACTACTATCCACCTGTCCTTCTTCAAATTTCAAAAATTCATACAAGATACATATTATATAAGGAGATAACTATGCAAATTGCACTTGTAGGCTTAGGAGTTGCTGGAAACGGCACATTAAAAGCACTGGTTGATTTTCTGCAACAACATCCTGACCAATCATTCCATATCGATATTTATGATAATCCAACACACCTGGGACATGGCTTTGCTTACCAAGAAGATGACAATAAGTTAATCATGAATTCACTCCCTCAAGATTTATCAATTGATGAAGACAATTCTCATGATTTATTAGACTGGTTAACAGACAATCATCTAGGCGAATACGATGAAAATTCTTTCATTCCGCGTCCCATTTACGGGGCTTATTTAAAAGATCGTATGGCTAAATATCTAAAGCATGAACAGGTCCAAATTCATGACCAGTTGGTGACAGATATCCAAGTAGTCGATCAAAATGGCCACATTATTACGAACAGCTTGGGCTCTCCCTATCACTATCAAATTCAAACCAGTGATGGCGCTTGGCAAGCAAGCATCTATCAGGCTGTATTCTTAAATATCGGCCACCCGCCCTACGCAGACCATTATCAGTTACTAGGACATGATGGTTATATTCATGATCCCTACCCAGTTAGCGACAAACTTGACAAGGTCGATCCTAGTCAAAAAATTGCTATTATTGGTTCTGGTCTAACTGGCTTAGATGTTATGCGCTACCTACAGTATCATTTTAAAGGCCAACTTGACCGGTCAGTAACCTTTCTTACCCGGTCTACACCCTTTTCGTCTGCTAAACAAGGTCCCTATGCTGGACATATTCATGCGACCTTTGATGATGATTGGATTGCAGAACAAAAAGCTGCCCACCAGGGTTATGTCCCTTTAGATAATATCTTAGAAACCTTTATGGCAGATATGGCAGCAAATGATATAGATATCAAGCGGGTAGTCGACCGGTACGGCACTGGGTCTATCTCAGAGATCCGTCAAGAACTCACAAATTTTGACCGGAACTTACAAATATTCCAAATCTATACGGGCATTATTACCCCATATCTACCAGATCTTTATATGGGCATGTCGTTATTAGACCGAAATACTTATCAACAAGAATATTTAGACATTTTTGAACACTTTAGAAGCCAAATGACCCAAGAAGCCTTACGAGACATTATGGCTTGGTACGACCAGGAAAAAGTATCCTTCCATGATAAGCTAACGGATATTAAACCCCATAGTGATGCTGGTTTTGAAGTCATTTTTGAAAACGGGTCAAGCAAACACGTAGACATTTTAGTGAATGCTGCCGGTTTTGAAAGCCAATTATTAGGTGCAATTGAACAAGATCCTTTTATTAAAAATATGGTAAACCGTGACATATTCACACCTGGTCTAGATGGTGGTGTTTTAATCACCTGGCCACAAGCACAAGTAACTTCACAAAGGTATGCCACTCATGACAACCTATTCTTAACCGGAAGATGGATTATGACCACCCAATACGGCAATAATAATGCTCAAATGTCCTTTGCGTTTGGAAAACAAATCGCTGAACAATTTCTAGACCGCTATACCAAATAGCCTCTTACAAACTAAAAGGTCTGCTACGACTTATATCGCAGCAGACCTTTTTAATTTTTAACTAGCTAATCGGTTAGAGCCATCCTGATAATCAATCGCAATACCTGGTTGAACATTTGGAATATAAACATGGAATTGCAATTCACCATCATCTTCTATCGAATAAGCTTCCATAAAAATCCCTCGAGCTAATAATTCATCTCCCATAAATAGTGGTGTGATTCGGTAGCGGACATGGTTTTCAGAATCTTCTACATAAGCTGCTACATAGTTTTCAAAAGGTAGCATGCCTTCTACGTTGAAATACCGAGTTCCTGTCATTAGATTCAGTAAGTTATCTTGTTGCCCAGTTAATTGGAAGCCGATTAAATGACTTCGATTATATAACCAACCGGCTGATACAATGTCATAACGTTTTTGTTGCCAACCTGTTGGTGTAATTGATGTCAGCCCCTCGCGTTCAGTTGATTCAGCTGGCATTAAATCCGCCTCTAATAATGCATTGGCTTCCGATACCCGACCTAGGTCATCTAATGGACTATATTGTTCCCAAGAATCTTCGACTTCAGTAAGGTCCGCGTCAGTAAATATGGGCACATTATCATTGACTTCAACATAGGGTTGACCCTCCGGCACTTTCGGCGGATTCTTATGATAGAGTTGGCCTAAATCCACATCTTGTGCATGAGAACTTGGCCCTGTTTGTCTACTAGTAGTCGAATCAACTGACGATTTTGCTGGATCATCCTTTGACCCACCTTCAGCTGCTGAATCCTTTTCCTCTATTGAAGACTTTTCTTGAAGAGACTTCCCATGGTCATTCTTTGCCCCTTCATTCGTTTGGCCTACCCTCGACTGTTCAGAGGCTAATTGGTGGTCCTCAAGAATCTCCTGGTAAATTGATGAAGTCCTGGAAACTTCTTTTGCAACCTCAACTGGTTCAGAAAGCTGTTCCTGAGCCATTCGGTTACCAACCCATAAAAATAATACCAAGCCCGCTAATAATAACATAGCAAAAAAACGCTTGTTGTTTGGTTCCCTCTGCTTTCTTCTAGCCACCAATAACACCCCATCTCACAAAATATGTACCCCTAATCATACCATATTTCCCTAAATTTCGGACAAATGTACAAAATTTTTATAAGTAACAATTCAATTATCAAGAATAAAAAAGGACATGACCAAATCGTCATATCCTTGAATTCTTTAATAAATAATTATAAATCGGGCTTTCGCACCTTCTAAGTTGAGCTCGCTTTGGTAGTCCGATATCCGCTTCAGAAATATTTGCAGCAAGTAAACTTGCTACGGCATATTTCTTCCGCCGTCTCCTGACTTAGTGCCAAAGCTCACATCCTATTTTAGTCACCGTTATAGATTGTGGGTACGATCATGTAGTCAACAGTGCGTAAAGCACCTAAATCACGACCACCAGCGTATGAAATACTTGATTGTAAGTCTTCTTGCATTTCACGCATTGAATCCCATAAGCTTCCACGGCTTTCAATCAACATTTTCTTACCTTCAACGTTTTTGTAGATGCCTTTTTGGAATTGAGATGCTGAACCAAAGTATTCTTTGTATGTTACACCATCTTGCTCTACTGTTTCACCTGGAGATTCCACGTGGGCTGCAAGTAATGAACCAATCATTACCATTGATGCACCAAAGCGAACAGATTTCGCAATATCCCCATTTGTACGGATACCACCATCAGCGATAATTGGTTTACGTGCTGCTTTAGCACATAATTTAATCGCTTGTAATTGCCAACCA
The DNA here is from genome assembly GCA_041223225.1 of Aerococcaceae bacterium 50-4. Classification (GTDB taxonomy): domain Bacteria; phylum Bacillota; class Bacilli; order Lactobacillales; family Aerococcaceae; genus Aerococcus. Next base: position 106,716 of record JBCLPQ010000001.1, read on the forward strand.
GCAGTACCAAAACCAGTTTTGATTTTAGTAATACATACGCGACCTGGACCTACACCAACTTTAGTAGCGTCAGCACCAGCATTTTCTAAATCACGTACTGCTTCAGGTGTTGCAACGTTACCAGCAATAACAAATGTTTCTGGCAGTTGTTCTTTAATATATTTAATCATATCAATCACAGTTTCTGAATGACCGTGAGCAATATCAATTGTAATGTAGTCTACTTTTTCACCACTTGTTTTGATTTCATCGATGAAAGTATATTCTTCCGGTTTTATACCAACAGAAATTGATGCATATAATCCTTCTGCATTCATACGTTTAATAAATGGTAAACGTTTTTCAGGTTCAAAACGGTGCATAATATAGAAGTAACCTTTACGGGCCAATTCTTCAGCTAGCTCTTCGTTTAATACAGTTTGCATATTCGCTGGTACAACTGGTATTTTAAATTCACGACCTCCAAATTCAATTGAAGTGTCTGCCTGGCTACGGCTTGTAATCACACATTTAGCAGGTATTAATTGGACTTGTTCATAATCAAAAGTTTCCACGAATTCAACTCGCCTTTCTCTCTATCAATATATTCAACAACAAACGGTGTCTGTAAACACCAATTCGTATTCTACACACTTAGATTCTGAATTGCAAGACTTATTTCTTACTTTTTTTGGCAATTTATAAAAATTCTCCCTAAATTTTAGACAAAACAGTTCTTTTTATCCGTTAAAAACGAACATTACACACCCAACTACTCCCGAATATTATCAAATCCTTTTATAGAAAACATAACTTCTGCTATATCTTATCGAAATACGAACTTTTATTCTAATATAGTTTTTTTGCTAATTGAAAAGGGGACTAATGAATCACTAGTCCCCTAGAAGGCAAAAATATATAGTTATACTTGCCAATTCGTATTAAATTGTTCATGTCCTTTTAATTCTTCAATCGTTGGCATACCACCTTGAGCACCAAATTTTTGAACTGATAATGAACCCGCAATTGCCGCGAATTGAATAGCATCAGACAGATTATTCCCTTTAGACAAAGCTACTGTAAAAGCACCTGAGAAAGTATCCCCAGCGCCGGTAGTATCTACAACGTCTCCTTTAATGGCTGGAACATGCACCGGTGCATCACCATCATGGTAAGATACACCATCCCCACCCATTGTGATTAATAATTGAGCTGGGTATTGGCTCAACAATTCGTTTGTATCAATGTTGCCAAACATTTCTTTTGCTTCCGTTTCATTTGGCAATAGGTAATCCACTTTTTCCAAGTAATCCGGTGCAATTTCAATAAAAGGTGCCGGATCATAAGTTACCTTAATGTCGTTTGCATCTGCTAAGTTGATTAAGTACTGAATTGATGGCATTGGAATTTCATTTTGAATCACAAAATATGTACAAGCTAACAAGTCGTCTTCTACTGATTTCAAGTAATCGACAGTCACTTCTTGATTAGCACCTGGCACATAGACAATCGCATTATCACCTTCAAACACAGTGATATGTGCTGAACCAGTTGTTGTATTGTCGATAGTCTTGACGGCCGTTACATCTACCCCATTTTGCATTAGATTAGCTTTGGTGTCCTTACCGAACTGGTCTCCACCAACACAACCAAACATTTTTACCTGCCCACCTAGTCTCGCGGCAGCCACAGCTTGATTAGCTCCTTTACCGCCAAAAGTAGTTTCAAAAGCTTGTCCGTAAACTGTTTCCCCCTGTTTAGGTACACGTTTTGTTGTCACTACAAAATCTGTAGAAATACTACCAATTACACCTATCATTTAAACATCCTCCTCATGGTTCACTATTGTCTTAATTATACTGTAAAAATTCCAATTGGACTGCATTTTTGTAAAAGAAGTATAAAAAAAGAAGCCATGTATTTCACACGACTCCCCTTTTTAAGGTCATACAGCTTATTCTAATTCTAAATGTGATCTAAGATCTGCAGAAGTTTCTGCAATCTGTGCTTCAGAAAGGATATTGTAGTAAACGCCAGAAGACATATCGCCTGTTCCCACTAATGTGGTTGATTCAACATTTTCTGAATCTACTCGATAATTTAAACCTAACTGCGTCATATCTGATACCGTCAAGTCTGTGGTTACATTCGCTTGAACCGTTTCAATTAAGCTACCTAGACTACCAATATTTGATACATCAGAGTATTTGTCCAAGATAGCTAATAAAACTTGGCGTTGTCGGTCGGCACGACCATAGTCCCCGTCTGGATCGTCGTAACGGTTACGGACATAGGCTAAGGCTTCAGCCCCAGTTTCCAAGGTGATTTGCCCTGCTGGGAATGTATACTCATCTTGAGAGAAGCTAAAGTCATTGTATAGCGTTACACCGCCAACCGCATCAATAATATTCATCATACCCGTCATATTGACTAAGGCATAGTAGTCAACTGGCACATCCAAGAGGCTTTGAACCGCGTTGATCGATCCTGAAGCACCACCTGCCATCGCATAGGCACCATTGATTTTAAAATCAATACTAGAAATATAAGTGTCACGTGGTATTGACACCATTTTGGCTGTTTTCGTATTTGGGTTAATTGTTACAAGAATCATCACATCCGTATTTTGTTCTCCAGTCGTTCGTGTACCACCTGAGTCCATTCCCATCAATAAGATTGAAATCGGTTCTTTATCCGAAACAGTGACATCCTTTTCCCGGACTTTTTCTACAGGTGCAGCGCCGTCAGCATCTGCTGGCTGATAAATAGCATCTGCAGTCTGATCAATACGGTAATAAGAATAGGCAACAAAACCTCCTACAACTATTAATAATGCTAATAATATCCCACCAAAACAACCTAAAAACCCGCGTCGTTTTTTACGAGGACGTCCCTCATAATATTCCTCACGTTGACTTCTGCGATGGCGACTCTCTCTATTTGCCATACAATCCCTCCTCCACAAAGATAAGATATCTACATTTATATATATTTTATTCTACTGGCGTACTTTCCTCAATAGGTGCATCCATTACCGGTTCTTCTGGCGTAACCGATGCTTCTGAACTTGCTGGTGTCTCTGGACTAGTTTCAGGCAGCTCTTCGTCAGGAATTATCCTTGATTCTGAACTGGTAGGTGCTTCATAAAGGTCGTCACTTGTTCCAGGTGTCTCCTCACTATAGGTATTCGTATAATCAGAAGTTTCAGAATAAGGTGTTGTCTCGTAATATATACCTGCATCCGTTTCTATTCCATTATTTGTGTCCCCGTAGCTATCTAGTTCATCATCTGAATCTTCTTCACTAATAGCACCACTCGGATCGAAACCAGCAGTAATATGATCAAGTAAGTTGTCATCTAAACTTGTTGGAATTGTTTGATCATCATTTTCCTCAATCAAATCCGTATTCCCTATTGAAACTAAGTAATCATTAATAGAGTAACCAAAGATGTATTTCACTAGTTCGTTCAGGTCTTCTCTTGAATAGATTCCTGGTTTAATAGCCATTTCATCATCTGTCAGTATGCCATCCCAATTTAAATCAGAAACCGGGAAGTAAGTAGATTCAACGCCATATTCTACCGGATATACAACCACTGAATGCTTTCCTTCATAATCTAAATTATCTTGCATCGTCGTGACATTTTCTAACCGTTCTAATTCTGGAATCAACATATAATAACCAAAACTTAGATTTAAATCTTCATAATTATCAAATACTAATTTATTCAAATTATCCATAGCCGGTAAGTATTTAGACTGTAAGGCAAACATATTATCCACCGTTACATTTGTTTTCACATCATCCCCAAGTACATTTAAAATTTCATTGTAGTTAGTAATCGTACCCAATGAAATGACTTTATCTACAACTGCTTCAATCAATTGTTGTTGGCGTTTCTCACGACCTATATCGCCTTCTGGATCTGACTTACGCATCCGCACATATTGCATAGCTTCTAGGCCGGATAAGGTACGCGTTTCACCTTCTGTAAATGAAACCTCATTTTGTGTAAAGCTAAGAGTTGGTGTGATTTCAACCCCACCAAGGGCATCAATCACATCCATGAATCCTTGCATATTGACATTTACATAGTAATCGATTGGAATATCAAGATAGCGTTGTAAGGAGTTAATTGTCCCCTCAATACCGTCATAATTCATATAGGCATGGTTTAATTTATCAAATTCATCTGTATCACTCTGCACCCCTAAGGCATCCCTAGGAATGGATACAACTGTCGATTCATTCGTTTTGGGATTAATGGTAAACACCATCATCACATCAGTCCGCGTTTCCTCGACATCTTCATAATAAAGAGCACCACTATCAATCCCGGTTAATAAGATAGTGATAGGTTCACCATTTTTTAATTGTGCATCAGCATCACGAAGTTGTTCCGAGTTCACATCTTCATAAATATCAGAACCAAAACCTGAAATATCAGCAAACACTTTGAAAATAATCATACAAAGTATAACGACCAACCCAGCAGCCCCAAGAATCCAGTAGGTTTTCTTTTCTTTAGGTAACCATTTTGAGGAAAGGATCGTTTTCACATTAAATGATTTCTTTTTTTTAGAATCACGGCGGCTAGGGCCTTGATTTTTTTGATAATCTTGCTTTGACATAAGCGCTCCTCTGGAGAATTATTGTGGAAAATTGCTGGCTTTTATACGTTAAGGTGTTTATGTTACATTGTGAAACTTAAGCAATCTATACCAATTTATATTATAACATAATGAAAATTAACTGCATTTCAATTTAAATATTCTTAATAATTATTTATGTAAAAAAACCATTAAGCAGGTTGCGTCCTACTTAATGGTTTAATGCCGTCTAAATTAGTCTTTTTGTTGCGTTAAAATGACCGGTCCGTCTTCAGTAATCGCTAAAGTATGCTCATATTGAGCTGATCGACCACCATCGATAGTGCGAGCAGTCCAACCGTTCGCATCCATTTTAGATTGCCACTTACCTGTATTAACCATAGGCTCAATCGTAATGGTCATCCCCGCACGTAGGCGTTGACCTTTGCCAGCTACACCATAATGCGGTACTGACGGCCCTTCATGCATTGTAGGTTGAATCCCGTGACCAACAAACTCACGTACCACTGAAAAACCTTGTCCTTCAACATATTCCTGAATAGCAGCCCCAATATCGCCAATACGGTTGCCCACACGTGCTTGTTCAATACCTAGTTCTAAGGCTTTCTTCGTTACGTCCATCAAGCGTTGACCTTCGTCGTCTACTTGGCCAATACCGTATGTCCAGCAAGAATCAGCAAAATAACCGTCTAAGGATAAAACAGTATCTACACTCACAATATCGCCATCTTTTAATGCTCGGTTTGGATATGGAAATCCGTGGCAAATTTCATCATTAATTGAAATACAAGTCACATATTCATAGCCTTCAAATCCTACTTGTTCACGGATTGCCCCTGCTTCTGTAATTTTTTTGTCAAAAAAGCCCTCTATTTCCATTGTGGTAACCCCTGGAACCATCATTGGACGTAATTGTTCATGGATACTAGCTAATAGCGCCCCTGCTTTTTTCATACCCTCTATTTCACGGGCTGATTTTAATGTTATCATTCACTATCGTCCTTCCTATATATTCTCAACTATTATACCTTAAAAATCAGTCGAAATGAAATGAATCAACCGGTTCTATTCCTTGTAACCGTTTTATTTTTATAACTTTTAGTGATATTATTTGGCTTTTTACCACTTTAACTGGTATGATTAAAAGAGAAAGAAAACGTTATTGCATGTTTTTTGAACACAAATATTAAACGTATATACCAATGACCTGAGCGAGGTGAATGGCATGGGAAAAACACAAAAATTAGAACAAGTTGCCTACTTACATATTAAAGATCAAATTTTAAATCAAAACTGGAAGACCGGCTTCCATATTGTTGAAGCTTTTATTTCTGAAGACTTAGATATCAGTAGAAGTCCCATTCGAGCTGCTTTAAGTACACTAGCTGATGCGGGTTATGTAGACATGATTCCTTATCGTGGATTCTTCGTAAGCGATAATCCACCACATGTTGACTTCATAGCGCATCGACTACGTTACGAATTAATCATCGGTTATAGAATGTTAGACCAAATGATTAAGCAAAAAGTGAATGGTGAGGACTACAAGGATACATTAGTTAAAAAAGTGGAAGCTGTAAGAAAGGCATATGATGAAAAAAATATTGATCATTTCTTCTTAACGAGTGAAGACTTACTAAAAACAATTTTGGATATTGGTAACCATGACTTCTTAGTCAAAGAAGCCCTTACCGCTTCAAAATCTGTCATGACTGCAATTTTAGCAAAATACCAATCTGACGAACCTACTGATTTTATACTAGATATGTATCCTTTTATGATGTATCTGGGTGAGTTAGTACGACTGATTTCGGAAAACCGTTTTAATGATTCGCGTGTTATCTTCGAAATCATCGTCAACTATCTGAAAATGCAACTACCAAAAGAAACACAGGAGGCCTATGAACATATCGATACTTATCGATTAGCATAGACACGACTATATACCGAATGAAAGCACTCTGTATCGTAAAAGAGTGCTTTTTTTGCTATAATTTTAATTAGGAATTAAAAATTTTAATTGAAAGGAGCGGACCACATTGCCAAAGGCACTCGTTACTTTTGCTTCTTTAACAGGAAATGATGAAGAAATAGCAAATATCATGACTAAATCTTTAGTCGAACTGGGCGTTGACGCTAGAATGGTAGAATGCCAATCTGTTTATGCGACCGACTTTCAAGATGAGGACATCTGTATTGTTGTCACCTATACATACGGTGCCGCTGCAGATTTACCAGATGAAATTGTAGATCTATACGAAGAATTAGCAGAAGTAGATCTATCAGGAAAAATATTCGCTACATTAGGTTCAGGCGAATACGATTACGAAGAATTTTGTAAGTCTGTCGACGATTTTACTTTACAGTTCAAACAAGCTGGGGCTATCCAAGCTGGGGAATCTGTCAAAATTGAATTATATCCTGAAGATGAGGATATTCCGGCAATTGAAAAACTTGCCCAAGAATGTGTAGATACCTACAACAAAACCAATCATGCGTAATAATTTAGGAGGATTAGATAAATATGGAAAATTTTGACCAATTATTAGACAAATATGCAAACCTTTTAATTGAAAAAGGAATTAATGTACAAAATGGCGATAATGTAATGATTTATATCGCTGTAGACCAAGCGCCTCTAGCGCACTTCTTAGCTAAACATGCTTATGAAAATGGTGCTCGTCGTGTACACTTTACTTGGAAAGATGATTTTACAAATCGTTTAAACTTTGAATACCAATCGACAGAAGATCTTGCTGAAGTAGCTGATTATGAAGTTGCCCGTCAAGAAGATTTAATCAACAACCAAAAAGTTTCTCGCCTATCCATCGTATCTGGCGACCCAGATTTACTAAACGGTATTGATCCAAGTAAAATAGATACAGTTCAAACAAACCGTGGTCAAAAGTTAAAAGTTGTTCGTACTGCTACAATGAACGACCAAGTAAAATGGACAGTTGCTGCAGCTGCAGATTATGGTTGGGCAAAACATGTTTTCCCAGAATTAGCTGGAGACCAACAAGCTGCTACTGACGCATTATGGGATGCTATCTTCAAAGCAAGCCGTGTATACGAAGCTGATCCTGTTGAAGCTTGGAATAACCACCGTGACTTATTAGACGAAAAAGCGCAAAAATTAAATGATAAACAATTCAAAAAATTACACTATACAGCGCCTGGTACTGACTTAACACTTGGCTTACCTGAAGGCCATATCTGGGTATCTGCCCAAAGCTTTAACCCCGAAGGTTCTCCATTTATCGCTAATATGCCGACTGAAGAAGTCTTTACAGCACCAGACACAAATGTGATGGATGGGTATGTCACTTCAACTAAACCACTTTCTTATGCTGGTTCTACAATCGAGGGCATTAAAGTAACATTTGCTGACGGTAAAATTGTTGATGTCACAGCAGACAAAGGTGAACAAATTATGAAAGACTTAGTCTTCAATAATGATGGCGCCCAAGGATTAGGAGAAGTTGCCTTAGTACCACACCAATCACCAATCTCTCAAAGCAACTTAACTTTCTACAATACTTTATTCGATGAAAATGCCTCTAACCATTTGGCAATCGGTGCAGCATACCCAACAAATGTTAAAGGTGGTACTGAAATGTCAGAAGAAGCCTTACAAGCAGCTGGTATCAACAGAAGCCATGTACACGTTGACTTCATGATTGGTTCTGCTGAAATGGATATCGATGGTATTGATGCAGAGGGTAATGTCTTCCCTATCTTCCGCCAAGGTGAATGGGCTTTCTAGTCGTCTAACGGTTTTTACATATTTTCACAAATTAAAGGAGGTTGACCATGTCACGCAATCAAAAAAATAACGAAAACGACTTGAATGAACTATATAATCGATTGAAGAACATGGATCGAGAGAAAGTCGAGGAAACCTTGGAATATCTAGATAAAGGTTCTCCCAAATTAAACTGGTTATATATCACCCTTGCCGTGGCCATTATTTTTCTTTTAATTTGGTTAATAATGGTAATGAGCCCCGATGAAGAAGTCGCCCCTACCATTGACACAGCTGAAGAAATCAATCTTCAAATCAAAGATATGGAAACGCGAATTGAGTCCTTGGAAGGTCAAGTAGAGCAATTAGAAGAAAACAGTAACTAGGGTATAAAAGAAAATCGCTACCACAGACTTAGAAAGCTAAGTGCAGTGGTAGCGATTTTTTGTATCTTTATATATTTTGTTATTTTTCTAACCAGATTTTTCGAGAGATAAAATTCCATGCCATCACTAAAACTGTTGCCAAAACTTTAGCAATAATATAATGCAGCATAGTAATTTCTACAAAAAACCACATAAAAATCTGATTCAATCCTAAGCCTATAATAGACAGCACAACAAAGATGAACAATTCTTGGTGTTTCTGCCCTTTTTCATAACGACTATCAAAAACATATTTCATTGAAGCAATATAGTTAAATATTGTCGCAACTAGAAAGGATACAGCAGCAGAAAATAGATAATGTACGCCTAGAAATTCAGTTAGTACTGTTAATACAAGAAAATCTATAGCAGTTGCTATAATACCGACCAAACCAAACTTTATTAGCTGATGAATTAATTTACGCATCTTTAACCCTACTTATTTTCTTTTGTTTGATTACTTGTAGGCTCCAAATCCGTTTCTTTAATAATATAGATTGGTCTATTTTTTGTTTCTAAATAAATCTTACCAACATATTTACCGATAATACCTATACAAAGCAATTGCACACCACCCAATAGTAAAATAATTGAAACCAAAGAGGGCCATCCCGGTGTTGGATCTCCAAAAATTAATGTTCTCAGTACTATGGCTATTATCGAAAGTATTGCAATGACGCAGGAAATCATGCCCATGTATGTTGCGATAGATAGCGGTAAGTCTGAGAAATCCGTAATGCCTTCAACTGAATAACGGAAGAGCTGTTTAAATGACCATGAAGTCTGCCCAGCTACTCTTTCTCGGTTATTATAAGTAAGATACTCAGTGTTAAAACCTACCCAGGTAAACAATCCTTTTGAAAAACGATTATATTCTGTAAGCATCAGTATGGCATCTACCATTTGTCGACGCATCATACGAAAATCGCGAGCACCATCTACTAGTTGTGCATCAGAAATTTTATCCATCAATTTATAAAAGGTTTTTGCTAAAAATGAACGGGTAGCAGATTCACCATTCCGATCAATTCTTCTAGTACCAACACAATCAAGTGCAGGGTTGTTATTTAACATGTTTAACATTTGTGGTAATAATTCGGGAGGATCTTGAAGATCTGCGTCCATGATTGTCACAAAATCCCCTCTTGCTTTCTGTAGACCAGCATACATTGCTGCTTCTTTACCAAAATTTCTAGAAAAATCAATAAAGTGTACATTCGTAAATTGATTTATTAATTCTTTAATTTTTATAATGGTATGATCTTCTGACCCATCATTGACAAAAATGTATTCAATCGGCTCATTAAGAAGTTCTTTTTGGCGCTCGATTGCCTCAAAAAAAAGTGGTATAGTCTCTTCCTCATTATAACAAGGCACAATAATTGTTAGCATATTTCCCTCCAATGAAATTGGTTATTCATACAGAAATGTGTACAAAAAATGACCCCAAGAAGAATTGAACTTCCGACACCTCGTTTAGGAAACGAGTGCTCTATCCGCTGAGCTATGGGGCCACGACTTATTTAGTTTATTCTAAATTTTTAACATAAGCAATAAATTCTTCAAAATTTTTGAATTCGGATTGATTACGCTCCAGATCTTGAGCGAAGGTAATTGCATTATCGCCATTTGCTCGTACATTTACGCCAAGTGACCGTAAATTTTCTAAACTTCCAGAATAATATAAAGGATAGAAATCTCCCATTTGACTAATTTCAGGATAGGTGCCTGTAGCACTATAAAATTCTTTAGCATAAAAAACTGCTTCAGATAACAACTTACTTTGGCGCTTCTCGGCATGAGAATTCAGATCTGTAATTACTTTAGCAGGGTTTCCGGCTACTACAGTATTACTTGGTATCTTTCCACTTACTACGGCACCCGCACCAACTATAACATTGTCACCTATATTGGTACCCGGAAGAATAATAGACCTAACGCCTATAAATACATTATTACCAATGATGGTTTTTTTGGCACTTGTGACAGTTGTTCCACCGTTAGCTAATCTAAAGACTGAGCTAGAATAATCATGTGTTAAAATTTGCGTATCTTTTGTAATTTTGCAATATTCTCCAATCGTTAATAAATATGGTCTATTCACATCTATTTGTGTGGATATTGGATCAAAGAAATAAGTCCCTTTACCCACTTCCACGCCTTTAGCCTTTAAGTAATCTGTATATCGTTCTGAATTAAATTTATTTGGAAAGGCAATCTTAAATAGTAATTTTCTGATTTTTAAAATTAACTTCATTTATTTCTTCTCTCCTTTTGACTAATTTTAATCCAAAAGTAAATATAAATAATTAAATAGATAGCTAGATAAGCCAATGAGTAAGTGATAAAGAATGGTTCTGGCTTAGAAACTGCCAAGAAGTTAAATAGAATGGTTAAGATGACAGAAATAGACATCAGCGCACCATTCACCAATATGCCTAATTTGGTTTTATTTACGATATAAATCGTTCCCATAATAGGTGTGACAATAAATCGTGCTAGGAATACGGGTACTAATAATTGCAAATACGTCCCAGCAATTATCCACTCTGACCCAAAGAAAAGACCGAAGAACCATGGTGCAATTACTGCTAAAACTATACCTATTGGAAATGCAATTCCAAGTAACATTGTAGATGTCTTCTTGAAAGTTTTGTATACATTTCCTGTATTTTTGTACTCTATTGTTGCTTCTTTCAAATATACCTGTCGAAGTGAATTTCCGATTATCGTAATTGGCACACCGATTAATCTATTTGCCAATGAATAATAACCAGTTACTTCTGAACTATATAAAAATGAAATCATAATTGGTAATAATTGCGTTGATGAAATACTTAATAATTCTGCTGGAAATGCGTACTTAGGATACTCAGCATATTGTTTAAAGGTATTGCCTAACTCCTGTAAATTTGGCAATTGTATTTTATACTTCACTTTTATTACCATATACACAACAACTATAATATAAGATAATAAATTACCTACGATAAGACCCATAAATCCAGTATTTAAAAATACTAAACCGATTTGCGCAATTCCCATTATTGCTACTTTCGCAATGGAGACGACAGTCATGTCTCTGTATCTTTGCTCGCTCAGTAAAGCTTGAAAGAAAGTCTCATAAGCACCGATAAACCACATTGAAATTGGTAGAATCCAGAACCAATGTGCAGACTCAACGCCGAAAATAGCATTTAGTTCATCTGGAAATATTAATGCCACTAAACCTATAATAACAGCAAAGAACAACGAAGTACTTAAACTTAATTCAGTTAATTTACTTCTTTCGCTATTCTTATCTGTCATTGCAATTGGCGTTTGTAATCTCAGTGTTGCAAATACAGCGCCTATTAGTAAAAATGAATTGTAAATAGAGTTAACACCAAACTCCGAGGGCGAATAAAGTCTAGTTAATACAGGAGAAAGTAAAAAAGAAATCACCTGTGCTACAGCTGTACCACTGAACAGTACAGAGAAATTTTTAATTAATGAATCTTGCTTCGCCTTGTTAATTAAGTTTTTGAGTGCATTCATTTATTACTTCTCCTTGATTTGTTTACGAATATGCTTAAATAAAAATTTAACCGCATCCCGGGTAAATTTGATAGGACGCTCTTTTAGGTTAGATACTAATAAGCTAAATCCTAACTGATAGTTTTTGTGATTAATATGATTCCAAAAAGTGGATGCATAATGTTTACTATATATGTCATCCTTTATTCCTGGATGCTTTTTATCTAGTTCATTAATTTTATTTTCGAATGTTTTAAAATAGAATGCTTTTAGTTCGTCCAACCTTTTTCCATACATTCTATTTTCACCTTGATTCTTACCACTGTCTAACAATATTTCAGATATGTAACCAATGGTATGGTTATCAAAAAATCGAAGCATAATTTCGTAGTCTTGATGTCTTCTAAATGACTCATCAAATCCATCTAAATCTTCAATTGCTTGACGTTTAAACATTATACTCGAAGTCATAGGTGTATAATCCATCAATAATAATTCTTTAGTCAAGCTTCCAGAATATTCGGGATAAATATCTCTTCCATCTTTTTTCCATCCACAATAGACTGCATCGTAAACAGATTTACTTTTTAAGAATTCCACTTGTTTTTCTATTTTATCTGCTCTGAATTTGTCATCATCATCCAGATAACAAATATATTGCCCTTTAGAATGCATAAAGCCAGTATTTCTTGCCGCAGATGCATTTATATTATGCTTATGTTGAAGATAGTGAACTCTACTATCTTCAACACTTTTCATTAATTCAGATGTTTGTTTTCGAGGCTCCGTATCAGGATCATTATCGTCGACAACTATCACTTCAATATTGGCATGTGTATTATTCAATACTGATTGAACTGCTGCCATTAATGTATCCGGTCTTCCATATGTCGGTATAATAACAGATACTAATTCATTACTAGTCAATTCATCACCTACTCGTTAGCTTTCATTAAAATTTTGTTATGGTAATTTGCAATTTCCTGTCTTAATTGGTCATCACTTCTACTTTCTCTAATAGTTAATGGCCTCCATTGAAAATCTTGAATATTATACGGATCTGTTACCATAAATCCAGCAAATATAACGATAAATACAGAAACAACGATTAACCTCGTTAGGTAACCTGAGAACAAACGTAACATATTGATACTTAAAGCCAGGAATATAATTTCAAATATTTTAAAGTAAAAACTAACTCTCATAAAAGGTGCAAATTGGAAACTAGCACCATAGAAAAGCATATACCAGATTAAGCCATTAAAAACCATTTGCATTTCCCTTGAACTCTTTACCTTCATATTCCAAATGACAACCATTATGATTACCATCATAAAATAGAATTTAAAATAGTGAAAAACACTTAAATTTACATTGAAGATACTATCTACGTACCTTGAATAAGCACTAAAAATAGGTAGTTTAAAAATCATTGATAAATTAAATAGTGGTAATATCGAGGCCAACAATAACCCGTATAAAGCTGTTACCTTATTAAATCTAATCTTTAAGAACAGAAATGGCACTACAAAGAAACCTGATATATGAAACATTCCACCTACGACACTGGTAAAAATGGCCATTTTATACTTATTTTGATAAGCATAGTAGAATGCGTTAATAAAAAAGCTAATTGCGATGAACTGTCTGATCTGAGACATTTGTGCAAAGTATATCTCTGAGAACATGTAGATATACAATACTAATGAAACATTTGACTCTAATTTTTTTATGAACCTAAAATTATTAATTAATGTGATCAGAAAAGTGAGAAATATAAATAAACCAAAATATAAGTCTAAACCAGCAAATAATTCCTGTAGGCCAAAATATAAAGGTTCTCTCCCGATATGACTTCTGAGATAATAGCCTAAGTAATTTGGAAAGTCAGTTCCCACCATCCAACGTTGACCAAAAACAAACATGGAATACACAAAAGTTGATTTAAGGAAAAAATTTTCGCTCTTACGAAAATAACTAATAAAAAATAGAATATTTACAGCTATTATATGAACAATCCAAATCATGTAATCCCTCCCTTTAAATTATTCGTTAACTTGAATAATTTTAAGCGAAAGATTATCCAATTTCATTAATCTCATTTGAGTATTAAACCATTTTCTATTTGTTTTTCTAGGTGAAACTACCATAATGACCTCAGTAGATTCATTAGTAAGATTTCTTACGCTCTCATCTGCAATATTATCGATAACTGTAAATTCACTATGATTAACATTTTTCTGAACTATAGCATCATTTAACCCCTTACCATCCTCAGAGAGTAGAATCTTATTATTAGCGTATGGGAAATTAATGAAATTAGCTATTTCTTCGGAATTGTTTAGTTTTTCATCGTAAATAATAAAATCTAGACTATCATCAATTGCATAACCAAAGGCATAATTTAGTTTTTTGCCAAGAAGCGCATTAATTAAAGCCAATCCAATACCTACAACTATACCTAGAATGATACCAATTACAGCATATTTAATTAGCGATTGAATCGAAATACCAGTTTCTTCTTCTTCCTCTTCAATTTGTTTATCTTTCACATTATATGGTCCATCAAACACATATAAGTTTTCTTCGTCCACAAATGGAATTGAAGATAGTTTCCCATAATAATAATTAGCTAATTTTTCATTTAAAGCTTTATCATCTGAAGAAGCCACAAAAGTAAGCAATCCTGTGCTATTGCTTTGTGTTACAGCGATAATTTGCGATTGTTCCATCAACTCAGCAGGTAAGAAATTTGATAAAACTTGTTGATTCTTTTCATAATTATCTAATTCAATTTGCTTAAGATCAATTCCTGCTTCAGAATTAAGGGCTTCTAGTACACTTGGAGATCGGAAATATTCATCGATGATTCCTTCATTAGTGTACATATTGCCTTCCGCATCCTCGATATAAAAATCGAAAGCTACAGCTGTTTCCAATGCTTCTTCCTCTAAAGCTTCCATACCTTCTGGTGCATTACTAGAAGATCCAGTCATAAACGCCCCAAGAGTCCCTAACAGTAAAGCAAAAATTATAGCGAAAATACTGATTATTTTGATATTATCTTTTAAAAATCGTTGAATTTCTATCCAAAGCTGCATTTCTCTACTCCTTATTATTTATATCTGTTTTTATATGCCTTTTTTCCATTATACATTTTTTTGATTGCGCCCCATATTGATGACTCATCTTTGTATTCACCATATTTCCTTAATGCAAATTGTAAAATGAGTAACCAATAAAATTTATTAGTCATATTATAATATCGAGCGCCAATCGCTTTAAAATGTTTTTCATCATATCCTCTATGCCATGAAGATTCGCTGATATCAACCACACCGATTTCAATCGGTAAATAAAGTATTTTTAAGCCTTCATGCAATGCAGCATAGAGAAAGGTACTTTCTTCCCCATTCGGAAAGTCAGTACCCGCGCCTATATTCTCATTGAAATATATATTGTTATCTACGATACTTTTTCTTTTAAATGTAATTTCTACAGAAGATATTTTCATCGATGACAAATAGTTTTCCCAACGTGGTTCTGTTCTAAACTGTTTTTCCCTTTTCGCATTACCGTATCTTTTTACTTGAAAAGCGATAATATCTGCTTCGGGATAGTCAGTATATGCTTGGGAAATCAATTGTGCATAGCCGTCATGATAAGTCATATCATCATCGGCTATAACACAAATATCCGCAGTAGCATTTTTTAATGCTAGATTTCGACTTTTACTTAAACCTGTTTCATCAGTTGAAAATACTTTTACTATATGACCATTATGTTCAATTTCTGTAAAGTCTTTTGATGTTCTTTGATTCACAATAACCGCGTCTGTACGTAGGTTTAAATTCTGTATAAAGCTAAAGTCTTTCCGATCCATCGTTGCAACAAGTGTTTCAATTCTCATCATTTTGATCACCCCTATTACCCATGTTAAACCCTACGTGCAATTGCATTAAATACATAATGACCAAAGTAATAAACTGCTTTATGAAGTGGTAACTTTTCAAGGCGGTAATAGGTGTTCCACGTTCTCTTCAATGCCTGAACTTTATTTTCAGAAAGAGAACCAGTTCTAATTCTATAACGATTTAGCGGTTCATCAAGAAGGTGAGCAGCTGGATAAGTACGTAAAATCTGTAACCAGGTTGCAGTGTCTTGACCTTTACGTACTAGTGGCATTCTGAAATCGCCAACTAATTCACGATCGATACAAACAGTACTGCAGGCAATTGCAGTATTTTTTAATAAGCCTTTGTAATCCAATTTATCAGGTAATTTAGGTGAACTTTTTTTAAGTTCACCATTTTCATCAATAAATTCAAAGTTTGTGTAAGTAAATCCATATCCATTCTCAGACATGTATTGTATTTGTTTGCTTAGCTTTTCTGTATCCCAAATATCATCACTATCAACAAATGCGATATATCTACCTTGGGCAAGTTCTATTCCTTTATTTCTTGCTACAGCTGCACCCGCATTTTTGGCTAGTTTCTCATACTTTACCCGCGAATCAGATGCATATTGATCAATAACATATTTACTATTGTCAGTTGAGCAGTCATCAACTAAAATCAATTCAAAATTCTTATAAGTCTGATTAACAACCGAATCTATTGTATCGGCAATAAAACTTTCAGCATTATAAACTGGTGTAACAATTGAAACTAATGCATCTTGATTCAAATTTTTCCAATCCCATCTATTAATTTTCGTTAAATAAATCTCTCGTAAATACTTTAGCTCTCACTTCTTCTAGTTCTTTCGCATCTCTATTTGAAATGATAATATCAGCATCCTTTTTGAATGCTTCAAAGTCATTATTTACTTTCAAACCATTAAATGTAGCTTCTTTAACAGTTGGTTCATAAATTACGATATCAATACCTTTCTCAACTAAGAGATTGATAATTCCTTGAACAGCAGATTCACGGAAATTATCAGAGTCTTGTTTCATCGTTAAACGGTAAACTCCCACCGTTTTAGGGTTCTTACTTGCAATTTCATCTGCGATAAATTCTTTTCTCGTATCATTAGAACGAATAATAGCCCCCATCAATTCATTAGGAACGTCTTTAAAATTCGCATAAAGCTGTTTTGTATCTTTCGGTAAACAATAACCTCCGTATCCAAAGGATGGATTATTATAGAAATCACCAATTCTTGGATCCATACTAATTCCTTTAATAATAGACTGCGCATTCAATCCTTTTGAGGCTGCGTATGTATCTAACTCATTAAAGTATGAAACGCGCATAGCTAAGTAAGTATTTGCAAACAACTTAACAGCTTCTGCTTCTGTAGGTTCCATAAATAGTACATCGATGTCTTCTTTAATTGCACCTTCAACAAAAATTGGTGCGATTTCATGAACAAAATCAGCAGTAGATCCATAGATAATTCTGCTTGGATATAGATTATCATATAGTGCTTTTCCTTCACGCAAAAATTCTGGTGAGAAGAAAATTTTGTCAGTATTATATTTTTCTTGCATTCTATTTGTAAAACCAATAGGAATAGTCGATTTAATCATTACTGGTACATCAAGATTCATTTCTTGTGTCTGTGCAATCACTGCTTCAACACTACTCGTATCAAATGAGTTGGTTTCCACATCGTAGTTTGTTGGTGTTGCAATGACCACTAATTCTGTATCCTTATACGCTTCTTCAGCATTAGAAGTCGCTTGGAAGTTTAATTCTTTATTTTGAAGAAAATCGCTAATGTATTCGTCTTTAATATGTGATTTACCAGAATTCAAAATTTCTACAATATTCGGATTAATTTCCAAAGCTTTTACATTATTATGTTGTGCTAATAGCATTGAATTTGCCAGTCCAACATAACCCTGTCCCACTACTGTTATGTTCATTTTATTATCTCCCTATCTCAAATATATGTACTTAACATCATAACATAATGATATTAGGTATCTTTTAAATATACAATTAATAATTATTTCTTAATAATTACTTTTTCAATTTTACCATTATTGATTGCAACATTTAAATGTTTTATCTCTAAAAGAACCATGCTGCCAAATTTTAAAAATATCATTTTATATAAAAAACCCATAAACTTTGCTTTCACAGTAGTCTACAGGCTTTTGAAGTATTCTAATCTCTAAACATAGTTCCTAATGTTAGTTGGAATCCTTTTTCAAATGAAGGATCCTTCTGAACTTTGATCAGTGACTGATAGTCAAAGTCGATTTCTCGGTCAGGTGTGTCAGATTCACATAATACAGTGATGCCTGCACATGTTGAGTTGAATTCTTTTAACATTGAATTCATCCCAGTGATGGTTCCCCCACCATTCAAGAAGTCATCAATGACTAATACGTGGAATCCTTGTGGTAATGAAGATTTCGTTAATTCCATTTTTTCTACACGAGTGGTTCCTTTAGTTGCATAGTTAATAGATACTGTTGACCCTTCTGTTACTTTTGAGTCACGGCGAACTATTACAAATGGAATATTTAAATATAATGCAACCATTTGTGCAATCGGTACCCCTTTTGTAGCAATTGTCATAATCGCTGTTGCTTTCGATTCTGCGTAGTAGCTTGCAATGATTTTACCAATTTTGCGTAACTGGTCTGGATCACTTAATAGGTCTGTTAGGTAGAAGTACCCACCTGGTAAGATTCGGTCATCCGCCGCTTCTAATTGATAAATTAGATTCTCAACTTCCACAATGGCTTCTTCTTTTGACATTGTTGGAATATAGATGACACCACCAGCAGCGCCTGCCACAGTTTCGATTCTTCCAAATCCACTTAATTCAAATTGTTCTTTCAAAATCGTCAAATCTTCAGAAATGGATGATTTCGCTGATTCATAACGTGACACAAAAAAAGTTAGCGACACCAATTTATGTGGGTGCGATAATAAATATTGTGTCATGTCCACTAGTCGCGGGCTACGTTTGATTTTCATATAGTCCAACCTTTCAAATTCTATAGTATTGATGTTTATTATATATTGAATCCATCCAATTTGAAAGAGAAATTTGTGATAACGTTCGTTTATTTTTTGTAAATGACAAAAAAATGAGCTAATTCCAATATGAACTAGCTCATTTTCTAAACATTCGTAATTAGCCTTTGGTGATTTTAAGAAAACCACTTTCGATAATGAATAATAATACAAAGATGGCAACAATTGTTGCTCCAGGTGGTGTATCCAAATAATAAGATGTTGTTAATCCGGCGAACATCCCAAACAAGGCAATGATGACACCAAGGATAATCACTGAATCAAAGTTTTTCACTAAACGTAATGCGATTGCTGCAGGCATTACAATAATCGCAGATACTAATAAAGATCCGGCAATTGGCATAATTAAGGCGATTGCCATCCCTGTTATAATTGAAAAAATAACTGAAATTAAGCGAACCGGCAAGCCTGCAGTATAGGCGGTATTTTCGTCAAATGAAATCAAATATAAAGGTCGTTTAAAAATCATATAGCCCGCTAGGATAAATACTGCTAGACCAACTAAGATATATACTTGTAATGAGGAAACGGTCACGATTGAACCAAATAGGTAAGCGTTAATAGACGCTGCTGAATCAACTTGATTAAGCAACAGCAAAGCCAAGGCCATCCCACCGGACATCATCATAGCGACTGAAATATCTGAATAGTTGGCGTATACCACCCGTAAGTATTCCAGAATTAAAGCGGCTGCGCCTACAAATAGGATTGTTGTGATCGTTGGTTCTACCCCTAGTAAATAACCAAAGGCTACTCCTGCTAAAGATATATGGGCTAGGGTATCCGCCATCAGTGACTGCTTACGCATGATCAGCAGTAAGCCCAATATGGGGGATATAAATGAAATTGCGGTTGCGGCTATGAATGCCCGTCCCATGAACTCATACTGAAACATCTCCACGGCGAATTCTCCTCTCTTACTAAATGCACACGTTTGTCATAATACTCATCTAGAATATTATCATCGTGCGTGACCATTAAAATGGCTTTTCCATGCGCTTCTGTGTTGTGTCGTAACAGTTCATAGAAAGCTGCACGTGAATTTTTATCCATACCTGTTGTTGGCTCATCTAAAATAAATAAGTCTGGATCTGTCGCAAAGACACGCGCCAATCCCACTCTTTGTTTTTGACCGCCTGATAGGTCACCGATTTTTTTATTCCTTTGTTCTTCCATACCTACTGATTTTAAAGCACGTTCGATATGTAATTTGTCATTGTCATCAAGCTTTTTAAACCAACGATTTTGTTGGAAACGGCCAGAAGCAACAAATTCATAGACGGTACTTGGAAAACCAGCATTAAAGCTATTCAATGTTTGCGGTACATAGCCTACTTGTAGTTTTTGACCAGCTGCATTTGTCTTAGCAATCTTAGCAGACCCTTGATCTGGCGATAGTAGGCCAAGTATATTACGTAATAAAGTTGATTTTGCGGCCCCATTTTCCCCAGTAAGGATTACAAATTCTCCCTGGTCCACTGTAAAGGAAATATCATTTAATACAGGCTCATTGTCCCATGAAAAGCCTAAATTCTTAACTTCTATATAATGCATAGTATCCCTCCTTTTTGATTTGGTTTATTTTTTCTTAAATTGTCTACTGAATACCTTCTGCTAAACTTTCTAGATTAGCTTCCATAATAGCGATAAAGCCTTGACCATCTGCTGGATACTGGCTCGTATCGACACTTTCCATTGATTGTAATTCACCCACGCTACCATCTACTTCAGCAGCGATTGTTGTTGCAATCTCGGTTGCCCCACCAGCTTGTCCATAAATTACTGAAATATTGTTTTCTTCCATATAAGACACGATATCTGCAATACGTTTTGGTGACGGTTCAGCTGAATCCGTTACGCCTGTGACAGCTGCTTGGTGTAGGCCATAACGGTTGGCTAAGTAGCCAAAAGCAGCATGTTGCGTCAGGAATGTTTTAGTATCTGCAGCTTCAAAATCATCAACAAATTTCTCGTGAACAGCCATCATGTCTTCAGCGAATGCCTCGGCGTTTTGTTGATAGGTTGCTGCATTATCAGGATCAGCTTCCGTTAAGGCATTCGCTATTGTCTTGCTTTCTACTACTGCATTAACTGGGTCCAACCAGGTATGGGGGTCAAGGTCGTGGCTATGCCCCTCATGATCGTGATCGTGGTCGTGATTATGGTCTTCTTCATTTTCACTGTGGACCTCATCTGAATGGCCTTCTTCAGTTTCCTCACCAATTGTTTCCACATCGCCATCAATTAATTCAACTTCTGAACCCGCTTCGATAATAGTTAGATCTGAATTATCTACGGCCTCCAGTAAACTTGGGACAAAGGTTTCCATGTCTTCGCTGTTATAAACAAAGACGTCTGCTTCATTCAAGGTCGCAATATCTTGCGCACTCGGCTCATACTCGTGAGCGTCTGCATTCTCCATCATGACCGTTACATTCCCGCTATCCCCAACTACTGCTTGGGTTAAAGCTTGCATCGGATAAAAGGTCGTCACAATCTGTAAGCTATCCTCATCGCGTGTGCTGGAAGACCCTTGGCCGTTACCACATGCCGCTAAAAAGACGATAGCTGATAAAGTAAGCAGGCTCATTAATCGCGTTATTTTATTCACAATAATCTCCTTCAAAAATGCCTGTTTTAAATCATATATAAATCCTCTTGATTAAATCGTAATCGGTACGATTTGACAAAAGCTAATATAGCATACTTACAAAAAGCTAGCAAGTAAAAAAGAATCGAGTTTTGTCTCGATCCCTCTTTCTATATTTATTGATTTTTGAATGCTTCGTTTATTTCTGGCATGACACGTACCATATACACTTCTTGGCAAAAGCCTCTTAGGGCATTATAAATTCGTTGGCCGCGACTATAGACTTGGGTAAAACCGATTATGGTCGGGCCTGAACCGGACATGGTAACGCCATCCGCACCGAAAGCAAGCATTTGTTGTTTCAACTTTGCTAGTTTGGGGTGTTGGCTAAAAGTTACTGGCTCTAAGGAATTACCGATGGCTGCCATCAAATCTTCATAGGAACCAGACTCTAGGGCTGCCAATACTTTTGGTGCATTTGGTTCATAATCTAATCGATCAACATCTAATTGATTGAATATTTTACGTGTAGATACTGAAATTGCCGGTTTCGCTAGGATAATCCAGCATTTTGGTGCTGGTTGAATTTGGCGAATAATTTCCCCACGCCCTTTGACTAAGGCTGTCCCCCCAGCGATGGAATAAGCTACATCAGAACCCACTTGGCTCGCTAATGCCTGCAAATCCTCCAAGGGCAAATGGATATCCCATAAGGTATTCAACTTACGAAAAACGGCTGCTGCATCTGTTGAGCCGCCGCCTAAACCTGCTGCAACTGGAATTCGCTTTTCAATCGAGATGTGAACACCAGATTTGATATTGCCCACTTTCTTCATAAGTTGGGCTGCTTGATAGGCATGATTGCGGTTATCTTCTGGCAAAAAAGCGCGACTTGTCTCCACTATAATCTTATCTTCAGGAATTAACTCAAAAGTCAGATAATCTGATAAATCAATTGACGCCATAACCATTGCCACTTCATGATAATTGTCTGAACGACGAAATAATATATCTTGAGCAAGGTTGATCTTCGCCGGTGCTACTTCTCCCTCGATCATAAGCAAACCTCCCGTTCAATATTTTTTCCGTGTAATTACTAATAAGTTTACCAAAAATAGCTCGGATTAAAAAGAAAAAACCACAATATCAAGCATTCACTGATGAAGCACGATACTGACGGTTTTCAATGTCATATATAAATATGTATAATTTCAATCGCTTATTCGAATTCGATTTCCACTGATTCTGTTAATACATCAGAATAACTGTAGCAGATGCGTTCGAATTTATTTTCGTCTTGGTCTAATTCAACCACGAAAACAGCAGGGAAAGTGTCACTTAGCACCCCTTGGCGTTTCATCACGCGCTTACGACCAATCTGTTGTGTTAGATGGACGCGTTCACCGATTTTTCCTTCAAGTTCAGCTTTAATAGTTGCAATATTATTTGGCATGCCCTCACCTCTCTACCTTACAGTATATCATAAAATGCAAGATATTTAAATACCATTATTGTCTTTTATTGTCAACAAGTTTTATGCTAGAAATTTGAAGGAATTTAAGTCAAAATCACCTTAATCTTGGAAGGTTAGTCCTTGTTGATAAAGAGCGTCTGCTAAGTGTCCAAAATCTGCTATCGTTAACGTTTCTGCCCTTTGTTTCTGGTCAATTTCCGCAATCTCCAGTGCTTTTGTCATTTTTTCAATAACGAATGCGTCTTTGCCAAAGGCAGCGCGCAAGTTGTTCCAGATCGTTTTACGACGTTGTTTAAAGCTTGAACGAACTAAGTGGAAGAAGAATTCTTCATTTTCAACTGTAATTCTTGGTTGGTCCAATTTACTCAAAGCTAAGATTGCTGAATCCACGTTGGGTTGTGGATTGAACACTGTACGAGGTACAGTAAAGGCAATTTCTGCGTCACAGTAGTATTGAATGGCCACCGAAAGTGACCCATAAGCTTTAGTCCCTGGTGCCGCTGTTAGTCGTTCTGCTACTTCTTTTTGCATCATTAAGATAAATTGGTCAAAATGGAAACTCGCTTCAAGTAAGTTGAAGATGATTGGTGTTGTAATATAGTAAGGTAAGTTTGCCACTACTACCGTACGCTCTGCAGCAGGGAAGTTTGCCATTGCAGCATTCAAATCAGCTTCCAAAATGTCTTGGTGTTTGATAGTCACGTTGTCATATTCACTTAAAGTATCCGCTAAAACTGGCAACAAACGTTGATCAATTTCAAAAGCCAATACTTCCTTAGCGTTGATAGCTAAAAATTCAGTCAAGGCACCAATACCAGGCCCAATTTCAATTGCATTCGTATCTTTATCCACTCTCGCCACATCAATCATATGTTGTAAAATTTGCGGTTCGGTTAAGAAGTTTTGACCTAAAGACTTTTTCGCATCTAAATTGAATTTTTTTAGTATTGCCCCTGTTCTTGAAGGCGTTGCAATGTATTTAATTGGTTCATTCATAATTTTTCCCCTATTTCTGTTGGTAGTTTGCCAGCACTTGGGCAACTTGGTCTAGTGATATTTGGAAAAGGGCTAACCGTTTTGCAAGCTGTTTCCCGTTGACATAACCCAGATGTAGTTGTTTAGACAGGTAGTCTCTACGGTCCTTAGCATCCGGTGTCCCGATTAAGCCTAAAGCAAGCAAATCTTTTTGCGCAATAGGCTTAATCTGATGGTCACTGGCATCAGCTAGTTGATACACGTTTGCCAAGGCTTTTTCAATCGCCACATCAGATGCATGCTCTACACCTAAGCTCCCTTTATGACTTGGCTTAGCTTCGTCTCGCTCTATAAAAGCATGTTGGACATTCGGTACCGCATCAACGACTGCTTGACGTATTTTAGTCCCTGAAATATCTGGATCTGTAAAAACGATCACCCCATGAATCTCCTGGGCTTTTTTAATTTCAAGTAGTGTCCTTTGGTCAACTGCAGACCCATTCGTTTCTATCGTCGTGACATGGTATAGACGGTTTAAACGCTGGGTATCTGATTTCCCTTCAACAACAATCACTTGCTTAATCTGTTTCTTTCCTTTTGATGATGCGTTGCTTGAAGTTTGTTCTGCTTTTTTATTTTCCTCAGCTTTCATGACACATCTACTTTCTTTTAGTCAATTTTTGACCATCAAAATCAAGGGCGAATAAATCGAGTGCATTTTGGAAAGTTTGTGCTTCGAAATCTGCAATGGATGATTCCCGTGTCAAAGCAATTGTTTCAGCTACATAAGCTACAAAGGCTGATTCATTACGCTTACCACGTTTTGGTACAGGCGCCAAATACGGCGCATCCGTTTCAATCAAAATCTTATCATCCGGTACTAGTTTAGCTGCTTCTCGCACTTCAACTGTCTTTTTAAAGGTGGATACACCGGAAAATGAAACATGCATTCCTAAATCTAAGAATTTTTCAGCCCACTCAGCTGTTTCACCGAAGGAATGCATAATTCCGCCAAATTCGCCCACTTTTTCTTCTTTTAAAATGCGGTAACAATCAGCAGTTGCTTCACGGTTATGAATGACAATCGGTAAATGTAACTCTCTAGCAATCGCTAATTGGCGGCGGAATACTTTTTCTTGCACTTCGCGCGGGCTTGTATTCCAGTGGTAATCTAAGCCTGTTTCCCCTACTGCTACTACACGTTCACCTTCTAATCTTGAAAGTAGAAACTTTTCTGCTTCCGCATTGTAGTCCACCGCTTCAGTTGGATGCCAGCCGTAAATCCCAACCATATCGCCATTTTCTTTCACCATTTCCTGAGCGCGGTTAATGGTATTGTAGTTAAAACCTACTAAAGCAAAACCTTTTACGCCTGCGTGTCTTGCACGAACAATTGTTTCTTCGCGGTCATCATCAAAATCATCCACATTTAAATGTGTGTGTGTATCAAATAACATATAAATCCTTTCATCATCTAGAAAAAGGGACTGCGACAAACAGCCCCTTAATCACGTTTCATTAAGCTATTTCACTACCGTTTGCAGCATCTTCTGGTGCTAAAACGACTTGTAGTTTACCATCGTGTTCTGCAGAAAGGATCATTCCTTGAGAAATTTCCCCTTTCATTTTACGCGGTTTCAAGTTGGCAATGATGCAAACTTTCTTACCGATTAACACACTTGGGTCTGGGTAAAATTCACGAATACCTGATAGGATTTGACGGTGACCTTTGTCTCCGGCATCTAAACGGAATTTCAATAATTTATCTGCACCTTCAACGAAGTCTGCATCGATGACCTCTGCCACCTTGATTTCAACTTTATCAAATACGTCATATTTGATTTGACTTTCTTTAAATGAAACCAATTCAGTTTCTTCAGGATTGAAGGCCTCTTCTTCATCGTCGCCAGCTGGTTTAGGTGCTGCCATTTGTGCTTGAATATAGGCAACCTCTTCATCTTGGTCTAAACGTGGGAAGATTGGTTGGCCCTTTTCAACTACTTTCGCTGTTTCTGGGTATAAACCAACTTTAGCATTTTCAAAACCTGCACCTGTAGTAAAGTCTAAACCTAATTGGTTAAAAATTTTCTCAGGTGTTTCCACCATTACTGGTTGAATTAAGATAGCAATCACACGTAATGAGTCCACTAAGTGGTACATCACAGATTGTAATTTATCTGCTTGCGCTTCATCTTTTGCCAAAATCCATGGCGCTGTTTCATCAATGTATTTATTGGTACGAGAGATGATTTCCCATACATGGTCTAAGGCTACGCTGAATTGTAGGTCATCCATTGCTTGATGGTAATTAGCTACTTCACTCGCAATTAATTCTTCTAACGGCGCATCGAAGTCAGTCACTTGACCAGGGTAAGCACCAACTTGGCCACCTAAGTATTTATTCACCATTGAAACTGTACGGTTTAATAAGTTACCTAAGTCATTGGCTAAATCATAGTTAATGCGGTTAATAAAGTTTTCTGGCGTAAATACCCCATCATGACCAAATTTCACTTCACGCATTAAGTAGTAACGTAAGGCATCTAATCCGTAACGCTCTACCAACATTTCTGGATAAACAACATTCCCTTTAGATTTAGACATTTTACCGTCTTGCATCAATAACCAACCATGGCCAAAGATTTGTTTGGGTAATGGTAAGTCTAAAGCCATCAACATAATTGGCCAATAAATCGTATGGAAGCGAACAATTTCTTTTCCTACAAAATGGATATTTGCTGGCCAGTATTTTTCAAAGTTTTCAGCATCTACATTCGGATAACCTAAAGCTGTAATATAGTTGGCTAAGGCATCAATCCAAACATAAACTACGTGTTTAGGGTTAGATCTAACAGGTACACCCCAGTTAAATGACGTACGTGAAACTGCCAAGTCTTCTAAACCTGGTTTAATGAAGTTGTTAATCATTTCATTTTTACGCGTTTCTGGCTGGATGAATGTTGGATTTTCTTCGTAGTATTGTAGTAATCGATCAGCATATTTACTCATCTTGAAGAAATAAGATTCTTCCTTCACTAACTCTACGTCATGGCCTGATGGTGCTTTACCACCGATGACTTTGCCATTTTCATCTTTGTAGACTTCTTCTAATTGCGTTTCAGTAAAGAACTCTTCATCAGATACTGAGTACCAACCTTCATATTCACCTAAGTAAATATCGCCTTGTTCTAGTAAACGTTCAAAAATATATTGAATCGCTTCAATATGTTGTTGACTAGATGTACGCATGAAGATATCATTTGAAATTTTCATCGTCTTCCAAAGTTCTTGCATACCCTCAGCCATACCATCAACGTATTCTTGTGGTGAAATGCCTTGTTCTTCAGCTTTTTGTTGGATTTTTTGTCCGTGTTCATCTGCACCAGTTAAGAACATCACGTCAAAACCATTTGCGCGTTTGTAACGTGCAAGTGTGTCAGATGCTACTGTTGTATATGTATTTCCGATATGTAATTTACCACTTGGGTAATAGATCGGTGTTGTAATATAAAATGTTTCTTTATTTTCAGCCACGAATGAGTGCCCCCTAATATTTGTTCTATTCTCTTTCCGTAATAGTATATCATAATTCATCATCATTTTAAGGGGGTTCCATGACTTTTACGACTTGCAAATTCTGATTCTGATACAGCCCTTAATCTATTTTTAAGCCATCACTACCCGATTCGCAAATTGTGGGGCAAATCGATCTACATGACCGTATGAGACTGATTTCCCAGGACTCGGTGCGTGCAAGTAGTACCCTTCTCCTAAGGCTAAGGCGACGTGATAGACTTGATCATCTTCTTCAAAGAAATAGAGGTCACCTGGTTGGACGTTATCCAAGTCAATGGGTTGACCAAAATACTGTTGTTGATTAGTCGTTCGTGGCATATATAGCCCATTCGCTTTAAATATGTATTCAATAAAACCAGAGCAATCAAAGCCAGATAAGTCATTGCCACCCCAAATATAAGGGGTACCAATCAGATTTCTTGCAGAATGAATGATAGCCTGCCGTTTAGTGCTGGTACTGTAGGCATTTGTATTCACTCGTATGTCAGCTGCTAATGAGACCTCGCTGACCTTACTCTTAGCAAAAACGGCTTCTGCCTGGATGGTCGTGAAGGTCCATATACAAATACTAGTCAACAAATATGCGATAGTTCTTTTTCTAAACAATATGATCACTCCTTTGGTGGTGATGTGCGGGTTAACAGAGTCATCATATCAGGTTGGAACCCTTGTTACTATAAGCTTTACACAAGTTTTACCAAGCGTTTTTAGGGTGTTTTCACGTATACGGTTCAGGTCAAAATTTGCGCAAAAAAGACCTGAACCTAAGTCCAAGTCTTATATTAAATGATTTATGCGCCTTCGATAGTTACTAAGAAGTATTTTTTCTTACCACGACGAACGACGATGTATTTGCCTTCGATAGCGTCTGCTGCTGAGATTTCGTAGTCAACGTCTTGTAGTCGTTGGCCATTGATGTAGATGGCACCATTGTTGATGTCTTCACGTGATTGGCGACGTGAACTTTCAATGCCTGCATCTACTAACCAAACTGCTAAGTTGTTGGCTTCTTTTGGCATTGTTGCACCTGGCATGTTGCCGAAACCTTGTTCGATTTGTTTCGCAGATAAGTCGGCAATATTGCCTGAGAATAAGGCTTCTGTGATGGTTTGCGCATCTTTCAGACCTTCTTCTCCATGAACAAAAGTGGTCATTTCTTCAGCTAAACGACGTTGTGCTTCACGTTTTTCTGGCTCAGTAGCTACTTTTTCTTCTAAAGCATCGATATCTTCTTTGCTTAGGAAAGTGAAGTATTTCAAGTATTTAACTACATCAGCGTCATTTTGGTTTAACCAGAATTGGTAGAACTCATAAGGTGAAGTTTTTTCTGGATCTAACCAAATAGCGCCACCAGCTGTTTTACCGAATTTAGTACCGTCAGATTTTAACATCAATGGAATGGTTAAACCAAAGGCTTCTGCGTCTGCACCCGCTTCTTTACGGATTAGTTCTAAGCCTGAAGTGATATTCCCCCATTGGTCTGCACCACCGATTTGTAGACGTACATCTTCATTTTCATATAGGTGTAAGAAGTCCATTGATTGTAGGATTTGGTATGAGAATTCTGTGAATGAAATCCCCGTTTCTAAACGTGAAGCTACGATGTCTTTTTTGATCATAGTATTTACGTTGAAACGTTTCCCAATGTTACGTAGGAAATCTAGTAAAGTTAGATTCTTCGTCCAGTCGTAGTTGTTGACCATACGGAAGTCAGCATCTTTATCTTTTAAGAATAAGTTTTCCATTTGGCCAGCTAATTTACGGGCATTATCCTCTACTTGTGCCATCGATTGTAGGTTACGTTCTTCCGATTTACCTGAAGGGTCACCAATTGAACCTGTTGCACCACCGATTAAGATAACTGGACGGTGTCCTGCCAATTGGAATCGTTTAAGCACCATGAAGGGAATTAAGTGACCAATATGTAGTGAATCACCTGTTGGGTCGACACCGCAGTATAAGCTCAATTTGTTGTTTTCAATATAGGCTTTTAAGCCCTCTTCGTCAGTCTGTTGGTTTATAGCGCCACGCCATTCTAATTCTTCAATAATGTTCATGCTTTTCGCTCCTTTTTTAATTTAATCAAATAAAAAAGTCCCTGCCATAAGCTCTTCCAATTGGAAAAACTTAGACAGGGACGATCATTTACCGTGTTACCACCCAAATTGTTATAAACACCTGGTTTATAACCTCTCTTTGTGCGTTATCGGGCACTAGCCGGCGGAATTCGTTTGCTATGTGTAATTCACCATCAATCCCTGACTAGTTTTCACCACCCACTAGTTCGCTAATTGCCAGATTCATCGCTACTCACCAATTTGCTTGGTGCCATAATGCATTCCTTGCACAAGATTATTTGCGTATAAAGCTTTCGCTTCTCACTGAATTTTATCAAAGTCATTGGATAAGTCAAGCAGTTTTGGCTTCTTTTCCTAGATTAATAGAGTGTAAGCCAATGGCTTTCTCATATGCTATCTCTTCTACCCAACTACCATTCTTCATGGTTCCAAGCTAGGCCATCTAGTTGCCCCTGTGCTTGGGTAATACGCTTATCGGTTTCGGCGATCTCCGTTTTGATTTTTTTGAGAATCGCAATTGTTGCATAATCAGTTGCTGCTTCTATGGCTTCATCAATGATTGGCTCTGTCCATTTCAAATCATCTTCCATTCAATTCAACTCTCCTTATATCGTACATCTATCTAATAATATTTTAACGCCAAGTCGTTTTAGGTAATTGCGCTTCGATATCAGCTAAATTGTCCATTTCATCTGTCCACTCATCAGCAACTAAGTTTAATTGGCTCTGTAAGGGTTGTTCAAAATTGCTAGCGATTTTTTTCAATTGGTCGATTAACCAGGCATTTCGCTCGGAAAATTTTGCTTGTAGAGGTAGTTCTAAGTATTGTCTAAAACGGACTAAGTTGTCTTGTTGGACATGCTCTGGTTGATAGGAATGTTGGGCAAGTACGAAGGGCGGTAAATAGTTCATGCCCATTGCAGCCGCAAAAGATTGGAAAGGACGGAGTAATTCTGAGATTGTGACGCCTTCTCGCCCCCCTGCTTGATATTGTCTTAAAGGTACGCCTACTGAGATGATAACGCCAAACTCTTTTTCCCGTAATTCTTTACTATAGCTATCTAAAAACTCTTTACTAAAGACCTCTTGAATAAAGTCAGAAACTAATCCTGGTGCTTGATACCAGAATAAGGGAAATTGCAACAACCATCTGTTTGATTGGAGGATCGTTTGTTGATACAAAGTCACATTTTCCTCAGTAAATGGTCGCTCAATTTGAATAAAGGGTATTGCATCTGGTCTTGCTTCATATAAGAATTGGTGGGACGCTGACGTCTCCATTTCTGGGTGTCCGCCAAAGATCACACTTGCCATTTGTTCGCCTACTCTCTCATTAAATTTTAGTCTATATTGCTATGCCCATTCTACAAAAGAAAAGCAGCCTAACCAAGTAGACTGCTTGTTAAATCAATTTTTATAGTAAAACTGGTGAGTTAGGACCTAATGGTAAACCAATTAAGTACCAAACAATCGCCATGATAATCCAAACAATACCTATCGCTACTGAATATGGTAGTACGTTGGACATTAAGGTACCTAAACCAGAACGTTTGTCGTACTTATACAATACCGCTAATACTACTGGAATGTAAGCTTGCATCGGTGTTAATGGGTTGATGATACCATCACCAATACGGTAAAGCATTTGTGTAAATGATGGGTGGTAACCTAACAACATGAACATTGGAACGAAGATTGGTGCCAAAATTGCCCATTTTGCTGATGCTGACCCGATAAAGAAGTCAACGAACATTGATAATAGAATAAACCCAATAATTAAAGCAATACCATTTGCGCTTTCTAATAGTGATGCCCCTGAGATCGCAATAACTGTTCCCATATTAGACCATGAGAAGTAAGCCATCATTTGACTAGAGAAGAAGATGATTACAATGAAGCTACCCATATCTGCCATTGAAGACGATAGCATATGTGATAAGTCATGTGAGTCTTTAACTTGACCAGTCATCTTACCGTAAACAAAACCAGGTACGAAGAACATAATCGTCATTAATACTGTAATACCATTCATAAATGGTGAATCAGAAATCAAAGAACCTGTTTCTGGATTGGCTAAGAATGAATTTGGCATCAAGGCTAAGGCCCCAACAATAACGATAGTAGCCAGTAATGACCAGTTGGCATATTTTACCGCTTTGACTTCTTGATCAGATAGGGAACCACCTTTATGCACTACTGGTAATTCTTCACCTGCAAATTCAGGCTGATATTCGCCCATTTGCGGTAGTGAAACCTTTGTCAATACAAAATAAATAACTGGTACTAGGACAAATGTCGAAACGAAAATAAAAAAGTAGTTCATCGCAACATTTAATTCAATATCTGGCATAATTGTTTTTGCTGCTGAATCTGTAAAAGGAAATACTAAAGCATCTGACATTCCTAACATGATATTCGCCGCAAATGCTGCTAGTGATGATACGTAACCTAAGACTGCACCAGCCATTGGGTTTAAACCAATTTTCAAGAAGGTTAAGGCTGCTAACGGTGGCAATACGATTGGCCCTGCGTCCCCAGCGATATTGGCAATAACCCCGGCAAAAATAATAATCAATAGAATATATTGCTTAGGCGCTTTTTCAACTACGTTGGTTAATACTGCTTCAAAGTAACCTGATTTTTCAGCCATACCTACCCCAAGCATAATGACCAGTACGGCTGATAAGGCTGGGAAACCTGCAAAGTTAGTACCTGCTTCTGAGATCATCCGGGCAAAGTACTCTGCTGATAATAGGTTGTTTACTTCGACTACTTGGTTATCAACTGGGTTAACTACTGATACCCCAAACATACTCATTACCCATGACGCTAGAATGACTAGAATACTCAAGTAAATGAAGATCATGATTGGTGATGGCATCTTGTTACCAACACGTTCAATACTATTCAGAATACGGAGTAACCGTGATTCTTGTTGTTTTTCTTCCACTTATTTCATCTCTTTTCTTATTGTAATTCTTGGCTAGTTTTCACTATTCTTTTAGATTATAAAGATTTCGTTAAAAACCTGCAAGCTTTTGTTAAATATTACGCCCAATCTGTAAATTATTGGAAAATAATCTCCATTTCTCCTACAAAAAAGACCCATAAAATAATTTTATGGATCGGTTTGTTAGATTTATTAACGGCTAGCTACCCTTTCTGTAATTGTTTGAATGGCAACTTCACTTCTTTGAATCAAGTCTTTTCCTTTGGCATCAAATGTTGACTGTAAGTTCTCGTCCTTTAATAATAAGACGTTTTCTTCAACATTTTCGTTGGCTGCTTGGATGGCTGTTTTCAGCATAGCTGTCCCAACAGTCACATCGGCCATAACAGACTTGCGTCCTAGGCTAGCGACTTGTGTCATAATTTCTAAGGCTTGTGTTGCATGGTCCATGATTTCCAAAGGCACTTCTGTAGCAATTTTTAAGCCCGCTTGAATCGCTTCTGTCCGGTCAGCTTTTTCTTGGTCAGTGGCTTTTGGTAATTTGAATGCACCGAATAGCTGATTTGACGCATCTTCGTCCCCTTGCACCAAAGCGAATAATGCTTCTTGGTGGCTAGTCATTTGATTAACTAGACCAGTCAGCAAATCAACGTCCACCCCTTTTTGCTTTTCAATGGTAATATTTAAGACCATATTGCCTAGTGCTGCCCCCATTGTGCCAGCGTATGCTGCTGCTGAACCGCCACCCGGTGCTGAATTACTTGATGCTAATGCTTCGATATAAGTGTACATTTCCATGATGTTTTCTCTCCTTTTAATGTTCTTCTTCTATTGTATCCTAAAATATGTTGAAGATTGGGATGAGGATGATGGGAATGAACATGGATGGTGCGATGTTCATGACTTTAATATCTGTAATTTGTAAGAGATTAAAACCTAACCCCATAATAATAAGAGATCCTACTGCGCCGATTTCTGTTGTGACCATCTCGCCCAATAATGGTGCAATTGAGGCTGAAAGTAGGGATAAGGCGGCCTCATAGATGAATAAAGGAATGGCTGCAAAAGCCGATCCAATACCAAGAGTTGAGGCCAATACAAAAACAAAGACAAAGTCTAATATGGACTTGGTGTACATGGTAGTGTGGTCTAAGAATAAACCGGACTGCAATGAGCCAATGATCGCCATTGCACCTACAACGACAAATAAAGTGGCTGATACGAAGGCTTCTTGAAAGGTAGATTCACCATCACCTGCTACTTTTTCTTGTAGTTTTAAGGCAAAATGATTAAACTTCCCTTCAAAATCGATTGTTTCACCAATTAAGGTACCGATAACTAATGATAAGACCATGACAATCAAGTCATTGGTTTCAAGTGCCCCTTGAATACCGATAAAAATCACGACCAAGGCAACAGCTGTCATAATTCCCTTTCTCGTCCTATCTTTTAACAAATGTCCAAATGTCGTGCCGACACCGGCGCCAAATATTACGCTAATTGCATTCACAATTGCCCCAAAAATTACCATAGTTAAACCTCGCATTTACTTATTCTTTTGTAATTGATTATAACAAAGAATGAGATTTCAATGTGTATTTTGTGAGCTTTTTGTTAAATCGCCTTTTTATGTCACATTTTCTTACACAGAACGTCAATTTTCTCTTGCAATCTATTAGAAATAGTTTCATAATACAACAGTAGTTAAATTTAGGACGACAATAAAGGAGCAAAATTTATGCCAACATGGACTAGAGAAGCAATCTTTGAAGACGCAAAAGAAAAAAATGTACATTTTATTCGCCTAGCTTTCTCGGATGTTAACGGAATTTTAAAAAACGTTGAGATCCCAGTTTCACAGCTAGACAAAGCCTTAGATAACGAAATGGCTTTTGATGGTTCTTCAATTGACGGTTTCGTCCGTATCGAAGAAGCAGATATGAAGTTATACCCAGACATGAATACTTGGACCGTATTCCCTTGGGGTTCTGATGATAGAAAAGTTGCCATCTTAATCTGTGATATTTATACCACTGATGGTGAACCATTTGCAGCAGACCCTCGCGGTAACTTAAAACGTATGGTTGAAAAATTAGATGACTTTGGTTTCTCAGCATTCAACTTAGGTCCTGAACCAGAATTCTTCTTATTTAAACTTGCTGAAGATGGCAATCCAACGACGCGCGTAAATGATGTTGGAGGTTACTTCGACGTGGCACCTGTCGACTTAGGTGAAAACTGTCGTCGTGAAATCGTATTGGTGCTTGAAGACTTAGGTTTTGAAGTGGAAGCTTCTCACCATGAGGTTGCGATTGGCCAACATGAAATCGACTTTAAGTATACTGACGTTGTAGACGCTTGCGACAAAATTCAATTATTCAAATTAATCGTTAAAACTGTTGCTCGTAAATACAACTTACATGCAACCTTCATGCCAAAACCAATTTACGGAATCAATGGTTCAGGTATGCACTGTAACATGTCATTATTCAAAGGTAATGAAAATGTATTCTACGATGCAGATTCTGAATCACAATTATCTGAAACAGCTATGCAATTTATCGCTGGTGTATTAGAGCACGCCAAAGCGATTACTGCAGTCGCTAACCCGATTGTGAACTCATATAAACGATTAGTTTCAGGTTATGAAGCACCAGTAAACATTGCTTGGTCTACTCGTAACCGCTCACCATTAATCCGTATCCCTTCTGCTCGTGGTAAATCAACGCGTGTGGAGTTACGTTCAGTTGATCCAGCGGCTAACCCATACTTAGCATTGGCTGCTATCTTAGGTGCTGGTCTTAAGGGTATTGAAGAAGAAATGGTCGCTCCTGCACCAATTTCTCGTAACGTATACAAAATGACAGCTGATGAGTTAGTAAACGGTGGTATTGATAAATTACCTAGCTCGCTATCTCGTGCTTTAGATGAATTAGAAGTAGATAATGTTGTACAAGACGCTTTAGGTGCACACATTACTGCAAACTTCATCTCTAGCAAGCGTATTGAATGCCAAGAGTACTTACATCAAGTTACTGATTGGGAATTAAATACATACTTAGAACAATACTAATTTTGAAAAACGGACACGACTTAGCAAAAGCTGGGTCGTGTTTTTTACTGTATACGATAGAAAAAACGCATGACCTAGAAAGTAATCCAGTTCATGCGTTTAAATTTGTTTTTCCTTTTAGTCTGTGACTGTTGATGGGAGTGCGTTTCACATCAAAATAGCTAAAGGCGGTCTCACTCGCACCCTTTTTTAAAAGTCGTTCCAGTTTTTGTCGTCTGTATACTTATCATCCACAAAGCTGTGATTAGCCCTATAGCTTGCTGGTCTTTCTTTCCTTGCGAAAGGTCGGTAAACCCTGTTTGGTCCTTTTGCCTTACTTTGATATCCAGCTCTTGCTTTATCATCAGCGTCTACAATATCTACTTTGCGGTATTTTCTAGCATGATGCTGTCTTGATATTTTTTCTGGATAACCTTTTTCATCTAAAGCTTCTTCATAAAAGTTGATTAAGGCTAAGCTATGATAAGGTTTGACATAGAAGTAAGCTAGGCCAAATGTGAGTGGTACAAGTAAGTACCAGCCAATAAATCGTATATTTAACCAAACAAATCGCCATTTTCGCCCTCGCATCATCCGGCGACTTTCAGTGATGGCTTCGCTCGCTGTCAGTATTGGAAAGTCCACGATAAGATAATTTGTGAGTGCATAACCTATACTTTTATAAATCATTGGGAAAAATAAGAGTAATGACCACATGAGTAAATAAAAACCGCGTAAGATACCTGCCCAAGCAAATTTAATTGAATCCCGCATCATTGGTCCGACAATATCGCGATGAATGCGGATTTGCCCTTGATTATTCTTCACCATTAAAGATCGTAAATAAGCCATTTCAGCTCCAGCGATAAAAATCAACTCGATGATCACAATTAAAATACTAATTGGGAAAAATACGAAAGAAACAAGTGTCGGGATTGTGCCAATCATCCAAATCGTCGCCCAGTAAATTACTGTAAATAGGACAAACCACCCTGTATGTTGGTTAATAGTATATTTAGCTTTTGCTTTTAATTTTTTTCTCACCCATGTTAACCTCCTCGCTGAAACAAATATTTGTCAATTTATATCTATATATTATCAGAATTAAAATTTTCGCCATCCACCCTAGGACCTATTTCACACAAAAGAATAACCCTGAATACAGATGTACTCAAGGCTGTCTTTTTAACGCTTTTGTATATTTGATGACTAGTCGCGAGAACGACCGCCAAATAGAATTAACACCCGTAATAGTGATAAAGCACCTGCAATTGCAGCAGCTACATAGGTCATTGCTGCAGCATTTAATGTTTTGCGGGCATAAGGTAATTCTTTAGCTGTTAACACATGACCATCTTCCATAATTTGTAAGGCACGCTTAGAAGCGTCAAACTCTACTGGTAGAGTTACTAATTGGAAAAGAAGTGTTAATGAAAATAGAATAATCCCAATGTTGATAAAGGTTTCGTTGAAACCAGCAATCGCACCAATAATTAAAATTGGCCATGATAATTTAGAACCAATATTGACAACGGGGACAATTCTTTGACGTAAGGTCATCATGAAATAGCCTTTGGCATCTTGGACAGCATGTCCACATTCATGAGCAGCAACTCCAATAGCCGCAATTGACTTTGAGTTTGCTGTTGCATCAGAAAGTCGCAACACTTTATTACTTGGGTCATAATGATCAGTTAAATTACCAGAAATACGCTCAACGCGTACATCATGAATACCTGAATACTGTAAGATATATTCAGCTACTTGAGTACCTGTCATCCCTTTTTCTGTGGCATATTTACTATATTTGTTAAATGTTCGATTAACATTGGCGCTTGCGATTGAAGCAATAATTGCACCAATAATAATTAATATATAAGTCCAGTCAAACATCATGGGAAAAAACATTGAATCACTCCTTTAGAATAGTATAACAGCTTCCAACGCCTTAACAAACGATGATCCCTGGTTAAGGCGTTAAAATCTGTTGGTGGATAATGTCGATGACTTCCTGACTTTCCGGTAAATTATGCAAGTAAAATTCATGGTGCATATAATCAAATTGATAGTAGTTACTAGTTTGATTATGGGCACGTAATCGACGGTGCAACCAGCGGCCATCGTAGGCATGGCTATCGTCCGATCCATTAATGAAATCAACAATTGGCATTAGGTCAGTGGGCATTTTAGCATAATTTAAGGCTGGATTTTTATCCTGCCAAATTGTTTTTAAGGCATTTACCCTAATTGCGTCATACTGAACGTCGTTGGGATGAATATTGACATCATCGAAGCTGGTATTCAACCAGGGCGAGAGTAAAATCATCCGTTTCACTGGATTGTCTGCTTGATCCATCCGGTCAGCTACTAGTAATGCCGGAATGGCACCAGTATCTGATGCTAGGAAATACACATTTTGAAGCGACCGACCAGTTTCCTCAGCAATTTCTTCTATCAAAGAGGTCAGACGTCCGGCTTCACTACCTAAATCATAATTAGCAAATGAACGTAACAATGGAATCGACACTTGTGCCTTGGTTTTAAAACGGTCTTTTATTTTTCGGGCAAAGATCCATTCACGCTCTTGTAAGGTATGAATCCCACTCCCTCCATGGAAATAAATAATCCAAGGTTGATTAGGTTGGGCTTCACTAACCTGCGTTTCAGCTTGGGTATCCGGTGTTTGCAAGTCAACCATCACGCCTGCTTTACTGCGTTGAATCTTTGCAGTATGGTCTCTAGTAATGAAGAACAAGTTTTCGTGGTTAATAGACCGCTTAGCCAATTCTTTAGTAGCTTCTTCCTTGGCGTCTTTAGAGGTTAATCGGTCAGCTTCTTGTCTGATGCGCATACCATCTTGAATCAGCTTACTGCGAATTGAACGTTCTTGACTCATCGCGTGGTACACATATCCTACACCAGTTGCGGCCGCTGCCAAACCTAAGCGTAATAGTCGTTGATGGTCTTTTCTACTCATTTTAACACGCGCCTCCCTTATTTTTTACAAACAAAGTTGTCATATCTCTTCATTCTATTATAACTCAAAGGGAGACATGAGCTAGGGACTAAAGTCTTATATCATGGAAAAAGATACAAAATGACTTTGTAGTCTTTTTTCTTAAAAATATAATAAATTCTTGAGAAATTCATGCAAGTCTCGTATCATTAAGGGTACGTTATACTTTATGGGTTATTATTGGTATCACTTTTACCAAAATACATCAGGCATTTGTCTGCTCAACAAAGTTAAAAATAGCATAAGGAGAACGATAATAATGTTAAAAAAATTATCCACTCTTGCAATCGTTGGTGTAAGTGTTGGGGTTTTATCCGCTTGTACCGCTAGCCCTGACCAAGTAATTTCAAAATCAGCAACGACCACGCAAGATATGATGAGACAAATAGAGTCCATTCAAACACAAGAAATGGCCTTACAAGATGCCTTTGAAGCAGACTTAGCTGCTGACGAAAATTTAGCTAACTTAGCTGAATCAGGTACAGGTGCAACAAGGGAAAACTTACAAACGAGACAAGAGGATTTTGAAGAATTAACAAGTCTATTTGAAGATTTCCAAAATCAAGTTGAAAGCCTAAATGCTTTTGATGAAACAGACTTTACTGCTGAAGAAGATTTCGCAAACTTTGACAAATCTCGACAAGTGGCCTCAAATCTGAATGAACAATTGACCAGCTATATCGAAAACTATCAAACTGTCTTAGAAAAAGAGGATGCATACTATAATAGTTTAGCAGGTGAGGAGTCAGACTTAGAGGCATTTTCTAACGGCTTAAATGATGTTAATAGCCAATTTGAAGCTTCACAGTCAGCTTTAAATGAAGCCTTGCCAAATCTAACAAGCTTAGCTGAACAAGCGAATCAACCACAATAAATCAAATAGAAACGGAGGTCAGTAATTTGAAAGACAATCACTCAAATACCAATAGCAACTCGACATTAGATCCCAAAAATGAAGGGCCAAAATTTAATTGGAAACTTGTTTTAGGCTTATTAATTGCTATAGTATTCAGTTTAATTTTAATCTTTGGTGTGAGAACCGACTGGTTTAGTTTAGCCAGTGAAGATAAACAGGAACAAACTGCAAACAACGATAGCTCATCTGCAGATACAGAAAGTGAACTGGATGGTGAAAATGCAGGAGAAGCTGCGACGAGTGGTGAAGATAATGGGGCTCAATTACCAAATGTCTCTACCGAAGCTACTGCTCTCTTAAAACAACCACAGAATATGCCTTCTAAATTTGCCTATGACTCAGGCTATAATATTGCTTATCCTGAAGATGGTGTAAAAGGGATTTACTTATCTGCGGATGGTGCGACAAACCCTGAGCTTTTCGAAGAGAATATGGCCTTATTAGATGAGACCAATCTGAATTCAGTAGTATTAGATGTAAAAGATGATTACGGTAGCATTACCATGGACCTACCATCAGAAGATGATACCTTAAATGGTAATGAAACAAACAGTATCGATAATGAAGGTATTATGCAAACTTTTGAGGATAAACAAATTTATCCTATTGCACGTATCACTACTTTCAAAGATACAAAACTAGCAACTGCAGACCCTTCTCGTACCTTCTTAACAGAATCAGGTGAGGTATGGACTAACGGTGGAGGTGACGCCTTCTTAAATCCTTACAATAAAGATAACTGGGATTATCTAGTTGAAGTCGCTAAATCGGCTGCACGTGCTGGTTACAAAGACATCCAATTTGACTACGTCCGCTTCCCTGAAGGATTTGAAACTTTTGGTGAAACCTTGACCTATGATATGGGTGATTACGCGGAATACGGCAAAGCTTCTACAGAAGCACGTCAAATGGTCATTGCAGATTTCTTAGCTTATGCTCGTGAAGAATTGAAACCATACGGTGTTGATGTTTCAGCGGATATCTTTGGTTATGTTACTGATGTTGTTGCCACACCAGGTATCGGGCAAAACTATAATATGATTGCTGGAAATGTTGATGTTATTTCATCTATGATCTATCCATCACACTGGGGTCCTGGTTACTTTGGCTTAGATTATCCAGACTTATATCCATATGAAGTTGTACAAGCCTATATGGAAAAAGAAAACGCCCTAAATGCTGAGTTAGATACAGCGCCAGTATCAAGACCTTGGTTACAAGACTTTACTGCCTCTTACTTAGCTGACGGTACATATGCTGAGTATGGTACAAATGAAGTACAAGAACAAATCGATGCCGTTATTGAAAGTGGCGCCAATGAGTACTTACTTTGGGATGCATCCAACACTTATACTAGAGGTGTAGACTACAAGTAAACTTGAATTGAAAAAAAAAATCTCGACGCTGACCTGCGTCGAGATTTTTTGTTATTTGGATTGACTTCTTAATTCAGTAATAAATTCTTCTATTTTATCCATTGCAATGGTTAGTTCTTTGATTGAATAGGCGTAGGAAATCCGCAAGAATCCTTCACCACCAGCTCCAAAAGCAGACCCTGGTACAACAGCCAGTTTTTTTGCGTCAAGTAAAGCTAGTGCAAATTCCTCACTAGTCATATTAAATTCACGGATATCTGGGAATGTATAGAAAGCACCTCGAGCTACAAAACACGGAATCCCCATATCACGGAAACGGCCTAATAAAAAGTTACGACGTTTCAAGTAGTCTTTCCGCATCGCTTCCACATCATCATCACAATCTTCTAAGGCAACCACGGCTGCATATTGAGAAATGGTTGGTGCTGCCATAATCGTAAATTGATGAATTTTTAACATTTGCTCAACTAAATTTTCTGGCCCACATAGATAACCTATGCGCCAACCCGTCATCGAAAAAGCTTTAGCAAATCCATTGATATAAATGGTACGTTCTTTCATCCCTTCAAAGGAAGCAATTGACGTATATTTATCTTTTGCATACCAAATTTCAGAGTAGATTTCGTCCGTTAAGACATATAAATCATGCTTCTTAATGACATCTGCCAGTTTTTCCAATTCTTCCCTAGTCGCTGCTGCGCCTGTTGGATTGTTTGGATAGTTTAAGATAATGGCTTTTGTTTTATCCGTAATATGCGCTTCAATATTTTCTGGTTGCAAAATAAAATCATGCTCACTAGGCAACTTCACTGGTACAGGAATACCGCCCGCAAGTTCTACTGATGGTGTGTAAGACACATATGAAGGGTCCATACATAAAACTTCATCACCTGGATTAATTAACCCTCGACAAGCAAGGTCAATGGCTTCCGATCCACCAACTGTAACAATCACTTCATTATTTGGATCATAATTCAAATCATATTTTCGGTCTACATATTTGGCGATGGCCCGACGTAGCTCAATTAAACCAGCATTCGCAGTATAATAGGTTTTACCTTTTCTAACTGCCCTTATCGCTTCTTCACGAATAGACCAAGGCGTCGGAAAGTCAGGTTCCCCTACCCCAAGCGAAATCACGCCTTCAATTTCATTGGCAATATCGAAAAAACGACGGATACCAGAGGGGGCCATATCCATTACGGTTTGATTTTGAGATTTTGTCATTGTGAGATCACCATACGTCCGCCATCCTCTTTGATATCTTTATACACAACTCCTTGCTCTTTATAACGATTCATGACAATATGAGTCGTAGTTGCACTTACTTCATTAATGGCAGCTAATTTAGAGACAAATTTGGAAATATCTACCATCGTTAAGCGTTTTGTTAATAACAAGAAATCATAACTACCAGACATCAAGTACAGAGACTCTACTTGGTCATATTGGTAAATGGTCTCGGCAATATCTTGGTAAGAAACAGCGTGGTGTAAGTCTACGTTTACCTCTACCATTGCAGATAACAAATTATCATCTGCAACATCCCAGTTAATCATAGTATGGTAACCGGCGATGACGTTTTCTTTTTCATAAGCAGCTATCTGCGCGACGACTTCTTCTTCACTAGCTTCAATCATATTAGCAATTGTTTTGGGCGCTAGACGCGCATCCTGAGCTAAAATAGCCAGCAATTCTTTTTTCTGTTCAATGTTCATTTTTATCCCTCCAAAAACGACATAACTTGTAGCTTTAAGAATACTTTTATTCTAAAAATTTGTCACTTATTTTGAATAACTTTTAATAAAAATTATTATTTTAAAATGATTGGTCCGACTTTGCCAACCTCGCACCCTATTTATCCTTAACTAATTTTTATATCCTTGTTAACAGTTTCCTAAATCTCTTTCTTTTTAAAAATGGTACAATTAATTTACCGACAACTACGACCTTTTTGGTCATACTCAGTCTGTAGGAGGAAACATA
This sequence comes from Aerococcaceae bacterium 50-4, assembly GCA_041223225.1. Classification (GTDB taxonomy): domain Bacteria; phylum Bacillota; class Bacilli; order Lactobacillales; family Aerococcaceae; genus Aerococcus. The sequence goes on from JBCLPQ010000001.1 coordinate 149,984, forward strand.
CAATGGAAAAGTTTACAAAACGAATTTTACTAACAAGTGGTGTATTAGCCTTAGGACTTGCCGTAGCTGCACCAAACAAATTAGCAGATAAAGTAGCTATTGACCCTATGTTTACATATGGCGAAACTTTAGATAATAGCCAATATACTGAAACAAAAGATTTATTAGGTGTGGAAGATGGCGTAACTGAAATTGAAGTGGCTGTGAATGAATTAAACGATTTGTTGCAGGATAGTTATCCATACAACCAAGTATATTCTTCAGCCTATATTACACCTGCTGATAATGATGGTGGGGTTACTGTAGCAATCGAAACACCAGATACTATTACAGATATTACCGAAGCCCAATATGAAAATGCAGCCATTACAGCCGGTGCTGTGGATGTAGATATTAAAGTAGCTTCTGCTGTTAAGGTAGATGGTTCAGGTGCTCTAGCCGGTGTATATAAAGCCTTTGAAGATGCTGGTTATTCATTAGATGATGATGCGCGTCAGGTTGCTCAAGACGAGTTAGCTGTTACTTCTTCCATCACTCAAGAAAATGATGGCACTGAAGGTTATTCTGATAGTGACATGAATGCGGCTATCGCTGACATTAAAGCCCAAATTGCTGACTTAAAAGAGCAAAATGGTGGTTCTGTTTCAGTAGATGAAATTACTGTAATCGTGAATAATGTCATTAATAACTACAACTTAGATGGTGTTATTTCAGAAGAAAATATTCAAGCGATTATTGATCAAATGAAAAACTTCTCAAACTTAGAATTAAGTGAAGAGCAAAAAGCACAATTATCTAATCTAGCTAGCTCATTGTCTGACGTTGCAAGTAACGTTGCTGCTTCTGCATCATCTGCAATTGAAAATGCAGATACTGAACAATTACAAGAAGATGCTGTTGGTATTTGGGACCGTATATTATCAATTATTGATAATATCTTTGGTACCAACTTCTCAGCTAGTGACGAAGAAGCTGCAAACTAATCTCTTATTTTAATTAAAAAACGGTCGAAGCACAAAAGCTTCGACCGTTTTCGTTTATAAGTAGACATCTTGAACGCTTAGCTAGTATGCGATATAAAGCCTGTTAGTAGGATCACACCTCATCTAGCATTCGAGTCTAATTTTTCTCTACTAATTCTGGATATAATTGGTGAATTTGTAATTGGTCATTAATCAGTTTTGAACTTGGGTCAATGGCTTCTTTTTGCTTAACACCTTGACGCCAGTAAATAGCTAGAATGACTAATGTAATTGCTGCCCCACCCCAATAAGTGAAGTTGGTTAAACCAAGTCCGAAACCAATTGGCTCACTCAATAAGTAAACGACAACAGCATATAACATGAATACACCCGGAACTAGGGTAACAAAGTAATTTTTGCCTTTTAAGAATAAATAGCGTGTTGTTACTAATAAAGCAAGAACTGCAGTTACTTGGTTTGCCCAGTTAAAGTAACGCCATAAGATGTTAAAGTCCACAAATGTTAAGAAGAATGAAATCACATAAATTGGTACAGTGATTGTCAATACTTTTGGTAAGGTATCTTGTTTCACATTGATGTAGTCTGCAATGATGATTCGTAATGAACGGAATGCAGATAAACCAGATGATAATGGCAATACAATTACACCGATAATCGCTGCTGTACCAAAGACTGGTCCTAACAACTCAATTGATACTGCGTTTACAACTGCAGAAGCTGTACCAGCATCAATCATACCTGATAAAGTTTCACCGTCAAATAATGCTAATGAAGCAGCTACCCAAATCATTGCGATAACACCTTCAGCAATCATCATACCGTAGAAAGTAAAGCGACCTTCGCGTTCATTTTCCATTGTACGAGATACCATTGGTGCTTGTGTCGCATGGAATCCAGACATGGCACCACATGAAATAGTGAAGAAGATACCTGGGAAAATAGCTAAACCTTTTGGATGGAAGTTTGCTAAAGTAGCAGAACTTAACTCAACCATTGTGTGGTCACCAAACATTAATGTCAAACCGATAGCAATGGTAGAAACGATTAGGATACCACCAAACCAAGGATAAACTTTACCCATCGCTTGATCAATTGGTAATACAGTTGAAATCAAGTAGTAAATAAAAATAGCAACGATGATAATGATTAAAGCTACATTACCTGGTAATAAACTTTGAATAAGTGCTGCTGGTGAAGATACGAATACTGTACCTACTAATAACAATAGTAAACAAGCAAATAAGTTTACGACATGCATTGTCCCTTTGTTAATGTATTTACCAGCTAATGCAGGTAATTGTGCCCCGTTATTTCTCAGTGACACCATGCCTAGCATATAGTCATGAACCGCCCCGGCAAAGATACAGCCGAATACAATCCACAAGTAGGCAACTGGTCCATATAAGGCACCCATGATTGGTCCGAATACTGGTCCTGTCCCCGCGATATTTAATAATTCAATAATACCATTTTTCCATCTTGGCATTGGTACAAAGTCCATACCATCTTGCAAAACTTCTGCTGGCGTCGTCCGGTCTGGATTCGGCTGGAAGTTCTTTTCAATGTAGCGACCGTAAGTAAAGTATCCTACGATTAATGCCGTTACACCCAATATAAATGTCCACATACTTTTTTTCCTCCCTTTGTATGCTATGTAAGCGTTTATACACCTATATTATGGCCTTTTTCAAGTGAGAAAGTCAATTTAACTTGCATGTGATAACTTTTTTCTTCTCTATAAGGGCTAATGAAATTGTTTTTTTATGAGAAAATTATAGCGTAAAAGCTTGATACTATGCCTTCCGTAAAAACGCTTTTCATTTTTAAATATTGCAATCTCATTTTGCTATTAGATAATTTTTTCACAAAATGATACAAATTTGTATTCATAGAAGATTCAAATACATATTTGCTTGATTGTTGATTCAAAAAAAAAGATATAGCTGCTAAGCTGCTATACCCCTTATATAGTAATATTTAATCTTTAACTAGAAATTATCGCGTTGATCGCGCAAGTCTTTAAAAGCCGTTACATCTTTTGCTTGCATAAAGATATTGATAGCCTTTTCGCGACCAATAGTGGACGGATAAGTTGGATGGTTGGCTTCATTCAAGATTTCTACCTGGGTCAAGGCTTCAGCGATGACATTATTTTCCGGGAAGATAGAATGCGCGAACTTCAAGTTGGTTAAGGTATATTCATGGCCCGCAAAAACAGCAATATCATCATCTAGACGACTAAAGGTTTCTAAAGCATCGAATTCTGCTTGGTAGTCACCAGTGAAAACTCGTCCGCATCCGGCAGAAAACATGGCATCACCCGAGAACAGAAACTGGTTATCGACGATATAAGCCAAATGACCTTCTGTATGTCCCGCTGAAAGTAAGGCAGTTACTGTATGTCGCAGAATGTCTACTTGGCTACCATCTTCTAAAATAACCATTTCAGAAAAACCTGGCACTTCACTTGGTCCATAAATTTTAGTTTGTGGGTAAGCTGAAACAATCTCTGCCACTCCCCCAATATGATCATCATGCTTATGAGTTAGTAAAATAGCGATTTGACTGGGTTTCTTCGTTTCCAAATAGACTAGCACTTCCCCTGCTTCGCCTGGGTCAACAATGACAACACTATCTGTATCCTCAATCATCCAAATATAATTATCAGTTAATGCTGGAATCGGAAAAATATTCATTCTAAACGCCTCACAATCTGCTAGTTGATTTTACTTTAATATTCAAAAGAATTGCTACTTGCATCTTAACATATTTTGAATAGTTACTGCTATTTTCCAATGACCTTGCTTGTAATAGGCCGATTACTAGACCTGATCAAGTTCATTGCCTTCAATTGGCACAATCAATTGGTAACGATTGGCCAAGTCATAGATATCATCAAAACGTTGAATCATCCGGATTGCGCCCTCTTGATAAGCTAGCCGACTGATGCGAAGAAATCTAGCCCAGTCAGAATTTAATACTTGATCCATCTCATACAATTCGCCACTGTACATAAACTTGGCTGTCTGCATAGTAGGTACACTGATTGTATAAAAATTAGGCAAGTCGGTGGAAAAAATTATTGGTATACCTATAATGACGTTAAATTGTTTTTGATCTTTTGAGCAATCTGAATAGACAACATAGCCTGGAATTTTCTGGCCCTCTTTTCCAATTGCGCTTAGGAGGCTTGTAAACTTGGCTTCAAAAAGCGCTGGATAATTGTCGGTCGTAATATCCACTTGAAAGACTAGTCCCGATAGTTGAAAGGCGTTTTGTATATCCAGACTAAAGTCAGTCACAATATCGCCATTTAAATTCTTCATTTGACGGCGGACTACTTTTGGCATCGGTTGGCTAGTAACTAAGATCGGGTCCTGTCTTACTTGCGTTGGCCTATAACCAAATTGGTGTTTAAAAGCCCTCGAAAAACTTGTAGCAGATGTAAAATTCAAGTCACTAGCAATACGGGTAAAAGATTGGTCACTTCTCTTAATCTGCAACAATGTTTTATTCAACTTCCGGCCTTGAATATATTGTTTGAGCGGTTGACCGATGATGCTAGAGAATAACCGATGAAAATAGAAGGGCGAGAAGTGAAAATAGCCCGCAATTTTTTCCAAGTCTAAATCTTCAGTTAGGTTGTCTTCTATGTATAGTAAACATGCTTGAATCATGTCAAATTGCGTCATAGGCTCCACCACCTTTTAAACAAATTATAGGCGGTTCATTCATTGTTTGCAACGAATCGCGATTAGCTACGAAAATCATTCAACATAACCCCTTACCCCAAATCATTACAGCAAGAATTGAATAGCTCATAACTTTTTTCCACTATATAATATAGGTAAGTAAAGCATATGATCAAAAATGGGGGGATTATCATGTTACGAACACACAGACAAAATGCCATTATCATCGGGATTTTCTATATCGTCGCATTCGTTGCAGCAGTTTTCGCTGTAATTTTGTATGAGCCTATTCTAGCCAACAACTGGTACCAAACCGCTGCACAGGGCCTTAGCTCTACCGTATTGCTTGGCGTGACCATGGACTTCATCTTACTCATTTCAGCCATTGGGACAACTTCACTTCTTGCCCCGTATCTAAGCAAAGTAGACCGACCATTATCATTAGCTTACTTCGCAGGTAGGTTCATGGAAGCTGTCTTTATTGGGATAGGTATCGTTGCCATCTTAGCCCTACATTCGTTAAGTCAGGGGTACGCAGACCAAATCGTGACCAATATAGCCGAATTACAGGGGCCAGGTCTCGTCTTCCAAGGCATTCATAGGTGGATTATGGTCCTCGGTCCTAACCTTATGGTAGGCATCAACACAGCTATCTACGCTTACCTACTCCTACATTCAGGATTAGTACCAAGAAAACTAGCACTTTTTGGCATTCTCACTGCCCTACTTGTATTCGTTGCAGGTTTCCTTGACCTATATGGCATTATCGCTCCCTGGTCTACACTCAAAGGATTGATCTCCTTACCCATTGGTATTTTCGAAATGAGCCTAGCATTTCACCTTCTTGTAAAAGGATTCTCACCTTTGGGGCTAGCAAAATTAGGGTTTGAAACAGATGCTGTGGTTTAGCTGTCATTTTTTCACAATCAACAATACGGATATATTACACAGCGAACCCTATTTATGATAGGGCTCGTTATTTTGTATTCTGAAAGACCGGTAAATTTGTTCTGTTAAAACCAAACGCATTAATTGATGAGGCAAGGTCATTTTCCCAAAAGAAATTGCTTGGTTTGCTCGCTTGTTTACAGCGTCGCTAGTCCCTAGTGAGCCACCAATTACAAAAACTAAGATCGATTTTCCTTGGGTCATTTGCATTTGCATAGAGTTAGCCAATTCAGGTGATGACAACATCTGACCGTTAATGGCTAATAAATAGACAAAATCGTCCGGTTTGATTTTACTTAAAATCCGTTCACCCTCTGCATCTTTCACCATCGCCTCTTCTGCCTCGCTAGCATTTTCCTTGGTTGGTTCATCTTTTACTTCAACAATTTCAAACTTTGTATAACGAGATAACCGTTTGGCATACTCTTCAATTCCTTGTTTCAAATACTTTTCTTTTAACTTTCCTACTGAGATGATTTTGATCATCATGCAAAAACAACCCCTATCATGCAAATATTTCAATGAATTAACTTTTATTTTTTATTTTACTAGATTTTTCTGCTAAAGTGTTTATAATTAATCGTATTTGAAAAATGAATATAAAATTTTCTTAAAGCTTTCACGCTTTATGGGAGGTCATCACAATTAATTTAATACATCGGGCCCTGCATTCGTTTACGAAGCCAGTCGGCCAATTATCTAGTGCCAAAAAAATCGCTTTGTCATTTGCTATAGTGATTTTTATTGGGTCACTGCTATTGAGTTTACCTATTAGTCAAGTAGCCACATCTGATGCCACATATTTTGACCATTTGTTTATCGCTGTTTCAGCCGTATGTGTAACTGGTTTATGGGTTGAATCCATATTTGACACATATAACACTTTTGGTCAAATCATCATGATGATGTTAATCCAAATCGGTGGTCTAGGGCTGATGACTTTTATCTCGCTCATTTACTATAAAATTGGACAAAATTTACGGATGCGCGATCAAGTTGCTGTGACCGGAGCTTTAAATAATAGCTCGCTAAACGACATTTCGAACTGGCTGGGTAAAATTTTCCGCTATACCTTTATCATTGAAGGTGTTGGTGCTTTGCTCTTCGCTAGCTACTTTATTCCAGAATATGGTTTGGGTCAGGGGATTTTCCTAAGTATCTTTATGGCTGTATCAGCTTTCTGTAATGCCGGTTTTGATCCTTTGAGTAATTCATCCATGATTGCCCTACAAACGCAGCCTGTCATTAACTGGACGATTATTTCCTTAATAATCCTTGGTGGTATTGGTTTCTCAGTATGGTTTGATGTCACCAATCAAATCAAACACTTTGATCGATCTAGACCAAAATTTGCCATTAAAAATGCGATCCGTCACTTACGGCCACATACGAAATTGGCCTTAAAAATGACGATCATCATTATCACGCTAGGTAGCTTATTATTCTTAGCCTTTGAATGGAATAATGTCGGTACTATCGGTGAAATGGGTGTCGGTAATAAAATCATGACTGCTGTTTTCCAAACAGTCACCATGCGTACTGCTGGATTTGCATCGATTGATTATACAATGGCACACCCTGTAAGTATTTTAATTTTCGTTGTGACCATGTTTATCGGTGGTAGTCCAGGTGGTACTGCTGGTGGTTTAAAAACAACCACCTTTGCATTAGTGTTGATGTTAGCTATTGCAGAAATTAGACAAAAAGAGCACGTCAATTTTGATAGACATACAATCCCCGCTAAACTATTGCGTCAAGCCTTCGTGATTTTCTTGCTGTATACCAGCTTACTTATTATAGGTTCAGGATTAATTCTTGTATTTGATCCACATGTAGACTTCTTGTATGTGCTATTTGAAGCTATCTCAGCCTTTGCGACGGTAGGTGTCTCTGCTAATTTAACGCCTACTTTATCAATGGCTAGCCATATCATTTTAATGGCCTTAATGTTTATCGGACGAATTGGTCCAATGACCATGTTCCTTTCCTTACTACCAAGTAAGCAAGATAAGAAAAATGATATCAAATATACAAACACAAATATTTTAATAGGATAGGTGTTATAGAATGGGAAAAATGAATGTAGTAGGTATTTTAGGTTTAGGAATCTTTGGTTCCACAATCGCTAAAGAATTATCACAAAATGGCATTGAAATCATTGCCTGCGACCTAGATGAAAAAAATGTTGATCGTTTAGATGGTTATTTAACTGTTGGTTCAGTTGGTGACTTCACTGACTTAGAATACATGCGTAACCTTGGTTTTGCACAATGTGACGCGATTGTTATTTCTACTGGGACCAACTTAGAAGCATCAGTTCTAGGTGTGATTAATGCCAAAGAATTAGGGATCAACCACATTATCTGTAAAGTTAAAAATAAAACAAACCGTAAAGTGTTAGAAGCTTTAGGCGTAGACACACTCGTACAACCAGAAAAAGAATCTGGCGTCCAAATTGCCCGTCGAATGATTCACAACACTATTGAAGAAGTTATCAACTTAGATGACGAAACTTCATTAGTTGAATTCCGCGCACCTGAACAATGGGTTGGCAAATCGTTAACTTCATTAAATACGCGTCAACGTTACGATATTAATATTATTGGTATTCGTAAACGTCGTCGTGAAGCGTTAACCACTACCTTCCCTGCTGATTATATTATCCAAGCAGATGATATTTATGTGGCAATCGCCAATACGGATAAATTCGAAAAAGCTGATTACTTACGTGAAATTCGCTAATCATCAGCCAATTAAGTAAGCTGGAACTCCAAGTTCCGGCTTTTTTTATAGGTAATATCATCCACAAGTTCCACAACTTTTAAGCTTGCCATGACAGTATTTTGAAAAAAAAACAATCTATCCACTAACTTATCCCCATTATTCACAGAAACATTCACAATTCACAAAGCTTATATCACAAGCTTTTAACCGTTATCATCAATTCATCCACATTTCTCCCTTTTTATCCACACTATTGTGTATAAATGTTGGGGATAAGTGGATAAGTATGTATTCAAGCAAGAAAATTTCTATAACCTTATTTGTTCGGTGTTAATTCACCAAGAAAAAGCCCAACCTAAATATATATAGGTTGAGCTTCGCAATTATTCAACTAGCAAAACTATACTGAGCGCTTTGTGCCCTCAGCGTAGCACCACAATATGCAACATTAAGCAGCGCTACTTTCTTGTGGCTTCAATTGTACTGTCGTTGTTTGTAATTCACCGTCACGGTAGAAGGATACTTCTACACTGGCGTCTGATTTTTGTTGGTATAAAACTTGGCGTAATGAAGCAGAACCGTTCACAGGTTCACCAGCAAATTCAACCACGACATCATCCGCCTGTAAACCTGCTGCTTCAGCGGCTGATCCTGCTGAAACTTCAGCAATGTAGACACCATTATCCACATCATCAGGTAACTGTAGATTTTGACCTTGGTAATCCAATGAAACTCGATTTAAGTCAACCATAGATACCCCTAATTCAGGTCGGACAATTTCACCGTTTGCTTCTAATTCAGAAATAATTGATTGTACTTCGGCTGCTGGTATCGCAAAGCCCATTCCCTCTACTTGGTCACTAGAAACTTTCATAGAGTTAATCCCAATTACTTGGCCAGCCGCATTTAATAAAGCACCACCAGAGTTACCTGGGTTGATGGCAGCATCCGTTTGAAGCACGTTTGCAACCCAATCAGATGTCCCGTCGCCGTCAATATCAACTGGCACTGAACGGTCTAAACCAGAAATAATCCCTTGAGTTACTGTTGTCGCATACTCAGAACCTAACGGCGAACCAATTGCTATAGCAGGCTCCCCTACTTTCAAGCTTTCAGAATCACCAAATTCAGCAACTGTCGTTACAACATCTGAAGATATTTTTAATACAGCTAAGTCAGTCCAAGGATCGGCACCAACTACTTCAGCCTCAACTTGAGTCCCGTCCGCTAATAAAATATTAATTGCATCGGCACCATTAATTACATGGTTATTGGTTACAACATAAGCTGTATCACCATCGACCTTATACACGACACCAGAACCTTCAGAAGAAGTTTCTAATTCCGTTGAATCAGTAGCAGATGACTCTTGATTAGGTGTTGTAAAACCAAACAAGTCATAAGTTGAAACAGATTCTGTCATGTTGATCACTGAAACAACCGAATCTTGTACATTAGCAACAGTCTCAGAAACATCTGTTGTGACATCAAGTGAAGTAGATTGTACAGAAGATTCAGTATTTTCAGCTTTGGCACTAGACACTGCTTCATCTACAATGGATTGTACTTCTTCTGTTGAAATTTGATCATCTGTATCATTGGCAGAAGTCACTGCATAGCCCACACCAGAAATTAATGCGGCCGCAACTGCACCCCCAATCAATCCCGATTGTATAGCGGTCAATTTACGCTCTTTCTTTTCAGGTCTATGTGGTTCATTCGGATTTTTAATTGGCTCGTCATTGTGGTTGCCCACTGATGACTGGTCATTTAAGTTATTTGGATCATTTGACTGAGACATGTGCTCATCTCCCTCGATTATTATTTTAGACGCTTAACAACTTGATTATAGAAGGTATATTTGAATTGTTTATGACTTTTTACAGGTAAATCTATAAAAAAACATAAATATTACAATGTGTACAAGCTAGTAGGTTTGTCTGGATTGGTATCATAAACCTCAAATTGCTCATGTACACCTAGGTCTGCCTGCATCATCTTAGACACGCAAGTTTGATGGGCGATCGTTTTCATATTATTTTCTTTTGATAAATGGCCGAGATAAATACGTTTTGTTTTATCACCAATCATATCAATCATGGCTTGTGCCCCTGCATCATTCGATAAATGGCCTTCATCACCTAAGATACGTTGTTTTAGTGACCATGGGTAGGCTCCCATTCGCAGCATATCTAAATCGTGATTTGACTCAATCAAATAACCATCGGAATTTTTCAACAAACCAATCAAACGGTCACTCACATAACCCGTATCCGTCAGAATAGTAAACTGTCGGCCATCCTTCTGAAAGGCATAAAATTGCGGTTCCGCAGCATCGTGACTCACACCAAACGATACGATATCCACATCGCCTAAAGTAAGTATATCACCTTGTTCCATTACATGTTGCTTCTCAACTGGAATGACCCCCACTTTACTACCAATTGCTTGCCAGGTTGCCTCATTGGCATAGACATTTAGATCGTACTTACGCGCAAGAACCCCCATGCCTTTAATATGGTCCGAATGTTCATGGGTAATAAATAAACTATCTATATCATTGATATCGCGATTAATGCCGGCTAACAATTCTCTAATTTTTTTCCCGCTAAAACCTGCATCAACTAAAATTTTGCGTTTAGGGGTTTCAATATAGGTCGCGTTTCCGCTTGAGCTACTGCCGAGCATGGAAACACGCATTGTAAAATCATGATTTGCAGTCTCCATGATTGCCTCCTTCTAAATCTAAAAACTATTGATCTTCTATTCATTCATTTCATCATTGATATCTTCATCTGAAACTTGTTCAGCTTGTGGTTGCCACTTCAGTTTTGATAACTGTAAATGGTCAATTGCCTGTGCAGACCCCATCAATGGTAACTGGACTAATTGCGCTTGTTGGTCCGCAGCCTTAGCCAGCTTAACATTCGATCCTGCAACCCAAGCATATAAATACTGGTGGTCCAACCATTCATGCGATTGTTGGTTCCAAGCATTTGGATTGCTGACTTGACCATAAATCCCTTTTAAATAACTTTGCCATTGCTTGAATAAGGAGACCCCTTTTCCACTTCGCATTGGTAAGACATTTTTATGTAAAAGGGCAACCAGAGCCACGCTGACCACCAATAATATTGATGCCCACACATTAAAGGCTCGTAGCTGGAACTGCCAGTAAATCACAAAACCTGTCCCAAATAACCATGCTACCATATATAAGGTTAAAATAGCCATGTAAACTTGATTCATTTTGCTATAAACCCCGTCTCTAGCTAAGGGTTGTTTAGCAGTCTGATTAATCTTACGTATTAACTTACGGCCAAAGCGAGACAACATGGTTAACTTACCAGTTGATTGATTAAATACCAATTCATTCAATGACACTGCATCACGATTAGATGAGGCTTTATCTTGAATCGCAGTAAGTAATAATTGACCCGCTGGCTGGTGAATGTCTTGTTGATGAAGTGGGGAAACTTGAATATCTGTCAACTGTCCGCCTTTATTCACTTCAAAATGTGCAGCTAGCACTTTTGCTTCAATTAATTCTAAGACTAATAAGACAATTTTTTGCTGGTCAGAATAGGCTTTGCCCATTAGACGGGCGACAGTTTGTGGCCCATAGGCATTCGGTTGACTAGCAATACCCTTTTGGCTCGGCACTGCAACCATTGTTTGACGTTTTTTCACGTATAAATAAATAGTATAAGTAAAAATAAGTACAAATAAACTAGCTGATACGCTCCAAATTTGCATAGCTAAACGTCTTTTTAATTTTGTAGCCGCCTCTTGACTAGCTTGCATTGCCTCAATTGTAGCAGCGCCTTCAGAATCTGCCCCTACTTTTTGGTTATCCGGTAATATAGACACTGGCATGTACATTTGCAGGTCTACTGCTTCATCAGCCTTTAAATCCTCCACCGTTAAAGTAAAAGATTTTCGGTCGTCTGCCCATTGCAAATCTGTTTTACTTGGACCAGAAATGATTAAATCAGACTGATCTTCTGGAACAGCTTGCGGAAATGTCACAGTAAGAACGGCTTGGTTTACATCATAGGGCAAGGCTAAAAATTGATTCTTTAAAATAGTCCACTCTGAATAGTTTGTCCAAGCATCACCAATTGTCGCTGAAATTTGCGTGATATGGGGCGCATCCGTTACTGTATTAAAGATATCGATGTCCACTGCTTGATCTTCTCTTTTTGAAATCGTGTACGTCCCTACCTCATTTGAATCACTCTCAGCAAAAGTAAAATATGAATCTGAGTTTACGCTCTTCATATTGACAGTTAAGTCATTTAATTTGCTCATATCTGTAAGCGCAATTCGGTGTTGAAATTTTTCAACTGTCCCCTTCACACCAAAGCCTATCGTTTCTTCTTGTTGCATGGTGCCATCTGCCTGCACATTTACTGTAGCTGAATAGTCATTCACCGATTCCTCTGCTTGGATATTTGTCTGAATCCCCGCAAAAAGAAATAGCCCAATAAAGCTTACAATCGTTACGACTAACTTTTGCCAGTGGTTAACGACCTTTTCTTGATAATTTTGAAACATGAATCGTCCTCTTTCCAATTACTGGGTCATGATTGACCCATTGATACCATCTACAAATACCCGCTGTGTAGTGCCTTCGCTAGTACGAATGAGTAAGGTCCACACGGGGTGATACAAGGTCATCTCATCAAGTACTAAAGTTACTCGGTAGCCTAGGAATGAACGGACGATTGTTGATTCAGCTGGGATACTATTATTTAAATAAGCATTTTCCAAAGCTTGTTGCTCACTAATCACAGTTCGCTCTTCACCTTGGATGGCAGTATCTCCGGTTATCGTTTGATCATAGGCATAGACGGCAAAATCATCATTCACTTGGAAGACGATTTCCCCAGTACCATCCGCGATTACCGCGCCAGATGCAGTCACTTGTGCGTATGTTACCGTACCCGCAACCTTATCGTAGCTATTAAAACGGTATTGGTTGCCTTGATAAATTTCACGACTGATAAATTGATTTAAACTAGCCAAGGCACTATCCGATAGGTCTCCTGCTGGCGTTTCAGCATCTACACCCTCCAATTGGATAGGTGTATTAATCTGACCAAGGATTTGGTTGGCATTCACTTCTACACCTTGTGTATCTTCAGTCACTTTCAAAACATCCTCTTCGTCTAAAGGTGTTTTTAAAGCTCGTATAAAGGGTATCCGCAAAACTTCATCAGACATCTCATCGTACTGGATGTTATTGGCTTTAAATTCCGTGACAATATCCACCGACTTATTTTCAATAGCTTGGCTAGGTGATCCCACATATTTATTCAGAAAAATATTGATCAAAAACACATCAAGTATCAGGAAGGCTAGGATAAAAATGATTTCTACTTTTTTAAAATTCATTACTAGCGTCCCTCCTCGCCACTATCCGAAATTGGTTGATTTAAAACTTGTGAAAACTCCGTTTCCACACCTTCAGAAGTGAGCGCTTCTGAAACATTTTCGTCTAATTGCGTTTTTACTTCTTCTTCACTCACCTGTTGCCCTAAATTTTCAAAGTAAACAGATAAATCTACTGGATCTCCAGTTTCTGTATAGCGGGTTTGTAGAGATGGGTACTGACTCATATCGATTAAATCTTCTAGCATAAACCATTTATTACCTATCTGAACATGCCAAGATGGCACAAGTTCAACCAGGCGACTGGTTTCAGGATTTTGTACCCAACGATAACCTAATATCAATTCTGAAATATCCTCATTTGGATAGCCTGAGTTATTTAATAAAGATAAGGCATCCGCACCACCCATGACAGTATATGATTCGGATAAGTCCGTTACCTGTGTTTGGATAGTTAAAGCAGACATGTATATGTTCTGAATGGTACTTCCAGACATGGCAAATTGTGTTTTAGATACATAATTATTGCCAAATACTGGCAAGGAATGGATGTATTTTCGGTAAGTGACCATTTCTTGTTCTTCGTTGTTAGCTTCTGCATACAACCATGAAGTTTGATCCGCTAAAATATCTGCCATGGTAGCTGAAGTGACTTCAATCTGCTGGTTTATATTGGCTTCTTCCGACTCCGTGTCTTCCTGTAATAAAATCACTTCAAAAGTTTCCATGTTAATCGTTAATTGTCGACCCTCTGTGTAGTAACGGGAAATATTATTCATAGAATAATCATGAATATCCTCCGGTGTTTCAAAGAAATGATTTAAAAAGTAAGTTGTCGGTTGACGTTCTTGTAGATAGGTCAACCTATCGATTGCAGTCTCCTCTTTCGTAATATAAGACAAACCGCTAGCTAAAATCACCGGTACAACTGGTTCCATTATGTCCTGATAGGAATCAAGATAGTCATTTACTCTAACCATTACCTCAGCCACATTATCAGAAATCGTTAAGGAATAAGCTGTATTCGTTACATCATTAATTAAATAAACTTCATTCGTATCCATCACATAAATATATGAAGTAACAGTTATTTCTTGTACTGGTTCAGGTAACCTAGTGGTATCCGCTATTAATAAGTTTATCGGTGTTTCATTCGTTAACTTGTCCTCAATGTATGGTTGGGTTTGGACATAATTTCGAATATTATAAGCTGAATCTTCTTCAATCCCTGCGTCATAATCAAAGCTAGCTGCTACATGCTTCAATTCTTTAATCGCAGAGGTATTATTAATTCCCATATACTCATCATTACCATTATGTAAGATGAGGGTTTGTGAAGCGGTTATTTCAACTGGCTCCCCCGAACCTTCATCTGTGGTTTCATTAGAAATCGCCATATTATTTAAATCAGTTGCTGTATCACCAGTCTCGTCTTCATTTAATTGACCAAATAAAGCATTTAAGGCAGTCGGTCCATATAAATTACTCACCGAAGCTACCACAGAAATGAGCGCTAGTAGGATAAGTAGCGCATGAAGTACCCAATGCCATTTATTCTTCTTCATTAGCCCATTCATCCTCCTCTGCCCATTCATCACTATCAAACTCTACAAATGGAAGTGAAATAAAGAATGTCGTTCCTTTGTTTTCGATTGAATTTACCCAAATTGTCCCGTTATGCAATTCAATTTCCTCTTTAGCAATAGATAAACCTAATCCACTACCACCTTGTGCACGCGAACGCGCCTTATCTACGCGGTAGAAACGGTCAAATAAGTGTGGTATAGATTCTTGCGGAATACCTAGACCTTGGTCTTGGATACTCAATACAAGTTTATTATGAGTTGACATTAGACGTACATAGATTGTCCCACCATCTGGCGAATATTTGATGGCATTATTCATAATATTATCGATGACCTGGATTAATTTATCCTGGTCAATCTCTACCCATACCTCTTCTTCCATCAATTCCCGTTTAATGATGTAATTTTTACCTTCATAATCCTCTGATTGAAGCATCATATCAAAACGGTCTAATATATGGTTTACTAGGTCTTTAAAGATGATTAACTCACGATTGATTACCTGTTGTTTGGCATCCATCCGAGATAAATGTAACAGGTCTGAGATCATTCGGATCATACGATCTGTTTCTGTTTGAATGACATTCAAGAATTCGACTGCTACTTTCTCATCTTTAATCGCACCATCTACTAAGGCTTCACTATAAGAACGTACACTAGTCAATGGCGTACGCAATTCATGGGAAATATTGGATACGAATTGTTTACGGTCACGTTCAATTTTTTCATGTTCAGTAATATCCGTTAATACCCATACTAAACCTGAGATAAAACCAGATTCACGTTGTATAACAGAATACTCTGCCCGGATAATTGTTTCTCCCTCATCATTGGCATAATTTAATAAGATCGACTCATGCTGGTCAAACAACTCTCTAAAGGAGAATCTGTCCGATAGATCAAGGGCTTCAATGATTGATTCTCCAATGACCTCTTCCTGCGTTTTATTCAAGATATTTAATGAACGATCATTAATAATCGTAATTTTACCACGACGGTCAGTTGCGATTACCCCATCCGTCATATGACGCAATACAGAGTCTAATCGTTGTCTCTCTGCTTCAGTTAGATCTTGTGCATCCCCTACCCGAACCGATAAGTAATTAATAGACTCGGCTAGCTGACCAATTTCATCTTCTGAATTAATATCCAAAGTAGTTGAATAATTTCCTTCAGCGATTTGTTTTGTTTGGTCACGCATTTTTTGTAATGGATTAATAATCTGACTTGAAATGAGCACCGCCAAACCAGTAGTAAATACAAGTGAAATACCTGAGGCAATCAAGAATAGAGACATGATATTTTGAATCTGACTATAGATAGTTTCTAAGTTTGCCGTCACATTTAAAATACCTATCATAGCACCTGAAGATGCTGTTGAAAAAATTGGTGTAACAAATTTCTTGATACGAATTTCTTGATTTGAATCATAACCTGAAGTTTCACTTCTAATGCCTGTATAAAGGGTTTCTTCTATATCCTCATCTACAGTTCTTTGTCCAATATAAGCTTGAGAAGTTGGATTGGATGTCGCTAGTAGAAAACCATTACTATCAAATAATTGGATTTCTAACACACTGTCATTGTTAAAACGACGCAAGATAGAATTTACTTGCGTCTCTTTTTCATCCTCATTCAAATCTTCATCTTCCATAACCGTTTGAATATTATCAATGATAAAAGTAGTTTGACTATTTACTTGATCATCAAACGAAGTTAACATTTCCGTTTCTAGTGAACGAATAAAATACGCTCCGACAATTTGGAGCGAAATTAGTAGTGTTAATATAAAAATAACGGGAATTTTAAAATGAATTGATTTGAAAAAAGGAATCCCAGATTTTTTCCTTGTTTTTGGCATAACTGACCTCTATTCTTGGGTTGGAATTTTAAGGAAATAGCCAACGCCTCGTCTAGTGATTAAAATCTTAGGATGACTTGGATTTTCTTCAATTTTTTCACGTAACCGTCTAACTGTTACATCCACTGTACGCACATCACCAAAGTAGTCATAACCCCACACCGTTTGCAATAAATGCTCTCTGGTCATGACTTGGTTAATGTGTTGTGAAAGATAATGTAGCAATTCAAATTCACGGTGGGTTAATTCAACATCTTCCCCATTTTTAGAAGCAATGTATTCATCCTCATGAATCAATAAATCGCCAATTTCAATAATATTATCTTTTTCAGCTACTTCATCGGTAGATACAGATTCAGCAACTACCGCAGTGCGGCGGATATTGGCTTTTACACGTGCCATTAATTCACGGTTTGAGAATGGTTTTGTGACATAGTCGTCTGCCCCTAATTCAAGGCCCAAAACCTTATCAATTTCACTATCTTTAGCGGTTAGCATAATGATAGGCACTTGACTATCTTTACGAATTTGACGGCAGACTTCTAGACCATCTATTTTTGGTAACATCAAATCAAGCAGAACTAAATCTGGTTGAAATGATTCAAATTTTTCTAATGCTTGTTGCCCATCATAGGCAGTATCAATTTCATATCCTTCATTTTTAAGATTAAACGATATAATATCTGAGATTGGTTTCTCATCGTCAACGATTAATATTTTTTTCATTAATTTGCGCTCCTTGATTGTGAACATCTGATCTTGGAAAATTAACTAGAACTTATCACCTTATTTTAACACCTTTAGGTGAAATTGCCAATATTGCCCGTTAAAGGGCTTTCATACATTGAACATTTCAAGATCGTTCAACTAATTTTTTATAATCAAAAAAGGCCGAGGGGGGTAATCATCTCGACCTTTTGTATTTATTATTTAAAATATTGCTTAGTTATAAGCAGCCATACTTACTGCAAATGATGGTGCCCAGTATGGGTTAATTGATTCTGAGTGAACTGTTTCACCAGGACGTTGTGAATGGATGTATTGACCATTACCTAATGAAATCGCAACATGGTATGGAGAACCATATGAACCCCAGAAAATTAAGTCACCTGGTTGTGCAGATGAAACAGAGATTTTCGGACCAGCATATTGTTGTTCACCAGTGTAGCTACCAACATTTACACCGTAAGTTTGGTTGTAAACGTAGTTAACGAAACCAGAACAGTCAAAGCCTGAAGGTGTTTTACCGCCCCATAGGTAAGGTACGCCAACTTGTCCGTAAGCATTGTTTAATAATGCTGTTACATTACCTGTTTGTGCTGCCGCTTCAGCTTCTGCTGCTGCTTGAGCTTCTGCCTCTGCTTGTGCTGCCGCTTCAGCTTCTGCTTGAGCTTCTGCCTCTGCTTGTGCTGCCGCTTCAGCTTCCGCTGCTGCTTGAGCTTCCGCCGCTGCTTGTGCTTCTGCCTCCGCTTGGGCTGCTGCTTCTGCATCTGCTTCGGCTTGTGCTGTTGCTTGGGCTTCTGCTTCCGCTTGAGCCGCTACTTGAGCTTCTTCTTCAGCTGCTAAAGCTTCTTCAGCCGCAACTTGCGCTTCGATTGCTGCGTCAGCTGTTTCACTTTCTACTACTGTATTAGCAACTGGTGCAACTTCAACTTCTTCTGTAACTGTTGCAGTTTCTTCAACAGATGCTACTTCAGCTACTTCTTCAGTTTCTTCTACAACTGGTGCTTCTTCAACTACAGGTGCTGCAGCTAAACCAGGAATTGCTAATGATTGACCAACTAAGATCAAGTCACTTGATAGATTGTTTTGTGCACGTAATTCAGACGCTGAAACGCCAAATTGACCTGCAATTTTGTTGATAGAGTCGCCAGCAACTACAGTGTAGTTACCATTTTCATCTGCTTCATAGTTGTTAACAGTTTCTTCTACAACTGGTGTAGCTTCTACCTCTTCTGTAACAACTGTTTCTTCAGCTGCTGGAGCCGTTTGTGCAACTGTTGTTTCTTGTGCTACTTCACCTTGAACTTTTAATTGTTGACCAACTAAAATCAAGTCACCTGAAATACCGTTTAAATCACGTAAGTTTTGCGCTGTTGTGTCAAAATCTGCCGCAATTTTATTTAATGTATCGCCAGCAACAACTGTATATACATTAGAAGCGTCTGCAACACGTTTAGTGCTTGCTACTACCGGTGCATCTACAGTTGGAATTGTTAATTCTTTACCAGAAATAATTAAGTCATGGTTTTCGATACCATTTGCTTCTGCGATGTCTAAGATTGATAAATCAAATTTGTGTGAAATTGCAGATAATGTATCACCTGTTTGGATTTTATAAACTTCATCTGCTGAAACGTTAGTCGTTGCAAAGGCCGCTAAAGCTGCTGACGTTGCTAACGATGTCCCTACCATTCTTTTTACTGAAAACTTCATTAAATTTCTACCCCCTGAAATTACTGATTACAATAGCTATTATATACAAGCCAATCACATTTTTCCGTAACAATCAGGTTACAAATCATTTACTCTTTCTTACACATTTCCTTATATTTTCGTATCTTTTTATCTCTAAAATTTACTTAACATGAAGAAAATTCACAAAAAAAATATTATAAAAGTTTTAAAAAGGCGATTAAATCAATCTTTTAAGAAAATCTTAAGTTCGTATTAAATATTTCTATTTAAAATATCTTCGTTATTTTTATGTAACATTAATGTAACATTTCACCAAATATAGATAAAAAAACACTTGAATTCATGTGATTTTGTTCATCGACATCAATCCAAGTGCCTTAAAAAGCAAATTTTTTCTAAAATAAACCAAATATAATCATGATCGCTCCTGGTAAATTATTCAAGAAATGAATAAAGATAGCATCATTAATATTTTTCTTCCGCCAATAAGCCATAAAACAAGCAGCTCCGATACCCGCATATATAATGAAAGAAATAATATTACCTGAAAGGTGCATACTAGAGAAGAAGATAGATGATAGGATTATCGCCGCAGAGAAGGATTTATCCTTGAACATCCCCTTACTAATCATACCGCGAAAAATAATTTCCTCCATTACTGGAGCCAGCGTTATCACGGTTAGACCTAAGTTTAGTGCCACTAGTATATTGGTATTATTATCCAGCAAGCCAAATATCGCCTCATCATTAACGGTCGTCTCTGCTCCGTAGATATTATTCATCAGGACCGACATGACCATTTTAAAGACCAATACCCCTGCAAATATCCCTAAATCTTTCAATATATCGTTCCATGTTAGGGGAATCACATTTTCTGGATTTTTCTTTTGATAGCGACGATAAAACCAATAACTCACCGCAAACATATAGATAATACTTAAAACCCCAAGTATCGTTTGCCATGTACTATCTAGAAAACTACCACCCATCACATATAGTTGAGGAAGTGTGACAATTAACGTATAGGCTAATGTCCATAAAATAACTTTTGCACCACCAACTAACCAACCTATCCATTTTTGTCTAGTTGGATCCTGGTAATATGCCGCAGTATTTCGATTCTTCCTTTTCCCCATAAAACTCTCCTAACTCCAATATTAAATGACTTTTTTCTTCTATAATATATACTTTAAAACTTATCCTACCATACACGTGCGCTATCTTGAAAGATGATAGGCCTTCTTGATTCTTTGTCTTTTACCTGACCACACCCGAAATTAAAGGGCTAATTATTTAGCAGAAAATTCAAAGGAACCTTTTGTATGTTCTTTTAAGTTCATGTAGAAGCCACTGCCTTCATATACTTGTAGCGCAACAACTGCTTTACGGTCTGCTTCATCGGGATAAACATCTTTCACATATGGGTTGTCTTTTAAAATTTCTTCAAGATAAGATTGGTCCACTTCCCGCACTTTACCATCCACTGTGATGGCTTGTATGCCATTTTCGTCATTTGACATTCCTGAAATAGACACATGTTCGTCTGCTTGCAGTTGTGTATAGAAATCATTTCCCGGCTTAGTCATGAAGAAAATACCATTCTCATTTGCAACACCGATATTAGCAAAACGTGTGCGCGGTTTTCCTTCACTATCAACCGTTGCAAATACAGCAGCACCAATTTTTTCTAGTTGTGCCATGTAGTCTTGTAATTCCATCATCAACATCTCCTTAGTTGTAAATTTCTTTCTTCTATTGTATCGCAAAAGTATGAATTTCTTTAGTAGAAACCTAGTCAAATGACCATGAAAAAAACTGGAAAATGAAAGTTTGTCATTTTCCAGTTTAAGATTTTAATGTTATTGAATTGTATGCGTTAAAGTGAACGGTGTATTGTCACTTGCATTACCTACGTGGAACGTGTAATCACCTGGTTGAATAATAAAGTCATGGGCATTGTTGTCCCACACACCTAGTGGGTGGTTGGTTGCGAATGGATCAATTGTAATCGTCACATCCCTTGATTCGCCTGCTGTTAAGTGGACTTTCTTGAAGCCAACTAAACGCATTGGCGGTTGTCCTTCAACAGGAATGTTTACATAAACTTGAACAACTTCAGCACCTGAACGGTCACCAGTATTGGTCACCTTAGCTTGAATATTAATTGGTGCATGTCCATCAGAGGTTAGACGATCTAATCTTGCTTCTTCAATAGCGAAACTTGTATAAGATAAACCATGTCCAAAGGCAAATCCTGGTTTCACTTCTTGGCCTTGATACCAACGGTAACCCATTTCTAGTCCTTCAGAGTAACGGATTGTTGGGAACCCTTCCCCTTCATCAACACCTGGATGACGTTCTTGATGTCCGTGGAAAATAGTGTCTTCATCGCGAGCTGGATAAGTAGTTGGCACTTTACCTGATGGATTAACATTGCCAAATACTAGATCTGCAACTACATGACCATCTTCTACACCTTGGTTCCATGCTTCCAATACTGCTGTTGCTTTATCGATCCAAGGTAACACAACTGGGCTTGAATCTTTCAATACAACAACCGTTTGGTCGTTTAGTCCGAGTAATGCCTCTACCATTGTATCTTGATCTTTTGGTTGGTGGGCGGTCTTCATGTCAGCACCCTCTGTTGCTACTAAACCAGCCATAATCACCACTGCATCTGCTGATTTTACAGCTTCTTTGGCATCTGCCAAGTTACTTAAATCATCCGCTACAATAAATGTATCGACTGACGAAGATGAGCCTAAGTCAGCTAAAACAGCCGCCATCCCTTGTTTTGGATCAACTGTATATAATGGGTCAACTTTCGAAGAACCACCGCCACCTTGAGTAGCAAATTCAGCAAACTTAGATTGACCAACAATCAAAATATTGTTGTAGGCCTTAGGATCTAATGGTAATAAGTTCTTGTCATTTTTCAATAGGACAGCTGATTGTTCACCAATGCGACGAGCACGTTGACCATTAGTTTTTGCATCGATTTCACCTGGTTTATATTCACTTTCAAATACCTTGAATTTGAACATTTGTGTGAAACGACGAATCAAAGCACGGTCAATTGTTTTCTCTTCTAATGATTGGTCAGCTAAGGCTGCCTTGATATTCTCTTCATTCAACCATTTAGCATCTGGCATTTCATGGTCTAATCCAGCGTTTAATGACGCTGCAGCTGACCTTGCTGACCAGAAGTCTGTTTGAACATAACCTTCAAATCCCCACTCATTACGTAAAATGTCATTTAATAAATAACGGTTTTCCGTTGCATATGTACCGCGTAAACGGTTATAAGCAGACATCATTGAAGCAACTTCACCATCTTTTACTAACATTTCAAATGGTAGTAAATATAATTCACGTAAGACATTTTCATCGATTTCTACTGAATAACGGAAACGTTCATCTTCTTGATCATTTACCGCAAAATGCTTACCCATCGCAATCACGTCATGACTTTGAATGGCTTTTGTAATTTCCACACCCATCACACCTGATAGGAATGGGTCTTCTGAAAAGTATTCGAAATTACGACCCGAGATTGGTAGACGGTGTAGGCAGACTGCTGGCCCTTCTAATACGTGTTGGCCTAAAGTCTTCGTTTCGCCACCGATAATGTCTCCATACTCATAAGCAAGCTCTGGATCAAAAGACGCAGCTACACCGATAGTCATTGGCAAGGCTGTTGCTTTTGGACTAGGCGTACCGTCACCCATACCAACGCCAACAGGGCCATTGGTAATACGATAGCGCGGAATACCTAACTCTTCGTTTGCTTTTACATGACGTTCTACACGGATTTGACTAGCTAGTCTTTCCATTTCTTCTTCGTCTGTAATTTCGCCCATGGTTGCATAAATATCAATCGTTTCCATCGCCCCATGTAATTGTTGAATTTTTTGATCAATATTCATATGCGCAACCAACAATTCAGCACGTTTTTTAGGTGCCAAACTCGTATCTAGCCAAGGCATATTGTTTGTATCCGTTCCCATATTTATAACCTCCATTATTTTGCATTCCTTTTTGGATTTCATTATAAGACTGAAACCCTTACCATTTTTCTCTATCATACAACAACTTAGAAAGTTTGACTACCGTTTACAATTTAAAAAGAGCAACATTTGCAAAGTTCATCACAAGCTTTTTTCTTCAATTGCCCACCTACAGCCAATTGTTAATATTTGCATTTCCCCATACCTGTCGCTATGCTAACAGGTGAGCAAAACGTGAAACAATTGATTGTGAGGTAATATCATTGAAAACTACTATTAGAAGAAGACATATTGGCGAGATTCCTTTGCTTGAAGTCGTCCCCCTTCAATACCGAAACGATCCCTTACCCCTGATCATCTACTACCATGGTTGGCAATCAAATAAGGAATTGAATTTAACTCAGGGACGTAAATTAGCTCAGGTGGGTTTTCGCGTGCTATTACCTGACGCTATGAACCACGGGCATCGGAAACAACCAGTTTCAGCCATTCCGTCTTTAACTTTTTGGCAAAGTATCCAAAGTAATTTATTTGAGTTTGGGGCAATTATCCAACACTTCAGACGATTGAATTTGATTTTAGATGACCGGATTGGTGTAGGTGGTACCTCTATGGGTGGCTTTACGAGTTCTGCTTTAATGACTCACCACCCAGAAATTAAAGTGGCCGCCTGCATGATGGGGTCTCCCACCCCAATTCAATACCGAGACCGGTTGATTAGGCATGCGCACCAATTGTCCAATCGCTATGTCCCTGATGACTTAATTGACCTTACTGCTTGGGTTGATCGGTATGACCTCTCTAGACAAATAGATACTTTGGCTGGTAGGCCATTCCTAATTTGGCATGGGGAACGTGATTGGCGAGTGCCTTATGACCAGACAGCAAAATTTGTTGAAGAAAATGCACACTTAGACAATATCATCTTTGTTCATGAGGATGAAGACCATCTGATTAAGACTGAAACCATGGATATGATGACAAGCTTCTTCTTAGATCATCTCTAGGATTGCTACCGAAAAAAAAGGACAACCATCCCCTGCTAATATAAGCTAGGATGATTGTCCTTTTTTAATTAATTGTTAGTTCTTTATTCAGCTTTTAAAGCTGCTTTTGTGATGTAGTTGTATGGTTGGTTAAAGTGAGGTAAGAAGAACAAGTCTAATAAAGCTAGTTTATCAATTGTTAATTGTTCTTGTACTGCTAATGAGAACATGTGGATACCCATTGATACATCATAACGTGAAACCATTTGTGCACCTACGATACGACGAGATTCTTCTTCGTAAACGATACGTAATTTCACTTCTGCATTTTCATCTTCTGGCATGAAGCCTGGTAATTGTGTATCTTCGATATCAGTATAGTTTACTTTCAAGCCATTTTTCTCTGCGGCACGTACTGAGAAACCAGTTGATACTAATTTTAAGCCGAAGATTTCGATACCATTTGAACCTTGGATACCAGCACCTTCAACGTGGTTGCCTAAGATGTTTTGACCTGCAACAATACCTGAACGTACAGCATTTGATGCTAGTGCGATGTAAGCAGTGTCGTTTGCAGCGTTTGAATAGTTTGTTGCACAGTCACCTACTGCGTATACATCGTCGTCATTTGTTTTAAATGTACGATCTACTAAGTAAGCACCATTCACGAATGTATCTAAATGGTCAGCACCTAATGCAGCGTTTGGACGGAAACCGATACAGTTGATAATCACGTCAGCTTTATATTCGCCTTTAGTTGTTTTCAAGCCAGTAACTTTACCGTTTTCGCCTAAGTATTCTTCAGCTAATTCACCAAAGTGAGTGTGAACACCGTTTGCACGTAAGTTTTCATCCATCGTTTTTGCGAAATCTACATCGTAGTAGTTCATTAATGAATGTTCTTCAGCGTCAAAGATGTGTACTTCTTTACCACGGCGAGCAGCTGCTTCAGCAATCTCAACACCGATGTAACCAGCACCGATGACACATACAACGTTTGCGTCATCTGCTGCTAAAGCCTTGTCTACGTCTTGACCTTCTTGGAATAATTTTAGGAAGTGTAATCCTTCTAAATCGTTACCTGGTAATTTAGGTGCGATTGGAAGTGATCCAGTTGCTAAAACTAATTTGTCATAGTTTTCTTCTAATTTTTCGCCTGATTTTGTTTCTGCGTAAACCACTTTATTGTTAAAGTCGATTTCTTTTACTTCAGTTTCTAATGATATTTTAGCACCTTTAGCCTCGAAATCTGCAGCGTTTGTGTAGAATAAACCTTCATAGCTATCAATTTGACGACCTACCCACAATGCGGTCCCACAACCTAAGTAAGATAAGTTTGAGTTACGGTCTAATAATGTAACTTCTACGTCTTGATCTGAATCTAATAATGTATTTGCTGCTGAGATACCTGCATGGTTAGTTCCTACTACTACAACTTTCATTTATGTTTCCTCCTCGAGTACCTATCGATTGCTCATTTATTTACAAGCAAAGAATACCACCATTTTTTTAGGATGACAAACCAAAGTTGTTTAATAATTAAATGCTCACAAAGTCGATATCAAGCAATTTTAAAGTTATGTTTGTGAAAAACTTACTATGTACCGATGAAACCGCTAACTTTATTGCAGTTTTTGTTATTTTTTATAAATTCTATGTCTTTTAAACAAATTCGATATTTCACAAATTGCGATATTTTAGTACAATTTTTGTGTTTATATCCCTTTTAGATCAAATCAAACAAAAAAGACGCCCATAAAAACATGACGTCTTTCCTTTATATATCAATGTTTCTCCCAATTGAATACTTTCAACAACCTGCATGTGAAAAAGTTTGTGCATAAATGTACGTGGTTAGATTTTATCGATCTCTTTATTGGTTAAAGACCGATGTCTTAGGCTTTCTAAGAAGTGTACTTTAAGTTCAGCATCTTCTTCATCAGTTTTTTCGCGAATCCCCTCACGGTAACGGACATCTATTTTTATAATTTTATAGATAGAAGCTAAAACCGGTACACCAATTAACATACCTGGTATGCCCATCAAGCCCCCACCAACAGTTACGGCAAATAACACCCACATACTTGGTAAACCAATAGAGTCACCTACTACTCGAGGATAGATTAAATCACCTTCCAATTGTTGAACAATTAGGACGAAGATTAAATAAACCAAGGCATAAGTAGGGTCTAAGGCAAGCAGAATCACAACCCCCACTGCCCCAGATAAGAAAGCACCTAGGATTGGAATCAAGGCCATTACACCTTGCAAGACACCTAGCATGGCTGCATACGGAATTTGTAGGATGAATAAACCGGCTGTCACTAAGGCTCCTAGAATAACAGCCTCAGTAACCATCCCTGAAATAAATTTCGAGAATGTTTCATTGGCTACCTTGGCTAAATTGTGGATTAATTGATGAATATCATCACGCACATAAACCGCTAGCAAGCGATCGACTTGCTGGGCTAGTTTTTCCTTTGCAAAAAGAATATAGACAGCAAATAAAATTCCTAGGAAAATATTAGTCACAGCACCAACCGAAGTGGTCAATACAGACACTGAGGTTGTAGCAACACTTGAAGCCAGGCTATTAATGCCACTTGCGACGCTAGAGAAAATGCCGCCCCAATCAATGTTCACTTGGTTAGCCAACTCATTGACTAATGGTACAATCGCTTCTTGGCGGTTAAACCAATCGGTTAAATTTTGAACAGCTTCTGGGATAACATCTACTAGGGTCATGATTGCTGAAGCTAATTGTGGTACAACAATCACAAAGGTCGCAGCGATTACTAAACAAACAATTAGTATCGCTAAAATAATCGCAACCGGTCTTCTAGAAGATTTTAGATACTTATTCTTGGCATTTGGATACAAGTATTTCTCAATCCAAGTCATCAATAAATTCAGTACAAAGGCAATCATACCACCTAGTATCAGTGGAAAAATCACTGACCAAACCATAGAAACTGTTTGGACTAGGTATGACCAGTTCATCACAGCCAACACAAAGACAGCAATTAAGGCCAACCATTGAATGCCTTGTTTAGTTGGTCCATTAAATCTTTTCAAATTAACTCAACTCTTTCCTTTATTTAATATAACTATTTTAGCATATCATGCCAGGATGAGGTTAATCAGAACAGCTGAATCGATTGGGCCAAAGTATGGGGTTAAATCTACTTCTTTTAGGACGCTGATCAAGGCATCCTCTCTAAGGGGTTGACCGATGAGCATGTTTTCTATATCCGTAACATCTTTTTTACCAAAGAAATCACCATAAATTCGACATTTTTGGATATGACCTTTGACAACTTCTAAAGATACTTCAATCGTCCCAATACCTGGGACACGGACGTCATTTGTGGTGGCATAAGTCGGATTGTTACCA
Organism: Aerococcaceae bacterium 50-4; assembly: GCA_041223225.1. Classification (GTDB taxonomy): domain Bacteria; phylum Bacillota; class Bacilli; order Lactobacillales; family Aerococcaceae; genus Aerococcus. The sequence continues at coordinate 177,977 of JBCLPQ010000001.1, forward strand.
AAGTTCCAGTCCCAATTCTTATATTTAGTGGCCACCATCTGGTCAATATTGGCCCAGTCTTGATCGGTCAATTCATACCGCTTGGCCTGGCTCATATCCTCAATGCCTAAATATTCAGCGGCCATCAAGTCTTTGAATTCAAAGTTAGTTAAGTCTTGATAAGCTGGGGCTAAATGACTTCTGATATCTGTTACCCTCGCTCGTACCGATTGAATCCCTTTTGAAATGATTTTCTTCTCGTTAGGGTTGAGAGCTTTCACCATAGCATCGTAGTCTACATCTAACATTAAAGAGAATCCACCATAGACCAAGTTATTCTTCATTGTCATTGCAGCTCCAGAAATCTTTTTCCCAGCAATTTCTAAATCATTACGGCCTGATTGGCTTAGGTTCTTTACCCCAAACTTTTCTAAGGCCTCAATCGTTGGTTGGTACATCTTGGCATAATTACCATAAATATCTGTGCCTCCTGGATAAACGAAACAGAAATTGACGTGTCCAGCATCTTGATACAGGGTCCCTCCACCCGTATCACGGCGAACTAATAAGATATCATGGACTTTAATATAATCTTCATTTGCTTCGATTAATGAATTTTGAAAACGGCCTACTTGAACAGTTGGGCCTACAATATAGGGGAGTAAAACGGGTTCACTAATGTCTAAGTGTTCTTGAACGTAGACCTGAACAGCTAGTGCATAGGCACCGTCCATAATATATTGACCATTTCGAATCGGTTCAATCACTATCATTGGCCTACACCCGCCTGCATGAGCGCATTCGCACCAATAATTGTTTCCGCTATATCAGCATCTAACCGATAAGTTTGCCCTTTTAATTGGTCAGGGATGCGGTAACGTTTTTTATTCATAGGGACATACATGGCATTTGGGTTAGCCTTGGTCATTTCCTGGAAAGGCGTTTTAACAAATTGAGGCGTGGTATAGCCAACACCGATATCTAAGAATAAGATTTTTTCACCTTCATGGTCTGCTAGAAAGGCATCGTAACGGTCTTTTTGCGCAAAGAAATCTGGACTTTCTACCATACCTTTACCAGCTTTACGTTTGTTCACTTCCATCACAGCCCCGCATTTTGGACAATGTGGAATCAGGTCATAAGGGATGGCCATATCTTCTTGTTCAGCAACCATCCGTCTGATTAAGTCATCATCACGATAGGTTTCTTGGTGGCACATTTGTGAACATTGCATCAAAATATACTCCCCTTGAATATGGAAGACCTTGTCCATATCATAATCAGCAGCTGCAAAGGCATTATCCGCATTAGTCGTAATAATATGGTGGGCTTTATTTGCCAACAATTCTTTCAAGGCAATATATGATGCACCAACTGGTTGGTCTAAATAATTCAAAGCGATAAAACGGGATTCAAAAGCCCAATATTCCTGAGTTGACGGGAAATCAAACAGACTGGCTTGCAGCATGTCAAAAAAGCCGTATTTCTCAATAAAATCTGGGAAGTTGTCTTCAAATCGTGGCCCCACATAGGTAAAACCATCAGCAGCTGACATCCCTGCCCCGATCCCAATCACTACAGCATCAGCCTCTTCGACTGCTGTTTTTAAAATTTCTGCTTGATCATCTATCTCATTTTCAAAGGATTTCCACATATATCTACTAGTTCCTTTCCTATAGAAAGAAGTAGGCAGCTAGTTTTTAGCCTACCTACTCCAAATCTTGTTTATTTGCATAAGTTTTCCTGGTACAAAGTCAAATCTTCATCCGAGAAGACATTAAAAATCACTTGTAGTGAACTATTACTTTGGTCTAAATAGTCCTTCACAGTTTGAATCGCAATATTTCTTGCTAAAGGCCTAGGGAAACGAAATTCACCAGTTGAAATACTACAAAAGGCAATTGTTTTAATCCCCCTTGCATCAGCTTCTTCAAGGCAATTGCGGTAGCAGGCAGCCAATAAATCTTGGTTCATTTTAGACACAGGTTCCTTATAAATAACCGGTCCTACTGTATGAAAAATGAATTGCGACGGCAAATGATAAGCCTTTGTAACCACCACTTTGCCTACTGGTAGTTTACGCCCATTTAAGGACTTCACCATATCCGTCCTTAGCTGAGCCCCCGCCATTGTATGGATCACATTGTCAATACATTGGTGGTTGGGGATAAAACAACCTAGTCCGTCTTTGTTGGCAGCATTGACTATCGCGTCTACTTGTAGTCGGGTAATATCCCCTTGCCAAAGGTAAATCCGCTGGTCTAGGTCGCTTTCTTGCCATTGGACTTGGCTGGCAGCTGGACCTAGCTTAGTCTGTAATACTAATCCTTCTGCCAGTAAGTATTCCTGGCTTGGCTGGTAGGCGTTCCGAAGATTGACTAATCCTCGGAATATCCGCCAGCGACTGTCGTCGTCCGCTATGCTGGTGACATCTAAAGTGCCGTCAGCTTGGACTAAATTCGCCTTTTTCAAGTCAGTCATAAAGGTTTCTTGGTATTGGGCTTGTTGGCTGGTTAATTGACTCGTTCCTTGATTGTCCCACAGGTATTGGATGAGGGCATTTAGCTGTGCTTGCATGTTTTAGGCTTCTGGTAGGTCGTCGAATGCGCTTTGGTCAACGCCAGTCATTTTGTATACCCAACTTTCGTCGGCTTTTTCTGAATTAAGTAGTTCTGGTTTGTCTTCGGCTGTTTTATTAATAGCAGTGATTGTCCCCACTAATGGTGCTTGTAGTTCAAGGACTGTTTTTGATGCTTCTAGGTTTAAAATGGCTTGGTTTTCTGCTATCTCGTCGCCTTCATTGCTCGTAAATTCTACGTAGCCGACTGTTCCAATATCATCTTGAAGTTCTGGTGTCATGATGAATGTAAATTCGTCACCGTTTTGTTCTACCCATAAGTAATTTGCTAATTTACGCATATGTTTTTCCTCCTATATGATGCATGCTTCATTTTATATTGAATGTAGCATGATTTATATTTTTTGACTAGTGATTGGTTCGTGACTTATTGGTCATTTGGTAAGCTAAAGGCTTGTGCGATTAATTCTAGGTTTTGGACCCGTCTGTCAATCCCTGGAACAGTAGGAATGACCATAAATTCATCCGCTTGTGTCCGCTCAATCAATTGATCGATTTGTGTTTTCACGTGTGAGACTTGGCCAAAGAGTAATTTCTTACGGTTGCTAGCCATTTTTCTCAAGTCGCTATCCGAATATGAATAGTCTACTGCTTCTTCGATAGTTGGTAGGTGGTCAAATTCACTGAAATCTTTTTTACCAAGTATCCATAATTCAAAGGCGGCTTGTAACGGCGCTATGTCTTCACCGTCTGGCACCACAGCTATAAAAGCAGATACCATAAATTGTGGTTTATCTAAAATAGCTGATGGTTGAAAATTCTCCCGGTAGATTTTAGCAATCCGTTCTGCTGCTTCAAAAGCGTCTTCATCTTGATTGAAAAGCAAGCTATAAACATACCCAATACCTAAACGTGCTGCCTTGTATGCTGATTGCTCACTCGCAGACAAGGTCCACATGGTGGGATAAATGTCTGGTCTTGGATAGACTTGAACATCCCCGTGTCGTGTGGGTGTTTGCGTGATAAAATCACGGACATCTCGCATAGCTTCTTCGTTATCAACATAGCCTTTTAAATTACTGTCTAAGGCGGCGCGAACTGCCTTGCGCCCTGGATTATTGCCCATACCCAAATCGACACGATCAGGAAAAAGGTGAGCAATTGTATTGAAGGTTTCAGCCACCTTTAATGGGGCATAATGCGGTAACATCACGCCACCTGAACCGAATTTAATCCGCTTGGTCTGGCTTAAAAAATGTGTCATCATGATTTCTGGGGCCGCACTTGGATAAGCAGCTAGACTATGGTGTTCCGCAAACCAAAAACGGTGATAACCTAAGTCTTCAGCTGTTTTCGCCAAAGTAAGGGTATCAGCGTATGCTTCAGCATCGCTTTTCCCTTTGTCTCGTGCGACAAAATCGAGCACATTCAACTTGATATCTGTATCCATCTTCTGTACTCCTTTGTTTCCAAAACTGTTACATAACAATTTTATGAAACTGTTCACAATTATATTAATTAGCCTTTTTGGCTATTATCATGATATCATATAAACTGTACAAATGTTTAGGAATTGTTTTAAAATATTCATGTACATTGAATGCCATAAATATTTGCGAAATGCATGCAATATGAAACGCTTTTTACAGAAAGGAAATGACACATGACTAAAGATTATGCAGCATTATTGGAACCTGTAACCTTACCTAACGGCCAGGTGCTTGAAAACCGGTTTGCCCTATCACCTATTGTGACCAATTCGTCCACTCAAGAAGGCTTTATTACCCAAGAAGATCTAGATTACGCTAGTCGTCGTGCGAAGTCTGCCCCTATACAAGTAACAGGTGCGGCTTACATTGAACCCTATGGTCAATTATTCGAATATGGTTTCTCTGTAGATGATGATCGTGCGATTCCTGGTTTAAGCAAAATGGCAGATGCTATGCAAGCTGACGGCGCTAAAGCTATTCTGCAACTAACCCATGCTGGCCGTTTCGCTAACCAAGCTATTCTAGACTATTACACGGTCTATGGCCCAAGTCCACAACACTTACGTACGCCGATTGACCATCAGGTATTAGAAATGTCCCCACGAAAAATCAAGCAAGTAATTCGTCAATATGGCGATGCAACACGTCGTGCAATCAAGGCTGGTTTTGCTGGGGTGGAAATTTCTGCAGCACAACGTTTATTGATGCAAACTTTCTTCTCACCTTATTCAAACAAACGGACAGATGAATACGGTAGCCAATCTTTAGAAAACCGTGCCCGTTTCGGTCTAGAAGTCTTTAAAGAAGTACAAAAAGTTATCAATGAAGAAGCACCTGCAGACTTTATCCTTGGCTTCCGCGGTACACCTGAGGAAACTCGGGGGAATGAAATTGGTTATACCGTTGAAGAATTTAATCAATGGGTAGACTGGATTCTTGAAGTGGCTGACTTAGATTATTTAGCCATCGCTTCTTGGGGACAAAATATTTTCCAACATAAAGTCCGTGCTGAGGGAGAATATTTTGGTCAACCAGTCAATAAGATTGTTCACGACCACTTAAACGGTCGCGTAGTAATGATGGCAACTGGCGGGATTAATTCACCAGATAAAGCCATGGAAGCTATTCAATATGCAGATATGGTCGGTATGTCATCGCCATTTATTACAGAACCTGATTTTGTCAATAAACTGGCTGCTGGTAAGGCTGACGAAATTGATCTACAGCTAACCAACAAAGATATCGATGATTTAGCTATTCCAAAAGCAGCCTTTAAAGATATCGTCCGTATGATGGATTATGGTAAAGGCTTGCCACAAGAAGCCCGCGACAAATTACGTGAACACGAAAAGAATTACGATTCAAAATAAACATTTAAAGATTAGCCTTCGGCTTTAGCTTTCTCTATCATCGCCTTAAATTTAGGATGCAATCCAGGGCGTTCAGGCAGGAGACTTCTAACGCATTTAGGAGAGTAAACACTAAAGTGTAAACTCTCCCATAAGATGGAAGAATAGTGACGTATCACACAAAGTGTGATGCAAACTATTCTGAAGCGGACACCTGTCTGCCCTGGAGAGCTCAACTTGCGGCGGGCCGGAATTAGCCGATGTCTAATTCCTTGGCTGATTGTTCATTCTGTAAGGACTGAAGTCCAAACAGAATGATATGCATCAGACCATCCTTATTTCACCGCGAAGGCATGCTAGGAAAGCACCGCCTCCGGCAGTCTTCTTGGCATCAGACGACGCTAAATTTATCAACGGTGATATTATCACTGTCGTCGGTGGCTTTACAGCGCCATTCTAAAATAAATAATCAACCCCTAACAAAAAAGCTGGTCCTCATTTTTGTGAGAGCCAGCTTTTATTCTTGTTTATTCTTTTTTCATATTTATTTATCGGTCATCACGTAATAGTTTTGTGTGGGTTTGATCGATTAAGACTGCACCAAGTGGTGCGGTGACTAGGATAGCAACAACTGAGATGGTTAAAATAATCTGACCACTCGGTAAGCCCATGGCCAATGGTACTGCTCCAATAGCCGCTTGTACTGTGGCTTTGGGAATATAAGCAAAGATAGCAAACAGTTTTTCATCTTTGTTTAGTTTGGTATTAGTAACTGATAATAATACTCCAATTGCTCTAAATAAGAGCAATAAGACAATCAATACTACTGCGATAAGTCCTGAATCTTTGACGGATTCGATGGACATGCTGGCACCAACTAACACGAATAGGATAATTTCAAAGACTTGCCATAAATTATTGAACCCTACTTGAACCACTTTTGCTTGTACTGGATTGACACGAAGCATCATGAAGCCCATGGCCATTACTGCCAGTAAGGCTGAGAAACCAATTGGACCTGTCATGGCTTTTTCAATCCCATCGAATAACATGCCCATACCAAAGGTTAGAATAACTGGGTAACCACCTGATAATTGGTATTTTTCAATAGCTAGTGACAGCAACCAACCTACCAATAATCCCCCAACAATTCCTAATATAATAGAAGTTGGCATAGACACCATACTTAACCAATGGAATTCACCCGTTTGCGCAAGGGCTGTTAAGGCAGTGAATATAATGATGACGAAGATGTCATCCATAGAAGAGCCCGCCAGAATCATTTGCGGTACCCCTTTTTCCTTACCATACCCCTTATCCATTAAATCTAGCATGCGGGCAACGACGACGGCTGGAGATGTGGCGGCGATAATCGTTCCTAGGATTGCTGCAGACAGGTAGGACATATCAAAAAATATCGGCGCTAAAATGATGGTCCCAATAATTTCAAGTGTGGCTGGTAGAAAACTCATCAAAATGGCTGGCCGCCCTACCTTTTTCAAGTCATGTAAGTCGATATTCAAACCTGCACGTAATAAGATAATCATCAAAGCAATTCGTCTTAAGTCACTGGATATTGCCAAAGTGCTTTGGTCAATTAAATTGAAAAATGACGGCCCCATAATAAGGCCTGCGATAATATAGCCAATAAGACTTGGTAAATTTAAGACTTGAAGTAACCGCCCTAAAAGATACCCCACAATAATAATAAAACCTAACGATAATAACATCCTTTTCCTCCTTTTGCAGGCACAAAAAAAGCTGATACGCCTGCAGTTTTACTTGCAGAAGTCATCAGCTTTTCAGCGGTTCGGTATGGAATGGCCTAAAATCACCATCTACTTGACCAGGGAGAACCTCATTCCCTCTTTTTATGCTCCTTAAGCATACGCCTTTTTTCTGAAAAAAACAAGGTATTATTTTTTAAAAACAAACCTTCGGCTTATCCTTTCGCTATCCTTGCCTTAAATATAGGATGCGATCCAGGGCGTTTAGACAGGAGACTTCTAACGCATTTAGGAGAGTAAACACTAAAGTGTAAACTCTCCCATAAGATGGAAAAATAGTGCCGTATCACACAAAGTGTGATGCAAACTATTTTGAAGCGGACACCTGTTTGCCCTGTAGAGCTCGACTTGCGGTGGGACCATCATCAGCCGCGGTCTAATGGGTTCGGTTGATTATTCATTCTGTGAGGGCTAAAGCGCCCAACAGTCTGATACACATCAAGCCGTCCTCTTTCATCGCTATGGCATGCTAGGAAAGCGCCATCCTTCGGTATGTTCAAAAATCTACTGTCTTTATTCAAAAGCGCTTTGAATTATGTAACAAAAAGATCATTCCCCTAATTTGTCGATTCACAACAGCCAGTCAATATAATCACGGTCAATTTCCCTTTAATAACTAATTAAACTATTCCATTCAACCAGACATTTTCGTTTATTATTGGAGAATTTGAGGTGTATTTTTTGCTATCAGCCTTTCCTAGGTGTATATTATAGGTGTACCTAAAAATAAACAAAAGAATATCCTTGAAAGGATGGGATAGAGATGGCTAAGTTAGTATTTATTCGTCACGGACAAAGTGAATTGAATTTGCAAAATGTGTTTACAGGGTGGTTAGATCCAAGCTTAAGTCCCTTGGGTGTCGAGGAAGCGAAAGCTGCAGGGTTGGCACTAAAAGAAGCAGGGTTATCCTTTGATGTAGTCCATACTTCACTATTAGCTAGGGCTATCCAAACGACATTCTATACATTGGATAATTTAGACCAACTTTACTTACCCGTTCACAAGCATTGGCGACTAAATGAACGCCATTATGGTGCCCTTCAAGGTTTAAACAAAACAGAAACGGCTACTATCCACGGGGATGACCAAGTACATATTTGGCGTCGTTCATACGATGTTCGTCCGCCTAAGGCTACCAGCAATACTTTTGATCGTCGATATCAAGACCTAGATATCGATCATCTTCTGGCAGGAGAAAGTTTAAAAGATACATTGAACCGGACCATGCCCTATTGGGAAGACCATATCGCAGCTGATTTAAAAGAAGGGAAAAATGTCTTAGTTGTTGCTCATGGGAATAGTTTACGGTCACTCACTAAATACTTGGAAGACATTTCTGATGAAGCAATCCCAAATCTGGAAATCGCCACTGGTGAACCCATTATTTATGATGTGGACCAAGAGTTACATATCTCTCATAAGCAAGTATTAACCAAACATATCGAAAAATAATCATAAAGTAAAAAAATAGCCCGGAAGCCTGGAACACTACGTTCCATCACCTCTTGGCTATTTTTCTTCATTATTAAAATGTTTATTTTTAAATTTTTCTTCATAAGCTTGTGTTAATTCTGCTAATTCATTTGGCAAAGGCCACTGTGGCGGTTGTCCATTCATAATTTGTACAAATACATTCAAACAATTATGCCAGCCAGTAGCCGTTTGTACCACCCAAGCAAGATCTGAGAAAGTATGATAGAAATGTAACCTAGACCCTGTTTCTGTATCAGAAACTTCCATACGTAAGACATCTCTACCATCCTCAATAAACTCGAAACCGTCAGTCACTGAAAATTTGGTAATAAGCCCTTGGTACAAGTTGCCTTCGCCATCATCAAATTTGATGAGACCACCAACTTGACCATCCATCTCCCCCGTTGCAAATGGGTACCACTTTGAGAAAATCTTTGCATCAGTTAAAGCGTCAAAAACAGCTTCTTTTGACTGATAAAAATCCCGCTCAAAGGATAGTGTATATGAACTTTCATTTTCAATTAACTGCCCTAGTAACATCTTGTTTCCTTTCCCTTATGCTAAATCCTTTAGCTTTTGGATATCAATTTTCTTCATTTGCATCATAGCTTGAATTTGTGCTGGATTTTGCTGCAACTCCCCAATATTTTCCGGCACAATCTGCCAAGACAAGCCATATTTGTCTTTCACCCAACCACACTGTTCAGATTCTGGTACAGCGGATAATTTTTCCCAAAAATAATCTATTTCATCTTGACCCTCGCAATTAAGGGTTAAGGAGATGGCTTCATTGAAGCGGAAATAAGGCCCGCCATCCAAAGCAATATAGGGTTGGTTATTTAAAGTAAATTCTGCTGTAATGACTTTTCCTGACATCCCCTCAAAATGTTCGTCTAAACTGGCATCTGGATAATACTCAATGTGTTGAATAGCTGAATTTGGTATCAAGTCAACATAGAAGCGAACCGCTTCTTCACAATCGCCGTCACTAAACCATAAACAAGGTGCAATACTTTTCATGATAGCTCCTCCTCATCGGGTGCTGGTCAGTCAATAGTCACTAATCTTTATATAGTTTACCACAATTTCTAACAATATCGAACCACATATATTTTTTACTAGATTCCAAAGAAAAGAGACCTAGCCATTCCGCTAAGTCTCTTAAATAGTCATTTTATTTAGCTTGTGCTACTTTTTGATCTTTTTTGTAGACTGTATCCACAATCACAGCAATCGCGTTATCACCTGAAACGTTTGTGGCTGTACCAAATGAATCTTGGGTAATGTATAAAGAAATGGCCAATTGGTTGAATGCCTCAGTTAAACCGACCATTGGTAGGAATGGTAAAGCTGACATAATCGCACCACCTGGCGCACCAGGAGCAGCCACCATGGCAATACCTAATACCATGATGAATCCAGCCATTGTCCCAAGCGTAATTGGCATACCATACATCATCAAGATAGCCGTTACACATGAGGTAATCGTAATCATCGATCCAGCCAAATGGATGGTTGCACACAAGGGCACAACGAAGTTTGCGATTTCTTCAGATACACCATTTTTCCGAGCAATTTCTACGTTTGTTGGAATAGTTGCTGCTGATGATTGGGTACCCGCAGCTGTTAACCAACCTGGCACTTGGTTTTTCAATAATGCAAATGGATTTTTTCCGGCATATGTACCAGCAACTGAAAATATCACAACTAAATAGATTAAATGTAACACAATTGCTGTGACTAATACCCGCCAGAATACTGACATTACCGCAAAAACTGATCCTGAATATGACATATCCGCAAAGTTGAAGAAAATGTAGTATGGCAGAAATGGAATCACAATTGATTGTAAGGTTAATTCAATAACCTTTCCAAAATCAGTAAATATATCCACTAAGGCTTGGCCACGACCTCGCCCTTGCAACCAAGAAATCCCTAACCCCAACATAAAGGCGAAAATGATGGCCGCTGTCACTGAAAACATAGGCTCTAGGCCGATTGAAAATAAAGCTGTTGCACCTTCACCTGATTCTTGGATAGTGGTTGCTAAATCTGATGTAATAAACAATGGGAAAACATTGCTGGCAACGGCATAAGCCAAGACACCGGCGATAATTGTTGACCCATAAGAAATGCCCACAGTGATACCTAGTAATTTCCCAGCGCCATCAGCTAAGTCCGCAATACCGGGTACAATCAATCCCACAATCATCAAAGGGATAATGAAGGATAAGAATTCAGAAAATAGACCTGATAATGTTTTTAGTACTTGAAAGAAAATTTCTGGCAGAAAGCCAAATTGGCCGACAATAATGCCTAAAATAATGGCAATGACTAATTTCAAAGCTAGTGGTATTTTAAACCCTTTCTTTGCCATATGAACAACTCCTCTAATAATATCTTTTACTCATTAAAACAAAAAAGTCCCAAATTAACTTGGGGCTTCAATGATGAGATTCCTACTTTATATTTTAACAGATTTCTAATGCATTTCACTAGGTAATTTCGCTAAAATTGCATTGGCTTCTTGCCATTTTGGGAAATACTGGTCCATTAACCGGTAGAAACGCTTGGTGTGGTTGGTTTCAAGTAAATGGACCAATTCGTGCACAACTACTGATTCTAAACAAATTAAAGGCGCGGTGACTAACGCTAAACTGATCCAAATACGTTTCTTTTGGATGTTACAAGTTCCCCATCTGGTTTTCATCTGCTTAACACGAAATTCATTGGCCCACACATCCATATGAGCCATCATTTTGGGTCCGGTAATGGCTAGTTGCTTTTTCAACTCTTCACGATAAAAGTTCGTCATCACTTGTGCCCGTTCAATTTGGTCCATACCTGGTTTAATGGTTAGGACTAGTTGATTGTCCTTCAACCGGCAACCAGATGGTCCAGAACTTTCAACCACCAGTAAGGGATAAGCTTGCCCCCATAAGTAATGGATTTCGCCAGTTTCATAGCTTTTAACCTGGTTTTGATAACGCTCTTGAACGTCTTTTTGCATCGCTTCTATTTGCCCTAGATTATTTTCCACAAAGGTAATAATAGCAGCTTTGCTAGCATATTTTGGCGCTGAAACACGGAGGTCACCCTTAGGCGGCACAACCCTCAAGGTTAAGTTTTTATAATTGACTTGCTTATTCACTTGAACGGGATAGCCCGCAATGGTCATGTCTATTTTCACCCGGCCACTCCTATCTGCCTATTTTTCCGGCAAAACAATCTCGCCTACTCACTCTCATTCATCTCGCTAATTAAATTATCGTAATTGACTGTTGCATTCATAAAGGCACTGTCATTAGTTGCGAAATGTTGGTGAAAATCAGTCACAGTTTGGATAGATACCTCGGCATGATTGATAGTGTAATCCATAATATGTCCGCCGAAAGTCCTGTCCTCACTGATAAAATGACAATGGAAACCTTGCTTGACGACGCCCTCAAATAAATAAGGGCCATAGATACCGATGCAAGTGCCCTTCGCATTTTCCTGCTTGAATTCAGGTTGCTGACGACTCACCTCCACAAAACGGGGATACGGTTTTTCAACACGGGGGATGACTCTCGTGTGCATAAAGTCAAATGTCCCCTCAATCCGTATCACTGAAAAAGTCGAGAGTGACTGCAACTGACCTTTTAGGTATTGATGCCATTCGTCCAAAGTTAATAATTCGTTTACCGTAAAGGTTTGGTCTGGTATAAAGTCTGTGACTGCTGCGTAAGGAACGGTTTCATCCCCTTTCAAGACGACTAATTCGCCGCTTTCTTTGGCCTGGTAAGCCTTACCGTCAATCACGATTAATTCTCCATCTAAATGATCCATGGTCCCAATCCCATAATTGCCCTCTTTTAATAAGGCTTCAATAGTCATCGACCCATCAAAAAAGCCTGCCATTAAATCACCCAAAGTTTGATGCTGGAATAATTTGCCCATATATATCTCCCCATATCACTTTTAGTGCACAGCTATTTTTATTGTCAAAATAACAGCGCCACTTATCAAGCTCATACTACCTTTTTCTATCTCATCTCGCAAGCTGTTGCAGGAGTGCCAACTTGAAATTGTTGCCCCTTTTTCCTATACTTACTAATACTTAAAAGACAAAATTGTTAAAAGGAGTGGTTGGATGATTTCGCACGAATTGCCTTTGATGCCGATTGGCGATGATGAGAAACGTTGGATGGCGGAGATTACCGGTGATGATGAGACATTTGTATTGAAGCGGGATTTTCAACCAGAGATCCGGCCAGGTGTTTGGGAAATTTATGATGGTTGGTATCAAATTCACGGCCAATTTCCCGGCATTTCTCCCTTTGAGAAGGAATATGTCCTCGTGCAAAACGGACAAATGACTCGCCATCTTGACTTTCGCTATATGATCAGTGCCCTGCCACAAATTAAGGCCTACGAAGAACAGCGAAAAGAACGATTAGAACGCCAAATCACTAAAGTTTTGGACGAAATCTACGAAGCTGTTCCCTACGACGGTGTTTCCGACGCCATTTTAAGCCAAAAAGAGGACATGTCTATGGTAGAAACATCCAGTGAATTGGTCAAAGGTTTGTCCAACCTCTTGAAGCAAAAGGACGATATCATCAAAAAATACCAGACTTTCTATGACCAAGCAGAAGACTTGTGGTAGACATATTCATTCGAATACAAAGGCTGAGAACTTCCCCTTCTCAGCCTTTTTCTACGCTTTTATTTATTGCCACTTGGCTACTGCAGTTGGCTTGTAAGTTGCCAATTTCTCTAGCAATACTGCGGGATCAGTTTCCACTATTAGCATATCCCGGTATTGCTGGTGCATAAAACCATGAGCGACTTGGAAATCCAAAAAGTCTAACAAGCCATCATAATAGTTGTTCACATTTAATATGCCAATCGGTTTAGCATGGTAGCCGATTTGTTTCCAAGAAATCACTTCAAACAACTCTTCCATGGTTCCTGGACCACCTGGTAAGGCGATAAAACCATCTGATAGGTCAATCATTTTCGCCTTACGTTCATGCATCCCTTGAACAACAAATAATTTAGTTAATTCTGGATGCTGAATCTTATTATCGGCTAATTTCTGTGGCACAACACCCATCACATCACCGTCATAGGCTAAAGCGCCGTTAGCTAAAGCTGCCATACAGCCTACATTTGATCCACCGTAGACCAAGGTTTTCCCCGCTTGTGCAATTAATTCGCCTACTTTAGTTGCCATCTCTTCATAAATTGGATCATCGCCCGTGGCTGACCCTAAATAAACTGCAATACTTTCAAATGCCATATATATCGCCCCTTCTTTTTAAATATTTTAGGCAAAGGATACCATAAACACAAGTCAAGTTTATTATAGAGAGAATTTTCGATATTTTCTCATTTGTTATACCTGTTAAACTATTCAAAACAAGAATAGTTATCCATTAAAAATAACTATTTGTTATCCATCTATATCCCCTATAAAATATAAAGTATAGATTTGTAAGGTACTTAGAAGGAGGAAAAATGATGCAAACTGAAAATTTAAAGCTCACTAGTGAATGGGATAAAGTATTTGAAGCTAGTCCTGAAGTGAATCATCGTAAAGTTACTTTTATTAATCGATATGGCATCACTTTAGCAGCAGATTTATACGCGCCAAAAAATACTGATGATATAGTGGGTGCGTTAGCCATAAGTGGACCATTCGGCGCTGTAAAAGAACAATCTTCTGGACTTTACGCCCAGGAACTTGCCAAAAGAGGTTTTCTCGCTATCGCTTTTGACCCTTCATTTACGGGTGAAAGTGGCGGCAACCCGCGTAACGTTGCTTCTCCAGATATCAATACTGAAGACTTTTCTGCCGCGGTAGATTATTTAGCGACTTCTGAATCCATTGATCCAGAACGTATTGGCATTGTCGGTATTTGTGGTTGGGGCGGAATGGCTTTAAATGCTGCTGCCAACGATCCACGTATCAAGGCAACTGTTGCCTCAACCATGTATGATATGAGTCGGGTAAACGCCCAAGGATACTTTGATGCCATGGATGCAGGCCAGCGTTATCAATTGCGTCAAGAACTCTCAGCACAACGTACAGAGGATTACTTTAATGGTACATACCAGCGTGCTGGTGGAGTAGTTGATCCACTTCCAGATGATGCGCCGCAATTTGTTAAAGACTATTATGATTACTACAAAACACCGCGAGGTTATCATGAACGGTCACTAAATTCCAATGACGGTTGGAACACTACTTCCAGTCTATCTTTCATGAATATGCCACTGCTTCAATATATAGATGAAATTCGCTCAGCAGTTTATTTAGTTCACGGAGAAAAAGCCCATTCCGTTTACTTTAGCCAAGATGCTTATAAGCAACTACAAGGTGACAATAAATATCTAAATATTATTCCTAAGGCCAGTCACACTGATTTATATGACCAATTGGATATTATTCCTTTCGACGAGATAGCGACTTTCTTGAAAGAAAATTTAAATGATGAAAATTAAGGAGGTCTGCATATGGTATTTGACTTGATACTCACTATCGACGGGCATCAATATCCCGTAAAATGGGTGGAGAATCAAACAGTTGAGGAGCTTATTGAACAAATCAATCATGGCGGCCCCATAGAAATCTCTATGCAAAATTATGGCGACAAGGAACAAGTAGGCCCGCTTAATAAAATCTATCCAAGCCAAAATAAATCAATGTCCACTCATCCAGGCGATATCGTTTTATATGCTAGCAACCAATTAGTCATTTTTTACAAAAATCACCATTGGGACTATACATTCCTAGGACATTTAGAGAATATGTCCAAAAATGCCCTTACAGAGATACTTAGCCAGAATAGTATTCACGTCACACTTGATATTAAATATGACTAATGCAAGATATTCATAAACAAAGTCAATCCACGAGTGACCCTAATTGACAGGCATATCCCCTTCTGTCACAATAAATTAAAAATGGGGGAATGAATATGAAACAGATAGATTATCGTAAACTCACTAACCAATTAGTCGTCGATATTCGTGATAATACAACTTTTAGAGCTGGTCATTTAAAAAATGCCCTAAATGTAACGCCCAAACAGTTTCCTAAATATGGTCCAACGTTAATCCAAAGCGACCAAGACCTTGTCGCAGTTGTTGAGAATGAAAGTGATCTCGATGATATTACATATGTGCCCTTTACTAGCTATATCTTGTTTTCAGATATTGTTAGTGAAGATTTAGTCACTAGTTCAGAAATCACAGCTGAAGATTTCTTAGAGTTAGACGATGACAAAGACTATGTCTTACTAGACTTACGCCATCCAGACGAAATCACTCGTCCAGCTCCTGAGAAAAACTTAGTCAATATGCCACTAGAAAATTTAGCGGATAGGATAGACCAGATTGATCTAAATAAAGATATCTACCTTCTATGTGGCTCTGGTGGTCGAGCTACTGCTGGCGACGCTTACTTAAAATCACATGGCTTTGACCATACACATGTCATTGAAGGCGGCATTAAAGCAGTGATTCAAGCACAAAATGGATAAAAATTTCATCAGAACAATATCTTTAATGATAGTAAAAAGATAGTAATCTCTTCATTTAGGGTTACTATCTTTTTCAATTGTTTGTTTATTATTCATGAAATTGAACGATTCTATCCCTCAATTTAACAGAAAGTAGTGTATGATGAATATATATTATTTGTTATAAGGAGAGGGAAAGTTTATGTTAAAAAGATTATCCATCTTAATGTTGTCTAGCGTTATGTTGGCATCTTGTACTACTGGCCAACAAGAAAGTGACAACAATGACCAAGCGCAAGCAAGCAGTTCTGAATCTTCAGAAACTGCGCATTCAGATGAACAAGCAAATCCAAGCGAAGACGCCGAAAGTGATTCAGCGCAATACTACATCGATCCGGATACATCTAGCGTCTTACCGATTAGTGATGCAAATCCAAATGTTGTACTTGCTACAGTGGATGATGTACCCAGAAAATTACCAGAAACACCAACTTCTTCGGTCGAGGAAGCACAAGCTATGGCTGATCGGGGTATTTACGGTATTTTCTTTGTGAATGGCATGTACTTACAAGGTGAGGATGGCGAAGAAGGCCGTCAAGCCTTGAAAGAAATTGCGGATATGGGTCATGTGATTGGTAATCATACCCTTACCCACTATACATTAAATGAAGTTCCTGACGAAGAAA
This sequence comes from Aerococcaceae bacterium 50-4, assembly GCA_041223225.1. Lineage (GTDB taxonomy): Bacteria > Bacillota > Bacilli > Lactobacillales > Aerococcaceae > Aerococcus. The sequence goes on from JBCLPQ010000001.1 coordinate 194,828, forward strand.
CCTTGCGTCATGAAATTATCGGCAACCAAGATATTATCGAGGAAGTTATAGGTTATCGCCCGCATTTCTTCCGTCCACCACACGGTGTTGAAATCCCAGAACTAGAAGCCATTTTAGAAGAAGAAAATATGGTTACTATGAATTGGTCCTTTGGGTATGATTTTGATGAAAATTATTCAGATCCAGCAGCTTTAGCCGATATTATGGTTAATACTGAACTCTTATCACCTGGTTCAAACTTGTTGATGCATGACCTGACTTGGACCAACGAAGCTATGCCAACCATTTTAGATGGTATCCAAGACCAAGGCTATGACTTTGTTGATGCCCGTGACATTGCCACTCGTGATGAAATGACTGAACTCGATTTACCTAACTAAAAAGACTTCAAAAAAGTAGTGATTGCTCAATACAGACAGCATCACTACTTTTTGATTTTCATCTCTCTTTATCTTCTTCTTGCTGGCCCAGTTTTTTTCAATAATACAATATTTTCCAAATGCCTTGAGTACACTCAAAAACGTGTCAACTCATCATTGATAATATTAAAAAGAGCTAACCCACGCTAGCTCTTTTATTAATTATCCAAAAACAAACATTGTAATTAATATCCCGTTAATGATTAATCCTGATAATCCTGAATTAATTTCTTTAATACCAGGAACATACATACTTAAAATCCGAAGTAAGATTAACAATAGGCCGGATATTAACATGCGAATTTTCGATGTTTTACTCTTCTTTTTAATAAAGGTCCTTAAAAAATAATCAGTACTGATACGTTTCATGTATTAATTTATCCTTAATTTTTAAGCCCTATGTAAACTTCCTCTAAATTCATAGTGTCTAACTCCATAACTAACAACTTTTGATTTACCTGTCCAATATACCCACCCCTGGTACTTTTTACCATTTGAATAGGCTACTTGCCATATTTTAGTTTCACTAGGTTTATTTGAATAGCGACTGCTATGAACATGAACATATCGGTTAAAGAAATAAGACGGTGCACTAGATCCGGGCTCATTTGGAAGTACTGCTCTGGGAGATATTATTGTAGTTGCATCGGAAACTATTGTCTCAGCTTTAGCTACTTCTGTATCCAGGGAAACTAAATAAATTAAAGCCACAAACATTATTCCTAATATTTTAATTTTGCGATTCATTTAGACCCTCCTATTATTGGTAATAACTATATTTGTAAGTACCGTTTTTAAATACGTATACAGACCCATAAGTATAAGTCTTACCACGCGGTATCTGGGTACCTAGTGCACCAGCAACAACATTTATTACCCTAGAGTCTCCTAAAAAAGAAGACAGATAAGTTGTTGCTGCTCCAGCCGATAGTTGTGAAATTCGTGTCTTCGTTGAAGCAGATAAGTATAATTTAAAATTTAAAAATCCCTTTTGCCAAACTACTTTTGTTACTCCCGCACGATTATTTGCAGCTCTTAAACCATACGTCTTTAATACTACGTCTGAATTATTTCCTTCTGATGAAGTGGGTTCTTGTATATAGAAAGTTATTTCTTCCGCATTTTCGACATAATCATATACGTAATCGGCATTTTTCATTTCTTCAATAATAGATGCTGAAGTGTCATCTACTTGATTCAAATCAAAACCAGATGTATCCATTACTTCAGCTTTAACACCATGAATTGAGCTAACAAATAGAAATACTATTATAATAGATAATAATTTTAAGGTTCTCTTCTTCATAATTTTTCTCCTATCTTTTTTTATTCAATTTCTTATAAATACTATGTAAGGTTAAAAAAGGCAAGACCAATACTCCTCCTAGTAATCCATAAAACATATTACTTGGTAAAAAAATGAATAGCAAAACGCATGTTAAAAAACCAATTGTTCCCCAAAGCCACGCAAAATCTTTCATTAAAGATTTATTTACATCGCTTTCTTGTTTGAAATAGTACTCATAAATTTTTTTCATATACTCCCCCCCTTTTTGGAAACGTTTACTTTTTACACTTTTAGTATATACTCATAATTAACCCATTTCATTTTCAACTTTCAACACTTCTATTTGGAATTTGACAGTAAAAAAGCCCCCTACCTCCGATTGGAAGTAAGGGGTTTTAGCTTTATTTATTTTTAGCTAGGATCTTATTGTTAACATGATAGACTAAATTAAGGATGTTTAACCCTAATACAAATCCCCCCAAAATTAGAAGGTTACTTTTATCAATTATTTGCATAAAGCTGGCTAGTAAATATAAAAAAGTTAGTATGCTAACAATAAAATCAATATACTTCCAATTCATTTAATCTCCCCTAAAAGCGATATATAAACTCAGCTTGCGTAATTTTTTTAGTATATTTTGCGTCTCTATAATAATATACTATATTTTTAACCTTTCTGTTAGTTTTATCTTTAAACTGCTCTAATTTTACGTACACTTCTTTGCTGGTTGTTCCTTTAACGCTATTCCAAACACTTCCCGCTTTTAATACTCCTCCAGCTACCTTCCCAATTGGGAATAGTCCTAGTATAAACACAGTAATTGATTGTGCACTCTTAATGTTACTTAATCTATAGTATTTTCTGTTGAATAATTTCCAATGGGTCACAGCTCTCGTTGAAATTTGCGGTTCTTCTTCCACGCCAATTAGTTCTTCAACGGTAATCGTTTCATCTTTTTGAATAAGTACACTAGTTACTTGAGTATCGCTAGATACCTCTGTTACAGTTTCATCAGCATACGCAACACCACTAAAAGCAGTCATAGATACCGTTGGCGCTAAAGCCAAAACAGTTGCCCCAATAATCAAACATTTCTTCAATTTCATAATAGAACCTCCTTTTTTGAAAGCGCTTACTTTTTACACTTTTAGTATATACCCATAACCTGTCTTTTTCTCTTCAACTTTTAATCATTCAGTTTGGAATTTGACAATAAAAAAGCCCCCACCGGTTAGGGTGAGGGGTTTTATATATTTTAAATAAAATGCTACTTCGTTAATATCTCCATGATTTGTGGAAAAATATTAATAAGCGCAACTATAATAGGAGAAATTAGTCCAAGTAAACCTATTATTAATCCTATGAACCAATACCGATTTTCATTTTTGGTCTTGTCGATTTTGCTTTCTAATACACGGAATTTTTCATTAATATTTTCATTATTAGCATCAAGTTTCTTGTCGATTTTATTTAATAACAATTCTTGCTGTTCTTGAAAACGTCGTTCAGATCGCTCTTCACGTTCCCGCATATCGTCTTTCAACTCTTTGAATAAGATGCCATCATCCATATTATCACCCTTTTTCTCGGTAGTAACGGTGCCCGGAATGGAAAATTTTGAATCCTTAAATTTTTCATGTTGTTCCAAACTTACAACTTTATTATCTATATTATTATCCATTTGCATCACCATCTAAAAGATTCAATTTAATGGGGATTTTTGTTTTAAACAGTTCGAAACGAGGTTCCCACATATACATTTCTAATTCATCTTCGTTGTCGATTGGTTCATTTGAATAGAAGACCTTTACAAAATAAATATGAGTTACAAAGTCATAATTCACTTTATCTTTTCCCTCTGGAAACAAATGCTCATCATTTCTAAACTTTCCAATAAAACTCATAATTTCAATACTTTTTTCTTTTAGCATCTCTTCGGAAATATATTGGCTACTCACCCCGTGAACGAGTATATCCCTTTGTCCCCTTTGCGTATATGTCACAACATAAATATAGAAAGGTTCATAAAATGAACTGATATCTTCGCTATGCATTTCCTCAATTAAAAATTTATTCATTGGGTTTATTAACATATCTAATCCTGATAATTTTATTTCAAGACTTAGTTCAAATACATCAGGACCTTTACGTTCATCGTAAGGTTCCAAAGCCACCTCTGTAATATGATTATCTTCTTCTAGTCCTCGTTGATTTCTTATAAAATTCACATAAGTAACTGCGGGTTTAAAATTAAAATGTGGCATAATGATAATCCTCTCGTAATTATATTTCCTTTAGATTAACACAAATTGATGAATTTTAAATAGAAAAAAAGAGGTAGCAGACAATTAAGTCCACTACCTTATGGAAAGTTTGAAGATGATAAGTGTCATCAGGGGGTTTATCCCCTATGTATATACTAGCCTATTTATATTATTTAGGCAAGGCTAATTTTATAGAATTTTACCCCAAGTTACACCATAGTCGTTACCACCGTGCCACTCACGGCAAGGGATGAAGCCAGACTTACCATTGTGGCGTAAGTACTCTAGCCATACATAGCCGTTCTTCTTGTGGACGGTGTGGTAGGACACCTTTTCACCTTTGTAATAACGTGCGATGATAGTGTCTTTAGTGCTTGGTGCATCACGTACGATTATCGTTTCTGATGGATAAAATACACCTTTTTCAGCGTATGACGTGCCTGCTGACTTAGGTGTTGTTTTAGCTGCACGAACTGAAGTATTACCAGCGTTGTAGTAATCTAACACCATTTGCTTAAATTTAGCCCATGTAATACCGTACCAGCCGTCCATAATTTGAGATGGGCAGTGCTTACCTGACCAGTCATAGTGGCGCACAACATCTTTAACGGGGTCTAAGCCATTCTCACGAACAACAATAGCAACTGTCTCCGCTAAATTGTGAATCATTTTAACGTAGTCGCCATCAACATTGATACACCCCTCGATACCAATTGAGTGCTTATTGCCATTACCGTGTCCGTCACCAGCGTGATAACACTGCCATGAGTACTCAAATGATTGGATAGATTCTTTATCGTCCGTTTGAATATGCCATGAAGCGCCATACACCCGGTCTTGTAAGTTAGCGTGCATTTTCGCATTGGCGCCTTTTTTACGGTTACCGGTCAAGTGGACAGTTACCTTTAACCGCTTATTACCGTAACCAAAACCATTCCCACCCCAATTGTTACTAGCGCTCGCTGGAATATGCGGAGCTAACTGTTTTTTAATTTTCAAAGCCATTATTTCTGTTCCCCTTTCTCGTCAGTACCTTTGCCATCTTTAAAAATGCCGTCCTCTTGCGCTTCGATTTCTTTAATTAAATCATCGACTGTTTTAATTTCTTCTGACATAATTATTTATCCTCCTTATTATCTGAATTCATTTCCAAAATATGCTTACCATCTGAATCAACTTCTTCAGTGGCTTTTAAGTTCATCTCAACTTTATTCTTATCCTTGTCTTCAATCTCTATCTTCAGACGACTTTCAACTACCTGTGTAAGTCGGTCAGCGATAACTGGTGGTATATCCATCCCCAATTTTCCTAGCGTTTCCAGAATGCTAATTGCGTATAGATAGACTAAGTAAGTCGTAATCCCAATCGCTACTGCATTTGAGCCTAAAACTGCATTGATCATTGGTAAGATTAAAAAAACACAAGCAAGAATGCCAAAGTGTTTAATAAAACCACTTATACCTTTCTTACTCGTGTAAATTTTGGTTGTCCATGCCATGATGTTACCTAGTACTAAGTCACTTACCACTAACACCACCAATAACCAAATTAATGGATTATTCAAACCTTGGTGGTAATAGATGATGATATTTGTTAAATTCCCTTCCAATTCCTCACTTCCTTTCTAATTGTATAAAGCTAGTCTATGACTACTAGCCCACGCAATTAATATATATACCCAACCAGTGGGACTATTTCACCATTATCATATCGTTCCTTATCTGCTTTAATCTTAGCCTGTTGATCTGGTGTGATCCATCCACGTTTTACAGCATTATCTAAACCAAAGTCATTCAATCTACCAATAACGTACAGCCTTTGAATTGTATAGAACATTTTAAATCCCTCCCATAAGATTTTGCATCATTAACTCATCTATAGTTGCTTGCATAGTCTTAATTGTTATTTCATTCTGTAACTGTGAATTTGTCGGTAGAATCCCTTTCATTACATAATCAAGGACCTCTTGAAACAGTGCATCTTTACTGTCTTTTACATTTTCAATTCTTATTTTCTGTTCCTCTGAATATGCCACATTTTCAAATTTCAGATTTCGTATATGACCTAAATACGCATATACTTCTAAATCTGCTTTATTTGATACATATTGTTCATTAATTTGATTATTTTGTTCATAGATAGCTAAAAAGGGCATTAAAGCATACCCTTGTTTTGTTTTATAAATCATATCAGTTACTCCTATTCTGCATATACTTCTAAAACTGGTCGCCAAGAAAACATTGAAGAGTTTTCAACACCTTCTATTGGAATGATGTCATACAAATTATAATTACTTCTTGCGATATTTTTAAACTTACCAGACATTGTGATACCACCATTTGCAAAACTATACATAGCCAATGCTGGATCATTCTCATCACCCATAAAATCCTCATTTGTAAAGCTATCGCCCCAATACGATGTTTGAAAGTCTTGTGGCCATAACCCATATTTAGAATTTTTATGCAGAGGCATTAATAAGCTGTTCCACTCTGACCCTACTGCAGCATCAGCTATTGACACATTTTCTGGTAGTGATTTAATTTTAGTTCCTCGAATTAGCCTAGCAGTATATTTTAGATGACCTACTTGAAAAGTGGGGTAAATTGATTGCTGATTATTTGGCAAATCATTAAATGATACTGAATGTCGTATCGGCTTGAAAGGAATAAATACGATTTTTCCTTTGCTATAAAATTTCAACCAGTATGTATCATCATTTATTGGTATTCCTGGAACAACACCACTAGCCATTGCTAAGTTTTTTCCATTAAACGCACGATAACCTTCTGGCATCTCTTTAAATTCTCCAAATTCTTCGGGAGCTACCAAACCAAAGAACCCAGCATCTTGATTACCTGACATCAAATACTTCGGTCCTGGCGAACCAGTTTTATCATGAATCGGGCTATCAATTAAAATGGCTTCTATTTCTGGTTGTATTTTATTGAGGTAACCGACACTGTCGTAAACCCATTTATAATTATCTTCGACAGTCTTTTTTGTCTGATTAATTTCATTCTGAAGCTCACTTAGATCTCCTGAAACTGATTGATAATTTAGGTCAACAGTCTCTTTTGTTTTTCCTAGTCCTTCATTTAATCTGGAAATATCTGCATGTGTAGCATACATAGTGTCAGATACTTCCACTGATACACTTTCAGTATTTGATACAGATACAATAAACTTTAAAAATACTCCTGTAGCAGTCTTACCATTATAGGCTGGAACATAATCAGCCGTTTCTGCAATTGTTACTGCATATAATACTTCCCCAATTACTGGATCATTGGCGTATAACCCGATTGTGTTTAAATAATAATCCTCTTCAAGATTTGTATTATTTATTGCAACCTCAATTTGAACAGATTTTTCATTCAAAATTGTGACGCCAACAACATCATTTGATTGTTTAACATCTTCTAATTTGGTTAAAGCTTTTATTTGATTATCTGTATATTTCTTACTAGATAGTTCAGCTTTAGTGAATGTCATTTTTTGACCACTAATTAATTTAGCCAAAAGTGATTGACCGCTATCAGTAATCACAATAGGTTTCATTTTTGCCATGTTATCCTCCTACTCTAAAATCATTTCTTTCCAGTGATATATACCCGCTCCGGCATCTAGCTGACCAGTTATATTTTGATCAAGTTTGTTTTTATGAATAACTGCAATATTTGCTGGTAAAATATCTTTTAATACGGATATTACTGCTTCAACTTGCCCTTTATGCGCTAGTCTTGTGGTTAGCTCAATAGTGAAATGCTCATAATCATAGTGAATATCAAAATTATTGTTGCCTTGCAATTGAGCAATCATTTGATTCAAGCTATCCTTTGTATATGCTGAAGGTTTAATCCAACGACTTAATACGCGATATCTTCTAAATTCCAATGATTCGTCTGGTGTGCTAATAATATCCAATATATTTTCATATTCTTGAATTTGTTTTTCATCAGCAGTCATAATAAATTGATTATCTTTAAAACGATTTAATAAATAATTGATTTGAAGAAATAATTTATCTTCAACTTCTAACAAAGTATTCATTTCTCGAATATCAAAATAATAATTTGGCATAAATTGCTTTAATGTCATAGCACATTCACCTCTCCCATTACCGGAAGCTCTTGTAAATCATTTGATAAGACCATTGATATGTCAGTCTGCTGACCATCAATAGCGATGTTAGAGATGTTCGCTACTCCTTCTACTGATAAAGCAACTGAGGTAATCTGGGATCTATAGACCCAACACTCATATCCATTACTTTTTTTAGTTCCCCATTCTTTTCGAAGAGTATAAAAATACTTTTCAAGGGCTACTTTTATTTCTTCCGCAATACTTACTTTATTTAAGTCATTATTTACTGTTAATTCAAATTGAATAGGTAATATTCGCTCAGTAGGACCTTTAACGGTTACTTTATGACCGATTGGCGCCAAGCCAATACCAGTACCTTGAATTGGATCAACAACTTCTTGAACATCTGATACTAACTTTTCTGAAGGTTTTCTATATGAGTTATTTAGAATAACCAATAGGACAGTCCCCCCGCCCTTCCAAATAGGATAAACTTGAACGTCGCCGACACCATCAATTCCATTGACCATTCGAATATAATCTTCAGTATTCCCACCAAAAGCCGTTACTTTCTTCTCCGAAATAACTCGTTTCCTTAAACTATCATCAGTTTCTATATCTCTTGCAGGTATAGTTACCTCTGTAATAATCGCTTGACCAAAATCATTTAAATTATCTAAGGGTAAAATTGTACCAATATATTCATTGCCAGCCATTCCTGGTATTTCCGCTGTTAAATGATATTTTCCATCTGTTAACTTTTCAGTTACTTTATAATAAACGGGATGCTCACCAATTGATGAAAAACGACTTCCTGATTCTAAATTAAGTGGACTTCCATCAGAAGAAGTTATTGTTGCGGTAACTACCGCATAGGTTGCTTTAATACGAGCTACACCTGCCTCCTCTGCCCTTAAATCCAAATAGCCTCCAGTCGCTGAAACAACAAAAGTTTCTAGCATCATATTTTTAAGCTCCATAGCTAATGTAGCTAGCTGGTAACACGCAGGTGCTAAAGCATCATACATGATTGATCCCTCTCGAATATCAATATCATTCGGCACATAATTCATGGCTTCATTCATAAAAAACTCAAAGTCATACTTTTCTAAATTCGTGCCAATTTCTTCTGGCTTCATATCTTCACCTCCAATTCACTATTCATTGATCCATAAATAGTAACCACCTTAAAAGTAACCACTATTGAGTGTTTATCAGTTTTTTTTAATTCTAAATTTTCAATGCCACTAACTCTATCATCAGCTATTAAAGCCTCAGTAATTAGTCTTTCAATCTCTGAGTAAGCTAAATCGAAATCTTGGCCAATTAAATCTATTAGATCGTGGCCGTAACTCTCTGAATAAATCAGGTAGTGAAAACGCTCGGTTTGTAAACTTTTGTCAATTGCTTGTTTCATAGCATCTAAGTCGTTTGTATACCCAATAATTCGATTATGTACGACTTTATACGTCTTTGTAGGTATTTGGTCATCTTCTTCAAACATTACCTTACACCCTTTCTAAAACATAAAAAACTTGGCTATTTTGAGCTTGTAACATCCTAACTCTGTCACCTGCTTTAATACCTCTGATAATTTCGATGTCTTTGCCATCTATTCTGACTTTTAAGCCTTTAGCTATTTGTGATAGTTCAATAAAGGTTGAGGGTATTTCTAGACCATCCTCACGTCGTATTTTGATAGGCGATGAACTAACAATTGTGCCATAAACAATATCAGCTAATTCGCTTGGTTTTGTCTGACCTCGTTTGATTGCTCTTGCTAATTTTTCTCCAGCCATTAACCTATCACCTCAACTTCCAAGGACATAGTTGGCGTTTGCGAAATCGTGTGAACACAGCGAGTGACTAACACTAGTGTGTCATGACCAACACCGTACTCAGTAGTCTTGGAGTTTCGCCAAGTGAAGCTTTTCCCCGCCCTAATCGATAAATCACCAATCGCATCAATGTCAGCGGAAATTATTTCAACATTCTTCTTTCTCAATAACTCATTGGCTCTAGCTTTTAGTTGGCTAGCATTTAAATCAGCATCTGAAATAGTTTCAACTACTTGTAGTTTTCCCCATTTTTCAATATTTTTGGCATTTGTCGCACTATAAATCTCTCGCTTCCCCTTCTCCTTATCTTCTCTCAAAATCTTGACTGCATTTGCGGAATCATCAATGGTTTTGGTTAGAGTAAAATCGGTCATTAATGACTTATCCCCGATAACAAGATTAGTGATACCTCTATTTAAATTAAACAACTCCATAGTGCCAAAATTATCCCAAAAGGCAAAACGCTGACCACCAAGTGTAGCGGTTTCCTCGATTGCACTTTCAAGCATCGAGTAATAAGTATGCTTATTCTCTAAAACAGCTGCGCACTTATAAGCAACAGAATCTAACACTTTGTGTGGAATTCCTTGGGTTTGGCAAATCTTTTTAAATCGGTCGACCAAGGTATTGGCATTAAAGATAAGTGTGTCCTCGTTTTGCAAGTATCGGGTTTGATCATAAGCTATGACTTTGGTTAGAAAGTCATTCTTCCCTCTTAATGTTTCCGTGAAAACTCGCCCTTTAAAAATGTTGACGTCATTCACTTTTATCATTATCTCGTCTCCCGATTTAATGGCCACTTGATCACTTTCAAGCATTTCAAATTCGAGTTTTCCAGGCTGTGATTTTAGTGACGTGGTCCAATTAGGTGGTGAACATAAGTTTGAAATATCATACTGCTTACGAGTAGTCATGCTAGTAGTTAGAATTTCTATTTTCATACTCGTTTCACACTCCCTGCAGTTACCCATCCACGCCAATAAATACGCCCTGTCCCATCAAGCATACATACGTGGTATGGATAAGGGCGACCTTTGGCAATCAAGTTGACTTGCCTTCTAGCATTTTTCTCAGTTAGACCCGGACCACTACCGTACGAATCACGATGTAGTCTACCGTTTACAATAACTTGACATCCGATTGTTATCGGTTTGTTTTTGGGTGCTGGTCTTGGCTTTGGATTTATCTTTTTAGCAATAGTTTTCTTATAAATAGCGGTAACTTCTCGATATTCTTTGAAAGATAAGGTATACACTACATCGCCTGTGCTGTCCTCATATCCCCAAGAAAAATCTTCTATTAACATTAATTGGTTAATATCAGTATCAGTTACAATTAACCGAACTTTGTCATGATTATTTTTTGCATTGGTTAGACGGTCTATCCAATTTTTGTTTTTTTCTTCCTTAGCATATTTATTGACATATCCTGCTTTGTAATCTTTTGGAAAAAACGATGAAAAAGAGGCACTGATCAATGATCTAGCGCCCCCAATATTTACATCACCAATAGCAGATATCTCCACTGTTTGATTATTTGAACCGTTTTTAATTTCAATATTGGAAGGATTTACAGGCAGTAAATGCCGTTTGCCTTCGATATCCAAATAAAAGTTAATTGCCATTTTCTGCCTCCTATCCTAAATCGTCTTCTAGCGCTTTAACAATGATTTCCTCGACTTGTTTAGCAATTTCCTCTGGATCAACATTGCCCCCCTCGTCGTTAACCACGACTGTAACTTGTGGTACGACTTGTTTATTTTCAACAATTACTTTTCTGTCTAGGACAGCATGCATGTCGTCAATATCGCTTTGATTTAAGCTGATGCCTGAATCATAATCGCTAAAGTCGTCTGTTCCAACTGGGTTCAGCACCTCGTTAATGACTCTAGTAGCCCCAGCCACTTGCGTTGGCATATCAGTAGCGATTCCCGCAATTCTGACTTGTGGTATTGCCATTTCGGCTAGCTTGTTGCTGGCCTTATCAACCAACTTACCAGCGGACGTAATACCTTTAGCAAGACCTTCAGAAACAAAGCGACCAATTGCCATCATGACACGAGAAGGCGAATGAATATCTAAAGCATTTCTAATGGTTCTAGAAACCGAGTTGGCCACGTTTCTAGCGGCTGCAATTGCCCGTCCTGCACCAGATGAAATACCTGAAGTTAAACCAGACATTGCAAATATACCAGCACTATACAGTTGACCATTTAAGCCTTGGAAAGCACGCACAATTTGAGCTGAACCACTGCGAGCAGTTGAAGCAGCTCTACTAGTACCACTAGCAATAGCTGAATTAAATCTAGCCATTCCTGTTGTGGCGCTAGCTGAAATAGCGCTCATTCCACTTGTCACGATTGCTCTAATTGAGGTCATGCCAGATTGGAATGATACTCTCATACGATTGACCGCTTGCGTCGTGATTGATGCCATCATATTTGATGATGAGCCTAATCGTCCAAATGCACTAATCAAGCTATCAATGCTCACGGCTGATTGTGATGAGAATGAGTTAATTGCCGTTGTTAGTTGGTTAAAGGTGTTGATAAGACCTTGTAACCCCTCAGCACCTGTACTAGCTGGTAAGCTGTTTAACTGCGTGATGATGTTCTTGATTTGATTAATTTGGTTGATTACTCCAGCAAAATCAAATGTACCTTGTGAAAAGGCATTAACAGCATTCCCAACCTCTTGAAGTTTAGAGATAGCAGTCTTAACACTCTCAAGCTTAGCAGTCATATCTTCGCCAATTTCAACTGCAATTCCATTCATCGCCGCGATCACTGACTTGATATTGTTGACTGTGGTTACTGCCACCTCACTGTTAACAGTTGAGCTAGCAAGCCCGTTAATTGGCGTTACCAGCGACTGCATGCCTTGGATAGATAATCTAGCCTCAGCTAAATCTTCACTAGTAATCAACTGATTAATCCAAGCGCCAAACACATTTTGACTAATAGTGCTTAACACACTCTTGAGCTTATCTATCACGGAAATAGCCAGCTCGCTATTGACTGTGGCGTTAGCTAAACCATTAATCGGCGTTACCAATTCCTTCATCGCTTGGATAGAGTCTAAAGCATTGCCTAATTCTTCCGCTGTAATAAGATCGGTAAAGATTTCTTGCAAGAAGCCTCGACGTAATTTATTAAAGACTTGCTTAACCTTATCAATATTAGTGATAGCAAGCTCTGAATTGATTTCAGACATTGCCATACCATTTATCGGTGTGACTAATGCTTGCATTGCTTGAATACTTTCTAATGCTTGTCCTAGGTCATCAGCGCCCATAATATCAGTGAAAATACCGGATAAAATGGACTCTTTCAATGTGTTAACTACACTCTGAATCTTAGTGATGTTAGCATTTGCCATTTCAGCATTGATTTCACTGCTTGCTAGCGTGTTAATTGGTCCAGCAAGAGAAACCATAGAGTTAATGCTACTTACCGCATTTTCTAATTGCGTTGCCTCTAACATAGCGCCAATCACTTCCGCTAGTGTTGCACCGTCAAGAGCGCTTAATACGCTCATAATGCCTGAAATATTTGTTTTAGCAGTTTCCGCATTCACTTCAATAGCATTTAATTCAGATAACTTGCTGGCAATGCTAATTAATTGATCAATAGCAGTGTTTAATACCGTTAAATCAATTGTCGTAGTTAAGCTAGCAATTACATCGGAAATGCTAGACATATCCAATGCTCTAATGGCTAACTCAATTTGATTGATCTTGGTGCTAACATCTTGCGGTAATTCAATAGCGCTGAACTCACTTAACTTGTTAGCTAGGCTAATCATCTTATCAACCGCACTAGTAATCACATCAATATTAATAGCTCCTATAGCATTTTGGAATATTTCCACAATGCCACCAAAATCAGCCTCGTTAAAAGCATTGATAGCATCTGCCATATTATTAATCTTGTTTTTAAAACTACCAACATCATCTGGAACCTTGTCATTAACTTGTTGCATCGCCTCAGCTACAAGAATTAACTCACCTGCGATTAGAGCGACTGCAACCAAACCAGCAATTGTGCCAACTGGATTTAAAGCGGATAACGTACCGACTACTTGGACTAATGCGAACATTCCGCCGATACCAATAGCGATATTCGCCACTTTTGAAGCAAATGAACCGATATCATCAGTGACTTTATCATTCACTTGTTGCATGGCTTCAGCCGCTAACATCAACTCACCAGAAATCAATGCTACAACTGCTAAACCAGCAATAGCTCCGATAGGGTTAGCGCTAGCTAAAGCGCCAGCAACTGCTACTAAAGCGCCCATACCACCAATAGCAATGGCCATATTAACCATTTTAGACGCAAATGCTGAAATACTATCAGGTACCTTGTTTTCTACCTGTTGCATGGCCTCGGCTGCAATCATGATATTGCCACTTAGTCCAGCAACTACCGCTAGACCTTTAACAGCATTACCAAAGTTGTTTTTGGCCACCATACCAGCCACACCTACAAATGCACCCATACCAGCTAAAGCAACAGCCATATTACCTAATTTAGGTGCTAGACCGCTCAAATCTGATGGAACCTTGTCGTTGACTTGTTTCATCGCCTCGGCTAATTCTTCAATCAATTTGATTACGCCATAGATTAAGGCGATATTCTTAGCCCCTTTAGCAAACTGGCTGGCGGTTTTTGAAAGAGAGTTTAGAAAGTTTAGTCCGGAGTCTTTAGCTGAAACTGTTGGCATAGTTGGCATTACACTCTTACCTAGAGTATTCTTAGCTTTACCACCACCAAATAAAGTAGCAATCGCGCCGCCAATACCACCACCTAATTTACCAATCGCTTTTACTACTCCCCAACCGGTAGTAAGGAAGCCTGCGAACGGCTTAAATAGCGTGCTTAAAATTTTGAAAGGTGTACCGATTACCGCTTTACCGATGTTTAAACCGACAAAAGCACCGACTAATTTGCCAAATATATCAATGACTTTGGCAATTGTGTCAGAATGTTTGCTAGCGAAATCAGCTAACTTTTCAACCCCGTCGACAAGTCCGTCAATAAAGTCTTGGAAACTACTTAGTGAGCCTTTTGAACCGAATTTATCGCCAGATATTCTATCTAAACTCTTTCTGATTGAGTCGATAGCTGACTTGATTGGTTCTTTAACCTTTTCAAAAGATTTTTGCATAATTTGCAAGTAAGGTAGTAGTTTATCTAGGAATTTTGGAATGGACTCATTGATACCTGAAAAGGCATCATTGATGATACCTTTCATGTTGTCAATGTTTTCCGCGATTGTTCCGAATGAGTTTGATTTTGCCCATTCATCAATAGCTGTGATTGCGTTAGCCAAACCTTTAGACATCGTATTGGCCAAGTTTTGGAAACTTGTTTTAATACCAGCTGATGCCACCCTAGCTTGGTCAGCGAAACCATCAGTTGCGCCGTTTAATTCAATCAACTTATCCTGAAATTGTGTCATAGAGATTTCTCCGCTATCTAAAGCGTCATAGAAATCTGTAGTCGCTGAACTCCCTGCGAAACCAAAGGCTTTAGCTGTTTGACTCAGCGCCCCTGGCATTGTTTCTTGCAAGGTACGCCACGCCATCATATCTACCTTACCAACTGACAACATTTGGCTAAATTGTTGCAAACCACGGCTTGCGTCTGCTGTGCTAGCACCACTTGCCAAGAAGGCATTGTTTAAGGCTAGTGACACATCTGTGGCCTTATCTAAATCACCAGTAATCGACGTCATAGCTTGTACGTTGGCTGTGATGTCTTGAAGTGTAGTCGGTAGACCTTCAATGCCATCAACCATTTTAGATTGGGCTTTGGTCACAACATCCGTCGAGTAGCCCCACATATCCATGATTTTAGGAAATCGTTGCAAGGTATCGAAACGACCAATCGCTGCATCTAGATTTTGGCCAATAACATTGACCACCGCACCAGCAACTTTCAACAGTCCGAATGCACTAGCCAACTCCATTACTGAGTTAGTAGCATTTCCAGCACCGTTCGAAACGCTTGAGAAAGCATTACGCATATCACTGCCAAAAGTACCGACAGTCGATTTTAATTGATTAAATGAGTTTCCGATATTTCTGCCGACATTCCCAAAACGATTTGAAACGTTTTGAGCAAAACTACTTATCATTGATCCAGCTTTACTTAAAGCGCCTCTAATTCCGCTTGGGTCCAGTTTTAATAATATCTTTTCTCGATTTAATCTATGGATGTCTTGTTGAACTTGAGATAATGCTTTTCTAGCCCCTTCAAGCTTGCTAGCATCAGCCTCTAATTTGGCTTTAACACCATTTAGTTTAGTAATCCGATTGTTTAAATCCTCAACACTCTTAGTAGCGTTGGTCATGCCACTTGCATCTGCTGAAATTCTTGCTTTTGCACTGTTTAATTTAACCAGTGCTTTATCAACATTCACCAATCGACGTTGTGCATCTTCTGCAGATTTAACATTTACTTCAATGTTGGCTTTCTTTCTGGATAACTTTGTCAACTGACTATCAATATCCGCTAAAGCTTTAATCTTTTTGCCTTTAAAAGCACTTGAAATGGTGCTAGAAATAGCTTTAAAAGTTGACGTTGCTTTGCTTTTAAGTGAATCAAAAGCCCTGGTAACGCCACGGAAGGCAACGTCTAATTTTAAGGCGCTGGCAATCTTTGAGCCGAAACCTTTTAGAGTTGAACCAATGCTACTAAACTTACTTTTAATTGATGATGTTATTTTACTAAAGGCGCTTGAAACCTTACTTACTAACGGACCTAGGTTAAATGCCGACTTAATCCGGTTACCAAAGTTCCCCATCGTTTGGAGTATTCGCTCAATAGAAGGCTTAACAGTATTTGAAACAGCATCAAAACTGCGTTTAATTACACTGTTCATTTTAGCAACAGATGATTGTGCTGCGCTTGCTAAACCGTCAAACATTTTCTTTTGACGGTCAATAGTGCTTTTCATCTTGTCCATCGCTTTAGTCGTCTTTTGTAACTGATTGTCCACTCGCTCAAGGCTTCTGGTAAACTCGTCTCTAAGTCGTAAAACAGCTTCTAAATTTTTAGCCATGCTTTACTCCTTTATTTGTGTTTCTTTTCAGCTTTCTTCATCTCTTTTGAGTATATATCTATCCAAGCGAGCAATATGCCTTTCTCTTTTGTTGATAGCTCAATATATTGACTGGGCGTCATGCCACTTTTGTGGAATAGATGATATCCTAACCAAAAATCCCCGCTTTCTTCGGGGTCTTTCATTATTTTTTTACCTCTTCCTCAAAATTGTTCTCATCGTCACCAAAACCATTTAATTCTAATAATTTTTCAGTAACTTCAGCATATTCTCCAGCTAATAGCATTGCTTTTAATGTTTCCGCCGGATCTCCTTGTGTGCCGTAAAAGGCTTGCAATTCAGCATTGTCTAAGTCAGGTGAAACGACACAACGTACAATCAATTGATCCGTATAAGCATCAGTATCTAAATCAGAAATACGACGTCCACCTTTTGCGATACGTGTTTTAGTTGCTGCTTTCTTCAAACGATCATTGTCACGTTCTGAAATAGCTTCAATGATAATTGGCTCCTCGAAACGCTCAAATTTAATTTTTTCTTGGTCACCTTTTACTTCTTGCATAAATGTTTTAATGTTCATGGTTTGTATTCTCCTTAAAATGTGTATTTGATAGGTAATTAACAATAAATAAAGACAGCCCAAAAAGTGAGCCGTCTTCATATAATCAATAAGAAAAGCAATTAAAATTGCCATAGTACTATCCTAAGGTTGGCTCTTTAAATAATTCTAAGATTTCTGCCCCTGTAAAGGTAAAATCTGCATCCTCTTCTAGAACTTCAGCATCAACATCTAATTTAGCCACTACCACCGAATCCAAGGTTACACCTTTGATTAATGTAGATTGACGACCGATGGATGAGGCAGGGTCATCGTTGGTAATCTTGATAGAAATTTCTGGTAATTGGCCAGTACGTAAATAATCAGTTGCGATTTTAGCATAACGAGAAGTTACCTTATGGATAGTCATTGAACCTGTACCAGTTGCACCAACTGTTTTATTTTGTGTCATCCGATTGCCTAACGTTTTTACTTCTGTTTTCGTTAATTCGATAATGGCCTCAATATTTTTTAATTCAAACATGGCCATATTTTTGCCATCTACTGTAATAAAAGCGGTACCCTCAGCACCGCTAATTGTATCTCCAGCTTTTAAGTATCCCATTATTTACTCCTCCTTTAATTCACTTCAACTGTCATATAAAGTTTTTCCATCGCATCAACTGGTGTCACTGCCACATTCACAACAACTGAGTCCTTCGCGTTGCCCGGTAACACTTGGATATCATCGGCTTCAAACGCTTCGATAGCACCTGCTGCAACCAATGAATCGAAGTAAGCGATACGATCTGCCTTAAATAACTCACGGCCGTCTGTATCGTTGTTAACTTGACCAATATAGTTATCCTCGAACGTCACTTTGGTGTTATTAGCGATGTTGTCTAACACACGTAATACACGGTTTTTAGCAAAATATTGGTTCTTTTCAGTCGTGAAAGTTACTAATGTGTTAATGTCTTGCTCAATTACTGCTTGGCCTCGTTTTTCAGTGAAAACTAAGTTACCTTTTTGTAAATGTTCAATTGTTTCTGCATTTGTAAAGCGTGGACTAGCATCTGTTGCGCCTTGATAAGGCGTATAAGTTAATGAATTAGCGACACCAGCTGATGCACTTGCTCCAGCTACCCATGGTGTTGTCTGCTCAGCCGATAATGCCTCGCCATCTAATACAACACCATTAGCTACGTTAATAACACCCTCATAGTCAGCATCGTCATAGTTACCTAAAACGACTTGTACTTTCTTACCTTCTTGGTCACGCATACGATGAGTAAATCCAGCCGCTAAAGCTTTCGTTTCTTTATCTGCCACTGGTAAAGCCATAGTGTTGTATTCGAACACTTGGATAGCCTCGAAATAAGCTGCATAGTCAGCACCTGTACCTGTTGCATTAGAACCACCAGTTAACTGAATAGTTCCGTTTGTTAGGGTTTCTGACGCCTCGAATGTCACTAATTGGTTAGCTTTTAAGTCAGTGCCTTTAGCTACGTTTTGTGAGTCAACCACTCGACCAGCTAAGATAGTGTCGACTTTAGTTAAGCCATTAGCTTGCGTTTCGATGACAACGTGAATGTCGTTACCACGTTCACCGCCGTATTTGGCAGTCGCTGTTAATCCTTGGCCATTCCCACTTGCAGCACTACCGCCACCAATTCGGAAAACTAAGACCGTATTGGCGTTTTTCAAAGCTTCACGCAACGGTTGCATAACCTTGTCACCTAACCCGTAGCCAAAGGCTGTTAAGTCAGTTTCTGCACTTACTGGAATGACACCAGATGGTCCAAAGTTGATTTCAAGCGGCAGGGTCACCACACCTCCGACTGCATCCGATGTACCTGTTGAAACTTCCGCCTTAAAGTTGACGTATGCTCCGGGACGTACTTTGTTTTGTGTTGTAAAATTTCCACCAGCCATTATTTAATCGCTCCTTTTTTATAATTTTCTAAGTTGCTTTTAGCCTCTTTAATCGTCATCTCACCATTAGGCAAAATAGCGATTAAAATATCTTGCTCAATCGCACTAAATTCGCCACTAGCAACTAAACCTGCCTTGGAATATTTAGGCTCTTGCTTAGTAGTGGTTTTTTGCGCCGTTTTCTTTGGTTCTGTCATCCTTTAACCCTCCTATTACTTCCACTGATCCAATCTTTTCGTCCTTGTCCTCGCTTGGTTTGATGTTGTATTTAAGAAAAAAGTTCAAAACGACCACGCCGTCCTGAACTTGAATGTCTTTATTTAATACATGTAAGTCTTGCGAATGGATAAAGCGAAAATCCATCAATAATTTGTCCGCTACTTCTGCGCATTGTTCCATGATGCCCTTTTCTGTTGAATTAGGGTCTGGGAAGTACGTTACAGCGAACATTTGTTTGTTATATTGCCTATCCATTAGCCTTGGTTCACTGCCTCCGCTTACTGGATATACATAAAAGGACGGCTCAGCAAACCCTTGTTCTTGGTTTTCTATATAGAAAACACCATCTGGAAACAAGGTTGCAAGCTCGTCCACAATTGCTGTTATTAAATTCATTTCTATCACTCAAATCCAAAAGATTTTAGATAGTCGTAATACATTGGCCCGACTATATTAGGTAGCTGACTTTCAATCTGTTCCATGAATAATTCAAGAAAGAATTGACCTTCTACCCAACCAGAGTGGTCCGCTTTTCGATGCCCATAGTTGACCCACGGCCCGTACTCGATATTATTTTCAATGCCCACAACATAGCTGTCCCCTACCTTTTCCATTGATTTGATAAACCAGTTACGCCTTAGCGTTCCACCTTGTTTAGTGGTACCTACGCCTTCAAACGCTGCGATAAACCTACCTCCTGAACCGCTAACGCCAGTAAAAAAGACAGTACCATCGTACTGGCCAACTGGTGTGTTAGCTTTAGCTTTCATCAGCATCATGTTCCCTAGTCGATTTAAGACGTCGAGAATGAAATTCTCCTCTTGCATTGACTTATGGAATTGGTTAGCAAACTCAAGAAATTCATCATAGTAAAATCCGCTATCTCCACTCATGCAGTATCATCTCTTTTCAGAACAATCTCCTGATGATTGTTGTATTTAAAAGCCTCTGATGAGTGCTTGTAGCTTATCTTATCGCCTTGAACACCCGACACCTCAATACGACTGCCAGCAGGAACATCGACATCGGGGTCACAATACAAGGAGACTTGATAGTCAATGTCTGCCGATTCACTGCCAGTAACTGCTAAGTTGCGTTTACTGATACGACACGGAATATCCTCCTCTTTAACTATCCATTTAGTTTTGGTAACATTTCCTTCTTTGACCTTCTCGTTGACTGAAATAGTCATTTTAGAGTTGTAAAATCTTGCAAAAGCATCCTTGAAGTACATGTCAGCCCAACTTTCTGTAATGGTTTAACTTAGCCTTGTAATTTTTAGCCAACGAATTACCTGATGCAATCGCTTTGAACGCCTCTGCTTTAGTCTCAGTAGTAATAGAGAAATCTCCCTCTTTTAAGGTTTTGAATTCTCCACCATTACTATCAAAGTTAATAGACATCGTTGCTTGGTTGTAATTATCCAAAGCCATCAATACCGCTGTGTGATTTAACCCGATTGGCCAATCTAAAATATCAAGATTGCAATAGATCAATATGTCATTAATTGCAGTTTCAATTGCAAATAAAAAGACATCATCTGAATTATCGTCAGTGATGCCTTTAAGTTGTTTGAATTGGATTAGCAATAATGCTTTTAAATCGTCCATATAGCCACCTCTTATTTAGATTCTTTGGTAGTTTCCTCTTTATCATCTTCTTCAACAGTTTCTTCTCCAGTCTCTGGTTCAACTTCATTAGCCTTTTTACCAGTAAACTTCTCAATGATACCGGCGGGGAACTTTTTAGCATTGGTGTCAGTGATGTCAACTTCTTCACCAGGATAGTGAACTTGACCAGTAACGCCATCTTTATAGATTGATTTAACTAAATATTTAGCCATGTTTTTACCCCCCTATCCAACAACAGGAATTTCAGCAGAAATGCGGTGTTTCAAGCAAATGATACCGATTTTTTTATCTTCTCGAACTTTTTTCCAGTTAGTTGGGTCTGCTAAGTCTGCGTTAGTTGGTGTTTGCGTGCTGACTTTAGCGTTAGTGAACGTTACTCCTAGTGGGTGGATTACACGAGAACGACGAACATATAACATGTTATTGCCCTTAGCTGCCTCACGGTCAGGTTCGAAAGTAACTAAATCATTTGGTGTCGCTGTGTTTCGACCAAATGAACCAGTAGCATAGATATAAGTAGAGTATACACCATCAACAGGAATTAATGTGTCATCTTCAACTACTCGCATACCTAAATATGTATCGAAGTTTGTTTTCGATTCTGCTGCCGGAATGTAATTCTTAGTCTGAACATTTTGCTTTTGTAATTCAGCTTTTACTTTTGAGTGCATAGCAATCACTGATAACTTGGAACGCGAAGTACCTAAGATTGATAGTGCATCAATTACCATCTCTGGACTGATTACAGGATTTTGAATAGTTGATTGGTCTGATACATGTGTCTCTTTTAATGTGCCCGCTTCATTATCAAACAAGGCATTTACAATTGCTTGTAAAATAGCTTGGTCAGAACGCACTGTATAGTTACCGAAATCGTTTAATAATTGTGTAGCTGGTTGAGAACCTGTAATGATTGAAGATAGATCAGTGTAAGAGGCTCCAGATCCACGATATAAAACAGGCGCAACGATTTTAGTTGCAGAAGTTTTGCCAGTTTCAATGGCCTTATCTTCTTCAAGCACTTGATCTTCAAGAGATGATTCTTGGAACTCAGGCATGGTCACTAGTAAACCCCCATTAATAATCATCTGGTTTAATTGTGGCGTATCTACCATGATTCCCGATTGAATGAATGCTGAATGTTGCTCTGCAAAATAGTTTGTATACTTCGTGTACTGTTCAGGTGTAATTAGGTCAATGACCTTTGTAATTTTGTTTGGCATTTATTTATTCCTCACTTTCTTTTGATTGCGCTAAGTATGTGTCTAGGTCATCAGCTTTAATAGCTTCTTCCATAGATGAGTAAAGAGTTGCTAGGCCACCAGCATTAGGCTCATATCCATCTGGCTTTTTACCCATATCGAACATGTAAGGGTCTGACTCCTTCAGCGCTGTTAGCTGTTCGTCAACGCCGATAAGCTTGTTATCTTCAAAGAGAATCTTGTCAGCATCTAGTAGAGCTTTAATTGCTTTAGAATTTTTAGCGCCAGATTGACTCAAAGCTTTTTCAAGTGCGGTATCACGCTTGATACCTTTGATTTCAGCTTCGTAATCAGCTTTTGCGTCCTCATTTTGCTTTTGAAGGTCTTTGATTGTCTGCTTCAATGCATCATTATCACCAGCATCTTTTTGAAGGTCTTTTAAGTCCTTCTCATGTTTCTGGTTTTGAGCTTTTAAATTAGCTTCAGACGATTCTAATTGGCCAATTCTTTCCTTAAACTCAGAGGTTGCTTTACCGTGAGAAGCCATAACTGCTTCTACTTGTTCATCGGTTAAACCCAACTCTTTTAATTCTTTTCTGTTCATCATTTTTCATCCTTTCGATTTTTTAACGTTGCAACGACAACGATAGGTTCCAAAAATATCGTTTTCTGGGTACGAAAAAAGAGCAGTTTAATGACGTACTCAGGTCAATAATCTTTTTATTTAATGACTTCAATTGATTCTATTTCGTTCTCACCAAAAGTTACATATTCGTATTTATCGGTTTCAATAGAGATTTCATCATATAATTCATCTTCAGTATCTAATTTACCGACAAATGTATGACAAAATCCCTCTAATATAATACCGTCTAGAAATGTAACTCGAATGAATTTCCCAAGATATTGTTTTAAATTCATTACTCCACTCTTTTCTTAATTGGTACAATATGCGTACGATTTTTTGAATGATGTATCTTAAAAGTATGAGTAGGTTGACTACCATCTAAGTCTACAGATACACCTTCAAAATTTTCTGCGATTATAATTTCTGTATTTTTCCTTTTCCCACTATACGTTCTCTCCATCTTTCCAGTCCCAGCGTACTGATCGAATAATTTTTGAACATCCGCAACTCCCTTGAAATAGCTCTTCCCGGTGATAGCTGTCAGTTCCATGTGTGGCGCTTGTTTCTCTGGGTTAATTTTAGTGCCATATCGACCATCCTTTAACCTTGCTTTAACAAAGTAATGGTCTTGGATTTTATTCCATCTCTCACTCTCATTATACTTCATTTCTTGGAAAGATGATAAACTTGAAGGAATTTCTTTTCCCAGAATCTTCTTATATCTATCATATATTTTTCTATCTTGCGTTCTATTTTTAGCCATCTTAACTTCTAAATGCCAACGGTCTTTTCCAAGATCATCGATATGTTTTTTCTTCCAATCTTTAAAAGTTTGGGCAGATTTAAGGCTGCCTTTACTGGTAACAGGATCACGCTGCCATCGTGTAATCAGACTGAAACCTTCAAAATATGGCACTGTTATGCATCGACAATTCGGATGGGTATCTATAATCGGTTGTGGGCTATTAGCGCCTCCTACGATATAAATATTACTGTCTAGCTCTCCGCATTGGTCACATGTATGTATTTCAAGTGTGGCCAACCACATGTACTGCTCAACACCCGTTTCCTTATACGATTTCTGACTGGCTTGTTCGGCAATATAAGCTGATTCAGTTTGCACTAATGTAATCATTCGATTACGTAAGTTACTATCTATACCGTCCATCATCTTATCGACAATCTTATCTGTTCCAAAACCTTGAGATATGCCCTCAGCGAGTGCTCTTGAAAGCTTTTTGGGAAGGTATTTTAAATGATTGCCCCAAACTCTTTGGGAGAAGTCAGCGCCAGTCCACTTTTTATAAACAGCCTCTTTCAACATGGCGCTTGAATAGTTTTCAAATGTAATTGAGAAAGACCCACGATCTGTAAGCTCATATATATTCTGCAAGTATGTCTCATCTAACGTTTCCATTAGATAGGCTTCAAGCTCGGTTTTCTCTATGTTAGCTATCTCTGCTAACTCAAAATATAATTGCCTTTCTAAACGTTGCAGTCGTGTGATACGTGACTTGTAATATTCTTTATTGAGTTGTTCCTCATATCCACCGTCAATAGCTTTCTGGCGGAACTCTTTGAGATCCATTGACCAAGTCCGTTGCTCAGATTTAGAGAGAATTTTCTGGGCTTTATCTCTCGAAACGCCTTCTTCATCAGCATACTCTTCCATCCATTCATCAATTTGAGCTTTGATTCTAGTCGCTATCTTGTCATAGCGTTCATTCATACGCTTTAGATAGTTCTTTTCAATCTCTTCTCGACGCTCTTCAATGGATAGAAAGCGTTTCTCCCAATAATTAAGCTCCGCCTTCTTCCGCATCTTCGGTCACATCCTTATTGGTAGGCTTATAGTCATCTTCCATTCGGTTGTCATCCAAAAGCTCTTCTGCTTGTTTTGTAAGCTCATCCTCCCAATTCTCAACAAGTGGATTCGCTTTAGCGATTGCTTCATTTGATGTGATAGGCGCTAGACTAGCTAGAATTTGAGCAATTTCAAGGTCATTATTAATTGATGTACGTTTCCACGTTTGCTTAATTTCAATATCAGCATCAGAATTTGAATATTCAAGAATGAAGCGGATCAATTGTCCGAACCCTTGTCTAAATTCCGTTTCGGTGGCAGACGCTTTTAGCTCTAACAATGAGTACATATATTTAATTGCTGCACCAGAGTTGTTTTGGCCAATTGATCGTTGTGGGTCAACCCCTTGGCCATTTACAAAAATAGCCTCACGAGTGACTTCTAGTAGCTTGTCGCGTGCTTCTGTTGGTATGTCCACTGCAATGGTATCAACACCGCCACGGTCACCAGAACCGTCGTCATCAACTTTCACCATCTTGTACTTTTTGAGGTCATCAAGGAATTCTTGTTTGTCCTCTCCACCATAATTTGTCAGTACAAATATAATCTCTTGAATGTCGTCAAGGTCGTTCACGAAATCTGAATAGACTTTGTCGTAAACGTCAACTAACCCCTTATACATTTTCAAATCTGAAAGTTCATCCGCCGAGTTCCTAAAAGGAATGAAAGGAATGTTGCTCCAACCATGCTTATACGTGTTTGTTTTTCCAATAGGTTGCCCAGTTGCAATGTCCATTTCCCCAAACATTTCAAAGGTTTCGATGTCTTCAATGTTGTTACCTTTCTTTTTTTGGAAAGCTTGACAGTCGTTATCATTCCAATACTCATATACAGTAATTAAATCCCCTTTTTCGTCATAATCATCATATACCCTTAAAATTCCTTGTAACTTCTTATCAAGTCGCTTAGAAAAGATAGGAATTATCTGCGTACTGTCAATAATACCGTACTTGAAAAAGTTGTTATCTTCATCTCGCCAAACATGAACCCATGAAATGCCACCGTTCGAGGCATCAACGCATAGATCTTTAGCAATTTTTGAAAAGCTATCTCCTAAAAGTTTAGTAATTTCACTATTCAAATGCTTATCATTAGCATCAAACCTTGGCGGTTCACTCATCATATATGCTGCTTTCTGGTTGACGAGCAACCTATGCCAATTGTGAGAAACACGGTTATCAGCTTGCCTCAAAGCGTTCTTATTCTGCTCATCGTATTGTTGGTTGATAGGGTCTGAATCTAGCATGATGTCATTTTCATTAACATAATATTTCCTTGCTTTTCTAATCTGACTGTTTCTCTGTTCAAACTTGTTTAAGTTATTTTTGATTATTTTCTTTAAAACATCTATTTCCAAACTTTTGTGCCCCCTACCTGTCTAATAATTGTATAAGCGTGATATCTAAGAGCATCCATGCAGTGGTCATTGTCCTTAATGGGCTTATCCTCGCCCTTGTTAGCAGCTTTCTCGTCCCACACATAAGCGCTAAACTCTGTGATTGTATTCTTACAGCGATTGTTAACATAAATTACGTTTCTATTTAGCATGGTACCAACTGTTCGAATACCTTGTAATACGTCATTGTTGGCTCTCTTAATATGGAACCCCCTACTTTTTAATTCAGCGATAAAACTAGCAGCAGAAGGGTCCACCGTAACTCGTTTAATATCAAAACCCTCTGTAAATGTCACTAGATCATCAGCAAATTGTTTATCAGTCTTTTGTTTCGCTTGTTCGCGCCCTGAATAGTAATATTCGTCCACAATATGCCAAGTGTTTTTATCCGACTTCTGCCACATTAAAAAGACGGTAGCGTTCTGCGTACCGTAATCAATAGATATCCATGTGGGTTTTCTGCTATCCGGTTGTGTATCGTCGATGTGTTTCTTGCTTTCAAACATATCATAGATGACTCCTTCTGCTATTACCCAAAGCCCTTGAATGTATCTGCGGTAGAATACCCCTGAATACATTGAGCGATAACGGCGCTTGATATGCTCAGTAAGACTCAGGTTGTCGTCCATATCAAAATGGAGATAGATTAGTTGCTTTTCATCCGCCTTATCAATCCACTCAGTTTTAAAATAGTGAAATGGTCCGTCAGGGTTACAGTTAAACCAGTATTTTGAGCCCGTAACCGATAACCGCCCGGTCGCTTGGTTAATAAAGCTCTGAGGCATTAGCGCCACCTCATCAAAAAACATACCAGCAAGCGTGATCCCTTGAATCAGGTCCTGACTCGATTCATCTTTACCACTAAAAATATAGAAATAATTTGTTTTATCACCCTTAGTAACTTCTAGTAGGTTGTCTCCGCGTTTGTCCTTCCACTGATAACCTCGGCTTGTTAGCATCAATTTGAGCTTATTTAGCACGTTTCTACGGAAGGAACCAATTGTTTTTCCGGCCATCCCAAAGTTTTGCTGGTCAAATGTTTCCATTGCCCACATCACATAGGATAGCGACATCGAAACGGTCTTACCTGAACGAATAGCGCCGTCGGCGATTATCCCGTCCTTATCTTTCATTGGGCTGTCTTTAGTCCACCAAGTTAGGATTTTGAGTTGCTTTTTAGAAAACGGCTGAAATTTAAAGACTGATTTCAATCCTCGTCCCATAAATTAGCCCCCGCTTCACTCAGCGCATCAATAAAGCCGTCATCAGGTAATTGATCCTCACCGTTAAGTGCAGCCTCTTGTTGAGCGAGTTCCATTTCCTTAATCTTAGCTTCGGCAGTAATGATTTTAGTACGTTCGCGCTGTTCCTTGATGTCATAAGTATCTTTTTCAGACTCAACAAGTCTTGCAATTTGTTCAAAGGCTCTAGTATCGCCTTTAATCGCTTTCTGGACCATTGCTAAAGCCATCGCACTTTCATTCGTTCGCTCGTACCCAAGACTTTCAAGGGTTTCAGCTAACTTCTCACTAGAGACATCCGAAACCAAAATCGTATGCAAGGCTTTCTTGAGATTCGCTTTTCGCCGCCTTGATTTCCCGCTTGCGATACCACCTTTTCGAGCAATTTCCCTTTGTTCGTCCTTTGTTCTTTTATTCTGAGGAATTAAGTTTTCATGTCCTGACACCGCCTCACTTCCTATTCTATTTAGTTATTACAAGCTATCTGCCTCTTATCGTTCGTCGTTTATTTGATAGTCTCCATGTTGCTGTCGTGTTCACGAATGCCCTACCGTTTGAATACATTAGATTATTATCGCCCCAATTGGTTAACGGGCCATCTTTAAACAATGGTGGCCTCCAATCAGCTAAAGCTTTCATAGAACGCGGGTATTCATTGTCGTTAAACCCCTTAATGCTTCCACGATATGTTGTGCCTTGTTTCCTGCTTCTACTAGATGAGTTACTCACTTGCCCTCTACCGCCCATAATTACCTCCCAGCATTAAACCAAGTGTCAAATTTAGCTTTTCTTCTCTTAGCGTTACGGTCATAAGTCGTTGTACGCCTCATGTCGAATACAGGTTCATTGTTTCTAAATTCGTTATACCCAACTTCTTTTCCGTTAACTTCATATTTCGATGCCGTTGTTTTATTGCCACGCTTATCATACGAGTTAGTAATGACTTCCCTACCGGTCACGCCGTTCTGACTGTAGCTTCTGCCTGTATATGTTTCAGTCGTACCAGCCTTAGCCATCCTAGCTTGTCTGGCTAATCTGGCTCTGTATTTCAGCGTACTCTCACCCGGTAGCCTGGCCGCGCTCACGCTTGTTTGGCCTCGTCCGCCCATTCTCTCATCCTTTCTTGGTTAGTATTCCCAAATCTATATACTTTTGTTTTGCCAAAGTCATAATCAATTTCGTTTCCGTATAAGATGATCGCGCTAGGTTGGATATACTCCATAATGTAATCCATACCATCTAACCAAATAGTTTTAGCTAATTCATCTCTAACTATCCCTACCGTTGAAACAGATATTGTACTGTGTCTAGGTATTCCGTCAAAGGCAAAATCGAATGTATCAATACCACCCCACGAAAGTGTGGGTATTACCTTTAAGCCTTTATCCTGCATTATTTGGCCAATCAGCCTACTGCGGTATATATTCCACATTTTCATTGGCAAAGGCATATCCATGTATAAACTGAAATCGGGTGTTAATACAGCTCCGTACTTTTGTAATTTTTCGATATATAATTCTGGCTGATTCCACAATCTAGTAAATTGATAATCGTCTAAATAGAAATGAATAAGTTTACCCGGCTGTTCTTCTTCGTCTTTGTCAGAGAGCACATAGTTAAAACCCATCACTTCGTCTGGTATGTAATATGTTGGTTCCAATATCGGTATTTGCGTTCCTAATGTCATCCGTTCTGGATCAGCATAATGCAATAGATACTGTCTATCGGTTTCAAACACTTCTTCATCTTCTTCAAAATCTTCGGACGTATCTTCCAGATCTTCGAGTTCTTCCATATCATCAAAACCAAATAGACCCATATCGATGTCACTTATTGCTGCCATTTCATCAGCTAACGTTTGAATATCAAAACCTGTGTTCATGGTTAGCTTGTTGTGAGCCAATATATAGGCCCGTTTCTGCTGCTTGTTTAAATGGTCCAGTCTGATAACAGGCACTTCTTCAAATCCTAATTGTCTTAACGCCTCATATCTTCCATGGCCTTCAATGATGATGTTATTTTCATCAATCGCAATTGGATCATTGTTTCCAAACTCCTCGATTGAAGCCATAATTTGTTTTATTTGTTCTTCGGGGTGCTTTTTGGCATTTCCTGAATAAGGCACCAACTCATTAATGTTTATTTGAATAATTTCCATGCAGCATCACCTTTACAAAATAAAAAAAGCCAGCATGCTCCAATGCTGACTACTGCAAGATTAACAGAATGTTTTTTTGAGTTATTTTTTTTAAACCTTGCTATAACTATTGTAGGAATCGAACCTACTCAAAGCGTGCTATCTTTGCGATACCAATCATAGCTACTGTTATATATAGTCGGGAGGTACCCAACTTTTGCCTTGCACCATTTCCGTGGCTCAAGGACTTTACTCGTTTATATCTCACGAAAGGTAATCCATTAAGGAGGATATGCCGAGATAAGCATACCGACTTATCTCAATTACTATATTACACACTTTTTGTCTCACGAAAGTCTCAAGATTGTCTCATTTTGAATTTCATCAACTCGCCATTCTTATAAGCCTCAGCAAATTCTATTTGAGCCTTTTCTAAGTCTCTGTAAAAGGTCGCTTTAGAAATACTCTCTTCCCCGCCATCGTATACTTCATAATCAAATTTTGGGTTACTAGACATATACTTATTGTATAGTCTTTTCCGTGATGTCGGACCTAGACAGTTATATGCCTTAATGATGTCATTATATAGGACCTGTGCGTCTGTTTGAGCCAGTATAGCGTCCTCTGTTGGGTTTGAGTTAACACCCGTAAAACTCTTTGGTTCAATCGTATATGTGGCTGTTAGTTTCTGTTCAATAGGCTTGCCAGCAAGTCGTCTAATAGTATGAAATTTTGATAACAACTGGTCCACGTTATCCTTAGTCTCTCGCTTAACAATTTCCGAAAACAACATGCTAGCACTCCTCTTTCTAATAAATTTAGTATTCTATTCTCGTCTCTTTATCAATACCATCTACTGTATGGACCTCAAAAGAATGTTGGCCACCCCAAGTTTTAGCTTGCCTTTTCTCGTGTTCATCACACACTTGCTTGGCTTTCTCAATATTAGTAAATACACCTAATATAGCTGAAGGCTCTCCACATTCAATACATCCAACATCTACTGCTACATATAATTTTTTCATATTATTTCCCTCTCTTTTTAAATGCCTTGTTCCGTATTTTCGCTTGTCGTGTTTCAACCACCATATCCTCTGCCAACGCAAGCATTAAGCCTGCAAAGCTACCTACTACTATTATTGATACGATAGCGCCGATAGTGATAAAAATGTTAATTAAAATATCCATCTAATCATCAACTTCATTAAAATAGATCATCGAAATCATCAAATTCATCATTAAGTTTTTTGAAAATTTTCTGATTCTTTTTAAAGATCCATCGTGCGTAGATTAACCAAGCAATAAAACCAATGACCGATAAACCAATACCGATAATTAAAACCCATGCGATTGTTGTTAATAAAAATTCCATTTCTATTCATCTCCTTTATTTCAGCAACTTTTCTATATTTCCTGTTTATTGGAAACTAATCAGTAAAATCAAAGTAAACTTTCTCATAATCACCATAAGCTGCTCCTTTACCTTCTATCTCTTTGGCAACTCGAACTGCCTCGTTCATCTTCATTTTCTTTAATTGATGGCCTGGATAAAAATCTGTGTAAATACATTCATAAGTACCATCTAAATTAGCTTTAACGTCATAAACGCCACCATCATCAACTAAAACTATATAGCTTCTACCACTTTCGATATCGTCAATTTTTTTTGACAATTGATCATATAGACCTTCTAGTTTTTCAAATTTATAATTATCAGTTTTTGTATAAGGATTCCACGTCTCAAATTCCGATTTTTTCTTTTTTCGTTGAATTCTTTCCGTCCCCTCATAGCCAAGAGCGCCGACGATTATTCCAATAACTGTAAATACAAATATCTCCATGTCTAATCCTCCAACTTCTTCAATTCATCAATAGCTAGGCCATACTCCTTCGACATATTAAAATGTTCCGTCATCTTATCTAGTTCTTTAATAGCTCTTTCCTGATACATTTTGGCCTCGCCAAGATGTCTGTCTCTCTGAATTTTCAGAGTCTCAATTGGTGTGTTCATGGTTCCCCTCCTAATAAACTACTTTATGTCCCATTTCCCAAGATAAATTTGAACCTCTTTGCGCAATGTTTTTGAGTGTAATTGATCTCTTTTTAGGTTTGCGATTTTTGTCTTTTTTCTCTTTATACTTGCTATCAGCTTTAAGCAAATCATCTTCTAAAATCGCTGCTAAATTTCGATAAACTTTCCAAGTTTGAATCTTCACATCTCCATTTTCAATTTTTTGAATAATTGAGTAAGATATACCCGTTAAATTTGCCAATTGACTGATGCTTAACCCTTTTACGAGTCGGTTCTTTGTAACCTTCCTTGGATCTACATCATTTGCGATACCTTTATGGCGTTCATATTAGGCGATGCTTTCCTGATCTCTATATCCAATACCAAATAGTGCAGCTAACCCATTATCAATTTTGGGTATCAACTCAGATATATCAACATCCTTATTCCAAATGAAGGTTGATACATCACACACTTTCCGCATTTTAATTTGTGGCATGTCAAACTCGAATGACAACAATCTGTATAGATCTCTAGTAGATAAATATTCCATGTTTCCTCTCTCTTTCTGTATATTTAAAACGGCAAATCATCGTCTTTAACATCGAGTGACTGCGTATTTTGTGTATTTGCATATCCACCAAACTGACTAGCGCTATTTGCTCCATAATTTCCCTGTGTGGCGTTTTTATTTGTTTGTGTGTAATTACCCTCGGAGTTATTTTGAACGTCGCCTACCCCATCTATTTTCTCTTTACGTTCAAGTAAATCAAATTTCTCCACAATCACGTCAGTTGTGTAGACTCTTTTACCCTCGTTATTTTCGTAACTTCCTGTTTTAATATGCCCTATAATGCCTATCTGAACGCCTTTTCGCGTAAACTTCTCAAGATTTTCAGCAGTTTTACGCCAAACCTGGCAACGAATGAAGTCTGCCTCTTGCTCCCCTTGAGCATTCTTAAAGGGTCTATTCACCGCTAGTTGAAAACTACCTACAGCAACGCCTTCCTGCGTGTATCTAAGTTCAATATCTTTTGTTAGTCGCCCTATTAGTTGTACTGAATTCATGTTTATCCCTCTCTAATCTTCAAACACATAGATCAAATAACCTTTGGTGGTATAACCAAAACATAGGTTACCGTTATCGCAAATGAGTGCTAACTCAAGCTGTGATAACTCTGGTCTATTTTTTACCACTTTGTAAGTTGAATGATTATGTCCTGCAGTTCTTTCTAGTACGACGTCATAATCTTCTAATCTTGCTGCTAAAATCTGATTTGAAAATCCTACTAAAACTTTATATTTGCTTGTTAGTTCTCGATAAATATCAGCATTGAAATCTGCTTTTTGTTTTTCGTTAATAGTGAATGCCCAACCTGTATATATTTGTTTTTCCATGATCTAAAACTCCTTTATTTCCCAAATACCTCGCTGTCTTTTAGCTAAGTAAAGCGGTACACCGTACTTACGCATGAATAGCTTAGCTTTTAACTTAAAATCAACTGTTTGCATACCTTTAACGTCAATGACCTTAACCTGCCCGCTAGGGTAGGTGACCACAAAGTCCGTCACGTATTTGATTGCGGTAACCCTTGCTGGTTTACCTGCTTTAGTTTTCCTAGTTGGATGTCCAAAACCTTCCTGCAATTCAAAAGGTACTTGCATTTCAAACGTGGTGATTAATCCTTGTGCTTGTTTGTTTTTCAAATGTTTGTAGAAAGCAGCTTCTGCTTTACTATCGAATTTGATTCCGTCAACTGTGATTTTGCTTGATCTATACTTGCTAACTATCTTCAGCGCCTCCTAGTACCGACTGTTTCAATGCTTCAAGCGCTGCTATGTCATCAGCATTCACTTGATTTGATTGAGTTGGCGTATCTTTATTTTGGTATTTATCTTGCCTATCTTCTTGGTTTAGCCATTTAGGTGCTACTGATTCTTTCTGTAGTTTTCCATATGACTTCTTGGCTTGCTTATTTTTATGCTCAAGCTCTAATGCTTCTATGTCCTCAATAGTCATCGCATTATGTTCATACCATCTTTTCAATATTGCTTTTACATAGTTATAGTTACGTGCATTGTTTTCTAAAGCAATTTGCATAGCTTTGATGACAATTTCTTCGTCAAAAGTATTGCATGCGTCAACAATCCTCTGTGCAGTGTATGGGTTGAGTACACCAAAGTTCTGCTGGTAGAAGTCAATTGCTTCGTTAATGTCGTCGCCACCACCCTTAAGTTCTATATCTTCTTGTTGTGGTTCTTTATCTTTCTCTATCTCTATATCTTTCTCTATCTCTTTCTCTGTGTCACCTTGGTGTAACCGTGGTGTCACTCCCGTGTCACTTTGTAACGCTTTAACGTCACTATGTGACAACTTTCGATTTCTATGCTTTCTCATTCTTGCTGCACTTGCACTCTCAGAACCAATCATTTCACCGATATTCATCATCTTGATATCGTCGTCCACACCCTGTTCAATCAAACCTTTACTAGTTAGAAATTGAAGTGTAATTTGAACGTTGTCAGCATCTTCATCGATTTCCAAAGCTATTTCTTCAACAATACTGTCGGTTATACCGTCATAATAAATTTTCCCTTCGTTTTGAAGGCTAACTAACAGCATTTTTAGATAGATTACTGTGTATGTGTCACCACCAGCTATTCGTCTTAATAGCTTAATTTCCTTCTGTTCAAAGAAATCATTCTTAAGTTTTAACCAGTAATATCGTTTAGCCATTTGCTCACCTCCTACTCTGCTATGTATGTTGGCACCCCAACAATGGCCTGTATTTCTCGTTTAAACTGGTCCGCATCAGAATTTCTATCACTCAAATGCAACAAGTAAACTTCTTGTAATTTTGACAAGTCATTAGATTGCAAAAATTGTCTTACGTTGTTCAATT
This sequence comes from Aerococcaceae bacterium 50-4, assembly GCA_041223225.1. GTDB lineage: Bacteria > Bacillota > Bacilli > Lactobacillales > Aerococcaceae > Aerococcus. The sequence continues at coordinate 229,496 of JBCLPQ010000001.1, forward strand.
CAAAGTGACTTGTAATAATCCGATTACGCTGCTTTTTATCAATTTTTCTATGCTGATAATTACGTTCTAAAATTTCTAGGCTGTAATTACACTCAATCATCAGATGAGTGATGCCAGTAAATTTATATCGAATATAATAGGTATCAGTTGCGAACAGCACTCTTTGGCCAGACGGCGTTTCGATGAGGTATCCCAGAGGCTCCACCGCATCATGCTCGATATCAAACGGCAATATTTTCCAACTACCGATGCTAAATCTCTGCTTACTTTTTGCAGGGCTAATCCGATATTTCGGAACGCCGTTGAGACAGCTTGATGTACCTGCCGAGCAATAGACATCTGCTGCTGTTCTTTTAACGATATCCTTGACGTATTTGGCGTGGTCTTGGTGTTCATGACTTATCAACACTCCTTCAATTTTTGACCAGTCTGTGCGCATATTTTTAGGGTTGATACCTGCTTCAAGTAACAAGTGACTGCTACCGTCCTTGAGAAGATAGCAGTTACCTGTTGAATTAGATCCCAATGTTTCAATCTCTAGCATGATTAGAACCCTGGTAAGACCGTTTCAAAATCATTGTTGGCTGTTTCTGTCTTTGACTTGATGTTGTTGGATGGTTTTGGCTCTGGAACGGGTTCGCTTGCTGATTCTTCTCCAAAGTCTAATGGCTCCTTGTTAGCGTTCTGTTCGATATTCATTTGTATATCGTCAACAGAATCTGTTACGTCCACTCGCTGAATTTGACCGCTATTATCAATGTCGTTTACTGTATCGTCAGCTATCACTCCTTGTTGCATCTCGATGGACAAGATACCCCACTTGCTTAGTAGGTTTCTTAGCACTGTCTTTTGAGCCATAGCATCATAATTCGATGCCCATACACCAGTTAACTTGCGCTTATCTTTGCCTTTGTTGTTATCAATGCGGTGTTTTTCAATTTGCTCTTTGGTCCAATATGTAGTCTTTTCAAAACCATTTAGCAGCTTGAAGTAACCGATGTAACCAATAACTTCATCACTAAATTTTCCATCAGGATTAAACTTCACTTCTTCAGTCAAAGGGTTCCATTCATCTAGTTGGCCATCATAGACATTGATCACGTTAATTGATTGATATTGACCAGAACGTTGCGCTAATTGGATATAACCACGGTATCCAAGCATAAATTGTGCTTTCTTTTCCCATGTGTTAGTCTGTTTGTTTTTAGCATTAAACGGCACGATATAAGCAAATCCGAATTGTTTTTCAATTGGTAAATCTAGTTGTGCTGCTTGCATAGCGCTGGCAACGATGCTCATTGGCTCAGCGTCTGATAAGTAATTATCACCGTTTACCAAGCTAATCAAACTTGATGTAAAGTTGGTTGACTTATCTTTTAGTACATCATTGAATTTCTTTTGGATTGCAGGATTTTTAAGCAATCCTTGTACAGAATTATTTTGATTAGCTAATTGATTTGTAGTCATGATATTTCCTCCTATTTAGCCGTTACATTAAGGTTCTTGTGTTTAGAAACAGATAAAGTAATTAGTTGTGTGTCAATGTCGATAAGCTCATTAACACCCTCTGCGTTGTCGATAAATACAGGTACTTTTGTTTGGTAGTAGTCCATCAAAGTGTTAATGATGTCTAGCCCTGCATTGATACGTGCGGCGTTATTTAGCCCTGTTGAGTAGTTATTTCCATCAACTGTTGGCTCGCATACTTCCTCAAGTCCGCCATTGATGTTTTCTTCAAATAGTTTGAATTTTACGAATTTAAACTTGTCGTTAATCGCATCAGTTAGCAGGTTGACTTTGGCTCTAGTGAACTCCTCTAGTAAGTACAGTTGGTTTTGCAACTCGCCATAATGAGCTGAAATTTCTTTCTCACTGTCGACAAGCTCTTGTTTACGTTTGGATTGGTTAGCATATGCCGTGAACTTATACAGTTCATCATCTAAAATGACAATTTCAGCTTTTGTGATGTCAATTTTCTCATTTAATACCTTAATATCTTCTTCGTGGTTGCTATCGCCTGCTTCAATTTTGACTTGGATTGCTTTACCTTCATCAACCAATTTCTTACCAATTTCCGACTTCTCAAATGGCGTTTGGCCTGATTTGATTTCGTCAATTTCCACTTGTATTTGGTCAATGGCATCAGTTAACTTGTTGATATTTCCGTTGATTTCATCAGCTGTTTCAACAAGCGTTTTCTCTGCTTCGGCAATACCCTTTTTCTCATTCTCTAATGTTTTTAATTCCTCAGCCCTTTTCGTACCTTCGGCCTGAATAGCTTCGAGTTGCTTACCTTTGTTTTGGTTAAATTCTTCTACTTCCTTTTGATAATTCGCTTTGATTTCCTCAATTTGATCAGCAGGCAGCTCTTGGCCACACATCTTACAAGTGGTGCGATGTTCATCAAATGTTGGCATTGCTTCATCTCGGACTTCAAAGAATCGTTTAGTGAGTCGGTCTTTGTCATCAGCCACTGTCGTAAGTTCATCGGCCACTTTCTTACCTTTGAATTTCATTGTTTCCAATTTATTTTGGGTTTCGATTAGCTCTTGTTTCAGCTCATTCAATTCAGATTGTTTAGCTTGCTTCATTTCTTCGAAACCGGAAATTTCATCCTTTTGTTCGTCCATATGCTCGAGTAGTTTTTCTCGATATTCAACTTGTTTGGCAACTAAATCGTTATTTAACTTAGATTGACCATCTCCGTTTTTGATATCCAAAATGTCAGACTGGTATTGGCTAATTAGATTTTCTTTATCGGTTTTTTCTGCTTGCAATTGGTCCTTATCTAGCCCGGTCAAATCAGGTAAGCTACGGTCTACTTCATCGATACGGCTTGGCAATGCCTTAATATCGTCATTAGCTTGCTTCATTTGCTGTTTAGTTAGCTTCATTAGTTCTTCTGCTGACTTAGTAGATAAAAGCTCTGAAAGTGGCTTTAAATCGCTATTTGAAGCAATGACATCTGCATCGGTAATATCTCCAACCATTTCAATTAGGACCTCACGGCGTTTCTTCCAATCAAGAACCTCTGGGAAGTAATTCACATTTGTCAGCAATTTGAAGCGTTCTTCACCAATCAAGTCATCTAAATAGTCTGTGTACTCTTTTTTCTTAACTGACAAATCATCAATCTTGAATGTCGTCTTGTGGCCAGTGAACGTCTCCTCGATAGAGCCACGCTTTCTGGTCCAGCTCTCTGCAATCATTCTGCTAAGTTTCTTTTCTTGGTCATCGATATCCAGTAGCAACTCCACTTCTGTTTCTAGGTGGTGGAGCTCATTTCCTTCACTATCTAATGGTTTCCAGTCAAACTTGCTATCTGATTGATCAGTTGAATTTTTACCGAATAAGACCCATAAGAATGCGTCATATAAGGTTGTTTTACCTGTACCGTTATCACCTTGAACATTGATATTTTCACCCTCTGGTGTTAACTCATAAGCTTGAATGCCTTTGAAATTTCGAATTGTCATTTTTAATAATTTAATTTGCATGGTATACTCTCCTTAACTTAAGTTTTATTTAGCGCCTACTGCAATAGGTGCTTTTTTTATGAAAAATTCCTAGCGTGAAAGTAATTAGATAGCTGCATATTTTTTAGGATTTCATCATAATGTTCATTGATTGCTTCAATATCTTCTAAATGTTCCTTTTTGCCTGTCGATGCAAACGCAGTTACAGAAGCTTCAATTTGTTCTTGCCGCTGTTCCTTAATCCATTCAATCGTGTTTGTCTTTTTCATAATTCTTCCTCCTCTTCATATCCAACAAATAAGTCTGCTGTTTTAGCATATTGATATGCCATATAAGCATTTCCAACTAACGCCCAAAATAACAACGTTGTAACATAGCCATTGAAATTGAATTCAACTGCTGATATCCAACCGATAAAATAAGCTATTGTTAAAATTGCATAATATAAAAATTTCTTGCTGTCGTGATTCATTTCTTTCTCTCCTCTGCTAGTAATTTATATGCTTTTTCCGTATTATCATTGAGCTTAACAACGTAATCTTTTATGCTATCCCGCTTAGTACCATCTGCCATAATATGAATAATCATGGTTACACCCCCTATACCATTTCTCGCTCTTTTAAAAATTTGTTAATGAAATACATCTGACCTTTACCAGTGACCTTTGGCGTTCTTGTAGTTCGAATAGATCCATCAGCGTTGTTGATAGTGCGTTCTTTAATTTCAAATAACGCTAGGTCCATTGAATATTGTGTCGGCATATTGAAGTCTGTACCTTTACGTTTGATGAGAAAGCCATTTTCACGCAACCAAGCAAATAAGCGATTCTGCCCAATATCAATACCGTTTTGGCGAAGTAACTTAGATAGCTCTCCGACTAAAATACTGGTATGACTTGCTGATACTGCATCAGCAAAGATTACTTTTGGCTTATCCAGTGCTATCTGTTCTTGCAGGTCTATTACTTTACGGTCTGCAATCTGCAACGCTCGCTTCATAATCATCTCTGGCGAATTCCACGCTTTTTCTACCTGAATAAAGTATTGACGTGCTTGCTTTCCTTTTTCATTCCGCTGGATCATTGAGATTTCTTTAGCAGTGTCGATTGTTAGGACGTGGTCTACAACTTGTCTATTTACATATCTATTTCCTTCTAAATGAACTCGGTCAATTTTGACGGAGTTGAAATCTATATTTTCTTCAAAACCATATTCACTCATTCGTTGAAACCATTTAGCGTATTCAGTTTTAATCTCTAAAAACTCATGCAATTCTCTACCGCTAACTGCCACGGTTCCATCTTCTTTTTCTTGTAAATTAAATAGCTTAATTTCGTTCATATTGTTCATTCCTTTCTTGGTATAATAAATTCAATAAAATTAAATAGATTGGAGATTATTATGGATATACCTTTGCCTGATGTTTTATTTAAACTTGATTTTTGGAACTTAATTATTGCCTTACTAGCTTTAATACTAGCTATATATAGTATTTGGTATACGCGGCGAAAAGATCGTTACTCGATTGAAGTAATAGAAGCTGAATATTTTCAAAACGATAGCGACCCCTACTTAATATTTTTCAAAGTATTTAATACTTCGAATGCTCCTATAACAATTACAGATATCCAGTTATTAGATTTTCACGAACACATAGTTGAAACATTAGACTTTGAACCTGGAAGTAACTCTAAGTTTCCATATGGACCTATAGATATTCCCGCAAATTGGCGCTACCAGAAGCCGTTTACTGATTCTAAGATCATCCCATCAGAAAACTATGCTGAATTTAGCTATTACCTCAATCCACTAGTTTCACCAATGATTATCAAAGTATCTACAAATCATAATATTCAGTGGTTTTCAAAAACCAAATTATTTAAGGTCAAGTTTTCTAAGTTTATGTAGGATGATAATGTTTAAAATTAAATGCACAATTAGTAAAATGAAAGTTATAGTTTCCATATAGCCGTTCCTTTCTTGGTATAATCCTCCAAATAAAGTTCAATATTTAACTATGCTCTATCTTCAAAATCAGAATTTATCAAAACTAACTCCGCAAGAATTAGTCGATAAATATGAAGAAGTGCACTCACAAATACGTCAACAATTCATTTCTAATAGAAGATCGCGTTAATATGATAGAGATTTGTATACTTCTACTATTGCAAGAGCTATACTTACCCGCTCATTAGTATTTAAATTGTCATCCTTTGATAACTCGTTTAGTCTTTCAATCTGTTCGACTAATACATAAAAGGATGACTTTTCTGCATGCTTATATTCCTCATTAATTTCGTTCATTTTTATGCTCCTTATACTTTCTATGTGATTTCAATCACCAAGTGTCTTTTTAGACACTAATTGTCAAAAAAAATATTTAAAACTTCATCGTTTGATAAATTCAGTACCTTAGAAATGGCTTGAATTTCACTTCTAGTAAATTCTTGTTCTCCACGTAAATTTTTATAGTAGGTGGAACGAGACATGCTTCCATAACCTTTTTTCTCGAGTTCTTGATTAACTTGATTAATAAATTCATCGATTGACATGCCATTGAATACAATTTTTGCTTTCACTGCATTACTATTCATAATTTTACCCCCTCTCACCATTGTGTCCCTTTGGACACTTTTAATATTAATTGATTTTAAAATTAATGTCAACACAAAAATATCCTTTAGGACACTTTTCGGAAACTATTATATAAAATAGTTTCCAAAACGACACTTAAATGTTAAAATCAATTTAACGATAATATAAGGGAGAAAATGTTATGTATGATATTAAATCTAGGAGGCAAGAACTAGGTCTAACCCTAGAACAGGTTGGAGATATGGTAGGAGTTGGGAAATCTACTGTCCGAAAGTGGGAACAAGGTATGATTGAAAATATGCGCCGTGACAAAATTTCATTATTAGCATCTGCTCTCAAAATAAGCCCGCTATTGCTAATAAATGACGAAAAACCGTCAGAAAGTACAGTATCTTCTCAAATCAATGAAATAGTTTTAGAATTAAACGACTCAAGACAAAATAAAGTCTACAGCTTTGCTGAACGTCAACTTGAAGAACAAAACAAAGGTAATGTTACCAACCTAAGCGACTATGTCAAAGAAGATAAACATGTGTACACTGGACGTAGCTCTGCTGCAGGTAGCGCTTTGTATGTAGATGATGCTGATGTTAGGCATGATGTCTTACCGGCTTCAATGGTTCCGAATGGAGCTGATGAACAAGTTGAAATCAACGGACATAGTATGGAACCACTAATTCAGAATGGGGATAAAATCTATATTAGATATCAGCCAACGGTGGAAAACGGAGAAATTGCTATCGTCAGAATTGAAAATGAGGGTGTTACTTGTAAGCGAGTATACGTAGATGGGGATACGGTCACATTAAAATCAGAAAATGAAGAATATAGCGATATGTTCTTTAGTCCTTCTGAAATTACTATATTAGGAAAAGTATTATTAAAATAAAAATAGCCCTATCTCAATGCTGGGGAGCTGAAATAGGACTTATATCTTTCAAAATATTAAAAATGAGGTGAGCAATTGATTAATCTATCTAAACAACTAGTAGATAAAAGTATTGAAGCTTTTATTATGGGTCTTGAAATATATAATAAACCCACCATTAAATATAGAATCGAAGGATTTAGTTTTTTTATTTGTAATGCTTGGGAGCTAATGTTGAAAGCGCATCTAATTAATAGAGACGGTAATTCCTCAATATATTATGAAGATAATAATGAAAGAACCATTAGTATTACAGATGCTATAAAAAAGATATATACTGACAAAAATACTAGAATTAGACTCAATTTAGAAAAAATTATTGATCTAAGAAATATTAGTACTCACTATATTACTGAAGATTACGAATTAAAGTATGCGCCATTATTTCAATCCTGTGTATTGAACTATATAACAGAAATATCAAAATTCCATAATGTTGATATTACTAAATTCGTATCACAAAATTTTTTAACAATTTCTGCAAGTATAGAGCCACTAACTAACGAAGAAATAAAAATCAAATATCCACCTGAAATCGCAGAAAAATTTATACAGCAATCAAATGAAATTGATGTATTAAGTGATGAATATGATTCCGACAAATTTTCAATTAATATAGCACAGAGACTTTATATCACAAAAAAGAAAGACGAGGCAGATTTTACTGTAAGAATTGATAAGTCGTCGAGAAATAGTGGTGCAATAATAAAAGAGCTGAAAGATCCCGCAGATACACATAAATATTCATATAACAATGTGATTACTGTGGTTCGTGAAAGAATGCAAAATAAAAACCTTAAAATTGAAGATTATAATGGTAAATTCAATCAGTATATTCTTAATTTGATTATCGATTTTTATTCAATAAAGTCAGATCCTAAATATTCTTATGAACATACGATTGGAAACAATATTCATTTTACTTATTCACAACAATTCATAGATTTTATAATTGCCGAAATCCAGAAAAATCCAAAGAACTTCGTATCTAGTTTAAAGAAATAAAAAAAGATAACCCCAGGCACATAGGAATGCTCAGTACAACGTACCTACCCCGTTATGGGACCCAGTGTTTTTCCTTCTCAAGTTATCTTAATTATATTATAGCAAAACATTAAAAATATTCAATCAATTATAGCAATAAAAAACACCCCACTCCCTGAATCTTGGCGGAATCTGGAGTGAGGTTACAACCAAAAAACACTAATATGGTGTGCTTTTTGCATACCCTATTTTAACACAATAGGAGTGAAATATATACATGAGAACAGCGATATATGTACGTGTAAGTACACAGGAGCAAGCAAATGAAGGTTATTCAGTTGGTGAGCAAGAGGAACGTTTAAAAGCATACTGTTTAGCCAAAGGTTGGACGGTTTACAAGGTCTATACCGATGGCGGGTTTAGTGGCGCAAATACAGAACGCCCTGCATTGAAGCAAATGCTAGTGGATATTAAAAATAAAAAGATTAATGCTGTAGTAGTCTACAAACTTGATAGATTATCAAGATCACAAAAAGATACTTTACTACTTATAGAAGATGAGTTTTTAAAGAATAATGTGGAATTTGTCAGTATGTCAGAAAACTTTGATACATCCACACCGTTCGGACGTGCAATGATTGGAATTTTATCTGTATTTGCTCAATTGGAACGTGAGCAGATTCGCGAACGCATGCAAATGGGAGCTGATGCAAGAGCAAAAGAAGGTCTATATCACGGTGGTGGGTTTGATCCTATTGGCTATGATTATATTGATGGTTACTTGCAAATTAACGAATACGAGGCTATGCAAGTTAAGCTTGTACATGAGATGTTTTTAAAAGGCGTACCGATTACAAGAATTCAAAAGATTATGAATGCTAAGTACACTACTAAATATGGTAGTTGGGGAAGTCACACAGCTGTTAGAAGTGCTTTAATATCGCCAATATACACCGGAAAAATTGAATGGAAAGGCGAACTATACGATGGTAAGCATGAGGCTATTATCGATGAAGAAACCTTTAACAAGTCCGTTAAAAGATACGAAGAAATTAGCTGGACTAAAGGCGATGGGAAACATAAGAAAAGACCATTCCAAGCCAAGCATGTTCTTACTGGGTTAGTTCAGTGTAATCACTGTGGGGCTAGATATTTTGCTAAAGGTAGCTATTCTGGCCACGGTGACAAAAGAACTTATAGACCTTATTACACTTGCTACAGTCGAGCTAAAACAGCTAAAAATATGATTATAGACCCAAATTGTAAGAATACTATTTTTGCGGTTGTAAAATTGGATAAAATTATATTTGATGAAATCAAGAAACTGTCATTTAACCCTGATGTAATAAAAGATATGAAGTCAAATAAGCAAGAACCAGAAAATAATAACGCTGCAATTGAAAGTAGAATCAGCGAAATAGATAAACAAGTGAAGCGATTGATTGATTTATATCAAATGGGAACCACGGCAGTGGATGATATATTATCACGAGTGGATGAACTAAATGCGGAAAAAGAAAGATTAACAAGTGATCTTGAAGTTTTTGAAAATGATGAACCAGAATTGAGTTTTGAAGAAGCAACAAACTTATTAACCAATGCTAGTGACATATTAGATAATGGTGACCTAATAGAAAAAAGGGAGTTTGTTCACTCCCTCATTAACAGCATAGAAATTGACGATGGTGATATCATCATCAATTGGGCTTTTGTATAAGCTTTTTATTTTTTGGTTTTGACTAGGCGACAGATTACCTCTACATGCCTTGAGTACACTCAAAAACGTGTCAACTCATCATTGATAATATTAAAAAGAGCTAACCCACGCTAGCTCTTTTATTAATTATCCAAAAACAAACATTGTAATTAATATCCCGTTAATGATTAATCCTGATAATCCTGAATTAATTTCTTTAATACCAGGAACATACATACTTAAAATCCGAAGTAAGATTAACAATAGGCCGGATATTAACATGCGAATTTTCGATGTTTTACTCTTCTTTTTAATAAAGGTCCTTAAAAAATAATCAGTACTGATACGTTTCATGTATTAATTTATCCTTAATTTTTAAGCCCTATGTAAACTTCCTCTAAATTCATAGTGTCTAACTCCATAACTAACAACTTTTGATTTACCTGTCCAATATACCCACCCCTGGTACTTTTTACCATTTGAATAGGCTACTTGCCATATTTTAGTTTCACTAGGTTTATTTGAATAGCGACTGCTATGAACATGAACATATCGGTTAAAGAAATAAGACGGTGCACTAGATCCGGGCTCATTTGGAAGTACTGCTCTGGGAGATATTATTGTAGTTGCATCGGAAACTATTGTCTCAGCTTTAGCTACTTCTGTATCCAGGGAAACTAAATAAATTAAAGCCACAAACATTATTCCTAATATTTTAATTTTGCGATTCATTTAGACCCTCCTATTATTGGTAATAACTATATTTGTAAGTACCGTTTTTAAATACGTATACAGACCCATAAGTATAAGTCTTACCACGCGGTATCTGGGTACCTAGTGCACCAGCAACAACATTTATTACCCTAGAGTCTCCTAAAAAAGAAGACAGATAAGTTGTTGCTGCTCCAGCCGATAGTTGTGAAATTCGTGTCTTCGTTGAAGCAGATAAGTATAATTTAAAATTTAAAAATCCCTTTTGCCAAACTACTTTTGTTACTCCCGCACGATTATTTGCAGCTCTTAAACCATACGTCTTTAATACTACGTCTGAATTATTTCCTTCTGATGAAGTGGGTTCTTGTATATAGAAAGTTATTTCTTCCGCATTTTCGACATAATCATATACGTAATCGGCATTTTTCATTTCTTCAATAATAGATGCTGAAGTGTCATCTACTTGATTCAAATCAAAACCAGATGTATCCATTACTTCAGCTTTAACACCATGAATTGAGCTAACAAATAGAAATACTATTATAATAGATAATAATTTTAAGGTTCTCTTCTTCATAATTTTTCTCCTATCTTTTTTTATTCAATTTCTTATAAATACTATGTAAGGTTAAAAAAGGCAAGACCAATACTCCTCCTAGTAATCCATAAAACATATTACTTGGTAAAAAAATGAATAGCAAAACGCATGTTAAAAAACCAATTGTTCCCCAAAGCCACGCAAAATCTTTCATTAAAGATTTATTTACATCGCTTTCTTGTTTGAAATAGTACTCATAAATTTTTTTCATATACTCCCCCCCTTTTTGGAAACGTTTACTTTTTACACTTTTAGTATATACTCATAATTAACCCATTTCATTTTCAACTTTCAACACTTCTATTTGGAATTTGACAGTAAAAAAGCCCCCTACCTCCGATTGGAAGTAAGGGGTTTTAGCTTTATTTATTTTTAGCTAGGATCTTATTGTTAACATGATAGACTAAATTAAGGATGTTTAACCCTAATACAAATCCCCCCAAAATTAGAAGGTTACTTTTATCAATTATTTGCATAAAGCTGGCTAGTAAATATAAAAAAGTTAGTATGCTAACAATAAAATCAATATACTTCCAATTCATTTAATCTCCCCTAAAAGCGATATATAAACTCAGCTTGCGTAATTTTTTTAGTATATTTTGCGTCTCTATAATAATATACTATATTTTTAACCTTTCTGTTAGTTTTATCTTTAAACTGCTCTAATTTTACGTACACTTCTTTGCTGGTTGTTCCTTTAACGCTATTCCAAACACTTCCCGCTTTTAATACTCCTCCAGCTACCTTCCCAATTGGGAATAGTCCTAGTATAAACACAGTAATTGATTGTGCACTCTTAATGTTACTTAATCTATAGTATTTTCTGTTGAATAATTTCCAATGGGTCACAGCTCTCGTTGAAATTTGCGGTTCTTCTTCCACGCCAATTAGTTCTTCAACGGTAATCGTTTCATCTTTTTGAATAAGTACACTAGTTACTTGAGTATCGCTAGATACCTCTGTTACAGTTTCATCAGCATACGCAACACCACTAAAAGCAGTCATAGATACCGTTGGCGCTAAAGCCAAAACAGTTGCCCCAATAATCAAACATTTCTTCAATTTCATAATAGAACCTCCTTTTTTGAAAGCGCTTACTTTTTACACTTTTAGTATATACCCATAACCTGTCTTTTTCTCTTCAACTTTTAATCATTCAGTTTGGAATTTGACAATAAAAAAGCCCCCACCGGTTAGGGTGAGGGGTTTTATATATTTTAAATAAAATGCTACTTCGTTAATATCTCCATGATTTGTGGAAAAATATTAATAAGCGCAACTATAATAGGAGAAATTAGTCCAAGTAAACCTATTATTAATCCTATGAACCAATACCGATTTTCATTTTTGGTCTTGTCGATTTTGCTTTCTAATACACGGAATTTTTCATTAATATTTTCATTATTAGCATCAAGTTTCTTGTCGATTTTATTTAATAACAATTCTTGCTGTTCTTGAAAACGTCGTTCAGATCGCTCTTCACGTTCCCGCATATCGTCTTTCAACTCTTTGAATAAGATGCCATCATCCATATTATCACCCTTTTTCTCGGTAGTAACGGTGCCCGGAATGGAAAATTTTGAATCCTTAAATTTTTCATGTTGTTCCAAACTTACAACTTTATTATCTATATTATTATCCATTTGCATCACCATCTAAAAGATTCAATTTAATGGGGATTTTTGTTTTAAACAGTTCGAAACGAGGTTCCCACATATACATTTCTAATTCATCTTCGTTGTCGATTGGTTCATTTGAATAGAAGACCTTTACAAAATAAATATGAGTTACAAAGTCATAATTCACTTTATCTTTTCCCTCTGGAAACAAATGCTCATCATTTCTAAACTTTCCAATAAAACTCATAATTTCAATACTTTTTTCTTTTAGCATCTCTTCGGAAATATATTGGCTACTCACCCCGTGAACGAGTATATCCCTTTGTCCCCTTTGCGTATATGTCACAACATAAATATAGAAAGGTTCATAAAATGAACTGATATCTTCGCTATGCATTTCCTCAATTAAAAATTTATTCATTGGGTTTATTAACATATCTAATCCTGATAATTTTATTTCAAGACTTAGTTCAAATACATCAGGACCTTTACGTTCATCGTAAGGTTCCAAAGCCACCTCTGTAATATGATTATCTTCTTCTAGTCCTCGTTGATTTCTTATAAAATTCACATAAGTAACTGCGGGTTTAAAATTAAAATGTGGCATAATGATAATCCTCTCGTAATTATATTTCCTTTAGATTAACACAAATTGATGAATTTTAAATAGAAAAAAAGAGGTAGCAGACAATTAAGTCCACTACCTTATGGAAAGTTTGAAGATGATAAGTGTCATCAGGGGGTTTATCCCCTATGTATATACTAGCCTATTTATATTATTTAGGCAAGGCTAATTTTATAGAATTTTACCCCAAGTTACACCATAGTCGTTACCACCGTGCCACTCACGGCAAGGGATGAAGCCAGACTTACCATTGTGGCGTAAGTACTCTAGCCATACATAGCCGTTCTTCTTGTGGACGGTGTGGTAGGACACCTTTTCACCTTTGTAATAACGTGCGATGATAGTGTCTTTAGTGCTTGGTGCATCACGTACGATTATCGTTTCTGATGGATAAAATACACCTTTTTCAGCGTATGACGTGCCTGCTGACTTAGGTGTTGTTTTAGCTGCACGAACTGAAGTATTACCAGCGTTGTAGTAATCTAACACCATTTGCTTAAATTTAGCCCATGTAATACCGTACCAGCCGTCCATAATTTGAGATGGGCAGTGCTTACCTGACCAGTCATAGTGGCGCACAACATCTTTAACGGGGTCTAAGCCATTCTCACGAACAACAATAGCAACTGTCTCCGCTAAATTGTGAATCATTTTAACGTAGTCGCCATCAACATTGATACACCCCTCGATACCAATTGAGTGCTTATTGCCATTACCGTGTCCGTCACCAGCGTGATAACACTGCCATGAGTACTCAAATGATTGGATAGATTCTTTATCGTCCGTTTGAATATGCCATGAAGCGCCATACACCCGGTCTTGTAAGTTAGCGTGCATTTTCGCATTGGCGCCTTTTTTACGGTTACCGGTCAAGTGGACAGTTACCTTTAACCGCTTATTACCGTAACCAAAACCATTCCCACCCCAATTGTTACTAGCGCTCGCTGGAATATGCGGAGCTAACTGTTTTTTAATTTTCAAAGCCATTATTTCTGTTCCCCTTTCTCGTCAGTACCTTTGCCATCTTTAAAAATGCCGTCCTCTTGCGCTTCGATTTCTTTAATTAAATCATCGACTGTTTTAATTTCTTCTGACATAATTATTTATCCTCCTTATTATCTGAATTCATTTCCAAAATATGCTTACCATCTGAATCAACTTCTTCAGTGGCTTTTAAGTTCATCTCAACTTTATTCTTATCCTTGTCTTCAATCTCTATCTTCAGACGACTTTCAACTACCTGTGTAAGTCGGTCAGCGATAACTGGTGGTATATCCATCCCCAATTTTCCTAGCGTTTCCAGAATGCTAATTGCGTATAGATAGACTAAGTAAGTCGTAATCCCAATCGCTACTGCATTTGAGCCTAAAACTGCATTGATCATTGGTAAGATTAAAAAAACACAAGCAAGAATGCCAAAGTGTTTAATAAAACCACTTATACCTTTCTTACTCGTGTAAATTTTGGTTGTCCATGCCATGATGTTACCTAGTACTAAGTCACTTACCACTAACACCACCAATAACCAAATTAATGGATTATTCAAACCTTGGTGGTAATAGATGATGATATTTGTTAAATTCCCTTCCAATTCCTCACTTCCTTTCTAATTGTATAAAGCTAGTCTATGACTACTAGCCCACGCAATTAATATATATACCCAACCAGTGGGACTATTTCACCATTATCATATCGTTCCTTATCTGCTTTAATCTTAGCCTGTTGATCTGGTGTGATCCATCCACGTTTTACAGCATTATCTAAACCAAAGTCATTCAATCTACCAATAACGTACAGCCTTTGAATTGTATAGAACATTTTAAATCCCTCCCATAAGATTTTGCATCATTAACTCATCTATAGTTGCTTGCATAGTCTTAATTGTTATTTCATTCTGTAACTGTGAATTTGTCGGTAGAATCCCTTTCATTACATAATCAAGGACCTCTTGAAACAGTGCATCTTTACTGTCTTTTACATTTTCAATTCTTATTTTCTGTTCCTCTGAATATGCCACATTTTCAAATTTCAGATTTCGTATATGACCTAAATACGCATATACTTCTAAATCTGCTTTATTTGATACATATTGTTCATTAATTTGATTATTTTGTTCATAGATAGCTAAAAAGGGCATTAAAGCATACCCTTGTTTTGTTTTATAAATCATATCAGTTACTCCTATTCTGCATATACTTCTAAAACTGGTCGCCAAGAAAACATTGAAGAGTTTTCAACACCTTCTATTGGAATGATGTCATACAAATTATAATTACTTCTTGCGATATTTTTAAACTTACCAGACATTGTGATACCACCATTTGCAAAACTATACATAGCCAATGCTGGATCATTCTCATCACCCATAAAATCCTCATTTGTAAAGCTATCGCCCCAATACGATGTTTGAAAGTCTTGTGGCCATAACCCATATTTAGAATTTTTATGCAGAGGCATTAATAAGCTGTTCCACTCTGACCCTACTGCAGCATCAGCTATTGACACATTTTCTGGTAGTGATTTAATTTTAGTTCCTCGAATTAGCCTAGCAGTATATTTTAGATGACCTACTTGAAAAGTGGGGTAAATTGATTGCTGATTATTTGGCAAATCATTAAATGATACTGAATGTCGTATCGGCTTGAAAGGAATAAATACGATTTTTCCTTTGCTATAAAATTTCAACCAGTATGTATCATCATTTATTGGTATTCCTGGAACAACACCACTAGCCATTGCTAAGTTTTTTCCATTAAACGCACGATAACCTTCTGGCATCTCTTTAAATTCTCCAAATTCTTCGGGAGCTACCAAACCAAAGAACCCAGCATCTTGATTACCTGACATCAAATACTTCGGTCCTGGCGAACCAGTTTTATCATGAATCGGGCTATCAATTAAAATGGCTTCTATTTCTGGTTGTATTTTATTGAGGTAACCGACACTGTCGTAAACCCATTTATAATTATCTTCGACAGTCTTTTTTGTCTGATTAATTTCATTCTGAAGCTCACTTAGATCTCCTGAAACTGATTGATAATTTAGGTCAACAGTCTCTTTTGTTTTTCCTAGTCCTTCATTTAATCTGGAAATATCTGCATGTGTAGCATACATAGTGTCAGATACTTCCACTGATACACTTTCAGTATTTGATACAGATACAATAAACTTTAAAAATACTCCTGTAGCAGTCTTACCATTATAGGCTGGAACATAATCAGCCGTTTCTGCAATTGTTACTGCATATAATACTTCCCCAATTACTGGATCATTGGCGTATAACCCGATTGTGTTTAAATAATAATCCTCTTCAAGATTTGTATTATTTATTGCAACCTCAATTTGAACAGATTTTTCATTCAAAATTGTGACGCCAACAACATCATTTGATTGTTTAACATCTTCTAATTTGGTTAAAGCTTTTATTTGATTATCTGTATATTTCTTACTAGATAGTTCAGCTTTAGTGAATGTCATTTTTTGACCACTAATTAATTTAGCCAAAAGTGATTGACCGCTATCAGTAATCACAATAGGTTTCATTTTTGCCATGTTATCCTCCTACTCTAAAATCATTTCTTTCCAGTGATATATACCCGCTCCGGCATCTAGCTGACCAGTTATATTTTGATCAAGTTTGTTTTTATGAATAACTGCAATATTTGCTGGTAAAATATCTTTTAATACGGATATTACTGCTTCAACTTGCCCTTTATGCGCTAGTCTTGTGGTTAGCTCAATAGTGAAATGCTCATAATCATAGTGAATATCAAAATTATTGTTGCCTTGCAATTGAGCAATCATTTGATTCAAGCTATCCTTTGTATATGCTGAAGGTTTAATCCAACGACTTAATACGCGATATCTTCTAAATTCCAATGATTCGTCTGGTGTGCTAATAATATCCAATATATTTTCATATTCTTGAATTTGTTTTTCATCAGCAGTCATAATAAATTGATTATCTTTAAAACGATTTAATAAATAATTGATTTGAAGAAATAATTTATCTTCAACTTCTAACAAAGTATTCATTTCTCGAATATCAAAATAATAATTTGGCATAAATTGCTTTAATGTCATAGCACATTCACCTCTCCCATTACCGGAAGCTCTTGTAAATCATTTGATAAGACCATTGATATGTCAGTCTGCTGACCATCAATAGCGATGTTAGAGATGTTCGCTACTCCTTCTACTGATAAAGCAACTGAGGTAATCTGGGATCTATAGACCCAACACTCATATCCATTACTTTTTTTAGTTCCCCATTCTTTTCGAAGAGTATAAAAATACTTTTCAAGGGCTACTTTTATTTCTTCCGCAATACTTACTTTATTTAAGTCATTATTTACTGTTAATTCAAATTGAATAGGTAATATTCGCTCAGTAGGACCTTTAACGGTTACTTTATGACCGATTGGCGCCAAGCCAATACCAGTACCTTGAATTGGATCAACAACTTCTTGAACATCTGATACTAACTTTTCTGAAGGTTTTCTATATGAGTTATTTAGAATAACCAATAGGACAGTCCCCCCGCCCTTCCAAATAGGATAAACTTGAACGTCGCCGACACCATCAATTCCATTGACCATTCGAATATAATCTTCAGTATTCCCACCAAAAGCCGTTACTTTCTTCTCCGAAATAACTCGTTTCCTTAAACTATCATCAGTTTCTATATCTCTTGCAGGTATAGTTACCTCTGTAATAATCGCTTGACCAAAATCATTTAAATTATCTAAGGGTAAAATTGTACCAATATATTCATTGCCAGCCATTCCTGGTATTTCCGCTGTTAAATGATATTTTCCATCTGTTAACTTTTCAGTTACTTTATAATAAACGGGATGCTCACCAATTGATGAAAAACGACTTCCTGATTCTAAATTAAGTGGACTTCCATCAGAAGAAGTTATTGTTGCGGTAACTACCGCATAGGTTGCTTTAATACGAGCTACACCTGCCTCCTCTGCCCTTAAATCCAAATAGCCTCCAGTCGCTGAAACAACAAAAGTTTCTAGCATCATATTTTTAAGCTCCATAGCTAATGTAGCTAGCTGGTAACACGCAGGTGCTAAAGCATCATACATGATTGATCCCTCTCGAATATCAATATCATTCGGCACATAATTCATGGCTTCATTCATAAAAAACTCAAAGTCATACTTTTCTAAATTCGTGCCAATTTCTTCTGGCTTCATATCTTCACCTCCAATTCACTATTCATTGATCCATAAATAGTAACCACCTTAAAAGTAACCACTATTGAGTGTTTATCAGTTTTTTTTAATTCTAAATTTTCAATGCCACTAACTCTATCATCAGCTATTAAAGCCTCAGTAATTAGTCTTTCAATCTCTGAGTAAGCTAAATCGAAATCTTGGCCAATTAAATCTATTAGATCGTGGCCGTAACTCTCTGAATAAATCAGGTAGTGAAAACGCTCGGTTTGTAAACTTTTGTCAATTGCTTGTTTCATAGCATCTAAGTCGTTTGTATACCCAATAATTCGATTATGTACGACTTTATACGTCTTTGTAGGTATTTGGTCATCTTCTTCAAACATTACCTTACACCCTTTCTAAAACATAAAAAACTTGGCTATTTTGAGCTTGTAACATCCTAACTCTGTCACCTGCTTTAATACCTCTGATAATTTCGATGTCTTTGCCATCTATTCTGACTTTTAAGCCTTTAGCTATTTGTGATAGTTCAATAAAGGTTGAGGGTATTTCTAGACCATCCTCACGTCGTATTTTGATAGGCGATGAACTAACAATTGTGCCATAAACAATATCAGCTAATTCGCTTGGTTTTGTCTGACCTCGTTTGATTGCTCTTGCTAATTTTTCTCCAGCCATTAACCTATCACCTCAACTTCCAAGGACATAGTTGGCGTTTGCGAAATCGTGTGAACACAGCGAGTGACTAACACTAGTGTGTCATGACCAACACCGTACTCAGTAGTCTTGGAGTTTCGCCAAGTGAAGCTTTTCCCCGCCCTAATCGATAAATCACCAATCGCATCAATGTCAGCGGAAATTATTTCAACATTCTTCTTTCTCAATAACTCATTGGCTCTAGCTTTTAGTTGGCTAGCATTTAAATCAGCATCTGAAATAGTTTCAACTACTTGTAGTTTTCCCCATTTTTCAATATTTTTGGCATTTGTCGCACTATAAATCTCTCGCTTCCCCTTCTCCTTATCTTCTCTCAAAATCTTGACTGCATTTGCGGAATCATCAATGGTTTTGGTTAGAGTAAAATCGGTCATTAATGACTTATCCCCGATAACAAGATTAGTGATACCTCTATTTAAATTAAACAACTCCATAGTGCCAAAATTATCCCAAAAGGCAAAACGCTGACCACCAAGTGTAGCGGTTTCCTCGATTGCACTTTCAAGCATCGAGTAATAAGTATGCTTATTCTCTAAAACAGCTGCGCACTTATAAGCAACAGAATCTAACACTTTGTGTGGAATTCCTTGGGTTTGGCAAATCTTTTTAAATCGGTCGACCAAGGTATTGGCATTAAAGATAAGTGTGTCCTCGTTTTGCAAGTATCGGGTTTGATCATAAGCTATGACTTTGGTTAGAAAGTCATTCTTCCCTCTTAATGTTTCCGTGAAAACTCGCCCTTTAAAAATGTTGACGTCATTCACTTTTATCATTATCTCGTCTCCCGATTTAATGGCCACTTGATCACTTTCAAGCATTTCAAATTCGAGTTTTCCAGGCTGTGATTTTAGTGACGTGGTCCAATTAGGTGGTGAACATAAGTTTGAAATATCATACTGCTTACGAGTAGTCATGCTAGTAGTTAGAATTTCTATTTTCATACTCGTTTCACACTCCCTGCAGTTACCCATCCACGCCAATAAATACGCCCTGTCCCATCAAGCATACATACGTGGTATGGATAAGGGCGACCTTTGGCAATCAAGTTGACTTGCCTTCTAGCATTTTTCTCAGTTAGACCCGGACCACTACCGTACGAATCACGATGTAGTCTACCGTTTACAATAACTTGACATCCGATTGTTATCGGTTTGTTTTTGGGTGCTGGTCTTGGCTTTGGATTTATCTTTTTAGCAATAGTTTTCTTATAAATAGCGGTAACTTCTCGATATTCTTTGAAAGATAAGGTATACACTACATCGCCTGTGCTGTCCTCATATCCCCAAGAAAAATCTTCTATTAACATTAATTGGTTAATATCAGTATCAGTTACAATTAACCGAACTTTGTCATGATTATTTTTTGCATTGGTTAGACGGTCTATCCAATTTTTGTTTTTTTCTTCCTTAGCATATTTATTGACATATCCTGCTTTGTAATCTTTTGGAAAAAACGATGAAAAAGAGGCACTGATCAATGATCTAGCGCCCCCAATATTTACATCACCAATAGCAGATATCTCCACTGTTTGATTATTTGAACCGTTTTTAATTTCAATATTGGAAGGATTTACAGGCAGTAAATGCCGTTTGCCTTCGATATCCAAATAAAAGTTAATTGCCATTTTCTGCCTCCTATCCTAAATCGTCTTCTAGCGCTTTAACAATGATTTCCTCGACTTGTTTAGCAATTTCCTCTGGATCAACATTGCCCCCCTCGTCGTTAACCACGACTGTAACTTGTGGTACGACTTGTTTATTTTCAACAATTACTTTTCTGTCTAGGACAGCATGCATGTCGTCAATATCGCTTTGATTTAAGCTGATGCCTGAATCATAATCGCTAAAGTCGTCTGTTCCAACTGGGTTCAGCACCTCGTTAATGACTCTAGTAGCCCCAGCCACTTGCGTTGGCATATCAGTAGCGATTCCCGCAATTCTGACTTGTGGTATTGCCATTTCGGCTAGCTTGTTGCTGGCCTTATCAACCAACTTACCAGCGGACGTAATACCTTTAGCAAGACCTTCAGAAACAAAGCGACCAATTGCCATCATGACACGAGAAGGCGAATGAATATCTAAAGCATTTCTAATGGTTCTAGAAACCGAGTTGGCCACGTTTCTAGCGGCTGCAATTGCCCGTCCTGCACCAGATGAAATACCTGAAGTTAAACCAGACATTGCAAATATACCAGCACTATACAGTTGACCATTTAAGCCTTGGAAAGCACGCACAATTTGAGCTGAACCACTGCGAGCAGTTGAAGCAGCTCTACTAGTACCACTAGCAATAGCTGAATTAAATCTAGCCATTCCTGTTGTGGCGCTAGCTGAAATAGCGCTCATTCCACTTGTCACGATTGCTCTAATTGAGGTCATGCCAGATTGGAATGATACTCTCATACGATTGACCGCTTGCGTCGTGATTGATGCCATCATATTTGATGATGAGCCTAATCGTCCAAATGCACTAATCAAGCTATCAATGCTCACGGCTGATTGTGATGAGAATGAGTTAATTGCCGTTGTTAGTTGGTTAAAGGTGTTGATAAGACCTTGTAACCCCTCAGCACCTGTACTAGCTGGTAAGCTGTTTAACTGCGTGATGATGTTCTTGATTTGATTAATTTGGTTGATTACTCCAGCAAAATCAAATGTACCTTGTGAAAAGGCATTAACAGCATTCCCAACCTCTTGAAGTTTAGAGATAGCAGTCTTAACACTCTCAAGCTTAGCAGTCATATCTTCGCCAATTTCAACTGCAATTCCATTCATCGCCGCGATCACTGACTTGATATTGTTGACTGTGGTTACTGCCACCTCACTGTTAACAGTTGAGCTAGCAAGCCCGTTAATTGGCGTTACCAGCGACTGCATGCCTTGGATAGATAATCTAGCCTCAGCTAAATCTTCACTAGTAATCAACTGATTAATCCAAGCGCCAAACACATTTTGACTAATAGTGCTTAACACACTCTTGAGCTTATCTATCACGGAAATAGCCAGCTCGCTATTGACTGTGGCGTTAGCTAAACCATTAATCGGCGTTACCAATTCCTTCATCGCTTGGATAGAGTCTAAAGCATTGCCTAATTCTTCCGCTGTAATAAGATCGGTAAAGATTTCTTGCAAGAAGCCTCGACGTAATTTATTAAAGACTTGCTTAACCTTATCAATATTAGTGATAGCAAGCTCTGAATTGATTTCAGACATTGCCATACCATTTATCGGTGTGACTAATGCTTGCATTGCTTGAATACTTTCTAATGCTTGTCCTAGGTCATCAGCGCCCATAATATCAGTGAAAATACCGGATAAAATGGACTCTTTCAATGTGTTAACTACACTCTGAATCTTAGTGATGTTAGCATTTGCCATTTCAGCATTGATTTCACTGCTTGCTAGCGTGTTAATTGGTCCAGCAAGAGAAACCATAGAGTTAATGCTACTTACCGCATTTTCTAATTGCGTTGCCTCTAACATAGCGCCAATCACTTCCGCTAGTGTTGCACCGTCAAGAGCGCTTAATACGCTCATAATGCCTGAAATATTTGTTTTAGCAGTTTCCGCATTCACTTCAATAGCATTTAATTCAGATAACTTGCTGGCAATGCTAATTAATTGATCAATAGCAGTGTTTAATACCGTTAAATCAATTGTCGTAGTTAAGCTAGCAATTACATCGGAAATGCTAGACATATCCAATGCTCTAATGGCTAACTCAATTTGATTGATCTTGGTGCTAACATCTTGCGGTAATTCAATAGCGCTGAACTCACTTAACTTGTTAGCTAGGCTAATCATCTTATCAACCGCACTAGTAATCACATCAATATTAATAGCTCCTATAGCATTTTGGAATATTTCCACAATGCCACCAAAATCAGCCTCGTTAAAAGCATTGATAGCATCTGCCATATTATTAATCTTGTTTTTAAAACTACCAACATCATCTGGAACCTTGTCATTAACTTGTTGCATCGCCTCAGCTACAAGAATTAACTCACCTGCGATTAGAGCGACTGCAACCAAACCAGCAATTGTGCCAACTGGATTTAAAGCGGATAACGTACCGACTACTTGGACTAATGCGAACATTCCGCCGATACCAATAGCGATATTCGCCACTTTTGAAGCAAATGAACCGATATCATCAGTGACTTTATCATTCACTTGTTGCATGGCTTCAGCCGCTAACATCAACTCACCAGAAATCAATGCTACAACTGCTAAACCAGCAATAGCTCCGATAGGGTTAGCGCTAGCTAAAGCGCCAGCAACTGCTACTAAAGCGCCCATACCACCAATAGCAATGGCCATATTAACCATTTTAGACGCAAATGCTGAAATACTATCAGGTACCTTGTTTTCTACCTGTTGCATGGCCTCGGCTGCAATCATGATATTGCCACTTAGTCCAGCAACTACCGCTAGACCTTTAACAGCATTACCAAAGTTGTTTTTGGCCACCATACCAGCCACACCTACAAATGCACCCATACCAGCTAAAGCAACAGCCATATTACCTAATTTAGGTGCTAGACCGCTCAAATCTGATGGAACCTTGTCGTTGACTTGTTTCATCGCCTCGGCTAATTCTTCAATCAATTTGATTACGCCATAGATTAAGGCGATATTCTTAGCCCCTTTAGCAAACTGGCTGGCGGTTTTTGAAAGAGAGTTTAGAAAGTTTAGTCCGGAGTCTTTAGCTGAAACTGTTGGCATAGTTGGCATTACACTCTTACCTAGAGTATTCTTAGCTTTACCACCACCAAATAAAGTAGCAATCGCGCCGCCAATACCACCACCTAATTTACCAATCGCTTTTACTACTCCCCAACCGGTAGTAAGGAAGCCTGCGAACGGCTTAAATAGCGTGCTTAAAATTTTGAAAGGTGTACCGATTACCGCTTTACCGATGTTTAAACCGACAAAAGCACCGACTAATTTGCCAAATATATCAATGACTTTGGCAATTGTGTCAGAATGTTTGCTAGCGAAATCAGCTAACTTTTCAACCCCGTCGACAAGTCCGTCAATAAAGTCTTGGAAACTACTTAGTGAGCCTTTTGAACCGAATTTATCGCCAGATATTCTATCTAAACTCTTTCTGATTGAGTCGATAGCTGACTTGATTGGTTCTTTAACCTTTTCAAAAGATTTTTGCATAATTTGCAAGTAAGGTAGTAGTTTATCTAGGAATTTTGGAATGGACTCATTGATACCTGAAAAGGCATCATTGATGATACCTTTCATGTTGTCAATGTTTTCCGCGATTGTTCCGAATGAGTTTGATTTTGCCCATTCATCAATAGCTGTGATTGCGTTAGCCAAACCTTTAGACATCGTATTGGCCAAGTTTTGGAAACTTGTTTTAATACCAGCTGATGCCACCCTAGCTTGGTCAGCGAAACCATCAGTTGCGCCGTTTAATTCAATCAACTTATCCTGAAATTGTGTCATAGAGATTTCTCCGCTATCTAAAGCGTCATAGAAATCTGTAGTCGCTGAACTCCCTGCGAAACCAAAGGCTTTAGCTGTTTGACTCAGCGCCCCTGGCATTGTTTCTTGCAAGGTACGCCACGCCATCATATCTACCTTACCAACTGACAACATTTGGCTAAATTGTTGCAAACCACGGCTTGCGTCTGCTGTGCTAGCACCACTTGCCAAGAAGGCATTGTTTAAGGCTAGTGACACATCTGTGGCCTTATCTAAATCACCAGTAATCGACGTCATAGCTTGTACGTTGGCTGTGATGTCTTGAAGTGTAGTCGGTAGACCTTCAATGCCATCAACCATTTTAGATTGGGCTTTGGTCACAACATCCGTCGAGTAGCCCCACATATCCATGATTTTAGGAAATCGTTGCAAGGTATCGAAACGACCAATCGCTGCATCTAGATTTTGGCCAATAACATTGACCACCGCACCAGCAACTTTCAACAGTCCGAATGCACTAGCCAACTCCATTACTGAGTTAGTAGCATTTCCAGCACCGTTCGAAACGCTTGAGAAAGCATTACGCATATCACTGCCAAAAGTACCGACAGTCGATTTTAATTGATTAAATGAGTTTCCGATATTTCTGCCGACATTCCCAAAACGATTTGAAACGTTTTGAGCAAAACTACTTATCATTGATCCAGCTTTACTTAAAGCGCCTCTAATTCCGCTTGGGTCCAGTTTTAATAATATCTTTTCTCGATTTAATCTATGGATGTCTTGTTGAACTTGAGATAATGCTTTTCTAGCCCCTTCAAGCTTGCTAGCATCAGCCTCTAATTTGGCTTTAACACCATTTAGTTTAGTAATCCGATTGTTTAAATCCTCAACACTCTTAGTAGCGTTGGTCATGCCACTTGCATCTGCTGAAATTCTTGCTTTTGCACTGTTTAATTTAACCAGTGCTTTATCAACATTCACCAATCGACGTTGTGCATCTTCTGCAGATTTAACATTTACTTCAATGTTGGCTTTCTTTCTGGATAACTTTGTCAACTGACTATCAATATCCGCTAAAGCTTTAATCTTTTTGCCTTTAAAAGCACTTGAAATGGTGCTAGAAATAGCTTTAAAAGTTGACGTTGCTTTGCTTTTAAGTGAATCAAAAGCCCTGGTAACGCCACGGAAGGCAACGTCTAATTTTAAGGCGCTGGCAATCTTTGAGCCGAAACCTTTTAGAGTTGAACCAATGCTACTAAACTTACTTTTAATTGATGATGTTATTTTACTAAAGGCGCTTGAAACCTTACTTACTAACGGACCTAGGTTAAATGCCGACTTAATCCGGTTACCAAAGTTCCCCATCGTTTGGAGTATTCGCTCAATAGAAGGCTTAACAGTATTTGAAACAGCATCAAAACTGCGTTTAATTACACTGTTCATTTTAGCAACAGATGATTGTGCTGCGCTTGCTAAACCGTCAAACATTTTCTTTTGACGGTCAATAGTGCTTTTCATCTTGTCCATCGCTTTAGTCGTCTTTTGTAACTGATTGTCCACTCGCTCAAGGCTTCTGGTAAACTCGTCTCTAAGTCGTAAAACAGCTTCTAAATTTTTAGCCATGCTTTACTCCTTTATTTGTGTTTCTTTTCAGCTTTCTTCATCTCTTTTGAGTATATATCTATCCAAGCGAGCAATATGCCTTTCTCTTTTGTTGATAGCTCAATATATTGACTGGGCGTCATGCCACTTTTGTGGAATAGATGATATCCTAACCAAAAATCCCCGCTTTCTTCGGGGTCTTTCATTATTTTTTTACCTCTTCCTCAAAATTGTTCTCATCGTCACCAAAACCATTTAATTCTAATAATTTTTCAGTAACTTCAGCATATTCTCCAGCTAATAGCATTGCTTTTAATGTTTCCGCCGGATCTCCTTGTGTGCCGTAAAAGGCTTGCAATTCAGCATTGTCTAAGTCAGGTGAAACGACACAACGTACAATCAATTGATCCGTATAAGCATCAGTATCTAAATCAGAAATACGACGTCCACCTTTTGCGATACGTGTTTTAGTTGCTGCTTTCTTCAAACGATCATTGTCACGTTCTGAAATAGCTTCAATGATAATTGGCTCCTCGAAACGCTCAAATTTAATTTTTTCTTGGTCACCTTTTACTTCTTGCATAAATGTTTTAATGTTCATGGTTTGTATTCTCCTTAAAATGTGTATTTGATAGGTAATTAACAATAAATAAAGACAGCCCAAAAAGTGAGCCGTCTTCATATAATCAATAAGAAAAGCAATTAAAATTGCCATAGTACTATCCTAAGGTTGGCTCTTTAAATAATTCTAAGATTTCTGCCCCTGTAAAGGTAAAATCTGCATCCTCTTCTAGAACTTCAGCATCAACATCTAATTTAGCCACTACCACCGAATCCAAGGTTACACCTTTGATTAATGTAGATTGACGACCGATGGATGAGGCAGGGTCATCGTTGGTAATCTTGATAGAAATTTCTGGTAATTGGCCAGTACGTAAATAATCAGTTGCGATTTTAGCATAACGAGAAGTTACCTTATGGATAGTCATTGAACCTGTACCAGTTGCACCAACTGTTTTATTTTGTGTCATCCGATTGCCTAACGTTTTTACTTCTGTTTTCGTTAATTCGATAATGGCCTCAATATTTTTTAATTCAAACATGGCCATATTTTTGCCATCTACTGTAATAAAAGCGGTACCCTCAGCACCGCTAATTGTATCTCCAGCTTTTAAGTATCCCATTATTTACTCCTCCTTTAATTCACTTCAACTGTCATATAAAGTTTTTCCATCGCATCAACTGGTGTCACTGCCACATTCACAACAACTGAGTCCTTCGCGTTGCCCGGTAACACTTGGATATCATCGGCTTCAAACGCTTCGATAGCACCTGCTGCAACCAATGAATCGAAGTAAGCGATACGATCTGCCTTAAATAACTCACGGCCGTCTGTATCGTTGTTAACTTGACCAATATAGTTATCCTCGAACGTCACTTTGGTGTTATTAGCGATGTTGTCTAACACACGTAATACACGGTTTTTAGCAAAATATTGGTTCTTTTCAGTCGTGAAAGTTACTAATGTGTTAATGTCTTGCTCAATTACTGCTTGGCCTCGTTTTTCAGTGAAAACTAAGTTACCTTTTTGTAAATGTTCAATTGTTTCTGCATTTGTAAAGCGTGGACTAGCATCTGTTGCGCCTTGATAAGGCGTATAAGTTAATGAATTAGCGACACCAGCTGATGCACTTGCTCCAGCTACCCATGGTGTTGTCTGCTCAGCCGATAATGCCTCGCCATCTAATACAACACCATTAGCTACGTTAATAACACCCTCATAGTCAGCATCGTCATAGTTACCTAAAACGACTTGTACTTTCTTACCTTCTTGGTCACGCATACGATGAGTAAATCCAGCCGCTAAAGCTTTCGTTTCTTTATCTGCCACTGGTAAAGCCATAGTGTTGTATTCGAACACTTGGATAGCCTCGAAATAAGCTGCATAGTCAGCACCTGTACCTGTTGCATTAGAACCACCAGTTAACTGAATAGTTCCGTTTGTTAGGGTTTCTGACGCCTCGAATGTCACTAATTGGTTAGCTTTTAAGTCAGTGCCTTTAGCTACGTTTTGTGAGTCAACCACTCGACCAGCTAAGATAGTGTCGACTTTAGTTAAGCCATTAGCTTGCGTTTCGATGACAACGTGAATGTCGTTACCACGTTCACCGCCGTATTTGGCAGTCGCTGTTAATCCTTGGCCATTCCCACTTGCAGCACTACCGCCACCAATTCGGAAAACTAAGACCGTATTGGCGTTTTTCAAAGCTTCACGCAACGGTTGCATAACCTTGTCACCTAACCCGTAGCCAAAGGCTGTTAAGTCAGTTTCTGCACTTACTGGAATGACACCAGATGGTCCAAAGTTGATTTCAAGCGGCAGGGTCACCACACCTCCGACTGCATCCGATGTACCTGTTGAAACTTCCGCCTTAAAGTTGACGTATGCTCCGGGACGTACTTTGTTTTGTGTTGTAAAATTTCCACCAGCCATTATTTAATCGCTCCTTTTTTATAATTTTCTAAGTTGCTTTTAGCCTCTTTAATCGTCATCTCACCATTAGGCAAAATAGCGATTAAAATATCTTGCTCAATCGCACTAAATTCGCCACTAGCAACTAAACCTGCCTTGGAATATTTAGGCTCTTGCTTAGTAGTGGTTTTTTGCGCCGTTTTCTTTGGTTCTGTCATCCTTTAACCCTCCTATTACTTCCACTGATCCAATCTTTTCGTCCTTGTCCTCGCTTGGTTTGATGTTGTATTTAAGAAAAAAGTTCAAAACGACCACGCCGTCCTGAACTTGAATGTCTTTATTTAATACATGTAAGTCTTGCGAATGGATAAAGCGAAAATCCATCAATAATTTGTCCGCTACTTCTGCGCATTGTTCCATGATGCCCTTTTCTGTTGAATTAGGGTCTGGGAAGTACGTTACAGCGAACATTTGTTTGTTATATTGCCTATCCATTAGCCTTGGTTCACTGCCTCCGCTTACTGGATATACATAAAAGGACGGCTCAGCAAACCCTTGTTCTTGGTTTTCTATATAGAAAACACCATCTGGAAACAAGGTTGCAAGCTCGTCCACAATTGCTGTTATTAAATTCATTTCTATCACTCAAATCCAAAAGATTTTAGATAGTCGTAATACATTGGCCCGACTATATTAGGTAGCTGACTTTCAATCTGTTCCATGAATAATTCAAGAAAGAATTGACCTTCTACCCAACCAGAGTGGTCCGCTTTTCGATGCCCATAGTTGACCCACGGCCCGTACTCGATATTATTTTCAATGCCCACAACATAGCTGTCCCCTACCTTTTCCATTGATTTGATAAACCAGTTACGCCTTAGCGTTCCACCTTGTTTAGTGGTACCTACGCCTTCAAACGCTGCGATAAACCTACCTCCTGAACCGCTAACGCCAGTAAAAAAGACAGTACCATCGTACTGGCCAACTGGTGTGTTAGCTTTAGCTTTCATCAGCATCATGTTCCCTAGTCGATTTAAGACGTCGAGAATGAAATTCTCCTCTTGCATTGACTTATGGAATTGGTTAGCAAACTCAAGAAATTCATCATAGTAAAATCCGCTATCTCCACTCATGCAGTATCATCTCTTTTCAGAACAATCTCCTGATGATTGTTGTATTTAAAAGCCTCTGATGAGTGCTTGTAGCTTATCTTATCGCCTTGAACACCCGACACCTCAATACGACTGCCAGCAGGAACATCGACATCGGGGTCACAATACAAGGAGACTTGATAGTCAATGTCTGCCGATTCACTGCCAGTAACTGCTAAGTTGCGTTTACTGATACGACACGGAATATCCTCCTCTTTAACTATCCATTTAGTTTTGGTAACATTTCCTTCTTTGACCTTCTCGTTGACTGAAATAGTCATTTTAGAGTTGTAAAATCTTGCAAAAGCATCCTTGAAGTACATGTCAGCCCAACTTTCTGTAATGGTTTAACTTAGCCTTGTAATTTTTAGCCAACGAATTACCTGATGCAATCGCTTTGAACGCCTCTGCTTTAGTCTCAGTAGTAATAGAGAAATCTCCCTCTTTTAAGGTTTTGAATTCTCCACCATTACTATCAAAGTTAATAGACATCGTTGCTTGGTTGTAATTATCCAAAGCCATCAATACCGCTGTGTGATTTAACCCGATTGGCCAATCTAAAATATCAAGATTGCAATAGATCAATATGTCATTAATTGCAGTTTCAATTGCAAATAAAAAGACATCATCTGAATTATCGTCAGTGATGCCTTTAAGTTGTTTGAATTGGATTAGCAATAATGCTTTTAAATCGTCCATATAGCCACCTCTTATTTAGATTCTTTGGTAGTTTCCTCTTTATCATCTTCTTCAACAGTTTCTTCTCCAGTCTCTGGTTCAACTTCATTAGCCTTTTTACCAGTAAACTTCTCAATGATACCGGCGGGGAACTTTTTAGCATTGGTGTCAGTGATGTCAACTTCTTCACCAGGATAGTGAACTTGACCAGTAACGCCATCTTTATAGATTGATTTAACTAAATATTTAGCCATGTTTTTACCCCCCTATCCAACAACAGGAATTTCAGCAGAAATGCGGTGTTTCAAGCAAATGATACCGATTTTTTTATCTTCTCGAACTTTTTTCCAGTTAGTTGGGTCTGCTAAGTCTGCGTTAGTTGGTGTTTGCGTGCTGACTTTAGCGTTAGTGAACGTTACTCCTAGTGGGTGGATTACACGAGAACGACGAACATATAACATGTTATTGCCCTTAGCTGCCTCACGGTCAGGTTCGAAAGTAACTAAATCATTTGGTGTCGCTGTGTTTCGACCAAATGAACCAGTAGCATAGATATAAGTAGAGTATACACCATCAACAGGAATTAATGTGTCATCTTCAACTACTCGCATACCTAAATATGTATCGAAGTTTGTTTTCGATTCTGCTGCCGGAATGTAATTCTTAGTCTGAACATTTTGCTTTTGTAATTCAGCTTTTACTTTTGAGTGCATAGCAATCACTGATAACTTGGAACGCGAAGTACCTAAGATTGATAGTGCATCAATTACCATCTCTGGACTGATTACAGGATTTTGAATAGTTGATTGGTCTGATACATGTGTCTCTTTTAATGTGCCCGCTTCATTATCAAACAAGGCATTTACAATTGCTTGTAAAATAGCTTGGTCAGAACGCACTGTATAGTTACCGAAATCGTTTAATAATTGTGTAGCTGGTTGAGAACCTGTAATGATTGAAGATAGATCAGTGTAAGAGGCTCCAGATCCACGATATAAAACAGGCGCAACGATTTTAGTTGCAGAAGTTTTGCCAGTTTCAATGGCCTTATCTTCTTCAAGCACTTGATCTTCAAGAGATGATTCTTGGAACTCAGGCATGGTCACTAGTAAACCCCCATTAATAATCATCTGGTTTAATTGTGGCGTATCTACCATGATTCCCGATTGAATGAATGCTGAATGTTGCTCTGCAAAATAGTTTGTATACTTCGTGTACTGTTCAGGTGTAATTAGGTCAATGACCTTTGTAATTTTGTTTGGCATTTATTTATTCCTCACTTTCTTTTGATTGCGCTAAGTATGTGTCTAGGTCATCAGCTTTAATAGCTTCTTCCATAGATGAGTAAAGAGTTGCTAGGCCACCAGCATTAGGCTCATATCCATCTGGCTTTTTACCCATATCGAACATGTAAGGGTCTGACTCCTTCAGCGCTGTTAGCTGTTCGTCAACGCCGATAAGCTTGTTATCTTCAAAGAGAATCTTGTCAGCATCTAGTAGAGCTTTAATTGCTTTAGAATTTTTAGCGCCAGATTGACTCAAAGCTTTTTCAAGTGCGGTATCACGCTTGATACCTTTGATTTCAGCTTCGTAATCAGCTTTTGCGTCCTCATTTTGCTTTTGAAGGTCTTTGATTGTCTGCTTCAATGCATCATTATCACCAGCATCTTTTTGAAGGTCTTTTAAGTCCTTCTCATGTTTCTGGTTTTGAGCTTTTAAATTAGCTTCAGACGATTCTAATTGGCCAATTCTTTCCTTAAACTCAGAGGTTGCTTTACCGTGAGAAGCCATAACTGCTTCTACTTGTTCATCGGTTAAACCCAACTCTTTTAATTCTTTTCTGTTCATCATTTTTCATCCTTTCGATTTTTTAACGTTGCAACGACAACGATAGGTTCCAAAAATATCGTTTTCTGGGTACGAAAAAAGAGCAGTTTAATGACGTACTCAGGTCAATAATCTTTTTATTTAATGACTTCAATTGATTCTATTTCGTTCTCACCAAAAGTTACATATTCGTATTTATCGGTTTCAATAGAGATTTCATCATATAATTCATCTTCAGTATCTAATTTACCGACAAATGTATGACAAAATCCCTCTAATATAATACCGTCTAGAAATGTAACTCGAATGAATTTCCCAAGATATTGTTTTAAATTCATTACTCCACTCTTTTCTTAATTGGTACAATATGCGTACGATTTTTTGAATGATGTATCTTAAAAGTATGAGTAGGTTGACTACCATCTAAGTCTACAGATACACCTTCAAAATTTTCTGCGATTATAATTTCTGTATTTTTCCTTTTCCCACTATACGTTCTCTCCATCTTTCCAGTCCCAGCGTACTGATCGAATAATTTTTGAACATCCGCAACTCCCTTGAAATAGCTCTTCCCGGTGATAGCTGTCAGTTCCATGTGTGGCGCTTGTTTCTCTGGGTTAATTTTAGTGCCATATCGACCATCCTTTAACCTTGCTTTAACAAAGTAATGGTCTTGGATTTTATTCCATCTCTCACTCTCATTATACTTCATTTCTTGGAAAGATGATAAACTTGAAGGAATTTCTTTTCCCAGAATCTTCTTATATCTATCATATATTTTTCTATCTTGCGTTCTATTTTTAGCCATCTTAACTTCTAAATGCCAACGGTCTTTTCCAAGATCATCGATATGTTTTTTCTTCCAATCTTTAAAAGTTTGGGCAGATTTAAGGCTGCCTTTACTGGTAACAGGATCACGCTGCCATCGTGTAATCAGACTGAAACCTTCAAAATATGGCACTGTTATGCATCGACAATTCGGATGGGTATCTATAATCGGTTGTGGGCTATTAGCGCCTCCTACGATATAAATATTACTGTCTAGCTCTCCGCATTGGTCACATGTATGTATTTCAAGTGTGGCCAACCACATGTACTGCTCAACACCCGTTTCCTTATACGATTTCTGACTGGCTTGTTCGGCAATATAAGCTGATTCAGTTTGCACTAATGTAATCATTCGATTACGTAAGTTACTATCTATACCGTCCATCATCTTATCGACAATCTTATCTGTTCCAAAACCTTGAGATATGCCCTCAGCGAGTGCTCTTGAAAGCTTTTTGGGAAGGTATTTTAAATGATTGCCCCAAACTCTTTGGGAGAAGTCAGCGCCAGTCCACTTTTTATAAACAGCCTCTTTCAACATGGCGCTTGAATAGTTTTCAAATGTAATTGAGAAAGACCCACGATCTGTAAGCTCATATATATTCTGCAAGTATGTCTCATCTAACGTTTCCATTAGATAGGCTTCAAGCTCGGTTTTCTCTATGTTAGCTATCTCTGCTAACTCAAAATATAATTGCCTTTCTAAACGTTGCAGTCGTGTGATACGTGACTTGTAATATTCTTTATTGAGTTGTTCCTCATATCCACCGTCAATAGCTTTCTGGCGGAACTCTTTGAGATCCATTGACCAAGTCCGTTGCTCAGATTTAGAGAGAATTTTCTGGGCTTTATCTCTCGAAACGCCTTCTTCATCAGCATACTCTTCCATCCATTCATCAATTTGAGCTTTGATTCTAGTCGCTATCTTGTCATAGCGTTCATTCATACGCTTTAGATAGTTCTTTTCAATCTCTTCTCGACGCTCTTCAATGGATAGAAAGCGTTTCTCCCAATAATTAAGCTCCGCCTTCTTCCGCATCTTCGGTCACATCCTTATTGGTAGGCTTATAGTCATCTTCCATTCGGTTGTCATCCAAAAGCTCTTCTGCTTGTTTTGTAAGCTCATCCTCCCAATTCTCAACAAGTGGATTCGCTTTAGCGATTGCTTCATTTGATGTGATAGGCGCTAGACTAGCTAGAATTTGAGCAATTTCAAGGTCATTATTAATTGATGTACGTTTCCACGTTTGCTTAATTTCAATATCAGCATCAGAATTTGAATATTCAAGAATGAAGCGGATCAATTGTCCGAACCCTTGTCTAAATTCCGTTTCGGTGGCAGACGCTTTTAGCTCTAACAATGAGTACATATATTTAATTGCTGCACCAGAGTTGTTTTGGCCAATTGATCGTTGTGGGTCAACCCCTTGGCCATTTACAAAAATAGCCTCACGAGTGACTTCTAGTAGCTTGTCGCGTGCTTCTGTTGGTATGTCCACTGCAATGGTATCAACACCGCCACGGTCACCAGAACCGTCGTCATCAACTTTCACCATCTTGTACTTTTTGAGGTCATCAAGGAATTCTTGTTTGTCCTCTCCACCATAATTTGTCAGTACAAATATAATCTCTTGAATGTCGTCAAGGTCGTTCACGAAATCTGAATAGACTTTGTCGTAAACGTCAACTAACCCCTTATACATTTTCAAATCTGAAAGTTCATCCGCCGAGTTCCTAAAAGGAATGAAAGGAATGTTGCTCCAACCATGCTTATACGTGTTTGTTTTTCCAATAGGTTGCCCAGTTGCAATGTCCATTTCCCCAAACATTTCAAAGGTTTCGATGTCTTCAATGTTGTTACCTTTCTTTTTTTGGAAAGCTTGACAGTCGTTATCATTCCAATACTCATATACAGTAATTAAATCCCCTTTTTCGTCATAATCATCATATACCCTTAAAATTCCTTGTAACTTCTTATCAAGTCGCTTAGAAAAGATAGGAATTATCTGCGTACTGTCAATAATACCGTACTTGAAAAAGTTGTTATCTTCATCTCGCCAAACATGAACCCATGAAATGCCACCGTTCGAGGCATCAACGCATAGATCTTTAGCAATTTTTGAAAAGCTATCTCCTAAAAGTTTAGTAATTTCACTATTCAAATGCTTATCATTAGCATCAAACCTTGGCGGTTCACTCATCATATATGCTGCTTTCTGGTTGACGAGCAACCTATGCCAATTGTGAGAAACACGGTTATCAGCTTGCCTCAAAGCGTTCTTATTCTGCTCATCGTATTGTTGGTTGATAGGGTCTGAATCTAGCATGATGTCATTTTCATTAACATAATATTTCCTTGCTTTTCTAATCTGACTGTTTCTCTGTTCAAACTTGTTTAAGTTATTTTTGATTATTTTCTTTAAAACATCTATTTCCAAACTTTTGTGCCCCCTACCTGTCTAATAATTGTATAAGCGTGATATCTAAGAGCATCCATGCAGTGGTCATTGTCCTTAATGGGCTTATCCTCGCCCTTGTTAGCAGCTTTCTCGTCCCACACATAAGCGCTAAACTCTGTGATTGTATTCTTACAGCGATTGTTAACATAAATTACGTTTCTATTTAGCATGGTACCAACTGTTCGAATACCTTGTAATACGTCATTGTTGGCTCTCTTAATATGGAACCCCCTACTTTTTAATTCAGCGATAAAACTAGCAGCAGAAGGGTCCACCGTAACTCGTTTAATATCAAAACCCTCTGTAAATGTCACTAGATCATCAGCAAATTGTTTATCAGTCTTTTGTTTCGCTTGTTCGCGCCCTGAATAGTAATATTCGTCCACAATATGCCAAGTGTTTTTATCCGACTTCTGCCACATTAAAAAGACGGTAGCGTTCTGCGTACCGTAATCAATAGATATCCATGTGGGTTTTCTGCTATCCGGTTGTGTATCGTCGATGTGTTTCTTGCTTTCAAACATATCATAGATGACTCCTTCTGCTATTACCCAAAGCCCTTGAATGTATCTGCGGTAGAATACCCCTGAATACATTGAGCGATAACGGCGCTTGATATGCTCAGTAAGACTCAGGTTGTCGTCCATATCAAAATGGAGATAGATTAGTTGCTTTTCATCCGCCTTATCAATCCACTCAGTTTTAAAATAGTGAAATGGTCCGTCAGGGTTACAGTTAAACCAGTATTTTGAGCCCGTAACCGATAACCGCCCGGTCGCTTGGTTAATAAAGCTCTGAGGCATTAGCGCCACCTCATCAAAAAACATACCAGCAAGCGTGATCCCTTGAATCAGGTCCTGACTCGATTCATCTTTACCACTAAAAATATAGAAATAATTTGTTTTATCACCCTTAGTAACTTCTAGTAGGTTGTCTCCGCGTTTGTCCTTCCACTGATAACCTCGGCTTGTTAGCATCAATTTGAGCTTATTTAGCACGTTTCTACGGAAGGAACCAATTGTTTTTCCGGCCATCCCAAAGTTTTGCTGGTCAAATGTTTCCATTGCCCACATCACATAGGATAGCGACATCGAAACGGTCTTACCTGAACGAATAGCGCCGTCGGCGATTATCCCGTCCTTATCTTTCATTGGGCTGTCTTTAGTCCACCAAGTTAGGATTTTGAGTTGCTTTTTAGAAAACGGCTGAAATTTAAAGACTGATTTCAATCCTCGTCCCATAAATTAGCCCCCGCTTCACTCAGCGCATCAATAAAGCCGTCATCAGGTAATTGATCCTCACCGTTAAGTGCAGCCTCTTGTTGAGCGAGTTCCATTTCCTTAATCTTAGCTTCGGCAGTAATGATTTTAGTACGTTCGCGCTGTTCCTTGATGTCATAAGTATCTTTTTCAGACTCAACAAGTCTTGCAATTTGTTCAAAGGCTCTAGTATCGCCTTTAATCGCTTTCTGGACCATTGCTAAAGCCATCGCACTTTCATTCGTTCGCTCGTACCCAAGACTTTCAAGGGTTTCAGCTAACTTCTCACTAGAGACATCCGAAACCAAAATCGTATGCAAGGCTTTCTTGAGATTCGCTTTTCGCCGCCTTGATTTCCCGCTTGCGATACCACCTTTTCGAGCAATTTCCCTTTGTTCGTCCTTTGTTCTTTTATTCTGAGGAATTAAGTTTTCATGTCCTGACACCGCCTCACTTCCTATTCTATTTAGTTATTACAAGCTATCTGCCTCTTATCGTTCGTCGTTTATTTGATAGTCTCCATGTTGCTGTCGTGTTCACGAATGCCCTACCGTTTGAATACATTAGATTATTATCGCCCCAATTGGTTAACGGGCCATCTTTAAACAATGGTGGCCTCCAATCAGCTAAAGCTTTCATAGAACGCGGGTATTCATTGTCGTTAAACCCCTTAATGCTTCCACGATATGTTGTGCCTTGTTTCCTGCTTCTACTAGATGAGTTACTCACTTGCCCTCTACCGCCCATAATTACCTCCCAGCATTAAACCAAGTGTCAAATTTAGCTTTTCTTCTCTTAGCGTTACGGTCATAAGTCGTTGTACGCCTCATGTCGAATACAGGTTCATTGTTTCTAAATTCGTTATACCCAACTTCTTTTCCGTTAACTTCATATTTCGATGCCGTTGTTTTATTGCCACGCTTATCATACGAGTTAGTAATGACTTCCCTACCGGTCACGCCGTTCTGACTGTAGCTTCTGCCTGTATATGTTTCAGTCGTACCAGCCTTAGCCATCCTAGCTTGTCTGGCTAATCTGGCTCTGTATTTCAGCGTACTCTCACCCGGTAGCCTGGCCGCGCTCACGCTTGTTTGGCCTCGTCCGCCCATTCTCTCATCCTTTCTTGGTTAGTATTCCCAAATCTATATACTTTTGTTTTGCCAAAGTCATAATCAATTTCGTTTCCGTATAAGATGATCGCGCTAGGTTGGATATACTCCATAATGTAATCCATACCATCTAACCAAATAGTT
This sequence comes from Aerococcaceae bacterium 50-4, assembly GCA_041223225.1. Lineage (GTDB taxonomy): Bacteria > Bacillota > Bacilli > Lactobacillales > Aerococcaceae > Aerococcus. Next base: position 267,610 of record JBCLPQ010000001.1, read on the forward strand.
TTAGCTAATTCATCTCTAACTATCCCTACCGTTGAAACAGATATTGTACTGTGTCTAGGTATTCCGTCAAAGGCAAAATCGAATGTATCAATACCACCCCACGAAAGTGTGGGTATTACCTTTAAGCCTTTATCCTGCATTATTTGGCCAATCAGCCTACTGCGGTATATATTCCACATTTTCATTGGCAAAGGCATATCCATGTATAAACTGAAATCGGGTGTTAATACAGCTCCGTACTTTTGTAATTTTTCGATATATAATTCTGGCTGATTCCACAATCTAGTAAATTGATAATCGTCTAAATAGAAATGAATAAGTTTACCCGGCTGTTCTTCTTCGTCTTTGTCAGAGAGCACATAGTTAAAACCCATCACTTCGTCTGGTATGTAATATGTTGGTTCCAATATCGGTATTTGCGTTCCTAATGTCATCCGTTCTGGATCAGCATAATGCAATAGATACTGTCTATCGGTTTCAAACACTTCTTCATCTTCTTCAAAATCTTCGGACGTATCTTCCAGATCTTCGAGTTCTTCCATATCATCAAAACCAAATAGACCCATATCGATGTCACTTATTGCTGCCATTTCATCAGCTAACGTTTGAATATCAAAACCTGTGTTCATGGTTAGCTTGTTGTGAGCCAATATATAGGCCCGTTTCTGCTGCTTGTTTAAATGGTCCAGTCTGATAACAGGCACTTCTTCAAATCCTAATTGTCTTAACGCCTCATATCTTCCATGGCCTTCAATGATGATGTTATTTTCATCAATCGCAATTGGATCATTGTTTCCAAACTCCTCGATTGAAGCCATAATTTGTTTTATTTGTTCTTCGGGGTGCTTTTTGGCATTTCCTGAATAAGGCACCAACTCATTAATGTTTATTTGAATAATTTCCATGCAGCATCACCTTTACAAAATAAAAAAAGCCAGCATGCTCCAATGCTGACTACTGCAAGATTAACAGAATGTTTTTTTGAGTTATTTTTTTTAAACCTTGCTATAACTATTGTAGGAATCGAACCTACTCAAAGCGTGCTATCTTTGCGATACCAATCATAGCTACTGTTATATATAGTCGGGAGGTACCCAACTTTTGCCTTGCACCATTTCCGTGGCTCAAGGACTTTACTCGTTTATATCTCACGAAAGGTAATCCATTAAGGAGGATATGCCGAGATAAGCATACCGACTTATCTCAATTACTATATTACACACTTTTTGTCTCACGAAAGTCTCAAGATTGTCTCATTTTGAATTTCATCAACTCGCCATTCTTATAAGCCTCAGCAAATTCTATTTGAGCCTTTTCTAAGTCTCTGTAAAAGGTCGCTTTAGAAATACTCTCTTCCCCGCCATCGTATACTTCATAATCAAATTTTGGGTTACTAGACATATACTTATTGTATAGTCTTTTCCGTGATGTCGGACCTAGACAGTTATATGCCTTAATGATGTCATTATATAGGACCTGTGCGTCTGTTTGAGCCAGTATAGCGTCCTCTGTTGGGTTTGAGTTAACACCCGTAAAACTCTTTGGTTCAATCGTATATGTGGCTGTTAGTTTCTGTTCAATAGGCTTGCCAGCAAGTCGTCTAATAGTATGAAATTTTGATAACAACTGGTCCACGTTATCCTTAGTCTCTCGCTTAACAATTTCCGAAAACAACATGCTAGCACTCCTCTTTCTAATAAATTTAGTATTCTATTCTCGTCTCTTTATCAATACCATCTACTGTATGGACCTCAAAAGAATGTTGGCCACCCCAAGTTTTAGCTTGCCTTTTCTCGTGTTCATCACACACTTGCTTGGCTTTCTCAATATTAGTAAATACACCTAATATAGCTGAAGGCTCTCCACATTCAATACATCCAACATCTACTGCTACATATAATTTTTTCATATTATTTCCCTCTCTTTTTAAATGCCTTGTTCCGTATTTTCGCTTGTCGTGTTTCAACCACCATATCCTCTGCCAACGCAAGCATTAAGCCTGCAAAGCTACCTACTACTATTATTGATACGATAGCGCCGATAGTGATAAAAATGTTAATTAAAATATCCATCTAATCATCAACTTCATTAAAATAGATCATCGAAATCATCAAATTCATCATTAAGTTTTTTGAAAATTTTCTGATTCTTTTTAAAGATCCATCGTGCGTAGATTAACCAAGCAATAAAACCAATGACCGATAAACCAATACCGATAATTAAAACCCATGCGATTGTTGTTAATAAAAATTCCATTTCTATTCATCTCCTTTATTTCAGCAACTTTTCTATATTTCCTGTTTATTGGAAACTAATCAGTAAAATCAAAGTAAACTTTCTCATAATCACCATAAGCTGCTCCTTTACCTTCTATCTCTTTGGCAACTCGAACTGCCTCGTTCATCTTCATTTTCTTTAATTGATGGCCTGGATAAAAATCTGTGTAAATACATTCATAAGTACCATCTAAATTAGCTTTAACGTCATAAACGCCACCATCATCAACTAAAACTATATAGCTTCTACCACTTTCGATATCGTCAATTTTTTTTGACAATTGATCATATAGACCTTCTAGTTTTTCAAATTTATAATTATCAGTTTTTGTATAAGGATTCCACGTCTCAAATTCCGATTTTTTCTTTTTTCGTTGAATTCTTTCCGTCCCCTCATAGCCAAGAGCGCCGACGATTATTCCAATAACTGTAAATACAAATATCTCCATGTCTAATCCTCCAACTTCTTCAATTCATCAATAGCTAGGCCATACTCCTTCGACATATTAAAATGTTCCGTCATCTTATCTAGTTCTTTAATAGCTCTTTCCTGATACATTTTGGCCTCGCCAAGATGTCTGTCTCTCTGAATTTTCAGAGTCTCAATTGGTGTGTTCATGGTTCCCCTCCTAATAAACTACTTTATGTCCCATTTCCCAAGATAAATTTGAACCTCTTTGCGCAATGTTTTTGAGTGTAATTGATCTCTTTTTAGGTTTGCGATTTTTGTCTTTTTTCTCTTTATACTTGCTATCAGCTTTAAGCAAATCATCTTCTAAAATCGCTGCTAAATTTCGATAAACTTTCCAAGTTTGAATCTTCACATCTCCATTTTCAATTTTTTGAATAATTGAGTAAGATATACCCGTTAAATTTGCCAATTGACTGATGCTTAACCCTTTTACGAGTCGGTTCTTTGTAACCTTCCTTGGATCTACATCATTTGCGATACCTTTATGGCGTTCATATTAGGCGATGCTTTCCTGATCTCTATATCCAATACCAAATAGTGCAGCTAACCCATTATCAATTTTGGGTATCAACTCAGATATATCAACATCCTTATTCCAAATGAAGGTTGATACATCACACACTTTCCGCATTTTAATTTGTGGCATGTCAAACTCGAATGACAACAATCTGTATAGATCTCTAGTAGATAAATATTCCATGTTTCCTCTCTCTTTCTGTATATTTAAAACGGCAAATCATCGTCTTTAACATCGAGTGACTGCGTATTTTGTGTATTTGCATATCCACCAAACTGACTAGCGCTATTTGCTCCATAATTTCCCTGTGTGGCGTTTTTATTTGTTTGTGTGTAATTACCCTCGGAGTTATTTTGAACGTCGCCTACCCCATCTATTTTCTCTTTACGTTCAAGTAAATCAAATTTCTCCACAATCACGTCAGTTGTGTAGACTCTTTTACCCTCGTTATTTTCGTAACTTCCTGTTTTAATATGCCCTATAATGCCTATCTGAACGCCTTTTCGCGTAAACTTCTCAAGATTTTCAGCAGTTTTACGCCAAACCTGGCAACGAATGAAGTCTGCCTCTTGCTCCCCTTGAGCATTCTTAAAGGGTCTATTCACCGCTAGTTGAAAACTACCTACAGCAACGCCTTCCTGCGTGTATCTAAGTTCAATATCTTTTGTTAGTCGCCCTATTAGTTGTACTGAATTCATGTTTATCCCTCTCTAATCTTCAAACACATAGATCAAATAACCTTTGGTGGTATAACCAAAACATAGGTTACCGTTATCGCAAATGAGTGCTAACTCAAGCTGTGATAACTCTGGTCTATTTTTTACCACTTTGTAAGTTGAATGATTATGTCCTGCAGTTCTTTCTAGTACGACGTCATAATCTTCTAATCTTGCTGCTAAAATCTGATTTGAAAATCCTACTAAAACTTTATATTTGCTTGTTAGTTCTCGATAAATATCAGCATTGAAATCTGCTTTTTGTTTTTCGTTAATAGTGAATGCCCAACCTGTATATATTTGTTTTTCCATGATCTAAAACTCCTTTATTTCCCAAATACCTCGCTGTCTTTTAGCTAAGTAAAGCGGTACACCGTACTTACGCATGAATAGCTTAGCTTTTAACTTAAAATCAACTGTTTGCATACCTTTAACGTCAATGACCTTAACCTGCCCGCTAGGGTAGGTGACCACAAAGTCCGTCACGTATTTGATTGCGGTAACCCTTGCTGGTTTACCTGCTTTAGTTTTCCTAGTTGGATGTCCAAAACCTTCCTGCAATTCAAAAGGTACTTGCATTTCAAACGTGGTGATTAATCCTTGTGCTTGTTTGTTTTTCAAATGTTTGTAGAAAGCAGCTTCTGCTTTACTATCGAATTTGATTCCGTCAACTGTGATTTTGCTTGATCTATACTTGCTAACTATCTTCAGCGCCTCCTAGTACCGACTGTTTCAATGCTTCAAGCGCTGCTATGTCATCAGCATTCACTTGATTTGATTGAGTTGGCGTATCTTTATTTTGGTATTTATCTTGCCTATCTTCTTGGTTTAGCCATTTAGGTGCTACTGATTCTTTCTGTAGTTTTCCATATGACTTCTTGGCTTGCTTATTTTTATGCTCAAGCTCTAATGCTTCTATGTCCTCAATAGTCATCGCATTATGTTCATACCATCTTTTCAATATTGCTTTTACATAGTTATAGTTACGTGCATTGTTTTCTAAAGCAATTTGCATAGCTTTGATGACAATTTCTTCGTCAAAAGTATTGCATGCGTCAACAATCCTCTGTGCAGTGTATGGGTTGAGTACACCAAAGTTCTGCTGGTAGAAGTCAATTGCTTCGTTAATGTCGTCGCCACCACCCTTAAGTTCTATATCTTCTTGTTGTGGTTCTTTATCTTTCTCTATCTCTATATCTTTCTCTATCTCTTTCTCTGTGTCACCTTGGTGTAACCGTGGTGTCACTCCCGTGTCACTTTGTAACGCTTTAACGTCACTATGTGACAACTTTCGATTTCTATGCTTTCTCATTCTTGCTGCACTTGCACTCTCAGAACCAATCATTTCACCGATATTCATCATCTTGATATCGTCGTCCACACCCTGTTCAATCAAACCTTTACTAGTTAGAAATTGAAGTGTAATTTGAACGTTGTCAGCATCTTCATCGATTTCCAAAGCTATTTCTTCAACAATACTGTCGGTTATACCGTCATAATAAATTTTCCCTTCGTTTTGAAGGCTAACTAACAGCATTTTTAGATAGATTACTGTGTATGTGTCACCACCAGCTATTCGTCTTAATAGCTTAATTTCCTTCTGTTCAAAGAAATCATTCTTAAGTTTTAACCAGTAATATCGTTTAGCCATTTGCTCACCTCCTACTCTGCTATGTATGTTGGCACCCCAACAATGGCCTGTATTTCTCGTTTAAACTGGTCCGCATCAGAATTTCTATCACTCAAATGCAACAAGTAAACTTCTTGTAATTTTGACAAGTCATTAGATTGCAAAAATTGTCTTACGTTGTTCAATTCAAAGTGACTTGTAATAATCCGATTACGCTGCTTTTTATCAATTTTTCTATGCTGATAATTACGTTCTAAAATTTCTAGGCTGTAATTACACTCAATCATCAGATGAGTGATGCCAGTAAATTTATATCGAATATAATAGGTATCAGTTGCGAACAGCACTCTTTGGCCAGACGGCGTTTCGATGAGGTATCCCAGAGGCTCCACCGCATCATGCTCGATATCAAACGGCAATATTTTCCAACTACCGATGCTAAATCTCTGCTTACTTTTTGCAGGGCTAATCCGATATTTCGGAACGCCGTTGAGACAGCTTGATGTACCTGCCGAGCAATAGACATCTGCTGCTGTTCTTTTAACGATATCCTTGACGTATTTGGCGTGGTCTTGGTGTTCATGACTTATCAACACTCCTTCAATTTTTGACCAGTCTGTGCGCATATTTTTAGGGTTGATACCTGCTTCAAGTAACAAGTGACTGCTACCGTCCTTGAGAAGATAGCAGTTACCTGTTGAATTAGATCCCAATGTTTCAATCTCTAGCATGATTAGAACCCTGGTAAGACCGTTTCAAAATCATTGTTGGCTGTTTCTGTCTTTGACTTGATGTTGTTGGATGGTTTTGGCTCTGGAACGGGTTCGCTTGCTGATTCTTCTCCAAAGTCTAATGGCTCCTTGTTAGCGTTCTGTTCGATATTCATTTGTATATCGTCAACAGAATCTGTTACGTCCACTCGCTGAATTTGACCGCTATTATCAATGTCGTTTACTGTATCGTCAGCTATCACTCCTTGTTGCATCTCGATGGACAAGATACCCCACTTGCTTAGTAGGTTTCTTAGCACTGTCTTTTGAGCCATAGCATCATAATTCGATGCCCATACACCAGTTAACTTGCGCTTATCTTTGCCTTTGTTGTTATCAATGCGGTGTTTTTCAATTTGCTCTTTGGTCCAATATGTAGTCTTTTCAAAACCATTTAGCAGCTTGAAGTAACCGATGTAACCAATAACTTCATCACTAAATTTTCCATCAGGATTAAACTTCACTTCTTCAGTCAAAGGGTTCCATTCATCTAGTTGGCCATCATAGACATTGATCACGTTAATTGATTGATATTGACCAGAACGTTGCGCTAATTGGATATAACCACGGTATCCAAGCATAAATTGTGCTTTCTTTTCCCATGTGTTAGTCTGTTTGTTTTTAGCATTAAACGGCACGATATAAGCAAATCCGAATTGTTTTTCAATTGGTAAATCTAGTTGTGCTGCTTGCATAGCGCTGGCAACGATGCTCATTGGCTCAGCGTCTGATAAGTAATTATCACCGTTTACCAAGCTAATCAAACTTGATGTAAAGTTGGTTGACTTATCTTTTAGTACATCATTGAATTTCTTTTGGATTGCAGGATTTTTAAGCAATCCTTGTACAGAATTATTTTGATTAGCTAATTGATTTGTAGTCATGATATTTCCTCCTATTTAGCCGTTACATTAAGGTTCTTGTGTTTAGAAACAGATAAAGTAATTAGTTGTGTGTCAATGTCGATAAGCTCATTAACACCCTCTGCGTTGTCGATAAATACAGGTACTTTTGTTTGGTAGTAGTCCATCAAAGTGTTAATGATGTCTAGCCCTGCATTGATACGTGCGGCGTTATTTAGCCCTGTTGAGTAGTTATTTCCATCAACTGTTGGCTCGCATACTTCCTCAAGTCCGCCATTGATGTTTTCTTCAAATAGTTTGAATTTTACGAATTTAAACTTGTCGTTAATCGCATCAGTTAGCAGGTTGACTTTGGCTCTAGTGAACTCCTCTAGTAAGTACAGTTGGTTTTGCAACTCGCCATAATGAGCTGAAATTTCTTTCTCACTGTCGACAAGCTCTTGTTTACGTTTGGATTGGTTAGCATATGCCGTGAACTTATACAGTTCATCATCTAAAATGACAATTTCAGCTTTTGTGATGTCAATTTTCTCATTTAATACCTTAATATCTTCTTCGTGGTTGCTATCGCCTGCTTCAATTTTGACTTGGATTGCTTTACCTTCATCAACCAATTTCTTACCAATTTCCGACTTCTCAAATGGCGTTTGGCCTGATTTGATTTCGTCAATTTCCACTTGTATTTGGTCAATGGCATCAGTTAACTTGTTGATATTTCCGTTGATTTCATCAGCTGTTTCAACAAGCGTTTTCTCTGCTTCGGCAATACCCTTTTTCTCATTCTCTAATGTTTTTAATTCCTCAGCCCTTTTCGTACCTTCGGCCTGAATAGCTTCGAGTTGCTTACCTTTGTTTTGGTTAAATTCTTCTACTTCCTTTTGATAATTCGCTTTGATTTCCTCAATTTGATCAGCAGGCAGCTCTTGGCCACACATCTTACAAGTGGTGCGATGTTCATCAAATGTTGGCATTGCTTCATCTCGGACTTCAAAGAATCGTTTAGTGAGTCGGTCTTTGTCATCAGCCACTGTCGTAAGTTCATCGGCCACTTTCTTACCTTTGAATTTCATTGTTTCCAATTTATTTTGGGTTTCGATTAGCTCTTGTTTCAGCTCATTCAATTCAGATTGTTTAGCTTGCTTCATTTCTTCGAAACCGGAAATTTCATCCTTTTGTTCGTCCATATGCTCGAGTAGTTTTTCTCGATATTCAACTTGTTTGGCAACTAAATCGTTATTTAACTTAGATTGACCATCTCCGTTTTTGATATCCAAAATGTCAGACTGGTATTGGCTAATTAGATTTTCTTTATCGGTTTTTTCTGCTTGCAATTGGTCCTTATCTAGCCCGGTCAAATCAGGTAAGCTACGGTCTACTTCATCGATACGGCTTGGCAATGCCTTAATATCGTCATTAGCTTGCTTCATTTGCTGTTTAGTTAGCTTCATTAGTTCTTCTGCTGACTTAGTAGATAAAAGCTCTGAAAGTGGCTTTAAATCGCTATTTGAAGCAATGACATCTGCATCGGTAATATCTCCAACCATTTCAATTAGGACCTCACGGCGTTTCTTCCAATCAAGAACCTCTGGGAAGTAATTCACATTTGTCAGCAATTTGAAGCGTTCTTCACCAATCAAGTCATCTAAATAGTCTGTGTACTCTTTTTTCTTAACTGACAAATCATCAATCTTGAATGTCGTCTTGTGGCCAGTGAACGTCTCCTCGATAGAGCCACGCTTTCTGGTCCAGCTCTCTGCAATCATTCTGCTAAGTTTCTTTTCTTGGTCATCGATATCCAGTAGCAACTCCACTTCTGTTTCTAGGTGGTGGAGCTCATTTCCTTCACTATCTAATGGTTTCCAGTCAAACTTGCTATCTGATTGATCAGTTGAATTTTTACCGAATAAGACCCATAAGAATGCGTCATATAAGGTTGTTTTACCTGTACCGTTATCACCTTGAACATTGATATTTTCACCCTCTGGTGTTAACTCATAAGCTTGAATGCCTTTGAAATTTCGAATTGTCATTTTTAATAATTTAATTTGCATGGTATACTCTCCTTAACTTAAGTTTTATTTAGCGCCTACTGCAATAGGTGCTTTTTTTATGAAAAATTCCTAGCGTGAAAGTAATTAGATAGCTGCATATTTTTTAGGATTTCATCATAATGTTCATTGATTGCTTCAATATCTTCTAAATGTTCCTTTTTGCCTGTCGATGCAAACGCAGTTACAGAAGCTTCAATTTGTTCTTGCCGCTGTTCCTTAATCCATTCAATCGTGTTTGTCTTTTTCATAATTCTTCCTCCTCTTCATATCCAACAAATAAGTCTGCTGTTTTAGCATATTGATATGCCATATAAGCATTTCCAACTAACGCCCAAAATAACAACGTTGTAACATAGCCATTGAAATTGAATTCAACTGCTGATATCCAACCGATAAAATAAGCTATTGTTAAAATTGCATAATATAAAAATTTCTTGCTGTCGTGATTCATTTCTTTCTCTCCTCTGCTAGTAATTTATATGCTTTTTCCGTATTATCATTGAGCTTAACAACGTAATCTTTTATGCTATCCCGCTTAGTACCATCTGCCATAATATGAATAATCATGGTTACACCCCCTATACCATTTCTCGCTCTTTTAAAAATTTGTTAATGAAATACATCTGACCTTTACCAGTGACCTTTGGCGTTCTTGTAGTTCGAATAGATCCATCAGCGTTGTTGATAGTGCGTTCTTTAATTTCAAATAACGCTAGGTCCATTGAATATTGTGTCGGCATATTGAAGTCTGTACCTTTACGTTTGATGAGAAAGCCATTTTCACGCAACCAAGCAAATAAGCGATTCTGCCCAATATCAATACCGTTTTGGCGAAGTAACTTAGATAGCTCTCCGACTAAAATACTGGTATGACTTGCTGATACTGCATCAGCAAAGATTACTTTTGGCTTATCCAGTGCTATCTGTTCTTGCAGGTCTATTACTTTACGGTCTGCAATCTGCAACGCTCGCTTCATAATCATCTCTGGCGAATTCCACGCTTTTTCTACCTGAATAAAGTATTGACGTGCTTGCTTTCCTTTTTCATTCCGCTGGATCATTGAGATTTCTTTAGCAGTGTCGATTGTTAGGACGTGGTCTACAACTTGTCTATTTACATATCTATTTCCTTCTAAATGAACTCGGTCAATTTTGACGGAGTTGAAATCTATATTTTCTTCAAAACCATATTCACTCATTCGTTGAAACCATTTAGCGTATTCAGTTTTAATCTCTAAAAACTCATGCAATTCTCTACCGCTAACTGCCACGGTTCCATCTTCTTTTTCTTGTAAATTAAATAGCTTAATTTCGTTCATATTGTTCATTCCTTTCTTGGTATAATAAATTCAATAAAATTAAATAGATTGGAGATTATTATGGATATACCTTTGCCTGATGTTTTATTTAAACTTGATTTTTGGAACTTAATTATTGCCTTACTAGCTTTAATACTAGCTATATATAGTATTTGGTATACGCGGCGAAAAGATCGTTACTCGATTGAAGTAATAGAAGCTGAATATTTTCAAAACGATAGCGACCCCTACTTAATATTTTTCAAAGTATTTAATACTTCGAATGCTCCTATAACAATTACAGATATCCAGTTATTAGATTTTCACGAACACATAGTTGAAACATTAGACTTTGAACCTGGAAGTAACTCTAAGTTTCCATATGGACCTATAGATATTCCCGCAAATTGGCGCTACCAGAAGCCGTTTACTGATTCTAAGATCATCCCATCAGAAAACTATGCTGAATTTAGCTATTACCTCAATCCACTAGTTTCACCAATGATTATCAAAGTATCTACAAATCATAATATTCAGTGGTTTTCAAAAACCAAATTATTTAAGGTCAAGTTTTCTAAGTTTATGTAGGATGATAATGTTTAAAATTAAATGCACAATTAGTAAAATGAAAGTTATAGTTTCCATATAGCCGTTCCTTTCTTGGTATAATCCTCCAAATAAAGTTCAATATTTAACTATGCTCTATCTTCAAAATCAGAATTTATCAAAACTAACTCCGCAAGAATTAGTCGATAAATATGAAGAAGTGCACTCACAAATACGTCAACAATTCATTTCTAATAGAAGATCGCGTTAATATGATAGAGATTTGTATACTTCTACTATTGCAAGAGCTATACTTACCCGCTCATTAGTATTTAAATTGTCATCCTTTGATAACTCGTTTAGTCTTTCAATCTGTTCGACTAATACATAAAAGGATGACTTTTCTGCATGCTTATATTCCTCATTAATTTCGTTCATTTTTATGCTCCTTATACTTTCTATGTGATTTCAATCACCAAGTGTCTTTTTAGACACTAATTGTCAAAAAAAATATTTAAAACTTCATCGTTTGATAAATTCAGTACCTTAGAAATGGCTTGAATTTCACTTCTAGTAAATTCTTGTTCTCCACGTAAATTTTTATAGTAGGTGGAACGAGACATGCTTCCATAACCTTTTTTCTCGAGTTCTTGATTAACTTGATTAATAAATTCATCGATTGACATGCCATTGAATACAATTTTTGCTTTCACTGCATTACTATTCATAATTTTACCCCCTCTCACCATTGTGTCCCTTTGGACACTTTTAATATTAATTGATTTTAAAATTAATGTCAACACAAAAATATCCTTTAGGACACTTTTCGGAAACTATTATATAAAATAGTTTCCAAAACGACACTTAAATGTTAAAATCAATTTAACGATAATATAAGGGAGAAAATGTTATGTATGATATTAAATCTAGGAGGCAAGAACTAGGTCTAACCCTAGAACAGGTTGGAGATATGGTAGGAGTTGGGAAATCTACTGTCCGAAAGTGGGAACAAGGTATGATTGAAAATATGCGCCGTGACAAAATTTCATTATTAGCATCTGCTCTCAAAATAAGCCCGCTATTGCTAATAAATGACGAAAAACCGTCAGAAAGTACAGTATCTTCTCAAATCAATGAAATAGTTTTAGAATTAAACGACTCAAGACAAAATAAAGTCTACAGCTTTGCTGAACGTCAACTTGAAGAACAAAACAAAGGTAATGTTACCAACCTAAGCGACTATGTCAAAGAAGATAAACATGTGTACACTGGACGTAGCTCTGCTGCAGGTAGCGCTTTGTATGTAGATGATGCTGATGTTAGGCATGATGTCTTACCGGCTTCAATGGTTCCGAATGGAGCTGATGAACAAGTTGAAATCAACGGACATAGTATGGAACCACTAATTCAGAATGGGGATAAAATCTATATTAGATATCAGCCAACGGTGGAAAACGGAGAAATTGCTATCGTCAGAATTGAAAATGAGGGTGTTACTTGTAAGCGAGTATACGTAGATGGGGATACGGTCACATTAAAATCAGAAAATGAAGAATATAGCGATATGTTCTTTAGTCCTTCTGAAATTACTATATTAGGAAAAGTATTATTAAAATAAAAATAGCCCTATCTCAATGCTGGGGAGCTGAAATAGGACTTATATCTTTCAAAATATTAAAAATGAGGTGAGCAATTGATTAATCTATCTAAACAACTAGTAGATAAAAGTATTGAAGCTTTTATTATGGGTCTTGAAATATATAATAAACCCACCATTAAATATAGAATCGAAGGATTTAGTTTTTTTATTTGTAATGCTTGGGAGCTAATGTTGAAAGCGCATCTAATTAATAGAGACGGTAATTCCTCAATATATTATGAAGATAATAATGAAAGAACCATTAGTATTACAGATGCTATAAAAAAGATATATACTGACAAAAATACTAGAATTAGACTCAATTTAGAAAAAATTATTGATCTAAGAAATATTAGTACTCACTATATTACTGAAGATTACGAATTAAAGTATGCGCCATTATTTCAATCCTGTGTATTGAACTATATAACAGAAATATCAAAATTCCATAATGTTGATATTACTAAATTCGTATCACAAAATTTTTTAACAATTTCTGCAAGTATAGAGCCACTAACTAACGAAGAAATAAAAATCAAATATCCACCTGAAATCGCAGAAAAATTTATACAGCAATCAAATGAAATTGATGTATTAAGTGATGAATATGATTCCGACAAATTTTCAATTAATATAGCACAGAGACTTTATATCACAAAAAAGAAAGACGAGGCAGATTTTACTGTAAGAATTGATAAGTCGTCGAGAAATAGTGGTGCAATAATAAAAGAGCTGAAAGATCCCGCAGATACACATAAATATTCATATAACAATGTGATTACTGTGGTTCGTGAAAGAATGCAAAATAAAAACCTTAAAATTGAAGATTATAATGGTAAATTCAATCAGTATATTCTTAATTTGATTATCGATTTTTATTCAATAAAGTCAGATCCTAAATATTCTTATGAACATACGATTGGAAACAATATTCATTTTACTTATTCACAACAATTCATAGATTTTATAATTGCCGAAATCCAGAAAAATCCAAAGAACTTCGTATCTAGTTTAAAGAAATAAAAAAAGATAACCCCAGGCACATAGGAATGCTCAGTACAACGTACCTACCCCGTTATGGGACCCAGTGTTTTTCCTTCTCAAGTTATCTTAATTATATTATAGCAAAACATTAAAAATATTCAATCAATTATAGCAATAAAAAACACCCCACTCCCTGAATCTTGGCGGAATCTGGAGTGAGGTTACAACCAAAAAACACTAATATGGTGTGCTTTTTGCATACCCTATTTTAACACAATAGGAGTGAAATATATACATGAGAACAGCGATATATGTACGTGTAAGTACACAGGAGCAAGCAAATGAAGGTTATTCAGTTGGTGAGCAAGAGGAACGTTTAAAAGCATACTGTTTAGCCAAAGGTTGGACGGTTTACAAGGTCTATACCGATGGCGGGTTTAGTGGCGCAAATACAGAACGCCCTGCATTGAAGCAAATGCTAGTGGATATTAAAAATAAAAAGATTAATGCTGTAGTAGTCTACAAACTTGATAGATTATCAAGATCACAAAAAGATACTTTACTACTTATAGAAGATGAGTTTTTAAAGAATAATGTGGAATTTGTCAGTATGTCAGAAAACTTTGATACATCCACACCGTTCGGACGTGCAATGATTGGAATTTTATCTGTATTTGCTCAATTGGAACGTGAGCAGATTCGCGAACGCATGCAAATGGGAGCTGATGCAAGAGCAAAAGAAGGTCTATATCACGGTGGTGGGTTTGATCCTATTGGCTATGATTATATTGATGGTTACTTGCAAATTAACGAATACGAGGCTATGCAAGTTAAGCTTGTACATGAGATGTTTTTAAAAGGCGTACCGATTACAAGAATTCAAAAGATTATGAATGCTAAGTACACTACTAAATATGGTAGTTGGGGAAGTCACACAGCTGTTAGAAGTGCTTTAATATCGCCAATATACACCGGAAAAATTGAATGGAAAGGCGAACTATACGATGGTAAGCATGAGGCTATTATCGATGAAGAAACCTTTAACAAGTCCGTTAAAAGATACGAAGAAATTAGCTGGACTAAAGGCGATGGGAAACATAAGAAAAGACCATTCCAAGCCAAGCATGTTCTTACTGGGTTAGTTCAGTGTAATCACTGTGGGGCTAGATATTTTGCTAAAGGTAGCTATTCTGGCCACGGTGACAAAAGAACTTATAGACCTTATTACACTTGCTACAGTCGAGCTAAAACAGCTAAAAATATGATTATAGACCCAAATTGTAAGAATACTATTTTTGCGGTTGTAAAATTGGATAAAATTATATTTGATGAAATCAAGAAACTGTCATTTAACCCTGATGTAATAAAAGATATGAAGTCAAATAAGCAAGAACCAGAAAATAATAACGCTGCAATTGAAAGTAGAATCAGCGAAATAGATAAACAAGTGAAGCGATTGATTGATTTATATCAAATGGGAACCACGGCAGTGGATGATATATTATCACGAGTGGATGAACTAAATGCGGAAAAAGAAAGATTAACAAGTGATCTTGAAGTTTTTGAAAATGATGAACCAGAATTGAGTTTTGAAGAAGCAACAAACTTATTAACCAATGCTAGTGACATATTAGATAATGGTGACCTAATAGAAAAAAGGGAGTTTGTTCACTCCCTCATTAACAGCATAGAAATTGACGATGGTGATATCATCATCAATTGGGCTTTTGTATAAGCTTTTTATTTTTTGGTTTTGACTAGGCGACAGATTACCTCTACATGAGCAGTATGAGGGAATTGGTCAATGGGTTGTACTTCTATGACTTCATATCCGAAATCCAACAACCAAACTAAGTCCTCCGCTAAACTCTTCGGTCCGCAAGAAACATAGACAATACGGTCAGTCCCAAAACGGCCAATTGCACGCATGACTTTACCGCCCGCACCATTACGTGGTGGATCGAGTAATAGTAAATCTGGTTGTCCCCAAACTTCTGGTAAAACCTTTAGTCCTGATTTAGCATCAGAGGTCATGAAATAGGTGTTATCTAGATTGTTATCTGCCGCATTACGTTTAGCTGAATTGATAGAGTTTTCTACAATTTCAATCCCCGCCAATGACTGAGAGGCAGCTGCTAGTGGCAGCGAGAAAGTCCCTATACCACAGAATAAGTCTAATACTTTCATGTCTTTTTTGACTTGGGCCATTTCAATCGCAGTTTCTACCATTTTATCTGCTTGAACAGGATTTACTTGGAAGAAGGTGTCTGGCCAAATGCGGAATTTAAACCCTTGTAATTCGTCGTTGATATAGTCACGACCATGAATCAAGTAAGCATCGTTGTCGTATGATCTTTCAGTACCACCATTTTTCTTCAACCATTGGAAGGAAACAATACGCGGTTGGTCATCTAGCAATCGTTTTGTTAAATCTTCAATCGCTTGAGTATAGGCATCCGGTGCTTCTAAGGCATAAATGGCTACCATGATTTCCCCAGTTGCAAAAGATTGACGCATCAATAAATTGCATAGTAAACCTTCTTTGGTATCTTTATCCAAACCAGGCAATTGGTAGTCTTTTTGCCATTTAGCAACTACTTTTTTAATGGCAATCATTTCTTCTGACGCTAAAATAGAATCCTCAAGATCGATTACTTTACGGTAATTTCCTTGCTGGTGCATCCCTAAAGCCCCATCTACACCAAATGTTAATTCCATCTTATTACGGTAGCGGTAAGGATTGTCCATTCCAATGATTGGTTTAACTAAATCAGTATCAAAACCAGCATCCCCTAGATAACCCTTAATCAAGTTTTCTTTATAAGCCAATTGATCTTCATACTTCATAAATTGCAGTGGCGCACCAGCAGCCATTTCCCGGTCGACAGCCATATCTAAATTTCGCATAGGGCTCGCTTCTAGCAATTCATCAAATGACACGTTGGCTTTATGACGGCCTTTAGCGTTCGGTACCGTCACCCGGACTTTATCACCGGGCACAACATGATCAATCGATAATAATAAATGTTTTCCGTGAGGACCCTTTACAGGTGGATGGATATAACGGGCAAACCCCACCCCTTTATGGTCAAGACTTTCTATAGTCACATCAAGGACCTCAGCTGGATATAGATCTTTCTTCAATGTTTTACACCTCTTCTGGCAATTGTCATGAAATTATAACAGTTTACATGAAAAAAGACTAGGATTCCCTAGCCTGATTTCAACTATATAGATGAAAATATTTACTCACCACGGTAACGCATCTTTAACCCATTTAAGAAATTACGTGCATAACGGTCACCACATGGCTTGTAGTTACGGTGGCCTTCTTTACGTAAAACAGCACCTAACTCACTCTTAGTCAAACGACCACCAGCATCTTCCATCATTTCATGCAATTCTTCAGTAGTTAAGGACAATGCAATCTTCATTTTCTTCAATAATAAATTGTTGGCATTGTCATCTGTTAATTCTAGTTTTGGCTCCGGCGCGCCTTCCCGGACACCGCGTTGTGACGTAATAATCCCATTTAAAAAGCGTTCAAAATGTTCATTATCTAAATCTTCTTCGTAGGTATTCTCATAACCAACTTGTTCAACACGTGTGGTGAAAGCACGTACTTGGTCAAGGGTGATTTTGGCACCACCCATTTCAAAAATGGTCATCATATCCTCATCATTGATATCTAAAGCATAACGCAAGCGCGTTAAACGGTCATTATTATTCATTTTATCTCAACCTCTCTCAGTGGCTATTATAGCAGACTAACCGTCAGGACAGGCACCTGCTTCAGTAATTTCGCATTAGTATATAGGCGAATTGAAGTAAGCCACTTCCCATAAATGACCATCTGGGTCTTTAAAATGGCCATGGTAACCCCAGTCATGCATGATTGGTTCACTCGGAATTGTACCACCAGCCGCCTCCGCTTTCGCTAAGATGTCATCCACTTCTTCTTGGCTATCCGCCCGGTAAGTAATTGACGTCGAGGAGATTTGGCCATTGCCGTTCACCTGGCCCGCTACTTTATCATGATCAGCACGTAGCGTTAACGCGAGTGTTAAGAAATCTTGTAACTGAAACAAGGCATGGTCTCCGCCGTGCATATGCGTACCTAGGCCAATACCCTCTTGGTAAAAATGAATTGCGCGATCTAAATCTTCAACAGCCAGTGTCACAATATAAATTTGTGGTTTCATGGTCAAACCGCCTCCCTTTGCCTCATTATATCAAAGTGGTTTAGCTTCACCAAGCTAGTCAAAGGCAGGAAATTGATAATGAAAAAAAGAGAGTACTGACAATACTGCCTAGTTCCCTCTTCAACGGAATATTTAGCCTTTTAATTTGTTTCGATCATCAATTCTTTGTATGATCATTGGCGCAAGAATGCTTGTAATGATTGCTGCCATCAATACTTGAGCAGTGGCAGAAGTTACATCGCCCGCCACTTGCGGTAAAGCAACCCCTACGGTAGCTGGTACAGCAGTAGACATACCGGCAACAGTCGCAATTGAAATACCGTTTAAACCATCGTATTTTAAGAGTTTTTTATCTACAAAATACATCACTGGCATACTTAACACCATGAATAGAATGGTTACAATGATACCTGACAGACCTGATTGAATCGCTTCAAACATATCCATCCCTTGTCCTAGCAACCACCCCAATAACATTAGCGCTGGTGGCATCACTGGTGCAAAAAGTTTCCCCATTTGTGGATCTAAGTTTCCTAGGATAATCCCTACCACTAAAGGCAGGAAAACAGAAATAATAGGTGCCCAATCAATACCACCAAATCCGCCAGAAATATAAGCGGATAACATAATTAAAGGAATTGCTGGTAAGGCAGGAATTACCGCAAATGGATAAATCGCAGTATCTTCTTTATCACCATACATATTAATAATCGACAAATGTACAGCTGGATTTATCGATAGAATTACCGCCACAAATCCTAGCCCACTAATGCCCCATATACCATCTAAACCAAATAGTAGTAAGAAGATGGCGCCTAAAATAATCGAAAGGATAATCTTGATTAACACTAAAATCCCCTGATGTTTCATCAATTGACCAACTTTTTTCAAATCAACAGTTGTCCCTGAAGCGAACACCAGTAAACCAACAATATAATTTGTTCCGGCATTTGAGAAGAAGGCTTGCGTCGGCCCTCCTATAGCAAATAAGTCCGGGAAAAATGAATAAATCACCATAGATACTATCATTGGGATAAGAAATGTACCCGCTGGAATCTTGCGCATGAAATTGACCAATTAAACAAACTCCTTTTTTATAAAATATTTATGAACTAAAGCATCTAATCCATCTTACTAACTAAATTGACTGAATACAAGCTTGTTTCAAGCTTTTACATAATGAAAGCCTTATCTCTCCAAATAAAAAGAGACTGTTGAAAGCCAGTCTCGATTTATGTGCATATCTTATACTTTGAATAACTTATTATTTTATATACTTATCATGAATTTTATTCACAACAATTGGCGCAACAATAGATGTAATAATTGTAGCCATTAATACTTGAGCAGTGGCTGACGTTACATAGGGTTGTAATTCTGGTAGTGCTGCTGCCGCAACCGCTGGTACCGAAGTAGATACACCCGCAACTGTCGCAAGTGCGATACCTGAATAACCTTCATAGTGTAAGACTTTCTTTTCAAAGAAGTAAGAAATCGGCATTTCTAATAAAATGAAGATGATTGTCACAATAATACCAGATACACCTGATTGGATAGCGTCAAACATGTTCATCCCTTGACCAAGTAACCAACCTAACATCATTAGTGAAGCCGGCATGACTGCACCAAATACTTTTCCAAATTCTTTGTCGATATTCCCAAATACAATCCCTACGACTAAAGGTAGGAATACAGAGATTACAGGCATCCAGTCAATACCACTGAATCCACCGTTGATATACACACTCAAAATAATTAATGGGATAGCAGGTAACGATGGAATTACAGCAAATGGATAAATAGCTGAGTCATCTTTTTCCCCGTATGCATTTGTAATAGATAAGTTAATCGCTGGATTACTTGAAAGCATGACAGCTACAAACCCAAGTCCAGAAATACCCCAAATTCCATCGATGCCAAACATGAATAGGAAGATGAAGGATAGGATGGTAGAAATGACAATCTTGAAGATCACCAAGGCACCTTGATGTTTCAATAATTTTCCAATTTTTTTCAAATCAACAGTCGTACCTGAAGCAAATACTAATAAACCTATAATGAAATTAGTACCCGCATTTGAGAAGAACGCTTCTGATGGCCCACCAATTCTGAATAAATCAGGAAAGAACGAATAAATCACCATAGAAACGATCATCGGAATTAAAAAAGTGCCCGCAGGTACTTTACGCATAAATTTAATCATGTATTACACCCCTTCTTTTTTTACTTCACAATCATACGCCTGTAAATCACAAATTACAAGCTTAATCATGAAAATTAAAAAAACTGCCATACCCCATTGCCAAAAGCTCAAATATAACGTTTTCATTTGGTTTTCAACAACTCTAATAAACCTGCACAAAGCATTTTATCGTCCTTCTTGTGAAAATCTGGACCAAAAAACGCCAGCTTAAATATAATGAAAAAATTAAAAAGATAGCCACCTAAAGTATAGCACTTTAGATGACTATCTAGCGAATGTTAACTTATATCATTTGAAGTCAAATCTCTATTTTCATTCAATTGTTTCCACCAATAGGCACTCTTCTTCGGATATCTTTCCTGTGTATCAAAGTCTACATAGAATAATCCATATCGTTTATTGTAGCCGTTAGACCAAGAGAAAACATCCATTAATGACCACACAAAGTAACCAGCCACGTTCACTCCAGCGTCAATTGCTTCTGTACAAGCAATCAAGTGTTTTCTAATATAGTCAATTCTAGGTGTGTCATCAATTAGTGTCGTATTAAATTGATCTTTATACCCCATCCCGTTTTCAGTTACATAGATTTTCTTATAATTCGGGTACTCTTTTGCCACACGAATCATTTGGTCTCTAAGTCCATCAGGATAAATCAACCAGTCCCAGTCATTTCTAGGGATATCCATATCAAACATTTGCTCTCCTACACCATGTAAGGCAAATACAGAAGTACCTTTCTCTCCAGTTCCATTGTGGTGAATATCATTTTCCCCATCGTAGGCTTTGATAAAATTACTTTGATAATAGTTGATGCCTAAGAAGTCATTTAAATCTTTGGCAGCTTCTAAATGTGCTAATTCTTCCTCTGTAATTTGAATCTCACCATCATTGGCCGCTAAAATCTCGTTTACTGCCTCCATGACTTCATCTGTATAGTAACCTTTGTAGGTAGCATCTAATAAGAACTTATTGGCTAGCACATCATACAAGTAGGCTGCATGTTCATTCTCTTCCTTACCTTCGTATGGATACTTGGTTTCTAAGGAGTGAATAATACCAATTTCTCCCTCATAGTTATTATCTTTATAGGATTTAATCGCTCGTGCATGTGCAACCATCATATTATGTTGCCCTTGTAACGTTTTTGAGAAATCATAGGTAATAGCTGGAGGGAATTTACCAACTAAATATTGTCCACTTGTTACTGGCCAAATTTCATTAAAAGTAATCCAATACTTAACCTCTGGATACTCCTCGAAGCAAAATTCTGCATACTTTACAAAACTATCAATCGTATGCTGATTCAAGAAATCTCCTTGACTGTGTAATGCATCCGGTGTATCGAAGTGGTGTAACGTAACATAGGGTTCAACCCCCCTAGCATGCGCTTCTTTAAATAGATCATGGTAGAACTGCACACCGGCCGGATTAGCCTGTGCGTCATCACCATTTGGGAAGATACGAGACCATGCAATTGAAACACGGATGGCGTCTACGCCAAACTCCTGTGATAATTCTAGGTCTAACGGGTATTTATGATAGAAGTCACTCGCTGGCTCTGCCTTGAAGCGACCCTGCTTTTCAAGATAATCATCCCAAGCAACTTTTCCTTTTCCATCTGCTGCAGTAGCACCTTCGGCTTGATATGCGGCAGTTGCGCCACCTAGTAAGAACTCTTTAGGTAAATTCATAATAAACTCCTTTACTTTTATCTGACTAATGCTCTTCATTTACGATAGAATCAACAAAATCTAATGCGGCTTTTGGATCACGCGTCAATGAAATATACTCTTTCCCTTTGGTTTTAACCAATTTTACATTTAATCGATCTGCATCTTCTTTAATATCTTCATAATTCGAAACAACCTGAGGTGCCAAAATAATTAAATCGTAATTACCCATAATCTCCTGATGAGAACCATAGGCACCTGCCCCCGCAACGACAGGAACATCATATTCTTTGGCGCCTTTATTCAGCGCATTCGCTAATAAACCACTAGTCCCAGCACCTGCACATAATACTAAAACTGAAACTTCTTCATTGATATGACTACCAGTTGAGCTAGTTTCTCCACTCTCTATGGATTCATTATCTTGCTCTTCAATAATCTCTGCTTCATTCTGCATCTCTTCTTCTAAAATCTGTTTATCATATACTTTAAAGAATGGGTAATAGATTAAGGCATCTACAACTAGCAGTATCGCTGCCACTACAAATGATAATGGTGCTATACCTGTCCCAAGTACAATACCAATTGGTGCCGGAGTTGGCCACGGTAAGAAGTAAGCGAAAGAATTCATACCTATAACTTCAACGAAGAATTTAAAAATCCAAACGTTTAAAATTGGTGCTAGTACAAAAGGAACAAAGAATACTGGGTTTAACACTAATGGTCCCCCAAATAGTATGGGTTCATTTACCCCAAATGAAGTCGGTATAAATGACGCCTTACCCACTGCCTTGTTTTGCTTAGATTTACCAAACCACATAAACAAGTATGGTACGACAAAGGTTGCCCCTGTACCCCCAAGAGTTGCTACGAAGTATTGTAATCCTGGCGTGATAATATTTGCTGCGTGTTCGCCTCCTTGAATTAAGGCTAAATTTGCATCCATATTCAGAAAGGCAATTGCGGTAATCGCTGGTTCTACAATAGATGGCCCATGAATACCAATAAACCAGAAGAAGGCCATGGCACCATATATAATAGCGATTCCCACATATCCATCAGCTGCTGTAAATAACGGTTGGAACATTTCAATAACCGCTTGTGCAAAGCTAACACCAGTTAAGGAGCGGATAGCAATATCAATTCCGTATGCAATGAGGACTGCGATTGCGAATGGGATAACATCTGTAAAGGCTTGTGAAATATTTGGTGGTACTTCCTCAGGCATCTTTATTGCAATATCATTTTTCAAACAGAGATTATATACAATAACCGTGATAAATGCTGCTACGAATGCAGCTAATAATCCGGTTGTTCCCAAATACCCAGATGAGAAGCCCGCAACAACTGCATCCCCCTCACCTTGTGCTATTTCGGTTGCTGATAAAAACAGGAAAACTACTATTGCTGCAATCATAGTAGATACACGATTTAACTGTTTTGTTGCAGGTAGTTTTCTATTGTATGAATCTGTCAAGGACTTAGCTGTGGTAGCTGCTACTAATAGCCCTAAAATCCCCATCGAGAAAGTGTAAGGCTTAACGATAAATGCAACTACTTCATCACTCCAATAAAACCCCCAAACATTCGGTACATATGCAATCAACATAAAGATACTTGAGAATAACACAACTGGCATGGCTGAAATAAAACCATCTTTTATTGCCCGCAAGTATATATTTCTGGATAACTTCTCGAAAAACGGTTTCATTTTCTCAATTTGAGAAATTAATTTATCCATCATTACTAGTCACCTACTCTTCGATAAAGCTCAATAAAATCTGTTACAATTTCTTTCAACAATAGTGTCGTCATTAAATGGTCTTGACCATGAACCATAATAAAACCTAATTCAATATCTTCACCACTAGCTTCTTTAGCTAACATGTCCGTTTGTGCATTATGAGCGTCCACTAAACTTTCATTCGCTTCGCCTACTAATCGTTTTGCTTCCTCAAACTCCCCTTTTCGAGCTTTGGATAAAGCTTCTACCAACATTGATCGCGCTTCTCCTGCATAAGCGACAATTTCAAAACCTATCATAGTTGCTTCTTCTTTATTCATATCCATTACCTCCGTTATATAATTATTTGCTAGCTATTTTGCTTGTCCATGATGTTGCTGTCTCATTTAAGGTGCTGTTCAATTCTTCAATATTAATGACCCCTTGTGTACTCAACCAGTCACGAGCAGCTGCTTCTCCTTCATTGGCAAATACAGCAACTAAATCTTTCCAAGTAGCGCGTCCACATAAAACACCGTTAAATTCAGCGCCAGCTTCCTTGGCAAATACTAATGTATCTCTAAACATTTTAGAACTTACCCCTGCACTTAAGTAGATATATGGTAAAGTCGTAGCTTCATCTTGGGCTTTAAAGTAACCTCTCGCTTCTTGGGCAGTATATACAGGAACTTCATCTGTAAAACCTTCCACAAAGTTCATATTTACCGGCACTTCTACTTTTAATACATCAACATCATATCTGTCTTTAGAAAATTCTCTCATTGCATCTAATACTTTTCTTGGTTTAACTTTTGCATATTCTTTTGATTTAGCATCTTCAATATCTTTGTCATAAGTTAAAATTTCTAAGAAATAAGGGATATCCTCTGCTTTACATTCAGAACCAATCCGTTCTACAAATGCTTGTTTTTGTTCATTAATCTCTGTACCTTCGTCTGCATCGTAATATAGAAGGAATTTAACCGCATCTGCACCTTCATCTTTAATTCGTCTGGCAGACCAAATTGGTAATAGATCTGGCAATCTTCCTGGTTCCGAAGCATCGTATCCCGTTTCTTCGTATGCTAATAATAATCCTGCGGAAGCAGCTTTTACTTTTGCAGCAGGCAAGCCATATTCAGGGTCTAATAAAATCGATGACGCATATGGTGTTAACTCTTCAGAAATAGCTTCTTTGAAAGTCTCTACCGCTTTTTGAATATCATCTGTTTCCCCTGCCTGTGCAATCATTTTCTTTAATGATCCCCGTTGGTCGATGGCAAGCGCGGAAATAAAACCATCCTTCGTTGATAATTGCTCTAATTTATTCAATTTACCTTCTGACACAAATTTCATAACGTCCTCCTTGTAAAAAAACTTGTTTCTTTATGTTCTTTTATGTTTCTTTTTGTTTAATTAGATATTATAACGCTTTCATATTATAGTCAAGCCTTTTAAAAAAGTTTATTTTACCTGTTCTAAATAATAATCGGTTGTTATTGTTGTTTTTTGTTTGTTTTTGTTCTACAATGTGTTTGTAAATATAAAACTTATATACGGAGGTAATTTTATGAAAATATATCTTGGAGCTGACAAGGATGGGATGGCACTAAAAGAAGTCATCAAACAATTCCTAAAAGCAAATAATTATGACTTTGAGGACTTATCAGAATCACCTAGTGTTGATTTTGTAGAGTCTACAACTAAAGTAGCTCAAAAAATTCTTGCAGATGACAATGCACGTGGCATCCTTTTTGATCGTTATGGTGCAGGGTCTTATATCTCTGCAACAAAAATTAAAGGTATTATCGCAGCTGAAGTATCTGATGAACGATCTGCTTATATGACAAGAGAACACAACAACTCTAAAATTATCACTCTAGGTGAACAAATTATTGGTCATGAATTAGCAGAAAATATCGTTGATGCCTTTCTAACTGCCGATTATGATGGTGGTCGTCACCAAATCCGAGTAGATATGTTAAACGCAATGTGCTAATAATTTAAAATTGGAGGTAATATAATGAAAATTGCAATTGGTTGTGACCATATCGTGACAGATATTAAAATTCGTGTATCGGACTATTTAGTTGAACAAGGTTATGAAGTAATTGATGTAGGTACCCATAATCACGTAAGAACTCACTATCCAATCTTTGGACGAAAAGTTGGTGAAGCAGTAACCAGTGGTGAAGCGGATTTAGGTGTCGTTATTTGTGGAACTGGTGTTGGTATCTCTAATGCTGTAAACAAAGTACCTGGTGTACGTGCGGCTCTAGTAAGGGATATGACAACTGCCCAATACTCAAAACGAGAATTGAATGCAAACGTCATCGCTTTTGGTGGGATGATCACTGGAGAATTATTAATGGAAGATATCATTACCGCTTTTATTCAAGAGGAGTATCAACCTTCTGAAGAAAACAAAACCTTATTAAATAAAATTGCTCATCTTGAATCTAGCAAGCAATCAGATAACCCTGACTTGTTCAATGAATTCCTAGAAAAATGGGACCGTGGCGAGTACCACGATTAGATGGTGAAGATATGATTTTAACAGTAACATTAAATCCTTCTATTGATATCTCATATACGTTACCCTACTTAAAATTAGATACTACAAATAGAACTGCTGAAGTGAATAAAACTGCTGGTGGAAAAGGAATCAATGTCACAAGAGTTATCCATGATCTTAAAAAAAATGTCCTTGCAAGTGGCTTAATTGGTGGCAATCTAGGTAAAGCAATTATCGAGAACTTAAATGAAGTTGGCATCAAAAGCGACTTCTACCCTATTAGTGGTGAAACTAGAAACTGCATCGCTATTTTACACGAAGGGCAACAAACAGAAATTTTAGAGTCTGGCCCTACGATAACAGCTGGCGAAAGCATGAACTTTTTGACGCATTTTAAAGATATAGCAACGCAAGCAGATGTCATCACGATTTCCGGCTCTTTACCGAAAGGTTTATCAGACAATTATTATGCTAAAATGATCCAAATTGCTTGTGATTTAGACAAGGTAACTGTGCTGGATACTTCAAAGACTTATCTATCTAGCGCTTTAGAAAGTCCTTTTAAACCAACAGTAATCAAACCAAATATTCACGAATTATCTGAATTACTAAATAAAGAAGTTAGCGCAAATCCTACTCATTTAAAGACTATCTTAGAAAATGACCTATTCTCAGAGATTGAATGGATTGTTGTGTCTTTAGGTGCTGATGGTGCCTTTGCTAAACACAACAATAAGTTCTATAAAGTGTCAATTCCAAGCATTCCTGTTGTGAATCCAGTGGGGTCTGGTGATGCAACTGTTGCTGGCATCGCAAGCGCACTTGAGGAACAGTTGGATGACATTAACTTGCTTAAACAAGCAATGACAACTGGTATGTTAAATACAATGGAAAGTATAACGGGTCATATCGATATCAATCATTTCGACAACTTATTTAATCGTGTGACTGTAACCGAATATTAATTTATTTTGTGCTCTTTTCAAGTATACTAAGTATTTGAGAAGGGCATTATTTCATTATATGACTTATAATATATATAACGAGATTCAATTTAAAATATGAGTATACGACAAATACATGGAACGAGGTGAACATCAACATGTTAAAAAAAGAAAGACATGAATTGATCTTAGACATACTTAAACGAAACGGTACCGTCTCCGTAACCGATATTGTCGACAAGTTAAATGTATCTGATATGACTGTTAGACGTGATTTAACAGAGCTAGAAGAAAGTGGATCCTTAAGACGGGTTCATGGTGGAGCCATTTCACAAGGTGAATATCCAAAAGAGGAGCTTTCACATGATGCTAAAAAAGTAATTAATATCGACGAGAAAAATCAGATTGCTGAAAAAGCAATTGAATTAATAAATGATGGTGACATTATTTTTATGGGACCAGGGACTACTATGGAAATTATGGCTCAAAAAATGAGCCGTCAAGATTATGAAGTCTATACTAATTGCTTACCTGTCTTTAATACACTAGCTGAAAAGGACATTAACGTCTTCCTACTTGGTGGTAAGATTAAAAAGAATACGCAGGCGTTTAACGGTTACATCACTCTTGCTATTCTCGAGAATTTGAAGTTTCACAAGGCATTTTTCAGCGCTAATGGTGTAGCAAATAGTCGAATCATGACTGCCACCTTAGAAGAAGGCAAAACACAGGAATTAGCCCTTAACAACTCCTCAGAAAAATACCTGTTATTAGATGCCTCTAAAGTAGGTAAGGAAGATTTCTTTACTTACTACTCTCTAAACGACCTAACAGCAGTGGTCATTAATAACGATGAAGACCATAAATATGAACAAATTGTTAAACATTCAAACATATTATTAGTGTCTGACTAGGAGATATCTGCAAATTATAATCAACACGAACTTCGTTATATACAAAAGCTAACCCGCTACTTTTATGAAGGTAGCGGGTTAGCTTTTAGGAAATATTCACTGTTTGTGTTTACCGATTATACTTTTTTAGCGTACTCAGCATTGCGTTTCTTCATTTGTTTTGCATACCAGATGAATAAAATAAGATATACAACGACTGCTAGAACAGCGTAAATAATCATTTCTAAATTACCTTGGGATGCTTGTCCCACGAAATAAGCGACAAATTTCTCAATCGGTCCTTCTAAGGTCGAGTGTGAAATCAAAGCATTCGAAGCTATATCTGCTGGAAATGCGCCAACTTGCTTCGCAGTTTCAGTAACGAATGGTGCAATTAAAGTACCTGAATATAAGAATGTTGGTAATAACACCGTACCTATCACAATCATACGGATAATTTTTCCACGAGTTACTATTAATAAAGCTGGCGTCAATCCCATAGCTATAATACCACCTAATGGTAAGAGTCCATTATTTGGTAGAATCAATGCTTCGATTAACATAATAGGTGCCAATACGTTAGCAACCGCCCAGATTTCTGCACGCCCAGCGATGAACGGCCAATCCAGTCCAATATTAAAGGTTCTATCAGAAAAACGTTTACTAGTAAAGTCTGTGACTCCTTGAGATAATGGCTCAACAGAGGCGATAAACCATTGTCCAATAACTGAAAATAATTCTAAAGAGACTGCTGCGGTAAAACCTAATGTTAACATTTCTTGCACAGAAATCCCTGCTAATAGTCCCACGAAGATACCTAAATATATCCCTATTGCAAATTTGGATCCCCAAAATCCAATTTTACTATTTAATTTTGCTGCATCGAAATCATATTTATCTAACCATGAGAACAATTTGTCATAAATTTTATCTAAGAACATGATAATTGGATTCATCATATAGTTCATATGTGTTGTTGTCATTGGGTTATCATCTGGTGCATTTAATAAATCATTAAATGTTGGCTTCATTAAGTCGGAATTGATAATTTTTAACACACCAATAAATACAACTAATAAAGTTGTGATGAATAAATTAGCGCCCATATACATTGCGAACAAACCAACAATTGATAAATGCCAAATATCAAAAATATCCACATCTAAAGTATTGGTTTTGTTTAGCACTAGCATAATACCATTGACGATTAGTACTACAAACATAAAGTATAACGTATATGGAGACCCCCACGTAATTGTTGCTAATGGTGCCCATCCGACGTCAGTTACATTCAAATTTAAACCTGTATTGGCAACAAATTCTCCAAGTGCATTCGAAAAGGCACCAGTCAGAATGTTCATAATCGCCCCAACTCCTGTTAGTGCAATCCCTAATTTGATACCACCCTCAAGAGCCTTAGTAAATTTCACCCTAAACAGTAAGGCAATAATAGTTAAAATAATTGTCATTAAAGGTGCTGCCCCTAAATCTATTAAGGGTTGGAGTACCGTGTTCGCCAAATCAATAATATAGCTCATCTTCTACCTCCAAATAACGTCTGAATCTATGATTTAATAATAGATTCAATTTCATCGAAAACGGGTTTTGCCATTGCGGGAATACGATATAAAATTGGTCCAGCATTTACCACAGGAATATTTACATCAAAGGAAAAATCAGTTTCTGCAATTTCAGCAAAAATATCATATTTTTTTAACATATCTTCAGTAATGTCCTTAATCATCACTGCATCACAGGTAACGTTATACCCTCTATTTTTCATTTCTTCTTCAATAGCATGTTTAATTTGATGACTTGAATTTACTCCTGCCCCGCAAGCTGCTAAAATCTTTGTCATAATATTACCTCCTGTATTTTATGTTTATTAATTATTTTTATAGTTTGTTCTTGATAACGTCATATAGAGATGATGGTGTTGAGGCTTGAAATAATGCTTTAGCTTCATCAACATTAAGCGTATTGATAAAGTCCATAATTTTTGCCAGTATCTCAGACTGTTCCTCAGGACTATTATTCAGAATGATGAACAAGTTGGATACTTCTAAATCTTCTTTTGGGCGAATCATATTATTAAACACAACGCTATTGGTTAATCCCACAGGTATCACCTTAGTTACATTCACATAGGCCCCTTCTGTATGAGGTACAGCAATATTTCCATAGCTGGGATCAATCACAGTTAGGTCTAAACCTGTTGGGTAATTTTTTTCACGTTCGAGAATATTTTCAATAAATTTATCTTTCACGAGTCCTTTCTTCAACAATTTTCTACCGATATCCTTTAATACTTCTTCGCTAGTGCTCGCATCCGAAATATATGTATCTTCAACCGTAACTAACGATTCTTTTACTTCTGACATTAGTCATCCTCCTCTACTCATTACTTTACACAATTCATTATAGCGCTTACATTTTATTTGTCAACATTTATAAACATAATTAAACATTTGCAAACATATATATTATGAATATTGGCATAATGAAAAACCCTCAAAAGGTAGCAGTTATACTACCTTTTGAGGGTTTCTTCTAAATATATTGAATTACCTAGGATTAAGCTGTTGCTTTTTGTTTGCTGTTTGTGTAAACAAATGTTGCAACTGTTAATGCGAAGTATAGGGTAACTAAGCCCATAAATACTGTATTTTGACGCAAGAAGTCGAAGGCAAGCAAATGTACAAGCGTTGCTGTTGTACCTACTGCAAGCGATCCTTTTGTCCATTTACTGAAGTTAGCTTGGTTCGTTTGAGTCATTTTGCCAGTCACTGTTTGTCCTAAGAACTTGGCTACTACGAATGTCATAAAACCGATTACTGCAACAAAACCAGTGATGGCTGCTACAGATCCAGATAATACGCTTGTTAATCCTGTAAATGATACAGCTAGGTGGCCTAAGATAGCCATTACTAGCCCTACGATTGTAGTTGAACCAGCTTGCACTTGTGATGCTTGGTCTTTATGCAAAATCGTTTGCAGTGTACTCGCTAGCATTAATGCGAATACCATTAGCCCCATTGCTAATCCCATTGAAATAGTAGTTGCGCCAAGTAAGCTAGCAACTAATGTGGCAAAAATCCCCATGCCAATTGCGGGGTAAAGTCCTTTTTTCATAAATATCCTCCTAAAATAAGTGTCTAAACAGCTATCAACTTCAATTACAGTACAAATGGATCGTCCATGATACCTGTAAATACCGTTGGATCTTCAACGTTGGTGTCACGACCTTCTTCTGGTAAATCTTTAGCAGATTCAGGATTTGCTGGTTCAGTTGGGACGTTTAAGTCTTCAAAACCACGTGCGTTTGCTTCACGGTTTGCTTGGTCTGAATCTCTTGGTGTTGGTGTTAAGTCAACATCGTTGATATCAATACCTAAAGCTTTTGCGACACCCTCACCATATTTAGGATCTGCTTGGTAGCAGTTGTTGATATGACGGTGTTTGATTTGCAGGGTGGCATCGCCCATAGCACGGGCTGTGTTTTCAAACAAGACTAATTGTTGTTCTGCTGTCATCCGGTTAAATAAGATACCTGGTTGTGTATAGTAATCACTATCGTCACCGCGGAAGTCGTAGTAGTCTACATCGCCTGCATCCATTGGTGGTTCAGCCATATCTTTATGGT
Source organism: Aerococcaceae bacterium 50-4 (assembly GCA_041223225.1). GTDB lineage: Bacteria > Bacillota > Bacilli > Lactobacillales > Aerococcaceae > Aerococcus. The sequence continues at coordinate 299,168 of JBCLPQ010000001.1, forward strand.
CTTTCCAGTTACCATATGAGTTTGGTTCAACGTGAATTTGACCGCCCCCGTTACCGTCCATACGTCCTTGTCCGTCTCGGCTGTATGGGTGGAAGTCTTTCACACCACGTGGATAGTTTACTGGTACTTGGTGATAGTTGACACCAATTCTATAGCGTTGTGCATCCGGGTATGAGAATAAGCGCGCTTGTAACATACGGTCTGGTGAAACCCCGATACCTGGCACTAGGTTTGCCGGGTTAAATGCTGCTTCTTCAACATCTTGGAAGTAGTTTTCTGGATTTTTATTTAATTCCATTTCCCCTACTTCAACAAATGGGAAGTCTTCTTTTGGCCATACTTTTGTTAAGTCAAATGGGTTAAAGGTGACTTGTTTAGCTTCTTCTTCAGTCATAATTTGGAAGTATAGGGTCCATTTTGGAAATTGACCAAATTCGATGGCATCGAATAAGTCACGTTGGTGAGACTCGCGGTCATCAGCAATTACATGTGCCGCTTCTTGGTCAGTAAGGTTTTGAATCCCTTGTTGTGAACGGAAGAAGAACTTCACCCATACACGTTCATTGTCTGCACTAATTAGACTATAGGTATGAGATGAGAAACCATGCATATAACGATATGACGATGGAATACCTCGGTCTGACATTGTGATCGTTACTTGGTGCAATGACTCAGGCAACGATGTCCAGAAGTCCCAGTTGGTATTTGAACTACGCATATTCGATTTAGGATCACGTTTAATCGCGCGGTTTAAGTCAATAAAGTGTTTAGGGTCACGTAGGAAGAAAACAGGTGTGTTGTTTCCAACTAAATCCCAGTTCCCTTCTTCTGTATAGAATTTAAGTGAGAATCCGCGGATATCACGTTCAGCATCCGCTGCACCTCGTTCACCTGCAACCGTTGAGAAACGGGCAAACATTTCAGTTTGTTTTCCTACTTCAGAGAAAATTTTCGCTTTAGTATATTTCGTTACATCATGGGTAACTGTAAAAGTACCGTAAGCACCTGAGCCTTTCGCATGCATGCGGCGCTCTGGAATAACTTCACGAGAAAAATTTGCTAGTTTTTCTTGTAACCAGCTATCTTGCAATACACTTGGTCCACGGCGGCCAGCAGTCATCGTATCATCATTGTTAATGACTGGTGCACCTGCATCCGTATGCATGGCTGGATTTCCTGGCACTACTTGGTTACGGCTTTCACTACTTTGAGTTAGACCGTTTTTACTCATTGGATTTTTCAAAATATAACCTCCTAGATTTAATACGTTAAGGGTAACATTGAATGGATTTCCACTCAAAAATTTTGCTTATATATAGTAAATAAAAGACATAATTGTTTTATTCTATTTCGGAATATTCTTCTTTATCAGATTTAAAAAGGTTTTCAGTCCACTTATGCCTGATTATTGGCATTAAAAAAGCGCCCATCTGAGCGCTTTTTTAGTCTTATTCTTGCATTTATTTTTTATACATATCAAATCGACCTGTATGTAAGTGTCGGATTGAATCGCCGCCTGGTAGTGGTGGTAGTCCTAGTGAATCTTCACGAGAGAAGGCTTCTTTTAACCCTTCTGTCCAGGATACATAGTCCATATTCTCAGGTGTTATTTCTTGGAAAATTTCCTCGCCCCGACCTTCTTGAATTTTTAAAGCAAATTGTGGATCAATTAGGGTACCACGGCCAACAACCACTATATCCGTATAGTTTTTTACCGCGTCTTTAGCACTTGCTTCATCAAAGACACCACCGACTGCGAGTAATTTTGTTTCATCATCTAATACTGATTTGAATAAGGCTGCGTAAGACTGATCGACACCCTTAGGACCAGAACCATAACCACCCCATAAGGATAAGTGAATATAATCTAATTCATTCTTCACAATTTCACTCACCAAGGCAGTCGCCTCTTTATAGTCATAACCAACCTCAGGGCCATGAATTTCTTCTGGACTTATGCGGTAACCAATAATAAAGTCACTTGGTCCTTGTTCAGAGACGACGCGTTTGACTTCTTTTACCACAGCTAAAGGAAATGCCATACGTTTTTCAAGACTGCCGCCCCACCCATCTGTCCGGTGGTTGGATAATTTTGAGAAGAACTGTTGTAATAGGTAATGGTTGGCACCGTGAATTTCCACACCATCGAAACCAGCTTTGATGGCTCGAACTGTTGCTTGACCGAAATCTTTAATGATGTCCTCAATTTCTTGTTCTTTTAGTTCACGTATTGGATAATCCAAGAAATCAAAATCGATGGTAGAAGGTGCGACAACATCTTGACCACTTAGTGCTTGTCCGACTGATGCTCGACCCCCATGATGAATTTGTAGGATTGCTTTATTGCCATCTTTCTTTAATGCCGAAGCTAACTTAGTTAAGCCTTCAAGATGACGGTCAGAATAAGCCGCTAATTGTTCAGGGTAACCAGGCCGGTATGAAGGTCCACCATTTTCACTCACATAATGGAATTCTGAAATCAACAATCCCGCTGCTTTTGAACGAGCACCATAGTATTTGATTGTATCCTCACTGACAAAACCATTACGTTTACCAGAATGCGTTTGCATTGGCGACATGGCAATACGGTTATTAAGCGTAGCACCATGACGTAAAGTGATTGTTTCAATTAATTTGTTCGTCATATTAGAAGCTCCTTTTATACTCGCTTTGAGAAGTATTTACGACTATCTTACCGAGTAAATTTGATTTGTAAAATAAATCGACTTCAACAAGTTAAGTCTTCTAGTTAACTTTTGTATATACCCATTAGACACTGTAAACTATAAGTAACAAATGTCGCTTCAAATTTCAAAAGGAGAATAGCTATGGATAAATATTCTGTATATGGCAATCTTGTAGCAAAACCTGGTCACGGTGACGAATTACTTGGCTATCTATTAGAAGCAGCTGAAGGCATGCAGGCCGTGGATAACTGTTACTGTTATATCGTAGGAATTAACCCTGATGAAGCAGATACAGTATATGTTTTTGAGGTCTGGGAAAATGAAGCTGCCCATCAAGCTTCATTGCAAATGCCTGTGTTTAGAGAATTAATCAACAAGGCTAAACCCATTATTGCTGGTATGAACGACTATCCAAACCTTGTCATCAAAGGTGGTAAAGCACGGTTTTAAAGCAGACAAAAACGGGGCTACGATATCATTGTCATAGCCCCGTTTATATTTTGTTAATCAAAAAAATGATTACATATCTACATTTCTAAAATTCGCTTCAACAAACTCTGCTTCTTGACTTTCATCTAATAAGCCGTATGCTTCACCGATGTCCCCATCTTGCACATTCCACACGTAATTGTGGGCATAAACAGCGTTAGAAAAATCACCTGCATCCCAAGCACTTAAAACTTCAATGTAGAATGGATAATGAGAAGAATCGCTAAATGACTCAGCTTGTTCAAGTAAAATATCGATCCTTTCTGGTGTAATTTCTAAGGCACCCTGTTTTGAATCCGCCAAGACTTTTTGATGCGTCATGTAGTGGATGGCGTCTAAGAATTGGTTTTCCGCAGTAATATAAATATACAACCAACTGTCGTATAGTTCTCTACCCATTAATACCTTGGTTTCTGCCTCTGAAGCCAAGGCTTCTTCAATTTCAGCCATTCTGGCTTCCGACCTACTTGCTTCTTCAGCTTTCTCTTCTTCAGCTTTTTCCTTTTCTGCTTCACTTTCCTTTGATTCAGAAGCAGCACTTGACGCTGAACTAGGAGCTGATGAGCTTGCTGACGATGATACTGAGCTGGATGCGGCAGCTGTACTAGTTTCGCTAGAATCACTCACACTAAAGTACACTACAGCAACAACACCACCCGCGACTACTAGTGATAAGAATAATAAAAATACGTTTAAGACCTTTTTCAAAAAACCTTCCTCCCAAAACACTTTTCAACATCAACATCAAAAAATTAACTCACATTCAAACTATCATCCCAATAGCCTTTATATGTCAGCTTAGAAAAATAGCCATTTCACAACCAAGCCAATGATGGCTATCCAGATAAGTGCTGCCAGCCAGTCAGGTTTTTGACGGGTGACTTTAACGGTTACTTTCATCATCTTCCTCCCAAAATTGAATATATTATGCGATTTTTAATCTATTTTCACTATCTTAGCATAAACGTTCCCCGAATTTATCTTTTTTATTTTATAAATACAAAAATATTTTCATTAGAGTAGTCTGGGTCAAATTGATAGCCATCTGAATCAAATTTCCGAATACCTTCAAGTGTTTGAATTTGGTTGTTGGCTAGAAATTCGACTAGCTTGCCACGCCCTTTCTTGGAAATAGTCGCATGTTTTTTCAAACCATTTGCCTTTGTTTCATCTTGTTCATAGAATTCAAAATCGATCCAATGGTAACAGTCTTGGTCCAGCATAGTAGAAAATTCTTGGCTTGCTAGATTCAAGATTGTCTCCCCTTTTTCAAAAAAGTCATTAAATGACTTGTCCCATAACTGTTTGAGGTTTTGGCCGTCGACCTTTAATGGGGTATTGAAGTCAAGTCGGTAGGGGTGAATAGGCGTGCTGGCCTTGATTGGACCATACAAGGCGGATAAAATACGCAAGTGTTGGTCTAAGTAGTCAGCGATTGCTGGGTCCTTTTCGTTCAGGTTGATTTGACGGAATGCTAAGCCATTATATAGTGATAGGGCCGGATAAACTGCCCCCACATTTAATTGTCGGATATAGTCTTTGACTTGAGACAGCTGGTTATCAGAAATTTTATAAAGTTTTTTTAACTGGTCATCTGACTGGGTTTTCAAGGTATGGATAGTGGCTTTTGTGATACTTGAATACTTGGGTTGATCAGTTGAAGCTTGATCTAAGCGCATTTCTTTGGCTGGGGAAAAAATAATTTTCATTGCTTGTTCATCCTTATGCTTATAATTTATGTCACTAGTTTAGCTTATTCTGTACAGCTTGACCACGATAAGATAGCCTATTGTTTGCAAGTCAACAGGATATCTCTTATGCTTAAAATAGAAAATTTGAAATCAGAAAGGGTGTTTTTCGTGGGAAAATTAGACAATAAAGTCGCTTTAATATTCGGTGGTACATCAGGAATTGGTGAAGCAACTGCCATTCTCTACGCTAAAGAAGGCGCACACGTTGCTATTGTTGGTCGTAATGAAGAGAAAGCCGCTAAGATTCTGGAAAAAATCGCGAATGATGGACCAGAAGGCTTGTTTATTCAAGCTGATTTAAATGAAAGCCAATCAGTGAAAGATGCTGTTCAGAAAACTTTGGACCACTTCGGCAAAATCGATATCCTTTATAATGGTGCTGGTATTTTGGACAATTATGATCCTATTCAAGATACAGACGAAGACCTATTCGATGATGTCATTCGCTTGAACCTAAAAGCACCATGGTTAGCGACTAAAGCCGTCGTACCGCACATGATTGAGCGCGGTTCAGGTGTCATTATCAATATCGCTTCTCAAGCAACAGGTATGGTAGGTGTCGGGGGTACGCCATACATGTCTAGTAAGTATGGTTTAGTCGGCATGACGCGTCAATTAGCTCACGAGTTAGGACCTAAGGGTATTAAGGTCAACACCCTATCTCCTGGTTTCATCGATACACCAATGACAGAAACGGTGACAGACAAACGATTGGAAAAATCACCACTCGGTCGTCCTGGTAAACCAGAAGAAATTGCTAAAACGGCCTTATTCTTAGCATCTGATGACTCTGACTACATCCAAGGCATCAACCTTATCCAAGATGGCGGTTGGACACTAGGCGGATACCCAGTAGACTAACAGGGGGCGACACAAATCGTTTAGAAATGAAACGTTGGAACAAATCCGAATAAACACTGTAAGTGTTTAGAGTGTTTTGTGAAACGCAGTCATTTCTGATTTGTGGAGCCCGACTAAGCAGGGTGCGAGAGCCGACGCTCAGAAAGGAAACGTTGGAAGATTAGATTGTAGATGATGCAATCAGCTACAATCTAATCTGAAACGCAGTCCTTTTCTAACGCATTTAGGCGAGTAAACGCTAAAGCGTAAACTCGCCCATAATCTGGAGGCTCGAGCCCGACTAAAAAAGGCGAAAATCATTTTTCCGTATTCTAGTCCTTTACGCTAATTTTTAATAATTATAAAAGACCAGTAAATCGGGGATGAATACCGGCTTGCTGGTCTTTTCTGTTAATATGAATGTCGATTTTTATTTAATATCTATTTCTTTAATCAACTTAGCGGGCACGCCTCCGACAACTGTATTTTCTGCCACATCTTTAGTAACGACTGCACCCGCTGCAACAATTGCGCCATCGCCAATTGAAACGCCTGCTAGAATCGTCGCATTAGCACCAATCCAAACATTTTCTCCTAATGTCACTTTACCTGGGATCATAGAGCCACGGTCATTAGGGGCTTCTGCATGATTTAAAGTCGCTATCACCACATTATGTCCAATTAAAGCCCCGTCGCCTATAAAGATGCCCCCTTGGTCTTGGAACTTGCATCCGGCATTAATAAAAACATTTTTCCCCAGATGAATATTCTTACCAAAGTCGGTATAAAATGGTGGGAACATGGCGAAAGATTCATCAATTTCTCGTCCAGTTAAGGCTGTCATCAATTCACGAATTTTTTTTGGATCATTATATTGATTGTTGATTTTGTTCGTAACTTTTAAAGCTTCCTGACTTGCCTGATGCATGAATTGATGGGCTGGAGAGTCAGCGGGAATACGGTCGCCCTTTTCCATTAAATTTAAATACGCTTGCAATTCCATGTTATCGCCCCTTATCTAAAAACTCATTTTTGCTTATCTTTAGTATAGAAGGTAAACTAATAGATAACAAATACTTATCACTTATAGTTCATTATAATAAATAGTTATAGTAAAGGTGGTCGTCTTATGATGGATGTACGTGCATTACGATATTTTTTGGCAGTAGCCAAGGCAGGGAACTTCACTGCAGCAGCGCAAGCGCTACATGTCACACAACCAACATTATCGAAACAAATAAAGGAATTAGAAGAAAATTTAGACAAGCAGTTGATGATCAGAGGGAGTCGAAAAGTAACCTTAACTGAGGATGGTCAAGTCTTGAAAAAACGCGCAAGCGAAATTATTGACCTCATTGACCGAACGACTGCCGAACTACAAAATCCAGATGGGGTCATTGCTGGTAGCGTCTATATTGGTGGCGGTGAATCTGCGAGTATGCGTCTAGTTACGCAGGTAATGAAAGATTTGCAAAATGACCATCCAGATATTCAATTCCATTTATATAGTGGCGTTGCAGATGATGTCAAAGAGCGGATTGATAAAGGGCTCCTTGATTTTGGTATAGTGATTGGTGCTGTCAACATGGATGATTACGATTTTAGACCATTACCAGACGCAGACAGTTGGGGATTATTGGTACCAGCAGAAAGTCCTTTAACCAATAAGACTGTCATTCAAGCTAGCGATCTAGTTGACTTACCTTTAATTTGCTCTCATCAAGCCTTAGAAAATAACGAACTTGCTGGTTGGTTTGGTGATGACTTTTCTACATTGAATGTCGTAGCGACTTATAATCTCATCTATAACGCCAGTTTGATGGTTGAAGCAGGCATAGGTTATGCCCTCTGTTTAGACAAATTAGTGGATACATATGACAGCAACAACCTATGTTTTATCCCCTTAGACCCAGCAATGACTTCTTCCCTTCAAATCATTTGGAAAAAACAGAGTAACTTTTCAACGGCAGCAAAGGCATTCCATCAAGCATTTCACAACAAATTGAATCAACTAGGATAGAGATATACAAAAAGGAGATGATTTGCAGTCCTTAAGACTGGTCTCATCTCCTTAATTGCATCTATTCCTTATCCTTTTTCCAACATGTCTGCTGCTGCTTTAGCGTAGTCTTCATTGCCTGAAGATTCGGCAAATTCAGCAATCGTAATTGGTTGAATGGATAATAATTCAATAATATGCTCTTTCATTTTAGGCCAAGTATAGCCACCTGCTTGTTTGTAGGCTTGAATTAGATCAGCCAAAGCTTGTTCACCAAACAATAAGAAATGCGCGGTAAAGTCATTGGCAACATCTCCGACTTGTGCTTCCGTCCAGTCAATGATGCCTGATACCTTATGATTTTCAGCCAATAAAATATGGCCTGGGAACAAGTCCCCATGGTAAAAGCCAACTTGATTTGGCCAAAGACTTTCATCATTCAGCCAAGTTTCCCAACGGTTCAATAAGCTTTGATGAACCGTATATTTCGCCTTCACAGCATCAATTCGTGCTTGCATGTTTGCCCGCAATTCAGCTGCTGTTTGCCTTTTTATACCAATTTCTTCAACGTTGGCAACTGGCATTTGGTGAATAGCGACCAAAGCTTCTGCCAAAGACCTTGTATAAGTTGTCGGCACATTTTCCACATCGAATAACCAGTGGTTTTCGTAGGTTTCCATGTCCGTTGTCACAGCAGGTGTGCCGGCTAGGCTTTTATAAGCGATTAATTGGCGGTCAAAAACGGTCCAATTAGGTACTTCTACTGTGCTTACATGTTGGTTTACTAAATCTAAAATAGCTTTTTCCAATTTAGCTTTTTCAAAGACTTCATCGCGCCTAGGTACACGAAGTACCCACGCTTGTTTCTCCACATCTTGTCCCAAGACAACTTGGAAATCAAGTCCCATATTAACTGGTTGAACGGCATCATTCATTAAATGGATACCAAATTTAGTGGCTAAATCTACAATTTTTTCTGTTTGCATTTGTCCTGCCCTTTCTTCTGAATAGATTGCATAAAGCAGGTCAACGTTCAAAAGATAGGGTTGCTTTATTCATCTATTTGGCCCACTAAACCAGCTACCTGGTCTAATGGCTCTGCGAATACAATGCCCATACCTTCCTTATCCATGTCTAGTTTCGAATAAATAGACTGGCTGACTGCCTTATATTTGGCTTCTTCAACAATCACCATGACGATTTCTCGCATAGGTTCAACTTCAAAATTTAAAAAGCGTTTTGGTCTGCGCCCGATACCTTTCCCGTGAATGACAGTACCACCTTGGGACCCAGCAGCTTCGGCAGCTTCAATCACTTCGCCAGCATGTCCACTAGGTACTACCGCATATACTAAATACCACATAAGTGACCTCCTAAAATCGGTGTAAATAAACAATGTCTCGTGTAAATGCGATGGCACCAGCTTCATTCAACTGGATGGCATCATAAGCATTTCTGAATTCACGTAGTTCTTGCACTTTATCGCTCGGGACAATCTGCATGACAATATCCTTTTCCGGTTGAACTGCACGCCCTTTATATTTCTGTGACAGGCTGGCAGAGCCGTGACCTTGTATCAATACGTGTTGTGCAACATCTAGTGATTGTGTTGCATCAATGTATTCTTCACCTTCACCGTGGCTACAAATTGTTGTCACTAACTTATAAGGGACTTCGTGTTTTGTTTCAACTCGTTTAAACGACGGATTGTCTGCAACATCTTCAAATCCTTCAAGACCCGCTAAACCAGCAAGCGGTGTGACGAATAAAAAGTTGTCGCCATCTGCTTTACTGGCATATTTATCAATAATATTGTTGATAAATAGCTCTAACTTATCTTTATGGGTTACTTTCATGATGATTTCTTTACGTTTTCCATCTAATGCTAAAATACTTTGACGGTCATCTTCATCGAAACATGAAGCAAGGAAAGTTGTCGCCCCGCTTGTGCCTTTCTTATGGAAAATGTCATCAATTTTTTCAGCTAATTTAACTTTAGCTAAGATAGATACTAGGTAGATTTCATGATTAAATTGCTCGGTATTCACCAAATTCAAAACCTCCTATTTCTGTTTCACTTGATATTCATACATAATGCCGACTAATTGGATCACAACGATTGGTGTGAGTGACACAATGGCGATTACACCAAATCCGTCTGTTACCACATCTGCGGTTGGAACGAAACTAGCAATACCCTGTGTAAAAGGTAGGATAAAGGTTGCGGTCATTGTGCCGGCCGCTACCCCGCCAGAGTCAAACCCAATCCCAACAAATAGGTCAGGTGCAAAATATTGTAAAATAATTGCTGTCGCAACTAGCGGTAATAAAATGTGCCAAATTTCTAAACCTACATTCATCACTCGCAAGATCGATAGGATTACAGACAAGCCGACACCTAGTGAAAGACTCGCCGTAATCAGACTCTTCGGTAACATACCGGCTGTTTCATCTAAAATTTGATCATTTAAGACGTGAACTGACGGTTCTGCTAGGATACTTACCATCCCAAGTAAGCCACCTATCGCATATAATATCCAAGGTTGATATTGTTCAGCTAAACCATAACCGATTGCATTGGCAACATCAAGGAAACCTTGGTTTACACCGGTTAGGAATAAGCTCAAACCGAGGATAATAAAACCAATTCCCATTAAGATACTCTGCAGTCGTTTCTTATTGACCCTAATTTGTTTGCTGACAACTAGGGCTAAAAATATCACAACTAAGGGGGCAATCGCAATTAAAGCGTCCACCAATGATGGAATGATTTCACGCACAAAATCCATCACGATAGTTGAGTTATCTAAAGCAACAAGGCCACTTTCACCGCCGCCACTTAATGAGTCGACGCCAGCTAGTACACCATATAAAATTACCGCAAAAATGGCACCCGTTGATACAATACCAAGAAGGCCGAATGAATCCGCTCCGGTATCATCTGAGTCACGCGATTGTGACGCTGCCCCTGCCCCGAAGGCTAGGATAAACGGTACCGTGATAGACCCAGTCGTTGATCCAGATGCATCAAATGCAATGGCGATAAATTCTGAGGTAGAAAATAAACACAAGATACCGATCAATATATAGATAATTGTAAAATTATGCCGTAAATTTGAATCTCGAAGAATGCGGACAATCCCGAGTGCCAGCATCAAGCCTACCCCTAAAGATACTGCCATTACAAATACTTGTTGGGCAATAGCCCCTGCCGTCATGGTCTGTACTTGAATCGCTAAAATGGTTAAATCCGGTTCAGCGATACTAGAAATAAAGCCTAAACCAAAGATACCTAACAGTGCGATAGCTACATACTTATGGCCAATAAAATAGTGACTTAGTAAATCACCCATTTTTTCAACACTCAGGTCAACCCCTACTAAAAATAAAGGCAAACCCAACAGCAAAAATACAACACCTATTAAAAACCTCACCATGGTTAGCCAAGCTACCGGTTGTAGAAATAGTTGAATTAACAACACAACCCCTACCATGGGTAGAATCGACATAGATGTCTCCTTAAAATTATCAATTAATTTATCCAGATTTTTCTCCTCCCTTTCAATGTTTCGTCTCTATTTCATCCTATCATGAAACATCCGGTTCACAAAGCTAGGTGTGGCTATATCACTTGCCTGTCCTTTCATGACATCAGCTTTCATTCGGTGCACTAGCAAATCCCCATTTACTTTTAACCTTTTATCTCCTATACTAAAAGAGTAAAGTCAATTTCAATGACGAAAAAAGACAAAATTTTAAAGAAGTCGAGGATTGTTTATGAGTGCGGTAGCCGCAAACTAAGTAAATTGAATAGAAGTAAGATCATTTCCGGGATAGGCTTTTAGCCACCCGCTTTTCAACATGGTTTTATTTCTAACTTAGAAGGTGCCTACCTCACTTTACAAACATGCTGGATAACTTGGAATTGCCCTAGCCTTACTAGGTCTATTTCTTTATCCTTCTTGATTGAAGCTACGGTGTGCCCGTGGCTTCTTTTTTTATAATCAATCATTGAAATACTGGCGGGTTCCCTTCAATTCGGCCAAAGATAAATTGATGAGGAGATAATAACAGATGAATCAAAATACCTATGAAAAATTACAATATCATGACTTTAAAGAAATGGTCCGTTCTTACTGTGTCAGTGAACTTGGCGGCCAATTAATCGACAGATTAACTCCTTCTACTAATCTGGAAGTAGTGCAATTACGTCTGAATGAGACCTCTGAAGCCCGTGCCATTATTGATACTGGATCTAGTGTGCCTTTTATGGGCATAACGAACTTAGACCACACCATGACGAAATTAGACAAGGGGATTGTCCTTACTGCCAGTGAATTATTTGCAGTAGCTGAGTTCCTTAGAGGTTGTCGCCGAATCGCTAGTTTTATGGATAAACATGCCTTTATCGCCCCAACCTTAGCCCAATATGCCCAATCTATGACCGACCTTCGCCAGATTGAGGAGGAAATTCATTTTGCCATTAAGAATAACCAGGTGGATAGTGAAGCAAATCGTGATTTAAAACGAACACGTCACCATATCCAGACGACTGAAGAGAAGATTAAAGACCGGTTGAATAAGTTTCTAACCAGTGCGAGTAATAAATCTTATATTCAAGACTTCGTGGTGGCTTATAAAAATGACCACTACACGATTCCTATCAAGGCTTCTTACAAAAACCAAGTCCAAGGCACAGTGATTGAAGTCTCGCAAAAAGGCACAACTGTCTTTGTTGAGCCAAGTGTAGTGGCCAAATTATCTACTGAACTAGACGGCTTGCGTGCTGAAGAAGCCATGCTTGAATACCAAATTTTGGCAGGTTTAACTGGTTTAATTACTGAAAACACCCAGGTCATCAATGTCAATATCGAACTCATAGCCCAGTACGATATGATTTTCGCGAAAGGAAAGTATAGCCGGCAAATCGACGGAATCGCGCCGAAAACAAATGACTATGGTTATATCAAGCTAGTGGATACTAAACACCCCTTATTAACTGAGCCAGTCGTGCCCTTGAACTTCACAATCGGTGACGATTACCGCAGTTTAATCATCACAGGGCCAAATGCTGGTGGGAAAACGATTGTCTTAAAAACAGTAGGACTAGTGACCCTAGCTACAATGTCCGGATGTCATATTGCTGCTGATCCATCAACTGAAGTAGCTGTATTTGATAGGACTTTTGTCGATCTTGGGGATAACCAAAGTTTAGAAAATGCTTTATCCACATTTTCTTCACACATGAAAAACTTGTCCGATATTCTACGAGAAGCCAACAATAATACCTTGTTATTATTCGATGAAATTGGGAGCGGGACTGAACCCAATGAAGGTGCCGCACTTGCTATCGTGATTTTGGAAGAGTTTTATTTGAAGGGCGCTATCACTGTCGCTACTACCCATTACGGTGAAATCAAGGACTTTTCTGACCAACATCCAGACTTTATGAATGCAGCCATGCAATTTCAGAAAGAGAGCTTAGAACCTACCTACAAACTCTTACTGGGTCAAGCTGGCGCGTCTAATGCCTTGTGGATTTCCCGGAAAATGGCTGTTCCAAACCATATCTTACAACGGGCTGAAGGCTATTTAGCCGATAAAAACTACCAATTTGATTTAATCAAAGATAGTAAGGTTAGAAAAGCTAAAGCCAACAAAGCAACCGACACCCTTTTTACTGACTACCAAAAAGGTGACCGAGTGACCCTACTTGAAACTGGCCAGTCAGCCTTGATTTATGCACCGGTGGATAAATACCACCAAGTGACAGTATACGTTGACGGTGAATATGTGGATAGCCATGTACGTCGCATTCAATTAGAACAAAAAGCTAGCGACTTATACCCAGATGGATATGATTTAGACAACCTGTTTGTGGATTACGCTACCCGTAAAATGAATCATGATATTGAACGGGGTTCGAAAAAAGCTATGCGCAAAATACATAAAGAATTAAAACGTAAAGATTAGCACATCACAGATAGAAGTAAAAAAGCATTGCCATGTAAAATTGGCAATGCTTTTTGTCATTTAATTTCCCTACCAAATATCCCATGGATAGGATTCTGGTAGCGGTGATTCAACCGTGATTGGCGTCTTTTTAACCGGATGGTCTAAACTTAAACTTTGCGCCCATAAGGCAATTTGTTGGCCTACTTTGCTGAATTTTTGCCCATATTTTTGGTCTCCCCAAATCGGTGTCCCCATCCCTGCCATTTGGACACGTATTTGATGCGGACGGCCAGTTTGTAGTTGCACACTCACTAAGCTTAGTCCATCTTTTGATGCAATTATACTGTAGTCTAGAACGGCCTTTTTCCCCTCTTTATGATTCTTTGAAACAATTGATACAATATTTTTCTTACGGTCTTTATAAAGATAATCGATTAAACGACTACTCTCTTGCTTGGGTTTCCCATGGACGACGGCATAGTAGGTCCGTCCCATTGCATTCCTTCTAACTTGGTCTGATAATCTTGAAGCAGCTTTTGAAGTTTTTGCGAATACCATCGCGCCACCAACAGGTCGATCTAAACGATGGACCAGTCCTAAATAGACATTTCCTGGTTTATTATAACGAACCTTGATATCTTCCTTTAAGTAGGTTAATAAATCTTTATCCCCACTCTGGTCTCCTTGCACTGGTATATTTACTGGTTTTTGAACCAATAATAAATGATTATCTTCATATAATATTGGAACATGCATTGCCTCTACTCCTTTTTAAACATAATGCCCCTACCATAGCATACTCAAGTCGTTCCTTCCAATGAAGATTTGTCCCTAAGGTTAACCCCCTTATAGAACTAAAGAGTTGGCACTATAAAAATAACCTCCTAACATTAGATTTACGGTCTAACGTTAGGAGGCTTTATAGGTCTAATAAGCTATTCTTGAATTAGTCTTCTTTGGTAATTCCGTATGAATCTACTAACTCTACATTCCGCTCTTCACCTGCATGCAAGTCACCACTCAATTGATAGAATTCGATTAAGAATTCATCTTCAGAGACTGTGTAAACCGCAAAGTTTTGGCTTTCTGACTGACGGTAGTTTTCATGTTTGTGGTCAAACTTAGGCGATTCATCCGGTTGTTCAGCGACATCAAATAAGCCGTTCCATAAGTTGACATCATCTTCAGTCATCCAATCCAATTTCGGACGGACATTATGTACGTGGTCTACACCTTTTTGGTAGATGGCGTCATAAGCTTTGGTCCCAGAAGAGTTTGGAATGACGTAAGTTACCCCATCAGGATTCACGTGGTATTCAACGCCGTCGATTTCAGTTTTTTCCGTATCTTCCACTTCACCGTAAGAGAAGTTATCCGCTGTATAAACCAATGATTTCGTTCTTGTTAGGTTGTGGTCATGTCCTTGTAAAACGATATCCACTCCTAATTCATCTGCCAATTTAGCAAATTCTTCGCGGGTTACTTGCACATCATCATCTTGTAGCGCATGGTAAGAAGCGGAGTAAATTGGTTTATGATAGGCAAGCACAATCCAGTTAGCACCGTTATCCCGTGCCTCTTGAATATCTTGTTTTGCCCATTCCATTTGTTCTTGTCCAATTGCCCCTTGTTCCGGATTATCTTCCGATTCTTTATTATCGTTAGTATTTAAGACAACAAAGTGAGCGCCATTGTAATCGTATGAATAATATGAACCACCAGAAACCGCATCATTTGTAACTGGAACATTGGTATGTTCGTTGAAGGCCGTTAGGTCTAAATCACCACCATGAACAGTATATTCATCATGGTTACCTGGTGTATAAGCATGTGGTAAGTGCAAGTTTTGCGC
The DNA here is from genome assembly GCA_041223225.1 of Aerococcaceae bacterium 50-4. GTDB lineage: Bacteria > Bacillota > Bacilli > Lactobacillales > Aerococcaceae > Aerococcus. The sequence goes on from JBCLPQ010000001.1 coordinate 314,741, forward strand.
TTGAGACATGTCCAGGTTATCTACCCATTCATCTTCAAGTTCAGCAATCTCCACAAAATCACCTGTATGTAAGGCAAAATTGGCATCCGGTGCAACGTCCATTGCATGCGCTAAGGTATCCGCCCCATAAGCTGCTTCATTATTGACATTGGCATTCCAGTAAGCATTTTGTGTATCCGTATAGTGAATGAATTGGAATGCTTCATCATCTCCAGCAGAGGTATTAAATGACCCCGTTTCAGAGAAGCCACCTTCTTCAGAACCAACTTGATAGTAATAAGTTGTATCCGGGTCTAAACCTTCAGCTTCCGCCTTGTAACTAACTTCTTCCACTTCTTGCATGTAAAGATAACCTAAATTCCCACCATCAGAAGTCCATTCTGTGTTCTCACGGTCGATTTGTTCATCTGTGAAGTAACCTAGAACTTCTTCAGGTTGCCCTTCATTATCTAACAGTTGTTCACCTTCTTCATCCGTTGCTACCGATGCATAGATGTAATAACCATTTTCATCACGCTCAGCATAATCTGAAGTCACTTGACTCGCTTCAGCAGCAAATTCAATCGGATCTGACATATTTTCAGAAGTGGATACTTTTACTTTAGCATCCGCCATTTCTTCCGTTGTATACCAGTTGAAGCCCATTGTAGATGTAGTATCTTCCAATAAATTTGTTGCTATTCTGTTCGGTTCATTACGTACAGGTACTGGTGCTACTTCCGGTTTTTCATCTTGTAAATCGATAAGATCTAAACCATTTTCTTCACCGTAAACAGGGTCTACTGCCTCTTCGCCCTCTTCAGCTGAGCTTTCACTTGATGCCCCACTTGCTACTTCACTTGATGATGTTTCTTCAGTCGTCGCCTCACTTGTCGCACTATTATCGCCATTGCCATTAGTCTCCCCTTGGCCACAAGCTGCTAATAGGATGACAGATGAAAACAATAAGCCCAATTGCTTTAACTTCAACTCTTTTAACAAGAATGCTTCCTCCTTTAAATTCAATACTTTTCTCTTATGTGATTACATTAACAAAGTATTGTAAAAAGGCTGTAATTTCCTAGTTAGTTTCTAGTAAAATTTGTGTAAACACTTTCTTTTATACTATTTATTTAATTGTGGTAGTAGATTGAATATGCTACCCTTAATTATCTGGACGCCAAAAATAGGCGCTATTTGTCGCAATCTATGATTATTTAGGAGGGTTTTTTTGAAAACCAATATAACATTTGAGTGTCTATCTGCTAGTGATGCGGAAAGTATCTCCGCTGCTACCACACTATATTTAGATGCTTTCAAAAATGAAGCTGTGACTAATTTTGCCTTTAGATTAGATCAGCAAAAAGGCAAACAATTCATGCACCAATTTACGACATCTTATTTGAAACTGGCCATTCAAAATGGTGATCAAGTTTTAGTAGCCAAAGATGACAATAGGATCGTGGCAATCGCCATTATGAATTTACCCAATCAACATCAGCGACGTAGTAGCATTGGCGATTATTTATGCTTATGGAAGGATGCCCTCCCACTTTTGGCTTATGTAAAATATCCTCATCTTAATCGTGTAATTCCCGGGATGGCTGTCCCTAAAGAGCTACCGAAGATGATGAACACACTACAAATTTTTGCAGTATCCACAGACGTCCAAGGTGAAGGTATTGGCAGGCAATTTCTTGCTGAATTGAAGCGCCGGTTTACTATGCCAGATGGCTTATACTTAACAACTGGGATTCAACGGTCTGCAGATTATTATCAAGAAGCTGGTTTCCGCCTACTTGAAACTAGACAATATGAAGGACTTTCTATCTACCATCTTTATTTAGATGAGAAAAAAGTTTAAATCAAAAAAGAAGTGAACGTCGAAGTAAAAGCGCTATATTTAGCTAGCTTTTTACTAAAGGTTCACTTCTTTTTTTATACAATTCATCAGTTGTTATGCGCCGTAGGCAACTCATCCTACTATTTTTAAATGTCTAATGCCTCTTTTCTATGGTACTAGATACAAATATTCAATATTTTTTGTAATCGCTTGCATAATCCACTTCTAACATGTATAATTCTGTTTATTAATATGTATAGACATAAGAATGGAGTTGTTTAGATGAATTATCGTTTTCCAGAAAACTTTTGGTGGGGCTCTGCCATTTCCGGACCACAAACTGAAGGTCGTGTTGCAGGTGATGGTAAAGGTGACAATATTTGGGATTACTGGTACCAGGAAGATCCTACAAAATTTTTCAATCAGGTAGGACCTGAAGAAACCTCAGCAGTCTACACCCACTACAAAGAAGATATCCAATTAATGAAGGCTACCGGCCACAATTCAATGCGTACTTCTATCCAGTGGAGTCGCCTGTTCCCAGAGGGTCGTGGTGAAATAAATCCTCAGGCAGTTGAGTTCTACAATGATTACATCAATGAACTGATTGCCAACGACATTGAGCCATTTATCAATCTATATCACTTTGATATGCCACTTGCCCTACAAGAAATTGGCGGTTGGGAAAGTAAAGAAGTGGTCGAAGCTTACGTCGAATACGCTAAGACATGTTTTGAATTATTTGGCGATCGCGTGAAAAAATGGTTTACCCACAACGAGCCTATCGTGCCTGTTGAAGGAGGCTACCTTTATCAATTCCACTACCCTGCAATTGTCGACATGAAACGTGCCGTCCAAGTGGCTTATCACGAAAACTTAGCGTCTGCCAAAGCCATCAAAGTCTATCATGATTTAAATCTTGACGGTGAAATTGGCATTATTTTAAACCTTACACCGAGTTATCCACGCAATGAAAATGACTCTGAAGACGTGAAAGCAGCTAGACTTGCCGACGCTTTCTTTAACCGTTCTTTCTTAGATCCCGCAATTAAGGGTAAATTCCCAGAAGATTTAGTTGAATTATTAACTGAGTTGGATTACTTACCTGACTATACCGATGAAGAATTGGCCATTATTCGTGAAAATACCATCGATTTATTAGGCATAAATTACTATCAACCACGCCGAATTAAAAAGAAAGAGTCAATTGAACGTTTATCTGATAAACCGATGCCAGATGACTATTTCGATAACTATATTTGGCCAGAACGCAAGATGAACCCTTACCGTGGCTGGGAAATCTACGAAAAAGGAATTTATGATTGTTTAATCAATGTGCGTGATAACTATGGCAACATCCCTTGCTTCATTTCCGAAAATGGCATGGGTGTTGAAGGAGAAGAACGCTTTAAAAACGGTGACGGCATGATTGAAGATGACTACCGGATTGATTTCTTAAAGGACCACCTGGCCTACGTACACAAGGCTATTGAAGTAGGTTGTAATGTAAAAGGTTACCATTTATGGACATGTATGGATAACTGGTCATGGATGAATGCTTATAAAAACCGCTACGGCTTGATTTCAATCGATTTAGAGCATAATAAAAAACGTACCATTAAGAAAAGTGGATACTGGTTCAAAGAAGTTTCAGATCAAAATGGTTTCTAACAATTGGTAGATAGAGAAAGGAATAAATCATGAATAATTTGATCGATAAATTAGCTGAGTCCCTCACACCTTTTGCTGCAAAGTTGGGTAACAACCGTTACCTAACTGTCTTACGTGATGCCTTCATGTTGGCATTTCCACTCACCATGTTTGGGTCAATTGTCGTTGTTTTCAACAATCTACCCTTCTTTCCCGATGCTTTAAAGGGCACTTTGGGTACTTTACTCGGTAATGGTCAAAATGCGACGATGTCTATCATGACCGTGTTTGTTGCTTTTGGTATAGGCTACTATCTAACCAAATCCTATGATGAGGATGGCGTATTCGGTGGCGTTGTTGCCCTTGCTTCTTTCTTAATTCTGACACCTTTCAGTTTTATGACCGCTGAAGGGGTAGAGGTTGCTGGTGCCCTAACCACTGACCGTTTAGGGGCAAAAGGGATGTTTATTGGTATGCTAGCAGCCTTTTTAGCCACTGAAATTTATGTTCGTATTAAGAAAAAAGGGATTACTATCACCATGCCTGATGGTGTGCCTGATGCAGTATCGCGTTCATTTTCTTCACTGATTCCAGCCATTTCAACATTAACTGTCTTTCTATTAATTAATGCTGCTGTTGTTGGGCTATTCAATACCAATTTGCATGATGTCATCTATACTTTTATCCAACAGCCATTAACAGGATTAGGCTCAAGCCTACCGGCAACCTTACTTGCCCTATTTTTAACACAAATCTTATGGTTCTTTGGCTTACACGGACAAGTCATTATCAATTCCGTGTTAGACCCCATCTGGCAAACACTATCTTTAGAAAACTTAGCAGCTTATGAGGCTGGTCAAGAATTACCACATATTATCACTAAATCATTTATGGATACTTTTACTGTAAGCCTTGGTGGTACTGGTATGACTTTAATGGTCGTGATCTTAATGGCCTTCGTGATGAAGAGTAAACAGTTGAAAGAAATTGGTAAATTAGGTCTTGGACCTGGTATTTTCAACGTAAACGAACCAGTCATCTTTGGTTTACCAATCGTGTTAAATGCTTCAATGGTCATTCCCTGGGTGTTAACACCTATTGTTGTGACAACTTTCAACTACTTTATGATGGCATCTGGTTTATTCCCGGCTACCACAGGGGTCATCGTACCTTGGACCATGCCTTTATTCTTCTCAGGTATGATGGCTACCAACTCAGTAATGGGTGGTATCCTGCAATTAATTGACGTCGTTCTAGTTGCAGCCATCTGGTTCCCATTCTTGAAAGTACAAGACAAAGCTAACTTATCCATGACAACAGAAGAAGAATAACACTAACTCATCCCCTCTCAATAGGCGCTGTGACACTGTCATAGCGCCTTTTTTATCACATCACTATGAAAATACCTCTAAAGCTACGGCTTGAACTATGAGTAGTGATTACATGACGCTTTCGGCTTCTGTTTTTTTCCTATCATTACCTAGATGCGGTGGGACCACCCTTAGCCTTGGTCTAAGGGCTTGGCTGACTATACATTCTGTAAGGCGTAAACACCAAACAGAATGACATAAGTCAGACCATCCTAGTTTCACTGCGACGGATGCTAGAAAAGCGTCAGCCGCAGGCATAAAATTGCAAAAGCTCATGCTAACCAAAAATTTTTTCTCATGCAGTTAAGCGATTTAATAAAACAGGTCACAAAAAGCTGTACAGCTTTAAAGTAGCAAACATATTTTACTAAAACGATCACTACTATGATTGTGAACTTATCCTCCATTAATCATATTTCTAATAGACCTTTTCTTGCCAATAATATAAAATATAAGTTATATACCAACGATTGTAAGGTTGAAATTTACTGTGTTTTTGAGTAAGACTAGTGATTTATGGATTTCTATTATGGAGGTATTTTGATGACTAAGGTAGATTTAATACATGGGTGGGTTTTATCCTATCAAGATAATGCTGATATTGTGGTGGCAGTGAATCAAGCTGGAAATGTTGCGATTACATATGCAACGAAGGCTTTTGGTGATGTTCAAACGCTACTATTTACTATTACCGAGGACAGAATTAAGATGATTAACTTACCCTTCGTTTTTGAAAACTTTGCTTTTTTTCCAGATAAGAAAGAGATTTCCTTTAATGTTTTTTCACCTGAGGGATAGTGCTAGTAAGATTAGTCTTTTAAGTCTATTTTTCATAGGCATGTTTGGACTAAGTCTATACATTGTAATATAATGAGTAGGAAAACATCATTTAACTTAGGGGGATTCATTTGAATAAGTACGAAGAAATTGCGAATGAACTACGGCGCCGTATCAGCGATGGTGATTATACCGAGGGAGAGATACTACCAGACCAAATTGAATTGGCCAAAGAATTTGATGTCAGTCGAATGACCTTAAAGAAAGCAATCGATATTATTGCTATGGAAGGATTAATTTATAAAAAACGTGGTGTCGGCACCTTCGTACTAAAAAGTAGCCTGTGGAACAACGGCGATTCTAAGATTGACGACTATAATGGACTAACTGACCAGTTCGGTGCTCGTCGTATTGTGTCGAAAAAAATTAATTTCGATATAGTGTTCCCTGATGAAAAACTGCAAGCCTTACTGATGATTGGTTCCAGTGATCCGGTTTACCATGTACAACGATTAAGAATCGTTGATGAAAAACCTTATATTTTAGAAGATTCCTATTTTGTTGCTTCAGTGATTACGCAATTGCAAGCTGAGCACTTAGAGGGCTCTATCTACCGGTATATCCAAGAAGACCTAAGTTTAAAAATAGGCGGTGCTTACCGGAAAATCCATGCTGATATAGCCAATGAGCTAGATATCCAGGAGTTAGATTGTAATACCCATACCCCTATTCTTGAAGTTGAGCAAGTCGTTTACTTAGATAACGGTACACCGTTTGAGTATTCGACTTCTAGAAATCGCTTTGATACACGTTCTTATACGATTACTGATATTATTGGTAATCACTAAATCTTATTCGTTTCAAAAGAGGCAGATCTTGTCTCTTTTTTATTGCTAATAATGAAAACGCATTAGTTGGCTTTCATTTACCTGAAAAGCATGATATGATAAAAAACAGATTAAAAATACAATTCTATGTCTAAGTTAATTTTAATTTAAATGTAGAAGTATATTTTTTATCAAGAAAAAGGAGGATTGACATGAAAAAACAATATGCATTTTATGCCGTAACGGCTGCCTTGGTAGTTGCTATTTCTTTATTTATTATTATTCCAATTCCAGCGTCAAACGGCTTTTTTACATTTGCGGATGTAGGGATTGTGACTGCTTCAATGATTTTTGGTCCAATTGGCGGTTTAGTTGTAGGCGCCATGTCTGGTGGTTTGATTGATTTACTATCAGGTTATGCGCAATGGATTCTTTTCTCAGCAATTATTCATGGTGCACAAGGTTACCTTGCTGGACTAGCTAAGGATAAAGGTCGTAAGGAACAAGTGACTTACTTGCTGCTTTCGGCATTTGTCATGGTAATTGGCTACGCTATTGCTAGCTGGATCTTATACGGCACAGCGGCCGCAGCGATTGCAGGACTATTCACCAATATCTTACAATCTGGTATTGGTATTTTAATTGCGATGCCGATCAGCATCCGATTAAAACCCATTGTTCAAAGATATTTATAAAAGAAAAAAGACCACTAGCCAATTCACCTGGCTAGTGGTCTTTCAATATTATAGATCATCTAAGCAAGCATAGATAAGGCTTCATCTAGGACTTTTTCACCTTTCATCATCCCGTAATCTTGCATATTAATCACAGCTAATTTTGTATTTGAATCAGCCAACTTACTAGCAAATTCTTTTTCCATATATTTAACTTGTGGACCAAGCATTAAGACATCGATGTTTTTGTTGGCTAAATTGTTGTCAGCATCTGACGCTGATACAGCAAAAATTTCTGCATCTACACCCTTTTCTTCAGCTGCTTTTTTCATTTTTGATACTAATAAACTTGTGCTCATACCTGAAGCACACACTAACATAATCGTTTTATCTGCCATTTATTTTTCCTCCATCTTTTGATACACATCAATAATTTCTTGAGCCATATCTTTAAATGCAATAGCTGTCATCAAGTGGTCCTGGCCATGTACCATCAGTAAAGACAAGGCCACAGGTTCCCCACTAGCTTCCTGGGTCAGCAAGCCGGTTTGCGCATGGTGAGCTTCAACTAATGCAGCTTCAGCAGCTGCCATACTATCGTTAGCGCTTACAAAATCGCCCGACTTCGCATATGCCATAGCTTCGATGGCTTTCCCTTTTGCATCGCCCCCGTGCATGATCAATTGCATGATGACTTCCAAATTCTTTGGTTCTTCCATTAAAAAGACTCCTTCATGATTTATTTTGTTGAATTCGCCTAATATGTATATACATATACACAATCATGTTCATACATATATTTGATAGTTTTATTCTACCACATACCTAAAAATATTAAAACCCTTACATTGTTGAAAAATGGGGATTTCAAAAAAATAACCGATAAAATTTTCCATATATAAAATACGAATGTCATAGTCAAAAAAGACCTATAACCACTAATTATAAGTCTCAAGATTTTTATGCTGTTTTAAGCTTCTTAAAGTTACAAGTTGGTACGGCCATCATAAGCTTGAATGAATAAATTGGTTGCAATCACAACCGCCACAATAATGAGTAGCAACCAGTTTTTACTGTAATTAAAGGCAAAAGGTGTAAATAAGATTATATATTCCAACAACCAACGAAGTGGTCCACTTATAGAATAAGATGCTTTCGGCGAGAAGAAGATTCCCCAAATAAGCGCAACAATCACTACTGTCAAAATAGCTAGCCCCCAACTAATCAGGGTGTTTTCACTTAAAGAAAAAGCGAATTTTCCCCACATATATAAGGCCAACATTTCGAGGACAAACGCGAGTACATCATTCACCATTAACATATATATACTCCTTTTCCGTACTTATTTCAGTTCCCTTTCTTTTTCAAACTCATTTGCCAATACAGCATAGATATATGAATCAGTCCACTCACCTTTTACCCAGAAATCTTGTATAAAATGCGCTTCTTTTCGCATACCTACACGTTCACACAAACGACTGGATGCTTCATTTCTCACATCAATATTTGCCACAATTCGATGAACCTTAAAATGACTAAAAATGTAATCTATCAAGGCCCTAACAGCTTCACTCGCATAGCCACTTCCCTGGTATTTCTTATTGAAAGTATAAGCAATTTCCACCGTTTCTTTCATACCTATAAAGGTTGCTCCTAGATCACCAATAACCACTCCGTCTAATACAACAGCCAAATTCAGATAGCTTTCAGGTGTTAAAGTTTTATTGCCTGTTCGTTGTTTAAAAGCTTTCTTCGCATTTTCTGGAGTCCAAACCTCATGAATATGGTAGCGAACTGTCTCCTCATCAGAATGAATCTCGTACAATTCTTTAAAATCTGCATCTTCAAATGGTCTGATGGTTAATCACTCTGTATTAAATTCCATACATCTAGCTCCTCTATTTTATTGTAAAAAAGACAACTTTCACCAATTTGTTTAGTTAACAATCTCCCCATGTTGATTGTCTAACTTTTCTTGCCATTCAGTTCGGTCCTGCTGACTATGCTTAGTCCAGTCAGTAACCTCTGCTATAATTTTAAGTGGTTGCGTAGACCTATAAGACCGGGTTAAATTACCTGGAAACTTCTGGTCAGTGACATTCGGATCATGGTCAAATTCTCCAGTGGGTGCTACTTGATACACTCGTTCTTCATGGTCGCCCTTAGCTAGCATAGCCGCCAATCCAGCACCTTCAAGATTTGCTGTAAAATAAATATGATTCATGGTTAAATCTGCTTGATAATTAGATTGACCACCTGGCGTTAATAAATCCCCCACTTTTAAACTAGCTTTCGTGCCGTGGTAGAAAGGCCCTTTTTCAAGTGGGCCTTCTTTAGCTTCATTTGCCTTTTCTTCATATTCCCAGGCTTTTGCGGGCACATCTAGCCTTTCATATAGATTGGCTAATTCCTGATAAAGGGTTGAATAAGCCGAATAAACATCTTCATCATCCACTAACAATGCATGATGCAAGGATGTTTCCAACCATTTTGCTTGATTCTCAGGCTTATTTTGCCGATGAGCTAAATGATATGCCGCAATAAATTGTTCAAAATCATTGTCGGATGTTTGCCAAGCCTCTTGAAATTTTTCTAACGCATCATCATTTTTCCCTGCGTCCTCCAAAATCATGGCCTGAATACATAAACGGACCACAGGATTCTTGGGTGAAAACCTATTAGTCATACTGAAAACCTCCTAACTAAGGGCACATTGATTTACTTAGAATTTATTATATCTTATAGGAAATCATGAGTGAAATTATTTATAAGTATTTTATTTCTGCAATCTCACTAATCAATTCATATCATGCGACTGCATTTCTCTTCTATGTTATGATGAAATTAATCAAACATAACGGAGGTATTTAGAATGAGCCAAGTACTTGTTGAAATTTGTTTACGTGTAAGAGATATTGATGCGACCTTAGACTTCTATACGAATTTATTTGATTTTGAGGTAGCTAGCCGCAGAGAGTTTCCAGAGAATAAATTTGATTTAATCTATTTAAACTCACCAGGTTCAAACGTTCAAATCGAGTTAACATACAACTATGATGCAGAACCATACACTATTGGAGACGGCTTCAGCCACTTAGGTGTAACAGTTGAAGACTTAGAAGATATGCACGAAATTTGTAAAGCATCTGCCTATGAAACTGGCGACTTAAAAGGTCTTTCAGGTGGCACACCTTCATACTTCTTCGTAACTGATCCAGATGGTTACCGTATCGAAGTTAAACGTCAAAAATAATTACCCATAAAAAATAAGGCGTTACCTAGTTTAATCACTAAGGTAACGCCTTTTTCTTATTCTTTTGACCAAATCGAAAAACCCACTTCAGTATCTTCGTAATACTTATCTCCGTATTTCATGATGAGTAAGGCATACCAAAGGTCACCCACACAGCCTGCGAAATGGATGCTAGCAATAGCGACAAAGAAAGTGGCATTAATCCAAGTCAATTGATATGCGCCATATAGGGCTAAAGAGATAAAAACACAAGGTGCTAGGACAATAATCAAAAATTGCCACCAAGTATATTTAGTACCTGGGTTGGTCGCATAAGCCATCCCATTTTTGAAGCCAAATTTTACTTTACCAGTATCTGAAAATACTTTGAAAAAGAGTCCATGAATTAATTCATGGATGCTAATAATCAAAAAATAGGTTAGGAAAAATATCACCAAGTTAAACAATAGTGTCTGTAGCGGCATAAAAGCAAAACTAAAATAGATTGCCTCTCCAGCTGCTAGCCTGGTAAATAACCATATTCCGAATACAAATAGTGGTATGGCAGCAATATTTACACCGATAATAGCCTTCTTATTTTCAAGCAAATTAATTTCTTTTATAGGTTCCATTGAATCCTCCATGTAAAGTATACATATCTAGCATTTTATACCTTATATGTTAACATCTTGGAGAAACTTTATAAACCTGTGACTTCATCTCGTAGTTTCTTATACCATCGCCAGATTATATCAAGCTACTGGTGATGGTATAATCTGGCAAAATGTTTCTTGTGAAGAATTCAATCATCAAGGTTAAGTTGTGTATAAGACAAAAAAGATCAAACAGCAAAAAATATAGTAGCTGTTTGATCTTTTTTTACTTCAATATTTCTTTCACTCGACCAACAGTGCCATCTTTCAACATGACTTTTATACCATGTGGATGGTTTTGGGAATTTGTCAGGATTCTACCCACAACACCTTCTGTTAATTTACCTGTTCTTTGGTCTTGTTTTTGGACAACCTTCACCTGGCTACCAATTTGTATATTGCTTCTTTTATTGCCTTCACTCATAAGGTATCTCCTTCTATTTCGACTACCTAAATCTACGCGACTACTATTTTTTCGCAAAACTATAGCTTGCTTGCAACAGGTCTTGAAATGCTTGGCTTTGAATTGTATCCATCGACTTGATTACAATATTATGATTGAACCTATTTTTACTCACTTGATTAATATCATGAAGAAAGGGTGCTTCCATCTGATGATCCAATAAAACATTCGCAAACAAGGTACCATCAGCTGTTTTGTCATAGACCCATAACCATAGAAATTTTCTCTTTAGCTTATAGGTAAATTGCGCTTTAACTTCTTTTTCGGCTCCGCCAAGTGACGTAAGCAATGTATCAATTGCCTCAAAGTATGCTTCAGTTATCGGTTTATCCGTAAAGACACCTTTCATTTTATTTTGATACGTCATCTCATTCTCCTTTACTGGTCTATCAGTAATTCGAATTTAAATATATCAAAATATCATTTCTAATTTTTTCATGTTTTGCCGGATCATACAGCTTATCTTCGTTAAACCAATTGGATTCATGATAGAGCCAAACTGGTTTAGCTTTTCGTTCAACACTTTCCCAGTCATAACGCGGAAATATATGGGCATGAAGAAAGGCATCCGTATTGCCGAGAATGTCATAATTTATTCTATGGGGATGGCAAACTGCCATGATGGCATCTCCAACGATAGACATATCCAATAAAAATTGCGCTCTTTCTTCCATCGTCAGTTCATTCAAGGAATTCACTTCTCGTTTTGGTAATAATACACAGTATCCTGGAAGAAACTGTGTATCGCCAAAGACTAAATTGCCGCCCTTCATTTCCATGATTAACATCGGATTTGTGCCATCAATAGCTGATTGAATTCTATTTTCTTGCCAAGTCATATATGCCCTCCTATACTGTTACACCAAAATTTTAAGATATTTCTGGCATACCAATCTAATGCATCACTAGGTATTGTTTCACTATTTAAAAATTACAAATATCGTTGAAGTATTTGCTTGGTTTCTTCATCGTTCACTGCTGATTCACTGGCACTTTCCGAAACGGACTGGATAATATCCGCTAAACTAATTTGCTGCATTTCCAATTCAACACTGGCTTGCAATTGATCATATTTTTCAGCTAAAACACCTTGGATATTCCCTCCGACAATACAAGAGGGTGCTGTTTTTTCGTCTACACGGAATAGTTGCTGGTCCTCATCGATGGCTTGATATATGTCATAAAATGAAATATCTTTAGGATTTCTACTTAGCTTTGGATTTGCCTTACCAGATTGACTAATAATCAAGCCAGCCTTTTTTAGGCTACTCATCAACCTTCTTACAGAAACAGGATTAGCATTCACACTCTTAGCAATGACTTCACTAGACAAATCAGTACCTTGAAGCATCTCGATATAGACTAAAATATGAATGGCATTACTAAATTTTACTGAATGTTTCATCCTCACTTCCCCCTTCATTTCTCTTGACTTATTATAGCATAATCACTATAGTTAACCTGTAACTTTATTTATTACAGGTTAAAAAGGAGTGTTATATACATGAAATACTTAGTAACAGGCGCAACTGGTGGCTTTGGTGGCGCTGCACTAGAAAAATTGAAAACATTGGTAGCAGTTTCTGACATTCACGTCTTAGCACGTAGCGAAGAAAAAGCAGCCCCACTTGCTGAAGCTGGCTATACGGTCCACATCGGTGATTATTTAAATAAAGAATCGTTAAAATCAGCGCTTACTGGCATTGACCGCTTATTATTCGTTTCGTCTGCACCCGGTACTCGTCAAGAAGAACATCAAAATGTCTTAGATGCCGCTAAAGAGGCTGGCGTTAGCTTTATCACTTACACAAGCTTCCCTCACGCAGACCAATCTTCTGCTGAATTATCTGCAGACCACCGCTACACTGAAGATGCTATAAAAGCAACTGGCATTCCTTCTACAATATTAAGAAACAACTGGTATTTGGAGAATGAATTGCCTTTAGTTGGTGCAGCTCTAAACAGCGGAAAACTACTGTACACAGCTGAAGATGGCAAAGCTGGTTGGGCATTACGTCGTGAATATGCTGAAGCCGCAGCCATTGTTTTAGCTGGGAAAAAAGAATTCCCTGAAATCCTTGAATTATCTGGACAACCTGTGAATTATGAAACGTTAACTACTGCTTTATCAGAAGCAATCGGGAAAGAAATTACTGCAAAATCTGTTAACGATGAAGATTTCATCAAAAACTTAACTGACAATCAATTGCCAGAACCCGTAGCCCAATTCTTTTTAACTATTCAACACGACATCAAAAACGGTGTATTAGATGTACAATCAGACGACCTTGAAACAGTTTTAGGTAAACCATTAACACCATTAGTAGATGCGTTTAAAGAATTACTATAATAAAATACCAATAGGAATATTTATTGAGCTTTCTCCTTTTGCTTGTGCCAATGGGGAGACGGAAATCGTGATATTTAACAAAAAAAGAGCGCCACAAGTTAGCTTTTCATACTAACTTGCGACGCTCTTTTCTACTTTATCGTTTTTCTAGGGAACAGTTCAGAGGAATTATTTCATCCATCAGACATTGATTCGCTAGAAACATCGTGTCGAATCTATAAGCTATCATAGCTTACATTATAGGTATCCCATTGTGACAAGTCCCCTGTTTGCAGACCTTTCTTAAACCAATTTTGTCGTTGCTCTGCGGTGCCGTGGGTAAAGGAATCCGGCATTGTATAGCCATAAGCCTTTTCTTGCAAGACGTCATCACCAATATGGAAAGCAGCGTTTAGACCTTCTTCAAGGTCCCCTTCTTCCATCCATCCATTCTCAACAACGTTATTTGCCCAAACACCAGCAAGATAGTCAGCTTGTAATTCCATACGGACAGTCCACTGATTCTGTTCTGTCTGACCAACTTCAGATTGAATTTGTCGCACTTGATTCGTAATATTAAGCTGTTGTTGAACATGGTGACCCACTTCATGGGCAATAACATAGGCCATAGCAAAATCGCCCCCGCCACCGTAATTTTGAACCAGCTGATTATAGAAATCTAAGTCGATATAAATGGTTTCGTCTATTGGGCAATAGAATGGGCCAACTTCAGATGTGTTATGCCCACAAGATGAATTCACAGCATCTTCAAAGATGACTAACTCTGGATTCTCATATGTATAGCCAGCTTCAGAAAAAGCTTGCCCCCAATACGCTTCGGTATCATAGAGGATAACTGAAACGAATTCAGCCAACTCATCTTCAGTAACTGTGCCCTCATTTGTGGCCGCAGTCTCTGGTAAACTAACCTGACTATTAGGACTCTCTTGAATTTGCGTATTCGATTCCATCTGTCCAGGTAATTGGACGTCTATTTGTCCAGGTTGATTGTTGCTAGGACTAGACTGATTACCACCGAATAATGACGTTCCTCCGAATACAAAGAATAAAATCAGTATTAAGAAAATTGAACCGCAACCTATGCTTGATCGACCGACAGAATTTCTACCCCCGCCACCTGGAAGTGGAATAGGTATCCTGCCACCTCCCGATCGACCTTGTCCGAAACCACCCCTACTGGTATTTTTTCCACGGAGATCTTTAACATTACCGCTACGCTTGCGCCCTTCCCATTTCATGAAATCCCCACCCTCACAATTTTCTCCATTATATCATATAGGGTATATTCAAAGCACAAATATGTAGTCGCTACCAACAATTAGATCAATTAAAACATTGCCACATTAATTACTGTCATCCGCATTCCTCAACCGAGGGAAATCACACGAAAACAATATTCGATTGATCCGTATATGGCTAGCTAAAGGCACTAAAATATTCACAGCTGAGACTATGGTTAAAGTAGTGCATATGAATAACCTATAAAGTAGAAAAGCGCATCATAAGTTAGTAAGAAGCTAACCCACGATGCGCTTTTAGTCTGTTCTTAAGACTTTTATCTTTCTATTATCAATTAATTTGGTAGGTCAAGTTGCCAAGACACGCCGAATTGATCGTTTACCCAACCAAACTTCTGGCTAAAACCATAATTGTCTAACGGCATAAGTGCCATGCCATCTGTCAGCAGCTTATTATATAAGTTGTCAATTTCTTCTTCCGATTCACAAGTAAGATAGATAGAGAAAGAAGGTGTAAAGGTAAATTCATGTGTAATTGAACTATCAATACACATAAATTCTTGTCCCTTCAAAGAAAAGCTCGCCTGCATGACTGTGCCTTCTTCACCTTCCTCATTCGGACCATATCGAACAACGCTCGTAATTTCCGAGTCTTCAACTAGAGAAATGTAATAATTCATTGCTTCTTCTGCCTTGCCGTTCTGAAACATTAAAAATGGTGTAACTTTTTTCAACTTTGCCCTTCCTCTCTATATGTCAATTCAATACAATATCTTTTTGCGTAAAATGACAGCTTAAATCAATAAACATTAACTTTGTCTTTCTTCCATCAATACTACAACTCACTCAACGGTTACCTCTACTGATATTGCTCTTTCACAAGGTAAGCAGTCGCCTCAACGGTTCGCTGTTAACGCATCATTTCGTCACTTCGTCCCTCATTCTGCGACAGCTATCGCATGGGTATCTTAGCAAACTCTTACTTAATTTCTTTGTTCCGAGTCAGGCGACAGGTCGCTTCAACATGCCAAGTCTGTGGGAACATATCCAACGGTTGGACTTGTTCAAAGTCATAGCCAGCTTCTACAAATTTAGCGATATCACGTGCCATGGTTGTTGGGTTACAAGAAACATAAACGATTTTTTCTGGATTAGCTTCAATTGTTGATTCAATGAAAGTTTCATCCAATCCTTTACGTGGTGGGTCAACAACAACGACTTCCGGTTGAACGCCTGCTTTAACCCATTCACCCATTACGGTTTCAGCTTGCCCTGTTTCAAAATGAACGTTATCAATGTAGTTTTTAGCTGCATTATTTTTCGCCATTTTAACTGCATCAGATACCACTTCTACCCCGTAAACTTGCTTAGCTTTTTTCGCTAAAGCCAAAGTGATTGTACCAATACCACAATAAGCGTCTATAACTGTTTCTTCACCTGATAAATCAGCTGCATCTATGGCTAATTGGTATAATTTTTCTGCTTGAGGCGTATTGATTTGGAAAAATGATCTGCTAGAAATATCAAAGGTAAAATCAAACATTTTATCCTCGTATTTATCCACACCGTATAAGACACGTTGTTGTCCTGACATGACAACATTGGTTTGTTTCTTATTTGAATTTAAAACAATGGACACAACTTCAGGGAGTTTTTCCACAATTTCAGTCACAATACGGTTCTCGTCTGGTAAATCTTTTCCGTTGATTACAATGATGACCATCATTTGACCAGTGTAGTAACCCTTACGAATCACAATATTACGGATTAAACCTGAGTGTGTGCCTTCGTCGTAGCCTTTTAATTCATATTGATTAAAGATATCCACAATTGTTGCAATGGCTTCATCTACACCTGATAATTGAATTTTATAATCTTCCACAGGGATAATTTCATGCGAGTTCTTACGGTAAAATCCAGAATATAGTTTGCCATCTTTATCAGTACCAACTGGCACTTGCGCCTTATTCCGGTATTCAAAAGTATCTCCTGAGCCTACTGTAGCTAAGAATTCTCGACCTTCAGCTAAATCAAATTTCGCAAAAGCATTTTGAACTTGTTTTTGTTTAAAAGCTAATTGTGCCTCATAAGACATATGTTGCAATGGCATTGTACCCACTTGGCTAGACACTTTATCCACAATATCTACACGGTCTGGTGAATCCACAGTTCTTTCCATCATTTTACCGTATCCGAATTTTTTACCCACAGAAATGGCCTTAATTGTCCCCATCTCACCAGGTAAAGCATTCTCCACAAATAAAGGATAGCCATCTACTTTGACTACACCTAAACCTTGGAAGGTTAAATCTTCAATTGTCCCCTCAAAAGACTCGTTCTTTTGAATGGGTGTTGTATAGTTCTTTTTCATATTTATCATCATCCTCTTTCATATGTCAGCTTTATTTTACCATGCACACCAGTGAATTACTTGTACAAACAACAAAACGCCAACACCCAAGTGCCAGCGTTTCTATTGTTATCTAATATTTCAAACTAAAATAAAGTTATACTTTAATTCGTGAGCTAAAATGCATAATACATTTACAGCCATAGGCTGGCGCTTTTCTATCATGCCTTCGCGGTGAATCAAGGATGACCAGACGCATATCAATCTGTTACGGGCTTTAGCCCTTACAGAATGAATAGTCAGTCAAATCATCAGACCTTGGCTGATGATGGTCCCACCACATATAAGGCAATGATAGGTAAAAGCATAAGCCGAAGGCTTACTTACTCACTTAGATCTTATTTCAAGAATCCCTTGTATATGTTCACATATCTGTCAATAAAGTCTAAGTATTGGTCCACTTCAACAGATTCGTCTAGTGTATGAGCATCTTCAATTTTACCCGGTCCGTAAATCACAAAATCAAATTTGTTATCCACATTGGTAAAGTTAGACCCATCAGTAGCCCCACTTAAACCACGGTTTTCTGCTTTTGGATCTTCAATCTTAATCAAGTCTACTAATGCAGACTCATTATCCCCATCTGCATATTGGTTGTTTTGTAATAAATTCAATTCTAATTTACCTTGACCCTGACCGTTAATTTCATCAATCACTTCGTTGAAAATGTTCACAACGATATCGTTACCAACTTCAGGAATCGTACGTGCGTTACCAGATAAAATCGTATACTCAGGCACAGAGTTGATTTGGTTCCCACCTTCAATCATGGTGAAGACATTCAACATTTTACCTAACATATCATTTTCAGCAGTCGCTGCCGCTTCATCAATTTTGACATTGGTTTTATTGATAAAATCGTTAATCAACTGGATGGTGTTTACCCCTTTTTCCGGTGTAGAAGAATGGGCAGCACGACCATGAGCAATGACTTGATACTGGATTGACCCCTTGTGTTTAGTGTTGTAGTAAGGTGTTGAAGGTTCAGCAATAATCATACCATCGATATCTTCAGTGTATCCTAGGTCTGTTAATTGCTTAGATCCAAGCATACCGATTTCTTCACCTACACAAGCTAATAAACGAACAGTCCCAGCAAAGTCTTGGCCTGACTCTTTCAATTCAATCATAGCAATAATTAAAGCTGTTAAACCAGCTTTCATATCAGTTGTACCACGTCCATACATCACACCATCATGAATTTCAGCGCCGTATGGTGGGTATGTCCATAAATCAGGATTCCCTGCATCCACTACGTCCATATGACCAGAAACCGCTAAAATCTTCCCTTCTTGCTTGCCTTTCAATTCAGCGACTAAGTTGGCACGTCCATCCGCATACTGGATTAATTGTGACTCAATCCCGTGGGCTTCAAGTAAGTTTTTGTAGTATAAAGCCACAATCTCTTCATTGCCGTTTGGTGTTTCTAATTGAATAACATCTTGTAAAATTTTGATTTTTTCTTGTTTATCCATAGATGCCCCCTAGTTTAAGACTTTACGTTCGAATGGGTCTACAGAGAAACCAGCTTCAAGCACTTCTTTTGCGTATTGTTGTGCACCCCATAATGAATGGTCACGGAAGTTTCCACACTCTACGCGCTCAGTCCCTTGAACATCTGACCATTCAGCCGCTAGCACATCTTTCAAGACTTTTGTCATGGCAGTAACCACTTCTTCAACCGATGGCGAACCCCAAACAATCATATAGAAGCCAGTACGGCAACCCATTGGTGAAATATCAATCACACCATCTAAATAGTCACGCGTATAAGCCGCTAATAAGTGTTCTAATGTGTGGATCGCACTTGTTGGAATTGAATCTTGATTCGGTTGTACAAAGCGAATATCAAATTTACTTAACTTGTCACCTAAATCACCAGTCTCAGCACCCGCAACACGGATATACGGCGCCTTCACTGCATCGTGGTCTAATGTAAAACTCTCTACTTTTGCCATAAAAATCTCCCTTATCTATATAAATTCACGTTAAAAACTTCTTACCCATTTTAGCATTAATTCCCAAGCTTTCAAAGATTTGCTGGACTTCACTTTTTGAAAAAGGGTTCCCCTTACCTGGTTAGCTGTCATGACAAGACATGTGCTATAATCAACAAAAGATCTAAAGGAGGGCTACCATGAAAGCAGCCGAACGACGAGACTTACTGTTTCAAACGCTAAACCAAGCGACAACGCCTCTTAAAGCAACATGCCTAGCCAAAGAATTTGGGGTTAGTCGTCAAATCATTGTAGGTGATGTAGCTATTTTACGTGCGCGTAACCATGACATCATTGCCACCAACCAAGGCTATTTATTAGCCGACAAAGCAACGAGTGTCGATGAAAGTCGCTACCGTGGAAAAATTGTTTGTCAACATTTAGCTGACCAAACCATTGATGAGTTATCTCTGATTATTAAACACGGTGGATTTGTAGAAAATGTGGAAGTCGACCACCCCTACTACGGCCTGATAAAAGCCAGTCTACAAATTAAAGATGAAAATGACATTCAAGAATTTCAAGCAGCAATGGATAATCCTGCCGGCAACATGTTATCTTCGTTAACCAACGGCATTCATCTACACACCATCACTACTCCTGATCAAGCGACTTTCGCTGCGATTAAAGCAGATTTAAAGACTACAGGTATTTTGTTGGATGAAAATATTTAAATGATAAATCAGTCTTTACACCTGTCTTGACACCTATAAAATTTTTGCGTATGATGAACCCAACAAACTGGGGAGGAAAAGTTATGCAAAGAAATCAAGTGTCTAAAAGCACACAAAATCTAACTATTACTGGATTACTAACTGCTATAGGGATTTTTATCCCACTTATCATGCCTTTTAAAGTGGTCATCGGACCCGCTTCCTTTACGCTAGGGTCCCATGTCCCCGTAAATATGGCCATGTTTAGAAAACCCTCTACTGCTGCAATTGTAGCTGTCGGAACAGCTATAGGCTTTATGATGGCAGGTTTCCCGATTATTATTGTAGCGCGTGCTTTAACCCATTTAGTCTTTGCAGCATTAGGTGCCTTTTACCTACAAAAAGCGCCAAGGACATTGGTTAAAACGAGTTCTAGAACGATATTCAGCTTGATTATCAATAGCATTCATGGTTTAGGCGAAGTAGCTATTGTCTACATTCTAACTGCTACAGGTGTAACACCACCCTCAGATGGATTTATGTATACTTTAATTGTCCTCATCGGAATCGGTACATTGATTCATGGTATGGTGGACTTTGAAATTGCCTATCAAATCACCAAAGCCATTGAAAAAAGAGCAAAGTTAAATTTTGCACAAGTCGAATTATAATCGAAAAAAGAGAGCAGCTGCTCTCTTTTTTGCTACTATCTCTAAATTTTAATAACTGCTATTATAGTAATTCACCATAACGTTTCACATAAATGTGTTTTACGATTTGTACCAAAATTAAATATAAAATGACTGTTACTGCTAATAATCCCCAGAATTGGATTGGTAATGCAGCTAAGCCAAGTGCGTGCCCTAAACCTGTATACGGTGCAAATGAACCAATTAAAATACCAATACCTGTTATTGAAAGTACCACATTTGATGGTCGACTTTGAATGAATGGGATTTTTGGTGTGCGTAAAGTATACAAGACAAGTGTTTGTGTCCACAAGGAAACGATAAACCAACTAGATTGGAAAATTGCAATAAATAGATCTTGTTGACTCTCGTTTAAGTTTACAAATTGTCCGCCAGCTATACTTGGTGCGATAAGGAAAAATGTGATGATAAAGGTTGTAACATCAAAAATGGAACTGGTTGGGCCAAACCATACCATAAATTTTTGAATGGAAGAAGCTGCCCATTTTTTAGGTAGGTATAAGTATTCTTTATCCATATCGTCCCATGGTAATGACATTGAAGCAATTTCATAGATTAATCCTAAGAATAGCAATTGAATTGGTAGCATTGGCAAGAATGGTAAGAAAATACTAGCAATCAATACTGAGAATACATTCCCAAAGTTAGACGAAGTAGTCGCTTTGATATATTTCATGGTATTACCAAACACTTTTCGTCCTGCCAGAATTCCTTTTTCAAGAATCATTAAGTCTTTTTCTAGCAAAATGATATCTGCAGATTCTTTAGCAATATCCACTGCATTATCCACAGAAATGCCCACATCAGCTGCTCTTAGCGCTGGCGAATCATTAATCCCATCACCTAGGAAGCCTACCACATGGCCATTTTCTCTTAGAATCGTCACTAAAGTTGATTTTTGGATTGGATTCAACTTAACAAATAGGCTATGTTTTTCAGCAATTTCACGTAATTCTTCATCAGTTTTATCCACTAATTGATCACCCGAAATAATATGATCTATAGAAATCCCTACTTGCTCAGCTACAGATACCGTCACTAGTTCGTTATCACCTGTCATTATTTTCACATCTACTGCATGATCATTTAATGCTTTAATAGCCGCTTTAGTAGATGGTTTTGGTGGATCTAAGAATGCTAAATACCCAATAAGAACCATTTCACTTTCATCTTTTACAGAAAAAGCATCTACCGGGCTAGGGTTTGTTTTTTGGGCAACGCCTAATACACGTAATCCTTGGCTATTTAATTTGGCAACTTGTGCTAACACTTTTTTTCGTGCTTGGTCTGTCAACTCAAGAATTTCACCCGCGTAGTCTACATAGTTTGAGATAGCTAGCATTTCTTCGATAGCACCCTTAGTGATCATTTGTGTTTTACCCGTTTGATCTTCAACCACTACACTCAATCTTCTACGCTCAAAGTCGAAAGGAATTTCATCTACTTTTGTATACGCTAATTTTTCGCACGCTAATTCTTCTTCACCTGCTTGAATAATCGCTTTATCCATGAGGTTACCTAATCCTGTTTGATAATAGCTATTTAGATAGGCATGACGTAGCACACGATTGCTTTCTTCTCCATCAATATTTAGATGGTGTTGAAGCACAATATTATCTTGTGTTAAGGTACCAGTTTTATCTGTCACTAATACGTCAATAGCACCAAAGTTTTGAATACCTTGAAGGTTCCGTACAATCGTACCTTCTTTTTTCATATCCTTAGCACCCTTAACTAAATTTGTTGTCACAATCATAGGTAGCATTTCAGGCGTCAGACCGACCGCAATGGAGATACCAAATAATAAGGCTTGTAACCAGTCACCCTTTGTTAAACCATTAATAAGGATAACAACGACTGCCATCAAACCCATGAAGCGAATCAACAATAGTGACGTTTTTTCAATACCTACATCAAAACTTGTTTTGATAGGTTCATCGGCAAAAGCATCCGCAATACCACCGAATAATGTATTATTTCCAGTGCGCACTACCACACCTTCACCGACACCGCTCACTACTTCACTTCCAGTAAATACTAGGGTCGCATAATCTGTTTCACTAGTTGGTTCCTTTATTTCATCTACTGCGCTTTTCTCAACAGGATGACTTTCACCTGTTAGGGAAGTTTGAGATACGAATAAATCTTTACTATTTAGTAAACGAATATCCGCTGGAATCATATCTCCAGCTTTCACCCGAACTAAATCACCAATAACAATGTCCTCAGTTCTAATCTCTTCATACTTACCTTCACGCTTAACTGCTGAAGTCACTTCAACCATAGATTCTAACTCTTCTACAGATTGATTAGAACGGATGGTTTGGATTAAAGTCATGGTACCACTTAAGATAACTAATACCACAATAATAATTGGTCCTAATATTTCCCGTTCATAAGCCTCTACAAATACATAGTCTGTTAAAAATGAAATCAAGGCTAAACTTAATAAGACTAGTGTAAATGGCGTGAAATAAGCTTCAAAAATATGGCGCCAGATACTTTTCTCTGTCCCATAATCTATCTCATTATCGCCGTATTCAGTCCTAATTTGCTTTGCTTCATTTTCATTAAAACCGTCTGCTTTTACTTTGAATGTTTCTTTTATTTCTAAACTAGGTTTACTTGCCAGTTCAAAGTAATCTAGTTTATTTCTGTTATTCATCATTGTTTTCAATCCTTTCTTACATGCATTTTCTAAGATTAAATTAATCCACAAACGATTAACCACCTAATGTTCTGGAAAGCATGCAAAGAAAAGATTTTAGCGTTGCATTTAAAATGATGTCAACTAATGAATGATGCACCTTTTTACCATATTATTACCTCCTCATTTTATATTTGTTAAAATGAAGATTTGTCGCAATATAAAAAGCCCCCACTAAAATTAGCGAGAGCTTACTCTAAATATCCACAACAAAAATGGGCATACCCAATTTTGTTATTTGATTTTTTCGTGGAGTTTTAGCACTATACAACGTAAACATTTCTGTTAGCTACGTTAGAAATTCCTTCAATTCGGATGATCCTGTTATACCCATTGGCGTCTCTGGACGTTTCTGGGCAGTAGCCTGTGTTTGTATAGGAGCCTCTGCCTAACAAATCATATTCTCTTTTCAACATCTCTAAGCATACATACTTTATGTTATCCTGTCAAGTCGATGATCCAAGGTTTGACTTAAGATCAACGAGTAAATAAGCACTTTATTCACAATCTTGTTAAAATCATCCTACATTCACTGTACAAAACCGTATATTTTATTTGAATAAAATAGCTATTAACATGTTATTTATCATTTTCAAAAATTCGAATTGGTATTGCTAGATTTTTCACAAAGTTAGGATTAAGATAGGTTATATAGAGTAGAAAATAATTTTTACCCATAGCTTTAAAATTATATGTTGGAGGTTTTATAAATGAAATATGTTGTAGTAGGCACTTCACATGCAGGTTATGAAGCGGTACAAACTTTATTGAAGGCAGATAAAGATGCTGAAATTGTCTTGTTTGAGGCTGGGTCAACCGCTTCTTTCTTATCATGCGGGATTCAATCATATTTAGAAGATATTTCTAAATCATTAGATGAGTTACATTACGCGAATGAAGCATCTTACAAAGAACAAGGTGTAGACCTACGATTAAATACAAGTGTAGTTGGTATTGATCCAGAAGCCAAAGAAGTAACAACTAGAACAGCTGACGGTCAAGAAAGTAAAGAAAGCTATGATAAACTATTACTTTCTCCAGGCGGAAAACCCGGTACAATTCCAGGTGTAGACGACCAACACGAAAACATCTTCTACTTACGCGGTAGAGACTGGGCTGATAAAGTGAAAAACCGTATGACAGAAGCGAAAAAAGCAATCGTTGTTGGTGCTGGTTATATCGGTATTGAAGCAGCAGTTGCTTACGCACAAGCTGGTATTGAGGTCACACTTATCGACTTTGTGAATAGTATTTTACCAACTTATTTAGATACAGAATTCACAGATATTTTAACCAAACATATGACAGAAAAAGGTATTACCATTAAAACAGGTGAAGCTGTTAAAGAATTACAAGCTGATGAAAACAACAAGGTAACGGCAGTAGTCACTGATCGAGGTACTTATGAAGCAGACACTGTCATCATTTCTACAGGTGTTGTGCCAAATACTGAATGGTTAAATGGTATTTTAGACTTAGACAAAAAAGGTTTTGTTCAAGTTGACGAACATATGCAAACTTCAGTAACTGACGTATACGCAGCTGGTGACGCAACAGCAATTCCATTTGCACCAACAAATGGTCAGGCTTATATTGCCCTAGCCACAAACGCTCGTCGTCAAGGGACTGTCATGGCTTGTCATGCAAGTGGCGACACAGATGCTAAAATGGGACGCGTGAACGGTACTTCTGGATTAGCTGTATTTGATTATAAGTTTGCGACAACTGGTATCAAAGATGCGAATGCGGATAGCTACAATGGCAATGTTCAATCTGTTTATAAAGAAGAATTGATTCGCCCTAACTTCATGCACGATGGTGGCGAAAAAGTAATGATGAAACTGCATTACGACGCTGATACTGGTCGTATTTTAGGTGCACAAATTATGTCTACTTATGATATTCTTCAAGCAATTAATGCTGTATCTGTAGCCATTGAAGCAGAATGGACTGTTGATCAATTAGCACAAGCTGACTTCTTCTTCCAACCAGAATTCGACCGTCCTTGGAACTTCTTAAACGTCTTAGCCCAAGAAGCGCAAGGCCAACCTTACGGCGCAGATAAAATGATTTTCTAAAGTTAAAAAATAAATTGATTATATACAAAAAACGTGTCAGGTTAACCAGTTTGGTTTTTCTGACACGTTTTCCCATTCTGATTCAATAAATTTTAAAGATTTTCCCTCTAGGTTTTTCCATTCTATTAACCCATTCGAACTTTTTCCAATCACAAAAGTTGCTGCATAAGAAGGACTCGAGAAGAGGATATCTTCTTGTAGAATTCTTTCGTCATTAATATTAGCACTTTTCCTGCGTTGAACAATGCTAGCAGGAACATTTACTGATTCATTAGGATTTATCATCGACCCCTTCAAAACAACAAATCCTGAAGAAGTTT
Source organism: Aerococcaceae bacterium 50-4 (assembly GCA_041223225.1). Taxonomy (GTDB): domain Bacteria; phylum Bacillota; class Bacilli; order Lactobacillales; family Aerococcaceae; genus Aerococcus. The sequence goes on from JBCLPQ010000001.1 coordinate 340,672, forward strand.
GTTTTCCCTTACCTTTGGCAATAAACCCAGTAATTAAATCTTTCCTCTGTAAGAACAAATGGAGGTTTTCATCAAAAACATTAGAGTTCTGTGTAGTTTTTTCCTCCGCTACAGGCTCAAATACTTTATGGCCTAGAGCAGCTAAGATAACTTTACAGTATGATATAAACTCTTCCATTTCGCTCTTCTTCTCTTCAGTTAAATTTCCTTTAGTTGGTGTATTACCATTTTGGACCTCAAATCTATTTGCCAACTTGGCCATTTGTGTAAATTGATTTTCAAGGTAGGAAATTTCTGTCGGTCCAAATGAATTGTTAGTTGTAGTAATAGCTATTGCTTCGGTCCAGTAGTCTTTATCTGGATTACGTTTGTGTTCCTTTAACCTGTTTAGTAACCCAGTACCTGTATTACGAGCTCCAGCTTGTCCAATGTAAACAACAGGCTCATCATTTTTTTCACTGACCCCAAACAATAAATATACACCACTTTGTTCTAAATCTTTTCGATCGGAGCTGCGCTCTACATCTACTCTTGGTATTTTATAAACTATACCCGTCCAATTAGCCATGGTTGCTTTCATTGGACCGTTTGCTGATCCATCTAATAGAAATAAGTTTATGTTTTTCCCAAACTTTGTCATTGTTTCACCGCAATTCTCAAATGTATTCATTATAAATATAGTATCATTAATTGCTTATTTAGATACAAAAAACGTGTCAGGTTAACCAGTTTGGTTTTCCTGACACGTTTTCTTTTTGTTTGAATGAATTAGCGTTTATCTAATTCTTCTGTTAATAATTGGTTGACAACTTGTGGGTTTGCTTGTCCCTTAGTTGCTTTCATAATTTGACCAACTAAGAAACCAGTAGCTTTCTTCTTACCGGCTTTGTAGTCGTCAATTGATTGTTGGTTGTTATCAAGGATTTCAGTAATCAATGGTAACAATTGGGCTGGATCAGATAATTGAACTAAGCCTTCTGCTTCAACAACCTCTTTAGCCGAACCACCTTTGTCTGCTAAAATCTTGAATACTTTTTTCGCTTGTTTACTTGAGATTGTACCATCAGCAATTAAGCCGATCATTTCTGCCAATGATGCAGGTGTTAAACCGATTTGGTCTAATTCCTTCTCATTGTCATTCATGTAAGCATTCACTTCACCCATTAACCAGTTAGAAGCTTGTTTCGGATCAGCACCAGCATTTACTGAAGCGTCAAAGAAATCAGACATTTCTAGTGTTTGAGTTAAGATTTGTGCATCATATTCAGGCAATTCATAGTTGTCTACGTAACGTTTACGACGGTCCGCCGGCATTTCTGGCAAGCTCGCTTGAATTTCTTCTAACCAAGCGTCAGAAACTGTAAATGGTGGTAAATCTGGTTCTGGGAAGTAACGGTAGTCCGCTGCCCCTTCTTTCACACGCATTAATTGTGTTTTACCAGTGCTTTCGTCGTAACGACGAGTAGCTTGTTCAATCACGCCACCTGAATTCAGTACTTGTGCTTGACGTTTTTCTTCATAAGCTAACCCTTTACGAACATAGTTAAATGAGTTCAAGTTTTTCAATTCGTTTTTCGTACCAAATTCTTTTTGACCGTATGGACGTAAAGAAATGTTGGCGTCACAACGCATTGATCCCTCTTCCATCTTCACATCTGAAACGCCTGTGAAACGGATGATTTCACGAATTTTCTCTAAGTAAGCGTAAGCTTCTTCTGGCGAACGCATATCTGCTTCGGATACGATTTCAAGTAAAGGAGTACCTTGACGGTTCAAGTCAACTAGTGAATCGCCAGCACCGTGAATATTTTTACCTGCATCTTCTTCTAAGTGAAGACGTTCGATACGGATTTTCTTCGTTTCGCCGCCTACTTCGATTTCAATCCAACCATGTTCACCAATTGGTTGCCATAACTGTGTCGTTTGGAAAGCCTTTGGATTATCTGGGTAGAAGTAGTTTTTACGGTCGAAGTGTTGTACTGGATTGATTTCACAGTTTAAAGCCAAAGCTGCTTTGATTGCGAATTCAATACCACGACGGTTCATTTTTGGTAGGACACCAGGGTAACCGAAGTCGATAACGTTTGTATTTGTGTTAGGTTCTGCTCCAAAGTGAGCGGCAGATGGAGAGAACATTTTTGATTCTGTTTTTAATTCGACATGGACTTCAAGTCCAATGACTGTTTCGTAATTCATGCGATTTCCTCCCTCTTACTCTGCTGGATGTTTTGTATAAGCGTCGTTTACTTGTTCAACAGCATAAGCTGCGCGGTAAATTTTCTCTTCTTCGAAACGGTTACCGATGATTTGTAAACCGATTGGCAGTCCTTTATCGTCAAAACCAACTGGCATTGATAAACCAGGTAATCCAGCCAAGTTTACAGGTACTGTTAATAAGTCAGCCATGTACATTTCGATAGGATCGTCATTTTTCTCACCTAATTTGAAGGCTGTACCTGTTGTAACTGGTGAAACGATTAAATCAACTTCAGAGAAGATTTTGTCAAAGCCGTCTTTAATTAAGCTACGTACTTTTGCAGCCTTCATAAAGTATTCATCGAAGTTTTCAGAAGCGATAGAGAAGGTACCAGTCATTAAACGACGTTTTACTTCATCTCCGAAACCTTCAGTTCTTGTATTTACATATAATTCTTCTAAGTCATCAAAGTTTTCTGCACGGTAGCCGTAGCGAATACCGTCATAACGTTGTAAGTTTGAAGAAGCTTCTGCTGAGGCAATGATATAGTAAACTGGAATACCGTATTTTAAGTTTTCAAAGCTTACTTCTTTAACTGTTGCACCAGCATTTTCTAATTGTTTGATTGAAGCGCGAACTTGTGCTTTAACTTGGTCATCAACGGCATCACCGAAGAATTCAGTTGGCACACCAACAGTTAACCCTTGTACGCCATCTTTTAATGAGGCTACGTAGTTTGGCACTTCTGTGTTTGCTGAAGTAGAGTCATTTTCATCATAACCTGCAATTGCTTCTAGCATAATTGCATTATCTTCAACGGTACGTGTCATTGGGCCTACTTGGTCTAATGAAGACGCAAAAGAGATAACGCCCCAACGCGATACACGGCCATAAGTAGGTTTCATACCCACAATTCCGTTATAAGCTGCTGGTTGGCGGATTGACCCACCAGTATCAGTACCTAATGTGGCCATTACTTGACCAGCGGCAACAGCGGCTGCTGAACCACCTGAAGAACCACCTGGAATGCGGTCAGTATCAAATGGGTTACGAACTGGACCAAAGTAAGAGTTTTCGTTAGAACCACCCATAGCAAACTCGTCCATATTTAATTTACCAATATTGATTGCACCAGCTGCAGCTAATTTTTCAGTAACTGTAGCATCATAAATAGGCACAAAATCAGCTAACATTTTAGAGGCTGCAGTAGTTGTTACACCATTTGTTAAGATGTTGTCTTTTAAGCCAATTGGAATCCCTTGTAATGGACGGTCTGAAGAGTAACCTTTTTCATCAGAAGCTTTGGCTTTAGCTAAAGCATTTTCTTCGTCTAAAGTGATTACTGCATTAATAACGTCGTTCTCTGCTTTAATACGACGGATGGCTTCTTCCACAAGTTCAACAGATGTTACTTGGCCAGCCACTAATTTCTCATTTAAAGAGCGAATTGTATCTGTAAATTTTTCCATTAAGCGTCGCCTCCATCTGTATCAATAATTGATGGCACTTCAATAAAGCCATCTTGTGTTGTTTTGGCGTTGATAAATAGTTCTTCACGAGTTTGTGTTTTCACAACTTTATCTTCGCGCATCACATTTTCAAAATCGACAGCCCAGAACATAGGTGCCACGTCTGTAGTATCGACTTCTTGTAATTCTTCGATCATATTTAAAATATTTCCAAATTCTTCTGTAAAGTGAACGACATCTTGGTCTTCAACTTTGAATTTAGCTAATCTAGCAATCCGTTTAACTTCTTCTTCAGAAATTGACATAACGGGTTCCTCCTTCATTTTCCAGCTTAGTTTTCGCCTTATTTTACCTGTTTAATTCTAGCATAAACCGGTCATATCAACAATGTTCGTTAACGTTACACGGTTATTTCTTTCAGCCATTCTCTTTAATGATAGCAAAATGCCATGAAAAAGCTAATAGACAAGCTCCTTTTTATGAAAACTTGTCTATCCACCTGACGATATTTGAAGCGTTGGCAGTCAGCTTGAGCTCCGCTTACCCCTTTTTCAATGCAAAAAGGGATTAATATGTCACAAAATATTACATTTTCTAGTCAACCAATACATAGTTAAAGGTGTCAGAATCTTTACTTCTCGTAAGTAGTGCCCGAACGCCATCTGCTGTTACTACTTGAATCTGAATCTCAATATTGTTGTTGAATACTGAACTAGCGGTTGAAATAGCTTGTTGAGATAAGGCAATGATTTCGCTATGACCGTCGAATTGACTGTTGATCACGATACTCACGTTCTGCAGTTCATTATCTTGATAGTAACCAACCCCTGAAAGGCCTGATAATTGTGGATAAAAGCCCTGAATTTGATCACGGAAACGGGTGAAGGATACGGTATCCTCTTCGTTTGTTGCATCATCTACGCCATAGACAATGAAATCTTGGTTATAGGTTGACCAGTCACCAAAGCTATTGCCACTTGAAGACACTGCATCAGTAGTAAAGGTACCCCCACCTAAGTCGCCTGATTCTTCGTTTTCAAAAATAGCTATATGGATTGGTGTATCAGCATATGTTTCATTTTCGCGAATATCAGCCACAAGCTGTTCTGCTATTTGTTTACCTTTTTCGATTCGTTGCTCGGAAGTAATTTCTACTTCTTCACTTTCTGATTCAGTCGTAAAGGTATCTGAATAGTTCATCCCTAGACCAAGCGAAATGCCAGCGATATTGCCTTCTTGATCGACAAAGTCATACTCCATGATGGTATTTAAGTAACGGGGTTCGAATTCATCTAATGATGTAGCATTCGCTCCTGATGGATTCAAGCCTTCAGGTGCTTTATCAGATTTCGGTTTTAAATAATCATTTGTTTTTTCTTCGCCAATCACTTGACCCTCTTGAATTGAATAATCTTCTGTAGCAAAGATATTCTTAGCTAGATCATATAAGCCACGCTGTAGGTTTTCCGCATTTGCCTGCGAAGATGCGCCTGCTTGATAACCGAGCGCACCATTAACTTGGTAGGTACCATCATTAATATATGATGGATAGTATTCAGTAGATAATTGACTTGTTTTACTTTGTTGTTCTTCAGTGTTATTAGATGACGCTTGGCTAGCTGACCCTGCTGACTCAGATGTATCTGCTTGGTCATTTTGGCAGGCTGCTAGGGCCAAAGTCGCCACCAATAATATGGATAAAGTTTTGAATTTTTTTAATTTCAACACGACATTCCCTTTCTTCACTTGGTATGGTCCCCAATAATACGTACCAATCTTTTCTATTGGTCTATTATATTATAATTTGTCGACCATGTCTTGTTCAGAAAATACGGTAATCCCTAAGTTTTCTGCCTTAGTGAGTTTTGAACCTGCATCTTCTCCAGCAACGAGAATATCTGTTTTCTTAGAAACCGAACCTGTGACGTTACCCCCTAAAGCTTCGATGGCTTTCTTAGCTTCTGGTCTTGTATATTGAGAAAGTTTTCCAGTTAGGACGACTGTTTTACCTGCCCAGAAAGAATCGATTGCCTCAATTTCCGCTTTAATTGGGCCCTTGTACTGCATGTTCACACCGTTTTCCACTAAGGAGTCGATGGTTTCTCGTGCCCCATCTGTCGCCAAAAAGGCTACCAATGAATCGGCAATGGTCTCGCCAATCCCTTCAATACTAGTAAAGTCAGGTATATCTTTAGCCATGATTTCTTGCATGCTTGAGTAAACTTCGGCAATCTGACGAGCTGCTTTGGCACCAACATGACGAATCCCTAGACCAAACAATAGTCGTTCAAGGGAATTATCTTTAGAATCCTCAATAGCTTGAATAATTTTATCGGACGCCTTGTCGCCAACCTTATCTAAAGCCATTAATTGGTCCTTCTCCACTTGGTATAAATCAGCTGGACTATGGACATCCGCCTTGTCATACATTTGTTCAAGAACGCTTGGCCCAACGCCAGTGATATTCATGGCATTACGCGAAACAAAGTGATAAAGCTTCTCTTTAGCTTGGGCTGGACAAGCTGGATTCACACAGCGTAAAGCCACTTCGTCTTCTAAATGAACCAGGTCGCTATGGCATTCTGGACAAGTGGTCGGTTTTGGATAAGGCGCTGAATCTTCTGGTCGCTTGTCTAAGACAACAGTTACCACTTCAGGAATGATATCGCCAGCCTTATGAATAATGACTGTATCATTTAAACGAATATCCTTCGCTTCAATCAGGTCCATATTGTGTAAGCTAGCCCTTTGTACTGTGGATCCATCTAATAAGACCGGCTCCATGATGGCCGTTGGCGTTACTACACCTGTTCGGCCCACAGTCCATTCAATATCATGGATCGTTGTTTCTACTTCTTCTGCTTGAAACTTATAAGCAATGGCCCATTTTGGCGCTTTGACTGTATAACCTAATATTTCCTGATCAGCAAAATCGTCCACTTTTATGACAATCCCATCAATACCATAGGATAATTCATGACGTTTGGCTGTCATCTCTTCAATATAAGCTTGAATCTCTTCAAAGGTTTCACAAACTCTAGTTAAGGGATTTACCCGTAAGCCGTAGTCTGGGAAATGTTGAAATAGGTCTTGTTGGCTATTAATCGGTAATTGGTCAGAGAAAACTCCGGAATATAAGAAAATATTCAAATTACGACCAGCTGTTACTTTTGAATCTAGTTGACGAATAGATCCCGCTGCTGAATTTCGTGGGTTGGCGAAGGTTGGCAAACCAGCTTCTTCACGTTTTTCATTCAAGGCCAAGAAAGATTCTTTTGGCATGTAGATTTCACCACGCACCTCGATATCAATATCTTGGCGCAGTTTCATTGGAACTGATTTAATAGTACGAACATTATTGGTAATATCCTCACCAACAACCCCGTCACCACGAGTGGCTGCTCTGACATAACGGCCATTTTCATATTGAATGGCTACGGATAAGCCATCGATTTTCAGCTCACAAACAAAGCGCACTTGGTCCCCGATAGTCTTTTTAGCATCTGCTACAAATTTGGCTACTTCATCAAAGTTAAAAGCATTGCCCAGAGACATCATCGGTTGTGAATGAGTAACTTTAGTAAAGGCTTCACTAACAGCATCCCCCACTCGCTGTGTTGGTGATTCAGCTTGGATAAAGGTTGGATATTTTTCTTCTAAATCCTGTAACTCACGGTAAAGTTTGTCGTATTCAGTATCCGAAATCGTTGGATTATCTAAAGCATAGTATTGGTAAGCATAATCATTCAACTGATGGGTTAAAGCTTCAATGCGCGCAACATCAACACTTTGTTGGTCATCCTTAGTCATCGTTCAATCTCCTTTTAGTCCGTGATCTTTTATTTATGCTTGTTTTTGGATTGGGGCAAAGGCAGATAACAACCGTTTAATGCCTTGATTTGGAAAGGCAATATCTAATTCTTGGTCATTACCAGCGCCTGACACTTTAACGACAGTCCCAACGCCCCATTTTTTGTGAACGGCTTTATCGCCAATGGCCCATGTAACAGGTCCATCCACTGTTTCAATATCTTTATTGGCGGTTACTGGATCAAATACAGATCTTTTCGCCTCTTTCTTTCTATCATAATAAGACTTCGCGTTGGCTCTTTCATAAGTATTGGTGGCTCGTCTTTGCTTGGATGCAAACGTTGAACCATATGCCGACCCTGAACCAAATGGTAAGTCTGATTGTCCGCTAGGTTGGAAAACAGACCGTTCATTTTCGCTATCATCTAGTAATTCATCATCAATTTCCGCGATAAATCTTGATACCGGGTTAGATTGATATTTTCCGTAAAGTAATCGAGAGAGCGAGTTTGTTAAGTATAACTTTTGCTCTGCTCGAGTAATCCCTACATAGGCTAATCGTCGCTCTTCTTCCAGCTCAGACTCTTCCTTAGCTGCACGTGCTAGTGGGAACATTCCTTCTTCCATGCCGATAATGAATACAACCGGAAACTCTAATCCTTTGGCTGCGTGGAGGGTCATCAGGGTGAGTTCACCTTGTTGGTCAAGTTCTTGGTTGTCTAAATCAGACACCAAGGACAAGTCTGTAATGAAGCCCATTAATGCATCATCTTCAGCTGGATTATTATCAATTACACCATCAAGTTCTGCTTGGATGCCTTCTAGGTCAAACAAGTTAAAGGTCCCATCCGGATTCAAGGGATTGTCCCCTTGGTTGCCGTCGTTGCTTTGGTTAAAATTGGTTTCTTGTAGTTCAGCTGGCCGGTCTGCTTCTTCTTGCGCAGCAATTTGTGCTGCTTGTTCACGGTCTTCTCTTTCCGCTTCCCATCGTTTATCGAACTCTTGGGTTACCGAAATGAACTCATGAATATTATCAATTCGTGCGTCAGCTTCTAAGGTTTTTTGTTTTTCTAAGTCTTTCAAGTAGCCACTCTTATCGAGAATTTCTTCTACCAATTCTTGGATTGGTAAAAATTCACGTTGTGCTTGAAGATTAGCCATCATTTTACCGAAAGCCTTTAAATTCGTTGCGCCCTTACCTGTAATCGGTGAGTGGTCTACTAATGTTGCTGCCTGTAAGAGAGATATCCCTTGTTGACTAGCGAAAGTGTTTAATTTATCTAGTGTGCCTGGTCCGATACCACGTTTGGGTACATTAATAATCCGGGTAAAGGACAAGTTATCAGATGGATTGGCCAATAAACGTAGATAAGCCAGGATATCTTTAATTTCCTTACGGTCGTAGAATTTCAATCCGCCGACAATTCGGTAAGGCATATTGGCTTTAACCAAGTTTTCCTCCATTACACGAGACTGGGCATTGGTTCTATAAAGAATGGCAAAGTCCCCGTAATTGAGTTGTTGGTCTTTAATGGCATCTTTGATTTTACCGATGACATAATTGGATTCATCACGCTCATTTTGCGCACGATAGTAAGAAATCAATTCTCCTTGGTCATTATCTGTCCAAAGTGTTTTATCCTTACGATAGGTATTTTTATTAATAACATTATTGGCTGCTTGCAAAATATTTTTCGTCGACCGGTAGTTTTGCTCTAAAAGGATGGTTGTTGAATTTGGATAATCTTTTTCGAAATTTAAGATATTTTCCATATTCGCACCTCGCCAACCATAGATAGACTGGTCAGCATCCCCTACAACGCAAACATTATGGAAGTAATCGCCTAAATGTTGCACCAATTTATATTGGGCTTCGTTGGTATCTTGGTACTCATCCACATGAATATAGTGGAATTTTTGTTGGTAATATTTCAAGATATCTGGTTGTTGATCGAATAATTTCACCGTATACATGATTAAATCATCAAAGTCGAAGGACTGGGCAGCCTGTAGTCCTTTTTGATAGCGTTCATAAACATCTGCCACGACATCTTCAATATAGCCAGAATAATTTTGCCGGAAATCATCCGGTAACATCAAGTTATTTTTCGCATCAGAAATACGCCCTAATAACATTTTATAAGAGAATTTATCCTTATCTAAGTTTAATTCCTTAATAATACGTTTAACTAGGGTTTGTTGTTCTGACGGATCTGCAATAGTAAAAGAACGCGTAAAACCAATTGCTTCCGCTTCTCTTCTTAAAATACGTACACACATGGAGTGGAAAGTGGACACCCACATATCGTTAGCATCAGGCCCAACTAAAGCAGAAACCCGCTCTTTCATTTCTTTAGCTGCCTTATTGGTAAAGGTAATCGCTAAAATATTCCATGGATTTACATCTTTTTCGCTTAAAATATAAGCCATGCGGTGGGTCAAAACACGCGTCTTCCCACTACCCGCACCAGCCATAATTAATAGCGGCCCTTCGGTATGCTCAACAGCTTCCTTTTGTCGATCATTAAGCCCCTTAGTAAATTGATTCAATGCCATCATTAGGCCACCTTCCCCGTATAGTTTCACTGTTAAGGATACCATTAATAGAACACCTGTTCAATGAAAACAAGGTGCGAACGAGACCGCTCAGCTCAACAACTTCTTACGCCTTTAAGCGAACAAAAAAGACGAACCTACTAAGATCCGTCTCTGCTGTCTTCTATTTATTGATTTGATATAGAATCAATTGGTTAATCCAAATACGGGCCTGTTTACGAGCCATTGCATAATCCTTATGCGTCAAAGCTTCCAACATTGTTGGATAGATTTCTTTCAAATCACTCGCTTCACGTTTGAAGGCTGAATGATCCTCTTTTGATTCTTTAATGTACAATTCGTGTAGGGGTTGAATTGTATTCAGTGTCACCTGTCTAAAATACGAATTCGGGTAGAAGGATACCAAATAGGTAAACATCTTGAACTCAGTATCAAAGTAAGTTTCCAAATCATAAACCGCTAATGAATCAGAAATTTTTTGCTTTAATTCATTTACACGTTCAACATCCACTTGGACATCTTTATTTTGCATTTGTTGGAAAAGGTTCATTGTTAATAACTCAATAAATTGTAGGCGTTCTACAATTGCACGTGCATTTAGTGCATTTTTCGCAACAACTGCCCCTTTATATTGCTCGATACGAATGTAATCTTCTTCAGCGAGTTGCGCCATGGCTTTTCGAACCGGTGTACGACTCATGCCAAGTGTTTCCGCAATCTCCACTTCTTTTAAGTGTGTATCTGGTAATAGCAAATTGCTATCTATTTGTTCCTTTAGGTACTGGTACGCAATATCCTTATAGCTTTTAGTCTTTGCCACGGTCCTACCCCCTATAAAAAGTACAATATACCGAAATATTGTTCATCTTTTATAATACACTTGAATAGGAACCAATGCAAATAAATTTTCCTCCACACCAGCTATTTAACCTGGTCATCAAACCGAGTTAATTCGTATCTTTCTATCACATCAATCAAGGACTCAGCATAGTTTGGATCTGTTGCATACCCTGCTTCTTGCAAGGCATAAGCCGCCTCTTGATAAGTCTTGGCATCGATGACCCTATCGTAATGAGACGCATTCCAGGACGTCCCGTTAGCAAGCAACCGTCCATGGTCTGCTACCGATTCTTCCCACGACTGGTAAACTCTAAAGGGCTCATCCACAGTGATATATTGGCCACTCACAAATTCTTGAGTGGGTAAGTCTACACTTGGCTCACCGGGACTATATGACTTACGGCCAAACAAATTAAAGTAGTGACTAGATAACTGACTTTTCCCAAAATTAGATTCTAATACTGCTTGAGCGGTGACTATACTTGGTAACACTTGAGATTGAGGATAGGCATCCACTGCATATTGACCAATTAAATCTACAAATTCTTGGTCAGTGCGCACGACAATCGTTTCTTCACTAGATGTATCACTCGATGATGGCACCCCGCTATTCTCTTGTAAAAGGAAAAATAGGATCAATCCAAGGACCGCTATACAAGTTAACCATAACTGTTTACGTCTTTGGGCCTTTTTCTTTTTAGATAAATATTTCGTCTTTTTAGGGCTTAATTTTCTAAAACGTTTCTTGATTGCTCGCTGACATTTCTTCCACCAGCGCTGCAAGCTTGTCAATTTCCTTTTACTTGTTTTATGTTTCTTTGCCAAATCTTAGCCACCTCCCTCAAATCGGATACTTACTTAGACAGAGTTCGCCCATTTTTCCTGCATTATACAGAAAAAGCGCTGAGTTCTCCATTACGATTACTCAACGCTTGCATTAAAATTATATCAATTTTATAACATTGCCCCACCAAGATAAGCTTCTTGTACCTTTTCAGAAGTTAACAATTCTTGTCCTGTACCTGATAATAAAATTTTACCAGTTTCCATTACATAAGCACGGTCAGAAATGCTTAAAGCTTGCTTGGCATTTTGTTCAATCAGTAAAACTGTTGTACCAGCAGCATTAATTTCTTCAATAATATTGAAAATCTGTTGGATAAACAATGGTGCTAATCCCATTGACGGTTCGTCTAACAATAATAATTTGGGCTTAGACATTAAAGCTCTAGCCATGGCAACCATTTGTTGTTCCCCACCAGATAAGGTAGCGGCATCCTGGTTCAAACGCTCCTTAATAATTGGGAAGTATTCAAATGATTTTTCCATGTCTTCTTTCATACCATCGCGGTCTTTACGGGTATATGCACCCATTAAAAGGTTTTCTTTAACTGACATACCTTTGAATACGTGTCGACCTTCAGGAACTTGAGAAATACCTGATTTTACAATCTTCATTGCATTTGATTTCAGAATATCTTGCCCTTCATAAAGAATTTGACCACTTTTAGCGGGTTTAATGCCTGAAATTGTACGCAAGGTTGTTGACTTCCCTGCACCATTAGATCCGATAAGTGACACAATTTCACCTTGATTAACTTCAAAGCTAATGCCCTTAATCGCTTCAATCATACCGTATGAGACTTTCAAATCTTTTACTTCTAACATTGTCATATTTTACTCGCCTCCTAAGTATGCTTTAATAACAGCTGGATTACTTTGGATTTCGTTAGGTGTACCGTGAGCAATCATTTTTCCGTATTCCAATACGTAGATACGCTCACACACGTTCATTACTAAGGACATATCATGCTCAATCAATACAACTGTAATATCGAAATCTTTTTGAATTTGACGGATCAATTCGGTTAAGTTGGCTGTTTCATTTGGGTTCATCCCTGCAGCTGGCTCGTCCAAGAATAAAATCTTTGGCTCAGTCGCTAAGGCACGAACGATTTCAAGTCGACGTTGTTGACCATATGGTAAGTTTCTCGCTTTTTCATATAGTAAATCTTGAAGGTTAAAAATACTTAGCAATTCGATTGCCCGTTCTTTCAATTCTTCGCGATTCTTGTAGTAACCTGGTGTACGTAAAACACTTGACCAGAAGCTGGCACCGTGTTTTGTATGTAAGGCTACTAGTACATTATCTAAAACTGTTAACTGACCAAATAAACGGATATTTTGGAAGGTTCTGGCTAAACCATAGCGGTTAATTTCACTAGGTTCTTTACCATTTAAAAGCACTTCACCCTCATCAGTAGCTAATTTCACTTCACCTGAACTAGGTTCATAAACACCAGTCAACAAGTTAAACAAAGTCGTTTTACCTGCACCGTTTGGACCGATAAGACCAATCAGTTCGTTCTTGTTTAATTCAATGTTTACATTTGATACAGCGGCTAACCCGCCAAAATTTTTATTTAAATCTTTAATCGTCAATAATGACATGGTTATGCCTCCTCTTTATCAGAATCTTTTTTCTTGCGGTTGAATAATTTACTGAATTGTAATTCGAAATCACCCATTAATCCAGATGGTTTAAATACCATGATAGCGATAATCGCAACCCCGTATACAACCATACGCAATTGACCTAAAGGTGCTAAAACTGAGTTTAATAAACCTAAAGCAATCGCTGCAACAAATGATCCAGTAACAGAACCAATACCACCAAATACAACGATAATTAACACATCAATTGAACGTTGGAATGTAAATTGTGATGGGTTGATAACTGAGAAGTAGCCTGCATATAAAGTACCAGCGATAGATGCTGTAATAGCACCAATCACAAAGGCAATAATTTTGTATTTAGTTGTTTTTACTCCAACAGATTCAGCAGCAATTTCATTTTCCCGAACGGCGATTGTAGCGCGTCCTGGGCTCGAGTGGATATAGTTTACAATTAATAATGTAGTCAATACGATGAAGATAAATAGGGTAATCCAAGTTACATTCATTGGGATACCAGAAATACCTGCCGCACCGTTTGTAATTTCCAAGTTTTGAATGATAATACGAATAATTTCAGAAGCCCCTAAAGTAGCAATCGCTAAATAATCCCCTTTTAATCGTAAAGTAGGTACACCGACGATTAAAGCCACAATAGCAGCTAACACCGCACCTGCTGCCATACCAGCATAGAAACCAATAGGTCCTGGGATTTGGCTAGAAAGAATGGCACCTACATAAGCACCGATTGCCATAAAACCAGCATGCCCTAGTGAGAATTGCCCTGCATATCCTACAACTAAGTTCAAACCAACCGCTAGGATCATATTAATTCCGATTGTCACCATAATATTTTGATAGAACGACGTTACTAACCCCATTAAATAGGCTGCCATGATTAAGAAGAATAGTCCTAAAATCACACAAATCCAAGTTACTGTCGGTTTAGTAAAGAAGTTTTTTGTCCATGATTCTTTTTTCATCATAACCCTCCTATACTTTCTCTTGTGTGCCTTTACCTAACAGTCCGCTAGGTTTGAAGACTAAAACAATAATCAAGATGAAGTAAACTGCAGCATCACGCCAAGTTGATAAACCAATCATTGATGCCATTGACTCAACAACACCGATGAAGATACCACCTAACATGGCACCTGGAATCGATCCGATACCACCTAGTACGGCTGCAACAAAGGCTTTAATCCCTGGTGTTAGGCCCATTGTTGGTGAAATTGAGTTGTAGTAGATACCTACTAATACCCCACCAGCTCCGGCTAAAGCTGAACCAATTGCGAAAGTAAAGGAAATAATACTGTCTACAGAGATACCCATTAAGCGGGCTGCATCAGCATCAACAGATACCGCACGCATCCCTTGTCCCATTTTTGTTTGGCGGACAGTGTATTGTAAGGCAATCATCAAGATAATCGTTACAATAAAGATAACTACTTGTTGAGTTGAAATTGTAAATAGCCCTAAATCTAAAGAAAGATTTGGTAATGATGTCGGGAAGGCACGAACTTCTGGTCCCACAAAATAAATCATAAAGTTTTGTAATAAGTAAGACACCCCGATAGCGGTGATTAAGGCTGCTATACGTGTTGATTTACGCAAGGGTTTGTAAGCCACGCGTTCAATAATGACACCTAAAATTGCTGTAAAAATCATTGTTAAAATAAGTGCTGGAACAATGTTCATTCCTAATCCGGTAATTAACCAGAAACCAAAAAAGGCTCCTACCATATAGACATCACCGTGCGCAAAGTTAATCAAGCCGATAATCCCATATACCATCGTATAACCTAATGCCATTAGGGCATAAATACTACCCAAAGAGAGTCCGTTTACAAGCTGTTGCAAAAACATCTCCATTTATTTCACTTCCTTTTCCTTTTCTAAAAAACATGTGAGTTATCCCCACTAAACGCCTAACAAAAACTGCAAGCTTTTCTAACTATATAGATGTAAAACTACCCATCTATCAGCAGCGCTTTTACCTTTCGTTAGCTTACGCCCTGCCTGCAAAATACAGCCAGAATGCTGAATATCATTTGCATTTGCATTTGCTCATGTCACATTTAATCTTCAAAGATCATCAATATCTTCTATCAATCAGTGACCAAGTTAGGGCAAATACTATAAGTTTAAACTGATTTTATTATAAGAATATCCCAATTTTTATGCAATCATTTTTAATATTTTTCTCATTTTGTTTTAAAATTGATATCATTTGTGCATGATTAATCTCTAAAATCCTCATTTTTGACAAAAAATAAGGGAAGTTCTAGCTTTCAAAAGACAAACAAGTACAAAGTTTGCATTTCACCTAGAACTTCCCAAATTTGTTTTTATTGAATGGTCAGATTACTTACTCACTCACAATGTCTTCAGGAGAGATAGTGCTAGTACCTACTACTTCTCCTTCTTGCATTTCTAGAATATAAGCAGTCTTAATCGGATTATGTTTGTCATCGAATGAGAATGTTCCGGTTGCACCCGTAAACTCCTCAGTTTCTTCTATTGCTGTTGTTACTGCAGCTGGGTCACTTGAACCTGCACGTTCCATAGCATCAATTGCTAAATTGGCAGCATCATAACCTAAAGCAGCGAACATATCTGGTGTTTTACCGTATTCAGCTTCAAAGGCTTCTAAAAATTCTGCCGTTGTATCTGTTGCACCCTCTCCCGTTGTATAGTGAGAAGTGTAGTAGAAATCGGTCACATTTTCAGCACCAGCTAAATCAATAAACTCTTGGCTACCAAATCCATCTGGTGCCAGAATTACTGCATCAATCCCTTTTTCACGTGCTTGCTTAACGATTGGCCCCCCCTCTGAATAGTAACCAGCTATAAAGATTACGTCCGGATCGTCAGAAGCAATATTATTTAGGATTGAATTAAAGTCAGAATCACCTGCAATATAAGACTCATTTGCAACGATATTTCCTTGGAATTCTTCTTCAAACGTCGTCGATAAATTTTGACCGTAATCAGTTGAATTGTCTTGGATAATTGCTGCAGTTTCATAACCTTCACCATTGGCAAAACTTGCAAGCGCCGAACCTTGGAAAGCATCTTGGAAAGCTACTCGGAAAACATACTCTAAAGTATTACCAGCACTATCAACTGTTAGGGAATCCCCTGTACCAGCTGGTGCAATCATCGGGATTTGAGCATTTGTTCCAGTTGGAATTTGTGCTTCAAAAGCTCCCGTAGTTGCTGGTCCGATAATCATTTGTACATTTTCTTCATCAATTAAGCGTGTGGCCGTATTGGCAGACTCATTTGGATCAGTACGGTTGTCGGCTTCAACGTATTCAATCGTTTGGCCGTTAACACCGCCAGCTTCATTAGCCAACTTAAAGGCTAATTTAACCCCTTCATTTCCGGGGCCACCATAAGCTGCACCCGCACCCGATAAGTCCCAGTTACCACCGATTTTGATTATGTCACCTGTACTTTCACTAGTTGAACTTGCATTGTTTGATGTTTGCGTCACTGAACCACAGGCCGCAAGCATCATTAAAGAACCCATTGTTAAAAGCATTTTTTTCATTTTCATCATATATTCCTCCAAAATTATTATATTTGGAACAATAAAGATAAGACTAACAATAGTATAAGGTTGTTCTTTGTAAAAAGCAATGACTTTTTAATATCATTTTAATGTTTTGTGTGCGCCTATTTGACGATTACAATTAGTTGGCAACTTCCTCTGGACTTACTGCTGAAGAAGAAACCTCTTTACCGTCTGCCATTTCGATAATGTATGCGGTTTTAACTGGATTATGGTTTTCATCAAACGAGAAGGTACCTGTTACGCCTTCAAAGTCAGTTGTTTCCGCTAGCGCGTCTGTAATGGCTTGACGATCATCTTCGCCTGCACGCTCAGCTGCATCTGCTACTAAGTATGCCGCGTCATAGCCTAAAGCATCGAACATGTTTGGTGTTGCACCATATTCCTCTTCAAAGGCCGCAACGAATTCTTTTGTTTTATCAGTAGCGCCTTCACCACTTGTGTAGTGCGCAGTGTAGTAGAAATCATTCACATTTTCAGCCCCAGCTAATTCAACGAATTCTTCTGCCCCGAATCCATCTGGCGCTAGGATTGCAGATTCAATTCCTGCTTCACGTGCTTGTTTTACAATTGAGCCACCTTCTGTGTAGTAACCTGCGATAAAGATAACATCCGGATTTTTCGAAGCAATGTTATTTAGAATTGAGTTAAAATCAGTATCCCCAGAAACATAAGATTCAGTGCCGACAACTTCCCCTTCAAAAATGTCATCGAATTCTGCAGAAAGGTTTTGGCCGTAGTCAGAAGAGTTATCTTGGATGATTGCTGCTGTTTCATAACCTTCTTGGTTAGCAAATTCTGCCAACACTGAACCTTGGAAGGCATCCTGGAACGGCACGCGGTATACATACTCTAAGACATTTCCAGAACCATCTAACGTTAGTGAATCACCAGTTGCTGCTGGGGCAACTACTGGTACGCCAGCGTCTGTCGCTGTTTGAATTTGTGCTTCAGTTGAACCGGTCGTATCTGAACCGACTAATACTGAAATATTTTCTTCATCAATTAAACGAGCTGTTTGGGTAGTTGATTCAGTCGCATCCGATTTGTTGTCTACCGAAATGTAGTTTACTTCTTTGTCTAACACGCCACCATCTTCATTAATTTCTTTAAAGGCTAAAGCTGCCCCATCGTTAATAGCTGTACCATAAGCAGAAAAGGCACCTGATAAACCGAAGTTGCCGCCAACATTGAAGGTTTCATTGTCTGTTGTATTTGATGCACCAGCATTATTCGTTGATGTTGCTGCCCCACAAGCGGCTAAAGTAACAGTTGATAATAAAGTTAAAGCTAATTTCTTAAATTTCATCTCTATGTCCTCCCCAGAACGTTTTTTTCATTTAATATTGCCTCATCATCAAACGCTAACCTTATACCATTATTTTCCATAAAAAAAACGACAGCCCTCTTTAGGACCGTCGTTCTAACCAAGGTCCCTCTTCAACGAGAAATAGGACCCTACACTTTTGTAGAATCCCCTTAGTTAATAATAATAATAATGTTAGCGAAAGTTGGCGAAGCAAGACTAGTGACATTGTATGTTTTTTCTACGCTTGTTTTCATCTTGCTTCACATCCTTTCTAATTTGTTCTTAATGAGTTGCTTTTAATATAGCAGAGTTGTCAATCGTTTACAAGGTTTTTATTAAAATTCAACTAGAAAACATTTAAAATCTTTTTTCTAAATATCATAAACCCTATTCTGGTGCTACTGCAGTTGATCCGACTACTTCATTTTCCTGAATTTCTTGAATGTAGGCAGTCTTATTCGGTGTATGGTCTTCTTTCATTGTAATAGCACCTGTGACACCTTGGAAGTCAGTAGTGTTCGCCAATGCTTCAGCAATCGCTTGGTTATCTTCAGATCCCACTTCTTCCACAGCATTAGCATATAGGTAAACTGCATCGTAACCTAAAGCTGCAAATTCGTCTGGCGCATTACCATAAGCTTCTTCAAAGGCTGCTGAAAATTCTTGTGATGCTTGAGATGCATCTTCATCTGAAGCAAAATGAGACACATAGTAGATATCATTCATATTTTCTTCACCAGCAAGTGAACTCAATTCTTCCGACGCTAAACCATCCGGTCCAACAATCGCTGCTTCAATCCCCATTTCTCGAGCTTGTTTGATGATCGTACCTGCTTCAGTATAGTAACCTGCAATAAAGATCACTTCAGGATTGGCTGATTTAATATTCGTTAAAATTGAAGAGAAATCAGTATCGCCTGAAACATAAGATTCAGTTGCCACAACGTCTCCTTCAAAGGCTTCTGTAAATTCATCGGATAGAATTTGACCATAATCTGATGAGTTATCTTGCATTACCGCTGCAGTGCCATAACCTTGATCATTTGAAAAACGGGCAATCGCGCCCCCTTGGAAGGAGTTTAAGAAGGCTACTGAAAAGCCATACTCAAATGCTTCTCCATTCGAATCTAAAGTTGCCCCATCACTAGTTACAGCTGGTCCGATAAAGGGTACTTGTGCCTGTGTCGCTGCATTAATTTGCGCTTGGTAGTTAGCGGTCAATGAAGGGCCTACAATTGCTGATACCCCTTCCTCATCAATTAAACGCGCTGCAGCTGATGCTGATTCATTCGCATCAGATTTATTATCAGCTTCAATATATTCAATCTGTTTACCATCAACACCACCAGCTTCATTAATCTCTTCTACTGCCAACTTGGCACCATTATTAATATCATTTCCATAACCGGCCGCAGAACCAGTCAGTTCAAAGTTCCCACCGATTTTAATTGTATCTTCACTAGTATTCGCATTCGAGCTAGAAGTTTGCGTTAAGTTTCCACAACCCGCAATGACCAATGTTGAAAGTAACATGACTGAGAAACGTTTAATTCCTTTAATATTCATCTTAATATCCTCCTAATATATACCGACTTTTCTATATATTGATTGCACACCCTTTAATCGCAAAAAGGCGTCCGCTAACTCAAAAACCATCTTTTAATTCTTATTTCATTCCTAGCTAATACATCCCACAAAAAAAGCCGGCGCTTCGTAATATACGAGCCACCGGCTAATTAGCTAGGCCCATATTTCATGAGAAAAAGGACCCTACATCATGTTGTAGAACCCTAACTAAGCTAATAAAAGTAATAAAGATGCGTAAGAAATACGAGCAGGATTTGAGGCCCAAATAGCCATTGATGCTTGTTTATTCATGTTTTTCATTGTGCCTCTCTCCTTCCGTTTTTCTGAGTTACCTATAATATACCAAATTAAATTCTAATAATAAAGTATTTTTTTAATCATTTTATCATTTTATGGCCATATAGACTATGATACGCATTTTTTATTGGCTCTTTTGACTATAACCACTTTATCAGATGGTTTTATTGATTATTCTTGTTCATTTTATTTTTCGAATTGAAACCACCTCTTCTTATCGATCCCTTTGATATAATAAAGGTAAAATGATTGGAGGAATGAAGTTATGACGTCTGTAATTCAAATGATTATTTTGGTGATGATTATGCTCATTGGGTATGTGGCTGAACGACAACAATTATTCAGCGCCCATATCCAAAGCGATATGGCTCAAATGATTACAGTCGTCACTGCACCTGCCCTGATCCTATCTACGATTAACGCTTCGGGTGACTTGGGCACTAAAGGTGATACGATCAACTTTCTGATTATTGCTTTTGTCACTTGGATTATATTCATCACCGTCTCCTTCTTTATACCTAAATTACTAAAAGCCCCTAAAAGCATGACCGGGACCGTTCAATTTCTTACTGTCTTTCAAAATAATGGCTTTATGGGTCTGCCCTTAATTTTAGCCCTATACGGACCAGGCGCTATGTTCTACGCTTCACTCGTAAATATTCCAACCAACCTCTTTATTTATACATTTGGTGTTTGGTCTATGAGTCGTGGCAATGATACTGACTTAGACGCAAAACAGTTAGCCAAAAAACTCTTCCTTTCTCCCGGATTTTTAGCTGGACTAGCCGCTCTGATTTTCTTTCTGTTGGGTTGGCAATTGCCAGCTATACTAGAAGAAACGATGTCTATGGTCGGGGCAGCCACTACACCTTTAGCCATGATGGTCATCGGAATGGCTATTGCTCACTCAAATATCCGTAACGCCTTTTCGGACATTCGTGTCTATCTATTAATGGGAATTAAGATGATTATTTTACCAATCATTATCTTCCTCTTATTCCGAAACTTCATCACCAACGAACTAATTCTTTCAACTTTAATCGTAACGATTTCAACACCTGGTCCAGCAGTTGCTACCTCGTATGCCCTGCTTTATAATGGCGACGTCACTTTTTCAACCAACTACGTTTTCCTTTCGACACTTGTGTCAGTCGCAACGATTCCATTGTTGATTAACGTCTTAGGCTTAGCTTAATAAGTAAAGAATAAGAGGGCTGTCTCATTGAACGGAGACAGCCCTCTTTCATTTGTTATATATTTTGTAATTATTTACGTTTGCGTCCTGGTAACGCTAAGCCTAAACCAGCTAAGATTGCCGAGAAAGCAACGCCAAAGCCACCCGCTGTGAAACCAGCTGCTGGCAATGCAGATGCAGCTGCAACAGTAGTTGTTTGTTCTTTAGTCTTAGAAACTTTATCTGTTGCTTTAGCCTTAGCTTGTTTGGCTAAATCTGCTGAATCAGCATCCATTGCGTCCGATTTATGATCCGGTTGACCTGAAATAGTCGCTTCTGTTGCTTCATCGCTAGTTTCGTTTGCATCTTCTTTTGCATCTTCATCTGGCAAGTTTTCTGCTGGTGTTTCCGCTGCAGGAAGGTCTTCAGCTGGCACTTCCGCTCTTGGTGTTTCTTCTGCCGGTGTTTCGCCATCTTCAGCTAGTAACGCTTGATAGTCAGCTGTTAGGATTGGTATTACTTGGTTTTGTGGTAATGGATCAGCATAATCAGCTAGGTTCACGACACCTGTTTCCATAGCATCCATTACAACACGATCTAATGACGGTCCCTCTTCACGCTCACCAGAAAGCATTGTATAACCATCGCCACCTTGCGCTAAAAAGTCATTTGTTGCCATGAAATAGCTAGCACTCGTGTCATTTGCTACTAAGTCAAATTCGCCTGTTTCACGGTTTAGCATGTAAATACCTAATACACGTTGGCCAGCTTCTAATGTTGGGTCGAAGTAAATTTTAATATCAGAAGATACTTGCAAAAAACCACCTAAAGCCGCTAGACTTGGTAAGTTTGAATCTTCATCAATCGCTTCAACAGTGAATTGTCCGTCAGATGATGAATAGGATTCAGTAACAGTAGTTGCTGAGTAAGCTAATTCAAACATGTCATAGATAGTTTCACCAGTTACCTTGATTTGAGAGATGATGTTACCAAATGGTAAAACAGCAATCACATCCCCTTCAGTGATCGGTTCACCCTGAACGATTTGCTCACGAATACCACCACCGTTGATCATGGCAAAGTCAGTCGGATTGATAAAGCCACCATTACGACCATATTCAACCATGGCGTCAGTGATATAAGTACCTGAGTTTGTCTCATGAGAACGCACATGCTCACGGACACCGTTAAACCAGATTGGGTTTTCTTCTACAATGACACGACCTGTTTCTGCTTCAAAAGTCGCAGACGCTTGGTCGACAATTGCTTGTACGTTTGCGTTTGTACGACCAGCTGTTACTTGGTCACCATTTTCATCAAATTCGTAACCAATTGTTTCAAGTGCCGTTTGTGCATCAACCAATTGCCCTTCTGTTAATGAAGGATCTACGAAGTTTAATGTCACTAAACCAATATTATTCAAAGCAGTACCCGTTTGTTGTAATAGCACATTACCGTAGCGGTCATTTGCAAAAGCTGTATGCGAGTGACCATCTAAGACGATAATTTGATAAGCATCAAAGGCAGCAACGTCATCTAAAGCAGTAGCCAAAGCAGTTGCGCGCCATTCTTCGTTAGTAGTTGCATCTACACCTAAATGAGATAAAACGATGAAGGCATCTTCAATTGTTGATTGGTCTTCGATTAAACGGCTAATTTCATTCACCGTTGTATCGATAGGAGATAAGAATTCAATATTTTCTACGTTATTTGGATGGGTTTTCGTAGCCGTTTCTGGTGTAGTTACCCCAACTACACCTAGGTTATACCCTTGTGTCGCAACATTTGTAGATGGTGTGAATACCAATTCTTGGCTGTCTGCATAAATAGTATTTACTGACAGTACTGGGAAATCAGTTTTGTCTTGATAACCTGTTGCAACATCTTGACCAAAGTCAAATTCATGGTTCCCCACTGCCATCGCATCATAGCCAGCTTCTTTCATCGCTTCAGCCATCGCAGCACCTGCATCATGGTTAGATAAAGGTAATCCTTGAAAGGCATCACCTGCATCCACGATGACATCTGCGCCCACTTCTTCGTAGTATTGGGCAGCGTTTGCGATACCAATCACACCACCGTCTTGTTCAGCACGACCATGGATATCATTCGTATGGGCAATGGTAATTTCATCTTGGCGACCGTCACCATCAGTATCTACATCACTAGCTTCTACTGGTTCAGCTACCTCTGGCACAGGTTGTTCAACCGCAACTTCTGATACAGATAAGTCTTCTGTAGTCACATCCTCAACTACTGGACTTGTTTCTGTAGATGCCGTTACAGCTGGTTCAGCCTCTGCCTCTGTAGCTGTAGCTGTATCTGTCAAATTTGTCGTTTCAGTAGACTCAACTTCAACACTTTCTTCAACTGGGCTGACTGTTTCTTCAGCTAATGTCTCTGGTGCTGGCGTTGGTGTTGGTGTTGATTCACTACTTGCCGGCACTTCTGCTACGGCGGTTACTTCTGCAGCTTCAACTTGCGGTGTAGCTGCTAAACCAACGATCCCTGCTGCTGCAATAGATAAGACAATGCGACTTGTAGAAATAAAATAACGTTTTGACATATTCTCCTCCTCAAATAAATACCAATAAGTGTCCCACTTAGTATCATACCTAGCAAATATTAATATCCTTATTTGTTTGGTGTAAATTTTGTGTAAACGTTCTTTTTTTTGAAAAAGGCTGGGACAAAAGTGTCCCAGCCTTTTCTCTTTATACAAGAATATTTATAATCGGGTTCCAAAAGTCAGAATTGTCCGACACTTCCCAAAATGCTCCAATAACATTCCGTTATTGTTCGACTTTTGGTCCAGTGCGTCAATTCTAAACGACTTTTGTCTCACCTTCGCCATTTAAATATTGTATTACAAAGTTTACTTACCAAAAGAAACTTTGAAATCTTGATCATATTGATTATCTAGCATACCACGTTGGCAGTATGCGATGTCGTCTTCAATGCGGCAAATCTTCACTAATTCGTTTTGAACAAATTCACCGTTCGGAATTGCGCTCTTTGCCTTGTAAACCATTTGATCAACTAAGACACGTATTTCTCCCGATTGGTCTTTAGTTACAGGTTCCACGACAATTGCTACCCTATTCATCAACATTACTATCTCCTAAATATCTAAATACAGTCATCAGTCCCACCTATTTTATATTCTTTAGACAGCCCTGTCAAATATTGCTAGCTTAAGCTTTTGGCATTCTTTTTTAACCAAAATCTTATTCTGTTAATAGATAATCATTTAATGACCATTTTTCGTCAAATAAATGTGCATCCACTGTCCGAACCTGGTCAGCAATAATTGGGTCAAAATCCATTTGATCAATAATATCTTGCTGCATATCTAGGCCCGGTGCAATTTCAGTTAAGACTAAATTGGCCTCCTGATTTAATTCAAAAACGGCCCGATCTGTAATTATCGTTATTCTTTTGCCTGCCTTCATAGCCTCTCTACCATTAAAAGTGATATGGGAAAGTGTCTTCCTAAATTTACTCATGACACCTGGTTCATCGATCATGAGCTTTCCTTTTTCAATATGTGTCTGGTCCTTCACTCTAAATGGACCGACAAAAATGACATGACTAGACCCATAAATAATATCCATCATACCACCCGGACCCATAATACTATGACCTAGTAGGGTGGTGTTTACATTTCCCTGTTGATCCATTTCACCAAATCCTAACACCGTCGCATCTAAACCACCACCATGATAGAATTTAAACATATCCCCTGTATCAATCACCGCTTCTGCATTATAGTTTGGCCCATAATCGTATCCGGGCGCTGGGAGGCCATCAACCCCACCTAAATCAGTTGTAAAATGATATTCATTTAATCGATTGGCTTCATAGAAAAGATTAGAAATCATCGATGGCAAGCCAACACCTATATTAATAATAGTCCCCTTCTTCAATTCTAAGGCGGCTCTTCTAGCGATAACTGCCTTGTTATTTAACTTATGGTCTTTGATTGGTAGTTCTTCACTTCTGACCTCATTTGAAAGTAAAGGACTGTAATCTGTGGCAAAGGTTTGCTGATGATAGGCCGGCGTTGCTTTATAGACATAATCCACCATGATCCCTGGTACCAATACAGACTTAGCAGGTAAGGACCCATTGGTTACAACCTCTTCTACTTGCGCAATGACGATGCCACCATTATTTTTAGCCGCCATTGCCATCGTCAAAGCTTGTAAGTACATGGGTTCATGATCGAAAGCTAAATTGCCATTATGGTCTGCATAAGTCGCTTTAATCACCGTCACATCAATAGCAACCGGTTTATAATATAACCATTCTTCACCATTGACAGTTTCAACAGTCATTAAATCTGCTGCTAGCTTTGCTTTGTCAGACATTTTTCCAGCGCCTTGCCTTGGGTCCACGTGGGTATTTAAACCAACTTTAGTCCAAACACCCGGCCCTCTTTCGGCAGCATTTCTAAATAATAAACCAATGGTTCCCTGCGGTATGATAAATAATGCGATTTTATTTTCAAGACCAGCGCGACCGGTTAAGGGTGCTCCATGGATATGAGAACCAATATATGTCTTCATTAAACCTGGTGCAAGCAATAAATCACTGCCTGTCCCTTCACCTCGCGCTAGTCCTGCTGCTGAGATCACAGTAATATATTTAGGATGATTGGTTTCATCAAAATGCTTTCTTAAACCTACAAAGAATTCTTCTGCCATCCCACCAATACCACTAGTTGTAAATGCCAAGCTGGATTCATCTGGTATTAGCGCAACAATTTCAGCTAGTGTTTTTCTTTTTGTGTTCATCGTCCACCTCATCATTCTCTATTAAAAAGTAGACTAAGCATTACCCACCTAGTCTACTGCTAAACACTTATACAAACGCACTATAGCCAGTTAGATGTCTACCAATAATTAGACTATTCACCTCATGCGTACCTTCATATGAATAGATGGCTTCCGCATCGGCAAAATAACGAGCTACTTCAGTATCTACTGTAATGCCGTTACCCCCACAAATCTCACGTCCTAGTGCGACTGTTTCACGTAACAATCTAGCATTTTGCATCTTAGCAATCGATGCTGGTACTTCAGCGTATTGCTGGTTCGTTTGTAATTCAGCCAAGCGGTAGGATAAGGCCAATCCTGTTGAAGCATTCGCTTGCATCCTAGCTAGTTTTTCTTGGGTGATTTGGAATTGACTGACTTTCTTACCAAATTGTGTACGACTTCCTGTATATTTTAAAGCTGCCCGCAATGCACCTGCATGACCACCTGCTGTAATATGCGATACATCTGCACGAGTAGAATAAAGAATACGCGATACATCCTTAAAAGAAGTAATATTTGGCAGTCTGAAAGCTTCAGATACCCGCACATCTTTCAAGGTAATATGGCCGTTTTGTACGAGTCGTAAGGCAATTTTGCCATCAATTTTCTCTACCTTTAAGCCTTCAGTTTCTGAAGAGACCATGAAACACAAGATTTCTTTGGTTTCCGGATTACGGGCAAATACTGGGATATAGTCTGCACTCCCTGCACCGCCAATCCACCGTTTCTCTCCATTAATGACCCAATCACTTCCATCCTTCACTGCCGTAGTCGCCATACCACCCGCAATGTCAGACCCATGATCAGGTTCAGTTAAGGCAAAACAAGTTTGCCACTCGAAGCTAGCGAATTTAGGCGCGAAGTATTCAATCTGCTCTTGGCTACCACCTTGTAATAAAGTCGTAAATCCTAAGCCCGCATGTACTGTCATAAAGGTAGCTAAGGACATGTCGATTCGTGAAAGCTCATAGTAACGGAAGAGATTAAAGTATTCACTCACCTTGTATGGTTCTCCGCCTTCTTTGAAAAGTCCTGGGTCATTCATTAAACCCAATTGGCCGATCTCCTTGAATGCTTCGAAAGGGAAGCTTTCATCCTTCCAATGGTCTTTTAGTACAGGTGCTAGCTTTTCTTCAAGAATACTGCGTAATGCTAGCAATAACTCAACTTCGCGGTCGGTTAATTTTTCGCTAAATCCAAACACATCTTCTGGGTACAATTCTCGTAATGTAGCTATTTTATCCATTACCATCACCCCTATTTGAACACTTCTGTGAGTTTTGTCATATAGGCATGACGTTCTTGGAAACCAGTGATCAGTTCGTCAAATATTTCTTCCACAGTCATAATTTTATCGATGCGTCCAACACCTTGTCCCATACTTAATTGTGCATGTTGTATGTCCCCACTTAACATGGCTTCTTGTGAGCGACGGCCTGAAATTAGTGGCATTAATTCTTCCAAACTAGCGCCATTTTTTTCAGCTGCTAAAATTTTTTGCGCCATTTCATTGTTTGCTACCCGCATAGCATTACGAATCGATTTCATGGTTAAAACCGTACCGTTTTCTGGTACTTGCAATACAGCCTGGCGGTATTCGTCAGAAGCGTTTACTTCTGGTGTCGCGAGGAATCTAGTAGACATTAATACGCCATCTACACCTAACGACATAGCCGCATAAAGGCCTTTACTGTCTACAATACCTCCCGCTGCAACAACAGGCACCGTCATTTTATCAACAGCTTTTGCCCAAAGTACTTGACCGGCTACTAAATCCACACCCGGATGTCCGCCACCTTCTGAACCAACAAAAGCCACGATATCAGCCCCATCTTCTTGAGCAGCAAGTCCATGACGGACAGAAGTCACCTTGTGAATGACTTTAATACCCGCATCTTTCAGTGGTTGAATAAAGTTTTTAGGTCGCTGACCTGACGTTTCTACAACCGGAACGCCCTCTTCAACCAATACTTGAATATAATCTAAAATGACTTCTGGCATCGCTACTTCTGGTACCAATGAAATATTAAAGCCAAATGGTTTGTCTGTTAAAGACTTGACCTTACGTATTTCAGCGCGTAAGGCTTTTGTATCTGGAAAGGCCATAGACGGTACGATACCTAAACCACCTGCATTAGATACAGCCGCAGCTAATTCGGCTAGGGACATATATTGCATACCCCCTTGAATAATAGGGTATTGAATATTTAATAGTTCGGTTACTCTCGTTTGCATATGCTATCTCCCTCTCAACTGACTGATTTGGGTTATCAAACAACGTAAGACCTTACTATGTATGTCGTGATGGCATATCTTCACTGGGCCTGCGAATATCTAATAACCGCTTCTATTCTTCGCTTAAAAAATCATATTTTAGACTATGATTTTCATCGTAAAAATTATCTAAAATAGATTGGTGAACAAATTCTTCTACTTTTGAATAATGTGATTTCTTTTCTCTTATTAATGTCGGGATATAGGGAATCGGATTTTCAAATCGTTTCTCTACTATACCCATTTGATTTAATTTAGTGATAAACATAGAGAAATAAACGGTTGGTAAAAGCGCTACCAATTGATTGTATAAAACAGTCTCAATCATATAATCCCATGACCCTGAGGTGAATAATTGATTCGCCTCTGAGCCTGATTCCCGCAATTTATCTTCCACTAAATCATGTACAATGTCCTCTTTGTTATAAGTCACGTAATGGAAACCATCAAGATGGCGCCACTTTAACAATCGTTTTGTTACTAGAGGATGGTCTGGTCCCATAAAAGCAACGATTTCCGTTCTCACTAATTGATGTAACTCATATTTTGTATCATCTAAACCTTCAGGGGGCATCAAGACTGCCATATGAATTGTTTTATCTTCAAGCATTCGATATAAATCATTTGAACCAGCTTCTACAATTTCGATACGGGCTTCTGGATTTTCAATCAAAAACTGGGGAATGAAACGGTTAAAGAAAAATCGCAAGTAAGTTGGATGAATACCAATTTTAATCATCCCTTTATGGACAAGTGATTCTTTCTCGATGACTTGTTCCAAACCATTATATTGATTGAGCACCTTCAAGGCTGATTCATAAACACGCATACCTGATTCGGAAACGCTTACAATTCTGCCGTTCTTTCGATTAAATAGCGACACACCCTGTTGTTTCTCAAAGTTTTTAATAAATTGACTTAAAGCTGATTGTGATACAAAAAGATTGTCCGCTGCTAAGGTAAGATTCCCATTTGACTTCACAATCTCCACAAAATATTGCATTTGGTTAATATCCATCTTCATTGGCCCCTTTACATATACTGTTGCCAATAGTTTAACATAACCAACTATTTTCCTCGGAATTGCGGTTTTCTTTTCTCTAAGAAAGCTGCAACTGCTTCTCGATGATCTTCACTCAGAGATGCCTGACGCATATATTTTGCTTCTACACGGTTATTCTCTAACGCTTTTGGATACTGCAAGTCATAGATAATGGCTTTTTGATAGGCAATTGCATGAGAAGGACTAGTAACAAAATGTTTCGCTAAACTCAAGGCAGCTTCTTGCAATTTGGCATCCGGAACCACTTGATAGGCAATGCCGTAAGTAGCAGCTAATTCGGCCGTAATTGGTTCATTTAGCATGACATGTCGATTCGTCCGGTAAACACCAATCGCTTGGCTCAAGTTAAAGAGTAGATTGGTATCCCCTGGAAATGCCATTTGAATAAAGGCTGTCACCAATTGAGACTGTTCGCCCATTAAAATAAAATCACAGGCTAAAGCTAATCCTAATCCCGCACCGGCTGCAACACCATTGACAGCTGCAATCACTGGTTTCGATGATTGGCGAACAGCTGCGACCATTTCCCCAGTTTTAATGACACCTGATTCAGGAATACCTTCCCCCGATGCCGCTAAGTCTTTGAACTGGCGGATATCCCCACCGGCACAGAAATATTTACCCGCCCCTGTTATAACAATCGCTTTAACATCCGGATCATCCTCGACAGAAGTCACCGCATCAATCACTTCTTGGTAAGTGGTGTCTGAGAAAGCATTTCCTGACGCTTCACGGTTAAAGGTGATGGTGGCAATATGGTCTTCTTTTTTAAATAAAATTGTTTCAAACATGATATGCTCCTTTGAAAAATAATAGCGGGCTAACTATCCACGGCCAGCCTTTTTTAAATAGCTTTTGCGCGATTAGCTAACCCGCTTGATTCAATTATTTAGCGAATATATTCAAAAATACCAGCAGCACCCATACCTGCACCAATACACATTGATACCATACCGTATTTCGTATCTTCACGTTTAGCCATTTCCGCAAGTAATCTTGAAGTTAGAATAGCCCCAGTTGCACCAAGTGGGTGTCCTAAAGCAATGGCACCACCATTTACATTCGTGATCGACGTATCGATACCAAGTTCCCGAATTGATGCTAATGCTTGAGAAGCAAAGGCTTCGTTTAATTCGATTAAATCTAAATCTTCTAATTTTAATCCTGTTAATGCGAGTACTTCTGGAATTGCGTAAGCCGGTCCAATCCCCATGTATTTAGGGTCCACACCTACTGCTTTAAAGCCAACAAAACGGGCGATAGGTTTAACACCTAATTCTTTCACTTTGTCGCCTGACATTAAGACAACGAACCCTGCCCCATCAGAAATTTGTGAAGAGGTACCAGCAGTTACAGAACCATCTGCTTTGAAAATTGTTCTTAACTTACCTAGTGTCTCCATCGAAGAATCAGGACGAATACCTTCATCTTGGTCAAACATAACTTCTTCTACTTGAGGTCCTTGTTCAGTATAGGTGACTTTGTGTGTCGTTACTGGAATAATTTCATCTTTAAAACGACCAGAAGATTGTGCTTCATGCGCTCGTCGATGGCTTTCAACACCAAAGGCATCTTGGTCTTCGCGACTAATTTGATATTTGCTGGCAACATTTTCTGCTGTTAACCCCATCGGATAAGATACACCAGCATCTTCTTCCTGTAATGTTGGATTATTGGTCACTTCATTACCGCCCATAGGCACAGCACTCATAAACTCTACACCACCAGCAACTAATACATCTGACTGTCCAGCCATAATCGCATTGGCAGCAATAGCAATGGTTTGTAATCCCGATGAACAGTAACGATTAACCGTTTGACCAGCTGCTGTATGCGGTAGTCCTGCCCGTAAGGCAATGGTACGCGCAAAGTTCATACCTTGCGGCCCTTCTGGGAAAGCTGATCCGACAATGACGTCTTCGACTAGAGATGGGTCAAAATTCCCTTCAACACGATCTAGTACCCCTTTAAGCACTTCAGCAGCAACATCATCCGGACGTTCATTGGCTAAAGCACCATTCGGTTTTCCTTTACCAATCGCTGACCGTCCATAAGATACGATATAAGCATCTTGCATCTGTTTTCATTCCTTCCTATCTCGTCTACTAGTTACGTAACGGTTTGCGTGTTTCTAGCATGTAGGCAATACGTTCGTAAGTTTTTTGATTTTTAATTAGTGTAATGAAGTTTTCACGCTCTAGATGTTGAATCCAGTCTTGGTTCACTAATGTACCTTCTGGTAAATCGCCACCTGTCATGATATAAGCTACAGTTAGACCTAATTCCATATCGTAATCACTGATAAAGTGACCTAAACGCATCGCATCTAATTGACCTTCAACAACGGCCTTAAAGTTCGTCCCTAGTGCTGGGAAGTTTACTTTTGTGCGAGGCACATAGCCGACTTTAGATAGATAAGTTAATTTATCTAAAGCAACTTCAACCACACGATCGCTAGCTGCGATAATATCATCAGAATCTCTTAGGTATAGTTTATCTTTCGCTTCATAGGCTGACATAGATACGTCTCCTGAAGCTACACGTGTAATGACATCTCCTAAGATACGCATTTTCGCATCTTTTTGAATTTTCATCGCCATTACTCGTTCAGTTAATTCAGCTAAACCACCACCGCCTGGGATTAATCCGACACCAACTTCTACTAAACCGATGTAGCTTTCTGCAGCCGCCACAACATAAGGTGAAGCAAGCGTCAATTCGGCACCGCCACCTAAAGCACGACCACGGATAGCAGTCACGATTGGTTTTGTCGCATAGCGAATTCTGTTCACCGTTTCATGTAATTTGGCAATTGTTCGCCCAATCACTTCATCTACTTGGTCATTTTCTACAGCCTCTTTCATTAGGTTTAAGTTAGCGCCTGGGCTGAAGTTAGGGCCATTAGAATAAATGACCATCCCCACATAATGACTGTTTTCTAGTTCATCTATCGCTTTAATCATGTCATGAGATAGGTCTTCAGTCAGTGTATTGTTTGGCGTATGGAAATTGAATAATAGCTGGTCGCCGTTAATCACACTCAATGTTGCAGCTTCCGTTTGCCAAAGTTCTTTATCCACTTTTTCCGCTATTGGCGTGATATTCTCTAAAACTTCCCCTTTTTGGTAGAAAGGCTCTGTACGAGAGGCTACCCAATCAGGTAAGGCGCCAATTTCGTTTTCAATCCGTTCTTTTACACGGTCAAAGCCCATTAAATCCCAAAGTTGGAAAGGTCCGACTTTCCAGTTAAAGCCCCAAACCATCGCCCGATCAATATCTTTATAATCTGTCGCTGCTTTTGGTACGTTGTTGGCTGCATAGTAGAAAGTACTTGCCAATGTTTCCCAAAGGAATTTACCCGCCTTATCTTCTGCCTTAAAAATCACATCCATATTATGTTTTAAATTGCTTGAAAATTCAGCTAAGATAGGCAATTGCGGTTTTTCCGCTTCCACATAGTCCATCGTTTCTGGGTCTAAAACCAAGCGTTTACGACCTTCTTTTTTATAAAAACCATGTTTAGTTTTATTGCCTAAGGCACCTGCTTCAACCAATTTGCCAATTAAAGTGGGTTGGTTGAAATAAGGTTTTTCACTTGGGTCTCGCATTAGTCCACCAACAACATATGTTGAAATGTCATTACCTACCAAGTCTGACAGGCCATATGTACCAGTACGCGGACGTCCAATCACCTTACCAGTTAAGGCATCTACTTCAGTAATTGATAAATTGTCACGCTCAGCACGATACATAATGTCACTCATCGAGTGTGTACCAGTACGGTTGGCAATAAAGGCAGGTACATCATTGGCAACGACTACCCCTTTACCCAACCGTTCTTCTGTAAAGCTTTTTAATTGTTTAATTGTCGCTTCAGACGTTTCAGTCGTTGGAATTAATTCGACTAGTTTCATATAACGTGGTGGGTTAAAGAAGTGCATGCCTAGGAATCTTTCCTTTTCAGCGCCTTCTAGCACTTTTCCAATAGCTTCAATTGGAATCCCTGAAGTATTTGTGGCTAAGATAGCTTCTGGTTTGGCAATTGCCGCAATTTTCTTCCAGATATCATGTTTGATATCAATATCTTCTTTAACAGCTTCGATATAAAGGTCGGCATCTGAAGGTTCGCTAAGATCATCATCAAAGTTACCGTAGGATAAATTCCCTTTAAAATCACTTTGATATAACATTGGTTTCTTTCGGTCGGTAATGCGATCATAACCGCCTTTTGATAACTTGTTTGGTTCATCTTGGTCAATCACAACATCTAACAGTTTTACTTTTAATCCTGCATTGACCAGCAAGGCAGCAATTTGACTACCCATGACACCAGCACCGAGAACGGTAGCTTTTGTAATTGTCATTATATTTCCCTCCATCTTTCGTTACGACTACCATTAATCAGAGGTTGGGTAGACCAGTTACCTTGTCCACCCTATCCTCTATTGATGTATTGTTGATTAATTAGTTGAAAGCTGCTTGTCCAGTTAAAGCACGTCCGATTACTAGGGCGTTCACTTCATGGGTACCTTCATAGGTATACACAGCTTCTGCATCCGCGAAGAAGCGGGCAATATCATTATCTACAACAATACCGTTACCACCGCAGATACCACGACCCATGGCAACTGTTTCACGTAGTCTTAAGGCATTCATCATCTTACCAACTGAAGTGACCACTTCATTGTAGTCCCCTTCTTCTTGTTGACGAGCAATTTGCGAACATAAAGCCATTGCTGAAGTCAAGTTACCTTGCATCATGGCTAATTTCTCTTGAACTAATTGGTAGTTAGAAATTTCCTTGCCGAATTGTTTACGTTGCGTTACATATTTTAATGTGGCTTGTAAAGCACCTGCCATTGCGCCAGTGGCCATATTGGCTACACCTGCACGCGTTGAATATAATACTTTGGCAATATCTTTAAATGAATTGATATTTTGTAGACGGTCACTTTCAGCTACCTCAACATCTTTTAAGTGGATATTTGCGTTCGGTACAATCTTCAATGCAATCTTATTTTGGATGACATCAATATCTAAACCAGGTTGACCTGCTTTCACAACGAAACATTTCGGTTTGCCTGTTTCTTCATCACGGGCAAATACTGGAATGACATCCGCTACTGAGGCACCACCAATCCAACGTTTCTCACCGTTAAGGATCCATTTGTCCCCTTCACGTCTGGCACTTGTTTCTAATCCCCATGCTACGTCAGAACCATGGTTTGGTTCAGTCAAGGCAAAGCAGGTACGTAATTGGTGACTAGCTAATTTTGGCACATATTTTTGGATTTGTTCTGGGCTTCCACCAAATAAGAAGGTGTTGAAACCTAAACCAGTGTGTACACCTAGTAAGGTATTCAAGGAAACATCGAAGCGTGACAGTGTAAAGGCAAAGAAGAACTGGAATAATTGACTAGTTGTCTTTTTCCCTTCGCGACCTTCAAACAATAGGGGATTGTCGAAGTATCTTAATTTACCCATATCCTCGAAGAATCCTTCCGGCGCTGTTTCAGTCACCCAAGCTTCATTCAAGCCATCGCGGTATTTACTTTCTAATAGTTCTACTAATTGTTTTAAAATTTCAATTTCCCCATCGGTTAAACCACTTGAAATCTTTAAGATATCTTCTGGGAATAATTCTTTTAACACTGCTTCTCTATTTTCCATGAGGTAAACACTCCTTATCACTATAACTAGACAAATTCCTATACTGGTTCTTGTTTATCACTTAAATTGCGAACAAATTTAACAAAGATGATATCGCTTACAAGTTCATAATAAGGGCTTAAGGTCATAAAGAGAAATAAGGACGGCTAATATTTAGGATAAATCCGCTTAATAGTTTGTGTAAGCGCTTTCTAAAGTGCATTGAATAGGTTTACTTATAAGCTCAAGTTATACCATTCATTAATATAAAATATATATAATCCTTTATTTTATCCCTTTTTGTTAACTTTTTATTATAAGTAGCATTAACATTAGACGTAAAAAAACACTAGGAAAATAAGCTTCCTAGTGTCTAGTTTGTTTGGCTATTTTTAACTACCTGCACCTGCTGTCAAGGTATCTTTAGCGTGCGCTTCCATCATTCGACTCAGTTCAAGACGGTCTGGTTTCCCAACTGAATTTACTGGAATCTCATCCACTTCCAAGTATAATTTTGGTGTCTTATACCCTGCTAGTTTTTCTAAACAGAATTGATCTAAGACTTCTTGGAAATTGTCAGCACCTTCTGCTGCTTTATCAATCATGATTGCGGCAGAAACAGATTCACCGAATTTCGGATGGTCAAATCCAAGCACGATAGCTGTTTTAACCAATGGATGCTCACTTAAGACTGCCTCAACTTCGGAAGGTAAGACATTTTCCCCACCTGTAATAATCAATTCTTTCAGGCGGTTCACCAAGGTCATTTCGCCATGTTCATTTAAGAAAGCGAGGTCACCTGTTCTGAAGAAGCCGTTATGGAAGGCTTTTTCATTTTCTTCCGGTAAGTTCCAGTATCCCGGTGTGACATTTCGTCCTTTCACCAATAGTTCTCCTGTTTCACCGTGTGGAACAGGGTTCATCTCACTGTCTACGATGAGAATTTCATCAAATAATAGTGGTTGACCAATTGTTGTTGGTCTTTCTTTAGCGCGTTCTACTGTATTGAAACTTAGTAACGGCGCTTCTGTTAAACCATAGGCATTGATAATAATTTTACCCATCTGTTGGAAAGCTTTTTGAACCGCTGGTAATGGCGGTGAGCCCCCTGCCACTAATAAGTCTACACTCATTAAGTTTTCAGGTTTAAAGTCTGGTGAGGCAATGATGCCGTAATACATGGTAGGAATCATCACGAGTACATTTGGTTTGTAAGTACGAATCCAATCATTGATTGTTTCATAATTGAAGTAGCGTTCTAATACGAGTTGACCTCCAACCACCAACATTGGAATCGCAATATCAATGAATCCTAAGATATGGAACATTGGCGTTGATGCAATGGTTGACCAACCTTCATCCATTTTCCAGTTAATGATTTGGTTGAAAGCATTATTTAAGTAGCTTTCATGGGTATGAATAACACCTTTAGGTCGACCAGTTGATCCTGATGTATAAATTAAGAGAATCGGATCTTCCCAATCAACAGGGACACTTTCAAAAGGTTGATGGTTCGCTAAATCCATCATCTGATTGTATTCAGCCTCGTCTACATTGTACTTGATGTAAGCTTCAGGTACTTCTGAAAGACGGTCTAAATGGTTGGTTGCGTATAAGATATATTCAATCCCTGCATCTTCAACCACTCGAGCAATTTCTACTGGTTTTAGTCGCCAGTTAAGCGGTACAAATACAGCACCGATTTTAATTGCTGCTAACAACATATCAATGATGGCAATGTCATTAGGTACAAAGGTTGCGATGCGGTCACCTTGTTTGATGCCAGCATCCTCTACCAAGTGACGAGCCAAAATTTCTGCCCGTTTATTTAAATCTTGGTAAGTAAATTCTGTTTGTTTCAATGGATCAATTATTGCCACCTTGTCAGGGGAAGTAATTGCGCGCGTTTTAATCCAGTCCAAATTCATTGTTTATCTCTCCTTAAACATTAGAATTTGTAAGCGCTATCATCTTTTGTTACCCTCATTGTACTAAATATTCAAACAATGTCTATATTTTTCCATCTTTTTTAGCAAATTAAATGAGATAACCCTAGTTAAAAGGCGAATAATGCCGTTTTAATAGAACAAGATTGTATAGATTATCATCTTTTTATGCCTTTATTTATATAAAAAATGAGAGACTGGACAAAAATGTCTCAGTCTCTCATATATATTAATCTTCTTCTTTTAGTGCTGATACCATTTCTACTTTCTTCAATTTGTAATGCATGAAGATCATGACCACAATTGAGAAGACTAAGGTAATGATACTTGCATAAAGGTAGGATTGCCAATGGATTACAATCGGGAAAAATACTTGATCGATAGCGACTGTATTTAGGATATAGCTTAATAGCCCATAACCTAAGAAGTTCCCGATGATGATGCCGACAACTGTTAAGACTAATGTTTCTCGGTAAACATACATGCTCACTTCAAGTGACCTGAATCCAAGTACTTTAACGGTTGCTAACTCATGCATCCGTTCTGACACGTTAATATTCGTTAATGAGTACAGTACGATGAAGGCTAGACCTCCCGCTGAAATAATTAAGACAACGGTAACCAGATCAAGTGCTGACAAAGTTTCTTCAAAGTCCGTAATTTGGGTTGCGTTTAGACTTGTACCAATCACACCTGGTTGTTCTTTAGCTTGATCAAAAATTTCAGATTGATCATTGGTTGATAAGCCGTTTTCAAATTGAACGAGCGCTGTGTTTTCTTCACTTTCTTCACCGAATACCTCTTGGTAGTAATCGGCTGTCATGTACAGCTCATGGCCTAGATAGTTGGTGATAACTCCTTTTACAGAAAATTCGAAGGGATCATTATTTGTATCTACTAGAGTCACGGTGTCGCCTGCTTGGACACCTAATAAGGAAGCCAATTTAGCTGTCATCAAGATACCGTCTTCAGGGAGTGATTCTTGGTTTTCAATGTCTAATTCTTGCATCTGGAAGTAGTCGTGATAGTTACTGTCTGACGGAAATGCCATCACACTCACAATTTGTTGGGTGATTGAGTCATCGTCAGTCATTAAGATATCACTTGTTAATGGTAATACGTCCTCAACCTCTTCATTTTCGCTTAAGTCAGTGACCAATTGATCGCGGTCTTCCTGACTAGCTTCCATATCCAAGGACAGGCTACCATCATACATTTTTACTTGGTTAAACTGTTCATCTGGTAATCCAGAGATTGAGTCAGATAAGCCAAAACCAGTAACAATTAACATAGCACAGCCTGCAACACCGACAATTGTCATCAAATTACGCCCCTTATAAAGGAAGAGGTTACGCCAAGTAATTTTTCCTTGGAAACTCAAGCGAGACCAATAACCTTTAAATCTTTCTAGGAAAATATGTTGGCCATTTTTACCTGTTACTGGTTGTAACAAGCGGGCTGTTTTCTCATTTAAAGTTCTTCTAGTAGTTAACCAAGCTGGCAATACAGTGGTTAATAGGGAAATGGCTACAGCCAGTGAAATATCTACTATTTGCCAAGTATGAATCATGCCTGGTAATGCGACGGTATTGGCGAAGGCAGTCACAATAATATTTGGGAATAAGTAGTTACCGATTGAAATACCAATAACCATTCCTAATATAGCGGATATACCAGCATACATCATGTATTTAGTTTGAATCGTACGTGGACTATAACCTAGTGCCTTGTAAGTACCAATTTGAACTCTTTGTTCTGTGACCATTCGTTGCATATTGGTAAAGGAAACTAAAGCGGCAATCAGGAAGAAAATAATTGGGAAGGCTTGGCCAATTGTTGCCATGTTATCCGCATTATTTTCCCAAGCTGTATAACCAGAAACTGCTGAACGGTCATTAATCGAATAGGTTGGCTCGCTTAAGTCAGCAATTGTCGTTTCAGCATCTGCTATTTCCGATTCAGCACTGGCTAATGATTCGTCTGCTTCCTGACTTTCACTTTCATAGTCACTTCTAGCTTGGTCTAATTCACTTTGGGCAGCATCTAAACTAGATTGGCCAGCTTCTAATTGGGCAGCCACGCTGGACATACCCGCTTGTGCCGGTGACACACCCTCTGGTAGCTGCGATTCAACCTGACTTTGTTGCTGGTCAAGTTCACTTTGGCCATCATCAATTTCTGACTGTGCCTGGTCTAATTCACGCTCACCGGATGCTAAGGCTGATCTAGCAGAATCAATCTCTGCTTGTCCTGAAGAGATCTCTGATTCGGCGTCAGAAATGGTTTGGTTATATACTTCACTTGGACGGTCAGCAAAAATGTTTTCTATTTCTGTTTGTTTATCTGCAATGACTTGGTTATATTTTTCTGAATAGGCTTCTAAATCGTCAACCGAGGTCACATCAATGGCGATATTCGTATACAGATCGCCAGTAATCGTTTCTGGTGAAACGACCGCAAAACCGTTTAATTGGCCGTCACCAATAGCTGTCGCCCCACGCGTGATGTTTGAAATTTGAAGTGGTGAATTGACATAACCGACAATTGTAAATGTGTCATTTGAAAGGGTAGGTGCACCACTTGCTTCATTTTCTGTTTCAACCCCTAAATCAGTTAGCGACACTTCTTGGCCAATTTGATAGGTATCTGGGTCACTTTTCACTAATTGTTGGTCAATAGCAATTTCATTTTCCGCTTGTGGTAATGCCCCTTCTAGGACATCAAACTGGTTGATATCCGACATTTCATTGAAGTTAGGGTAAAAACGGACGATATCATCACTAGTTGAAATTTGACGGTCAACGTAGGCGTAGGGTTCATATTCGATATCTTCAATGTCCTCTAATAGCGCCAAGTCATCTTCATCAAGACCCATCGTTGATTGGATCGACATGTCTTCTAAGTTAGTTTGGTTAAAATATCTATCCGCAATCGCAATCATATCTGGCGCCGCTGCTCGAATTCCGACGAAAAATCCTGTACCTAAAGCAATAATGAGGAAGAGTGCTAAAAATCGTCCCAGGGTATTTTTAATCTCACGAAAGCCATCTAACCATATTTTTCTATTCTTCATTAATGACACCTACCATTCAATATCTTGAATTGGCATAGGTTGTTCATTTAACTCTTGTGATGAAACAGTCCCGTCATTAATTTTGATCACACGGTCAGCCATCGGTGCAATCGCTTGGTTATGGGTAATCACGACAACAGTTGTCCCTTGTTCATTGGTTAAATCTTGTAAGAAACCTAGCACTTTTTTCCCAGTTTCATAGTCCAATG
The DNA here is from genome assembly GCA_041223225.1 of Aerococcaceae bacterium 50-4. Taxonomy (GTDB): domain Bacteria; phylum Bacillota; class Bacilli; order Lactobacillales; family Aerococcaceae; genus Aerococcus. Next base: position 380,976 of record JBCLPQ010000001.1, read on the forward strand.
CACCTGTGGGCTCGTCACAAAGTAATAACTTGGGGTTCTTTGCAATTGCGCGGGCAATAGACACACGCTGTTGTTCCCCACCCGATAATTGCGCTGGGAAGTTGTCTTTACGGTGATATAAGCCAACCCCTTCTAAGGACTCTTTCGCGGTTAATGAATTATCTGAAATTTCTTCAGATACCTCTACATTTTCAATAGCCGTTAAGTTAGGGATTAAGTTATAGTTTTGGAAAATAAATCCCACTTCATCACGCCGATATTCGGTTAACCCTTTTTCATCATATGAGGCGATGTTTTTATCCGCTACAATGACGTCACCTGAAGACACATCATCCATGCCCCCTAAAATATTTAATAAGGTTGATTTTCCTGCACCAGATGGGCCTAGAATAACAACGAATTCTCCCTCTTCGATTTCTAGGTTTACATGGTCGTTGGCTAAAATCGCTGTATTACCTTCTCCGTATTGTTTTACAACATCCTTTAATTGAATGTAGGCCATTATACAACACCATTCTTTCCTTTTTATTTACCCAAATTTCCTTTTCTCTTCACTTTTTTCACTTCACACCTAATCATATAACATTTCATCAAGGAAAATCAAAGATTCGCCTTATTGTTTTTAAGTAATAAAAATAGAGGCTAGACAAAAAATGTCTCAACCTCTAAGTGTCAATTCTATAGCCTACTATTTATATTTTTTGGAAGATTTCTACTTTTAAGTAGTCACTTTCTGGATTGCCTTTTGGCGCTGGGAAGTCGACAGGTAAACCAAAGTCAGCTAATGGCATGATGTCTACACGGGCATCATCAGATCCTTCACCGATTTGTTTAATGAAATCTTCTTTGGTCATGTTTGCTGCATTTGTTGAACTTACTAAGTAACCACCTTCATTCAAGATAGCTAATGCTGAAGCAACCAATTCACGGTAGTCTTTGTTGGCTTGGAAAGTATGTTTTTTCGTGCGAGAGAATGATGGCGGATCAAGCACTACGATATCAAAACGTAAATCATGTGTTTTCGCGTAGTCCAAGTAATTAAAGACATCCATCACGCGCACCTTGTGTTGGTCACCAATGTCTAAGCCGTTTGCTTGAAATTGTTCTTGCGTTAATTGTAGGCTTCGTTTCGCCACGTCAACACTCATTGTTTCAGCTGCACCACCCAAGGCTGCAGCTACAGAGAATGCGCCAGTGTATGAAAATAGGTTCAATAAAGATTTTCCTGGTGCAATTTCTGTTTGAATGTAATTACGAACGTTACGTTGGTCTAAGAAAATACCAGTCATCCAGCCATCATCAAGGCGAACGATATAGTTTACACCATTCTCTTGAATCGTCAAGGTTTCAGGAATGTCGCCAGCTAAAACCTCAGATTGCTTGGCACTGCCTGTACCATCTAAATTGAAGCGATTTTTTCCAACAATACCTTTTAATTCTGGAAATACATTGTTCAAGGCTTCTAAGATGATATCTTTATAACGGTAGATACCTTCTGAATACCATTGGATTAAAGCATAACCTGCGTACCAATCAATCGTAAAACCACCAATACCGTCACCTTCCCCATTAAAAATACGGAAAGCAGTTGTCATATCATCGATTAATAAGGCTTGACGTTGGTTTTTCGCTTCTTGGATTCTTCCTTGAACAAATTCAAGATCACCCAACAATCCTGTATCAGCGTTTTGATCTGTTGTTAAAATCCAACCAACACCCTTATGTTGCTTAGCCATGTAGCCGTAGCCTAAGAATTCGTGGTCAATACCAATGATTTCAACCAATTCACCTTCAGTGAATGATGGTGGATTCACAAAATCCTTCTCAGTTAAAAGAATTCGCCCTTTTTTCACCTGGGTTGTAGCCCATTTACGTAGTTCTTTTTTTGGTAACTGTGTGTTCTTTTTACTCATTTATTCTTCTCCCTTTTATATACCTATTGCTTACTTTCAAAATATCATATATGAGATAACCAATGATGACACCCGCACCATTGAAAATGACATCATCAATATGACTTACGCCTGTTTCTAAATAGAATTGCATGGTTTCAATCGATACGCTAAACAATAATCCCCAAAATAAAGTGACAAAAAAGGCACCTTTCATTCTAAAAATATAGGGGAACATCATACCAAAGGGAAAGAACCACACAACATTCCCAAAGAAGTTATACCAATAGGAAAATGTGGAACCGTTTCTTAACTTAATGGTATCAACTAGTGGTACCCAATTTAATTCACTTAGCGACCGATCAAAATTAAAGGTCGCCTGCCACCATTGCCAATCATAACGTAATACTGTTAAATGTACCAACAATATTAAATATGAGACAAAAGTAAACTTAATGATTTCTCTAAACCAATCCACCGAATAGTCTGTATTCTTAGACCGTTTGTAGAGAATGATCCCTGCTTGGATAATCAGTAAAGCAATCATATAGAGAATCGTTTTGTCTAAACTAAATAATGATAGCTCTACTAGATGGAAATTTACAATTCTGCTTGCAGAAATATCTTCTAGCCATATCAGTAACGGCCCTAAAAAATACATGTTGTTTCAATCCTTTTGTTACCAGTCGATGTATATAACATTAGTCGACCTTATTTTGTTCTGCTAATTTGTCACGGTCGAAAAATACCAGGGTAAATATTGTCCCGATACCCTCTTCACTTTCCACATGTATAGTGGCTTGGTGTAATTCAACGAGTTGTTTAACGATAGATAAGCCTAAACCAGATTCACCAAATTCGTTATTTTTCCGAGAGATATCTGCTTTGTAAAATCGTTCCCAGATATTTTCCACTTGCTCCTTCGTCATGCCCATACCTGAATCTTTTATTTTAATATAAGTTTCCCCATCTTGAAAGGAGCTGGACATAAAAATTTCGCCATAATCAGTAAATTGCACCGCATTTTGAGTAATATTGAAGATAATTTGATGAAATCTATCATAATCTGCATAAATAGGAACCTCATCAACCATATCAAGCTCGAATTTCGTATGTTTAGCTTTAGCTGTTTCGGACAATTGCAGTGCGATATCTCTTAAGACCTCTGCCGCATTGAAGTTTGATTTATTCAATACAATTTCATTAGACCTAATTTTTTCAATATCTAAATTCTCATTCACTAACCGGTTTAACCGGTTCGCTTCCTTATACATCAAATCCACACTACGGTCTATTTTATCTTCAGGTAACACTTTCTGACGTAAACCTTCTAATAGACCAATCATGGTGGTTAAAGGCGTCCGAATTTCATGGGCCACATCCATCATCAATTGCCGCCGGATCTTTTCTTGCCTATTGATTTCTACTTCTGATTCCCCTAAAGCTACAGCCATTTGGTTAAAATCAGTTGCTAAGTCATCAAATTCATCAATATTATTCTCAGTTAAGCGGACAGAATAATCCCCTTGGGCAATTTTTTGGGTAGCTTCCTGAATACGCCGAATCCGTTTATTTTGGTAACCTGCAATAATCACCGAGAATATGACCGCAATAATGAGGGCAATCATAACCCCCTTGACCACATTTTGAACCAGATTACTAATCACAGCATCCGATTGACTTGATGGTACACCAATGGCCAGGTAACCTGCATAAGACTGGTCTTCAGCACTTGTAAGCGGCATAAAGATCGCTAAAGCATCGCCATTCTTATCGGTAAGGCCTATCTCAAATTCTCTTAATCCAAGATTATGCCCATTTTCTAAGGCTTGCATCTCTTCCTTTGATAGTTGGTTGTTTGGCACCTTATCTGCTTGATTTAATGGATACACCAGTTCATTGTCTGCATTGAAGTAGAACAACTTCATATTAGAAGACTGCAACAAAGGTTCCATTGTAGATAAAAATTCAGTCGAAATCGTTTGTCCAGAAATGAAGTTGGCTATGTCATTTAATTGTTGCTCTTGACGTAGAAGGACTTGGTCTCTTGAAAATGAAAATAAAGTAACCCCCATAGCAGCAATGGTCATGCCAATAACCACTAAAAAGCTAAGGATTTGTTGATAGAAAAAGTTCAATTTCATTACTAAACACCAGTTTCGTCAAATTTATATCCTACTCCCCAGACTGTTTGAATAAGTTGTGGTCCATATTCTTCCATTTTCTGACGAAGTTTTTTAATGTGGGCATCTACCGTACGTTCATCCCCGTAAAACGGATCTTCCCACAGTGTTGTCAGCAAGTGTTCACGCGTAAAGACCTGCTTAGGGCGACCAGCTAATAATTGTAGGATTTCAAATTCTTTAGGGGTTAGATGCTGAATTAACTGGTCCTTATAAAAGGCTTCACGGTTTTGACTATTAATACGGATAAATTGCGTTTGAATATCAAATTGATCCTCATCTTCTTTCGCTTCACCTGTATCAGTTGCTGCTTCCGTTAACTGGCTTCGACGGTATAATGCACGCATCCGGGCCATAAATGTAATTGGATCAAATGGCTTCGTCACATAATCATCTGCCCCTAAACCTAATCCAAGTACTTGCTCACTCTCCGCATCACGTGCAGTCAGCATAATAATTGGGACTTGTTGATTTTGTTGGCGGATATCACGACAAATTTGAATACCGTCTTTACTTGGTAAGTTCAAATCTAAAATGACCATGTCAATTGACCCTTCATTGGCTAAATAGTGTTGCCACCCTTCTTCCCCATCTTGGATAAAGGTCGCTTCCCATCCTTTTTGTTGTTCAAAAAACATACTCATCATCTCTGCAACACTTTCATTATCTTCAATCATCAAGATGTTCATGTTTTCGTCCTCCTTTTTATGGATACAATTCCTATTATTTTGAGTCTGGTGATAGGTCTAAGACATTTTAGGGCAGAATCTCTATTCTTCTATATTGTACCCTAAAATATGAACTGACCGACTATCTTTACCTCTCTTTTGACTTAATTTTAAAAAATATCAAATATTTATGAACTTTTTGAGGAGAATTGGCGAATAAATACGTATGTAATATATTAGAGGGATTACCTCTAGTCGAATGAACACCTTAGGAGGATGAATAATGAATCAAGTGCAATTAATTGGACGTCTAGCTAGAGAAGTCAGCTTAACTGAAATTTCCAACAATCGCCAAGTCGTCAACAATGCAGTAGCCATTAACCGAAAAGCTAAAGATGGCACTGACCACGTAGACTTTATCCCCATCACTGCTTGGAATGGCACCGCTAAATTGATTGATAGCTATATGAAAAAAGGTGATGAGTTAGCTGTAGTTGGGCAATTGCGTATGCGACAGTTTGAAAATAAGCAGGGGCAAAATATCACTACAATCGAAGTACAAGTTTCTGAAGTGACCTTTCTTCGCAAAAAGATTAGCGTTGATCAATCACAAAATCCAGACGATCAATTAATGGCAAATATCGAAACGCTCATCCTAGACTAAAAAGCCCATCAAAATTAGTGAAGTCCTACTTTCCAGTAGAAAAATGTTCCAGTACAATAACATTAACACAAACGCTATTGTAGAAAACATTCTGGTTAGGGGGAGAACAGCTATGTCTATATTTCAAATTGTCTATGTTCTATGCCTAGCCATCCAACTGGGTTTCTATTTTTCATTCTCCAACACCATCATGCCTGTGCTTGGGAAACAAGCTGGGAACGTTGGACAAAGAATTATGCAGGACATTAACAAGCAAGTAGAAAACGACCGGTTTCTAGGCACATTTTTTGCACCCATATTTTTATATATCGCTATGCTATTGCTAGGCAACCCCATTGGCTGGCAACTAACCCTTAGCTTTATCATCTATTTTATTGGTGTAATTGGTGTTACTGTTAGCTTTAGTATGCCCCTAAACCGTCAATTAGCTAATCGTAAAATCCGTACCGATTGGACAGTTTTTGTACAAAAATGGACAAGATGGAACCACGTTAGAACTGGGGCTGCCCTCATCGCATTGGCCCTAGCCATCTTTTAAGTTTCATTTCCCTTACCTTATCATCAGCTGACCACCTGCAAATTGAGACAGCTAGCAAAAAAGCCTTGTCAAAGAAGTTTAAACAACTTCTCTGACAAGGCTTTTAGCATATTGGAATTGAAAGAAAAGCGAATGGAATGACAGTTACCGTCTTCCAAATCGCTTTAATTCATCTATTTGTTATTGGGTAATTGCTGTGCCTCTTAATTGCTCAGCATATTGGTTAATCTTCCGTAGGCGGTGGTTAACGCCCGATTTAGAAATCGGTTCACCGTCAACTAATTCCCCTAATTCCTTAATAGAAGCCTCAGGGTTTTCCAACCGTAAAAAGGCGATTTCTTGTAATTTTTCAGGTAATTCGCCAATCCCTACTGTTGCTTGAATGAGTTCAATATTTTCAACTTGTTTTGACGCAGCAGTAACCGTCTTATTAAGGTTCGCATTCTCACAGTTCACAATCCGGTTAACTGAATTACGCATGTCACGAACGATGCGGATATCCTCAAATTTTAACATTGAGGCTGTCGCGCCAATCAAGGCTAAGAAGTCAGCGATCTGCTCAGAACCTTTTAAATAGGCAATATAACCAGACCGACGTTCAACTGACCGTGCGTTTAAATTAAACTGGTTCATCATCGTCACTAAGTCCTCGCAGTGCTCTTCATAGACGGAATAGATTTCCAAGTGATAGGCAGATTTCTCTGGATTATTCACTGATCCTCCCGCTAAGAAAGCACCACGTAAGTAAGAACGACTTCTTTGTTCATTTTCCATCATTTCCGCTGAAATATTAGGATTGATGACTAATGTATCCAGGATTTCTAAATCTTTTAGAATCTCTTCAACCCGGTCTTTCACACGTACAATATAGATATTATTTTTCTTTAATTTCATTTTCTTCCGAACAACCAACTCACCGTGGGTATGAAAAAATTCCTTCAACAGTGAGTAGATTCGTCGTGCAATTGCGGCATTTTCTGTCTGTACGTTTAGAATCAATTGTCCCTCCATCAGGGTAATCGATCCATTCATACGTAAAATGGCTGCCAGTTCTGAACGCGCGTGCTCATAGTCCACTGTTAGCTGAGTGAGTTCTTTCTTTACATCTCCTGCAAACGAAGCCACCAGCTCACCTCTTTCTTATTCACTTTATTCTGTGCGATCGTTCATGACATCCATAATGGCAGCAACTAGCTTATCTTGATTATGGTATACACCACTTTTTTCAAGGTTTAAAAAGTCACAGCCAACTACCTGGCATTCCTGTTCTGCCAATCCTTGTCGGTCTTGAGTGATTTGAACTAGATAGTCTTTTTCACTCGCACCTTCTAGGTATTCAAAGGGTACCGGTGTTTTATTTAATAACACCGTGTCAATGGCCTTAGACCCCAAGTGTTCATTAATTACACGTACATGGTCTGCATCCGAGAAATGTTCGGTCTCGCCCAGTTGTGTCATGATATTACAAATATAGACAACTTTGGCGGGCGTGTCAACAATTGCGGTCCGAATTTCTTCAATAGCGATATTCGGCAAAATGGACGTATATAAGGAACCCGGCCCCATAATGACCATATCCGCATGCATAATTTCAGAAACAACTTCCCGTCCTGCTTTAGGTTGATTAATTAAATTACCAGCAGCATCAAATTGAGGGTCTTGGCTGGCTAACCGAACAGAGACCTTTTGAATCTGGTCTGGATGTGCGACTAGAGATGTTTCCCCCTCAATAACCTGTCCATCTGCAAAATGGCCTTGTAAAACCAAGGCTTCTTCGCAGGCTGGCAACACTTTTCCTTTTACGTTCATCATGTAAGCAAGTAAACGCAACGCTGCAAAGGTGTCCCCACGCATTTCTGCAATGGCTGCAATAATTAAATTCCCAATCGCATGACCGGAAAACTCTTTATCATCCTCACTAAAACGATATTGGAATACATCTTTATATATTTTTTTCATATCCGATAAAGCAACTAGACAATTGCGGATATCTCCTGGAGGGATGGTTGCAACTGCATCACGCAAGCTACCACTTGAACCGCCATCATCTGCGACGGTTACAATCGCTGTAACATCGAAGTCAGCCTCCTTTAGACCCTCCAATAGTATTGGTAGACCTGTGCCACCACCAATAACCGCAATTTTAGGTCGTCTGCCCGGACGTGGATTCATATTTATCACGATCTATTCATCGACTCTTTTCTTTTCGTGCGATCACGGTGGATAATATTCACCTTGTAGCCAAGATCTTGAATGTGGTGGGCAACGCGTTCAGTCAAAGCAATTGACCGGTGTTGGCCTCCCGTACAACCAATCGTAATCGTCAAGCTGGATTTGCCTTCTTTTTCATATAGGGGTAACTCAAAATCTAGTAAATCGATAAATTTACGATAGAAAGTTTCGGTCTCCGGTTGAGACATGACATAGTCATATACTGGTTCATCGAGTCCAGTCATTGGCCGCAACTCATCAATATAGTGTGGATTTGGTAAGAAACGGACATCCATGACAATATCAGAATCGATTGGTAAGCCATATTTGAAACCAAATGACATCACATTAACTGTGAAGCTCCCCTCAGCTTCTGATAAAAACTCAGTCTGTAATAACTCACGGAATTTACGCGGAGATAAATCTGTTGTATCAATCACCGTTGATTCTACACGGATATCATGTAATAATTCTTTTTCTTTTTGAATAGCTTCAAATACTGATACCCCATCCTTTTGAAGGGGATGGGCACGACGGGTTTCTTTATAACGCGCAACTAAGGTTTGGTCGTCAGCTTCTAAGTAGATAACTGACATTTCAATAGTATTGGTATTATCCATACCATTGATTTCAGTTAATAATTCATCAAAGAATGAGCGCGAACGAAGGTCAATCACTAAACAAATTTTGCTAATTTTACCTGTTTCTTTAATTAAGTCCCAGAATTTAGGCAGTAATGATGGTGGCATATTATCCACACAGTAGTAGCCCATATCTTCAAAACTTTGGAGGGCGACTGTTTTACCCGCCCCACTCATACCTGTAATAATGACTAGTTTTAATTGATCATTCAATTTGATATTTCCTCCTTAAAGGGAGATGAAGCTTGATCGGTTGGCATTAGACAGCATTGTTTTAGGCGGTTAATTCGTTTAAGGCTGTTTCATAGGCCTCAATTTTCGCTCTGGTCGCTTCTAATGAATCCGCAACAACACCAATATAGAATTTAATTTTCGGTTCTGTACCTGATGGTCTAACGGCAATCCATGTTTCATCTGCTAAATAGTATTTCAATACGTTTGATTTTTCCATACCTAATGCCTCTGTACTACCATCGGCAAATTGGCGAGTATCTTGTAGGTAATCTTCAGTTTCGACAACTTGTTGACCTGCAATTTCACTTAAGCCTTCCCCACGTAATTTTGTTAGGATTGCTTCAATTTTCGCTGCCCCCTCTTGACCAGGTAAGCTAACTGAAATGGTTTTTTCTTGGTAAGTCCCATATTCAGCGAATAGGTCTTGTAGGCCATCGTAAGCTGTTTTACCTTGTTTTTTATAGAAAGCAGCAACTTCAGCTAGTAATAAAGTCGCTTGAATAGCATCTTTATCACGGACAAAGGCTTTGACTAAGTAGCCATAACTTTCTTCAAAGCCGAATAAGAAAGTCTTACTTCCGTCAGCTTCATAATTTTTAATTTTTTCTGCAATAAATTTGAAACCAGTCAATACATCAACTGTTTCTACACCGAATGATTTGGCAATTGTTGCTGGCATTTCACTGGATACGATAGATTTTAAAATCACACCGTCGTCAGGTAAAGCACCAGTATTTTTCATCGCTGTTAAAATATAGTGGGTCATTAAGGCAGCAATTTGGTTACCGGTGATGACTTGGTAATCTCCGTTCGGTAATTTCACTGCAGCACCCATCCGGTCAGCATCTGGGTCAGTCGCAATTAAAATATCTGCATCATTCTCCTTACCGTAGCGCTCAGCCACTTCAAAGGCACCCGCTTCTTCAGGGTTTGGTGATTTTACGGTTGAGAAATCCGCATCCGGCTCTTTTTGCTCAGCCACATATGTGACATTCGTAAAGCCTGCGTCCGCTAAAGTGCGTTCCACCAACATTTGGCCTGTACCATGTAAGGGTGTATATACGATAGATACTTGGTCTGCCATTTCATCAATGACTTCTTGGTCAACAACAACTGACTTCATATTGTCCAAGTATTTTTTGTCAATTTCTTCACCTATCATCGTAATTGTACCATCAGCTTTTAAGGTTGCTTCATCGCCTACTTCAACAGTTAATGGATTTTCCACCGCACGCACATTCGCTGTAACAGCGTCCGCATCAACTGGCGGCATTTGTCCACCATCTTCACCGTAAACTTTATAACCATTATAGTCCGCTGGGTTGTGGCTTGCGGTAATCATAATCCCAGCAAAGGCTTTTAATTCACGCACAGCAAAGGATAGCTCAGGTGTTGGACGTAAAGACTCAAAGACATATGATTTAATACCGTGAGCACCCAAAGTCTTCGCTGACTCCATCGCAAATTCAGGTGACATGTGACGTGAATCATAGGCAATCGCTACACCACGGTCTTTAGCATCTTGGCCATAAGCTTCTAGTAATTTTGCCAATCCTTCAGTTGCCTGACGAATGGTATAGATATTCATCCGGTTAATACCTGCACCTAAAATCCCGCGCATACCAGCTGTACCAAAACTCAATGGTTGATAAAAAGCATCCTCAAGCAAGCTTTCGTCCGCTTCAATCGATGCTAAATCTTCTTTCAAAGCACCGTCTAATTCTTCAAAATTACGCCATTGTAAATAAGTTTCTTTCCAGTTCATCGTGTAGCCCCCCTAGTTTATAAAGCGATAACATCTTGTTCTTATTGTATCAAATTTTATGAAAAAAGATATATCAAAGACAAGCTGGCTAACAATTTCATATGGCTTGCCAGTTTAAGAAGCCATTACCCCTTTTGCCAATAAAAATGGGGATAGACCCTAAATCTACCCCCAAATTTTACTAACCTTCACCTTGCGTTAGCACTATAAATTTATGTTTAAATTAGCTGTTTAACGTTTCGATGTAATTGAAGGCTTCTTGACCACCAATCGCACCGTCACCAACTGCTGTTGAAATTTGACGTAATTTCTTCTGACGTACATCACCAATCGCAAAGATACCTGGCACTGATGTTTGCATATCTTCGTCAGTAATTACCCATCCTTCTTCATCAGTGATATTTAGGTCTGTAAATGCTTCTGTATTCGGAATTAAACCAACATAAATGAAGACACCATCCGCATCTACATCAGTTACCTCACCAGTTTTCACATTTTCAACTGCTAAACCAGTAACCTTCATGTCGTCCCCTTTAATCTCTTTCACGACAGTATCCCATGTGAAATCAACTTTATCATTCGCCATGGCACGGTCTTGTAAGATTTTTTGGGCACGTAATTCGTCACGACGGTGAACGATATTCACATTTTTACCAAATTGTGTCAGGTAAGTCCCTTCTTCAACAGCTGAGTCGCCCCCACCAATAACACGTAGGTCTTTATCACGGAAGAAGGCACCATCACATACAGCACAGTAAGATACACCACGACCGGCATACTTATCTTCACCAGGCACATCTAACTTACGGTGAACAGAACCTGTTGCAATAATCACGGCTTTCGCTTCGTAAGTTTTCCCCATATCTGTTTCTAAGATATGTGCACCTTCATTGGGTGTTACCTTAGTCACAGTACCAAATTCATGTGCCACACCAAATTGCATAGCCCCTTCATACATTTCATTGGCTAAATCTGGCCCTTGAATATTTTTAAAGCCTGGATAGTTTTCAACATCCGCTGTATTGACTAATTCGCCCCCAGGAATCCCACGTTCTAGTAATGCTACGGACAAGTTTGCCCGTGATGCGTATAAGGCAGCAGTCATACCAGCTGGTCCAGCACCAACTACAACTACATCAAATTTTTGAATTTCTTCTGCCAAATTGTACACATCCTTTCCTTTAATTTTTGTTATTATATTCGATCTTTTTGCTTTCAACGTTTATTATTCTATCATGATTTAAGGAAAAAAGATTGCAACTAGCTCAAGCTAATTACAACCTCGTCCATGGTAAATCAATTATAGTTGATCTTCAATAGATAGTAAGTAATCTTTTAGACCCTCTTTAATATCCGCTTGTTCAAGACCATATTCAATACTTGTTTGCATATAGCCTAATTTATTCCCCACATCATATCGGCGGCCAGTAAATTCATAAGCAAATACCCGTTGTGTTTTATTTAACCGGTCAATCGCATCCGTTAATTGGATTTCATTACCCGCACCTTCCTCTTGTGTTTCCAACAAGTCAAAAATTTCTGGTGTTAATAAGTAACGACCGATAATTGCTAAGTTAGATGGCGCATCTTCTGGTTTTGGTTTTTCAACGAATTGTTTTACATTGTAAATTTTCTCAGAGAATTGCGCTTCAGGTTCAATTACCCCATATTTGTCTGTATCTTCGTGTGGCACTGGCATTACCGCAATGTTTGACGCTTTAGTCACTTCATAGGCATCAATCAATTGTTTGGTCAATGGTACTTCGTCCACCATCAAGTCGTCCCCAAGCATGACTACAAAGGGCTCGTCACCAACAAAGGCTTTGGCCTGCAATACAGCGTCTCCTAAACCTTTTGGATAAGATTGACGTTTGAAGAATAAGTTTAAACCAACTGTTTCCCCAATAATTTCTAGTAAGTCATCGCGACCTTTGTCTGCTAAGTTAGACTCTAACTCCACATTTGAATCAAAGTGGTCTTCGATTGGTCGTTTACTTTTTCCAGTTACAATTAGAATATCTTCAATACCAGAAGCTAAGGCTTCTTCTACGATAAATTGAATTGTTGGTTTATTGACAATTGGTAACATTTCCTTGGCCATCGCTTTTGTTGCAGGTAGGAAACGTGTACCTAAACCTGCTGCAGGAATAATCGCTTTTCTTACTTTTGCCATGAATGAATCCTCCATTTATCTGCTATATTTTCTACAATCATTATAAATCAAATAGGCACTAAAAAATATCCTTCAAGTCATCTTCGAATTGCAATTCACCTTTACGTTCTCGTGCCATTAAGGCCGCAATCACTTCTTGGATGCTCACTTCTCCTTGAATAACTTGGTAGATTGCTTGGGTAATTGGCATGTCCACGCCTTCTTTTTCTGCCAATTCATAAGCAGAAACAGCTGTAGCAAAACCTTCGACAACCATGCCCATCTGTTCTTCAACATCCTTGACAGCTTGTCCTTGACCAACCTGTTGACCAGCGCGCCAGTTTCTCGAATGGACACTGGTTGCGGTCACGATTAAGTCGCCCACTGCCGAAAGCCCCATAAATGTTAATGGATCAGCGCCAAGGGCTACCCCTAACCGGGTGATTTCAGCAAGACCACGGGTAATTAAAGCAGCCTTTGCATTATCCCCATATCCAGCCCCTACTAAGGCACCAGCACCGAGGGCAATAATATTTTTCAATGACCCTGCTAACTCGACCCCAATAATATCGGGATTGGTGTAGACCCTAAAATAGTCATTCATAAAGACTTCTTGGACTAAATGACATGCTTGGTCATCTGTCGAAGCTGCTGTGATGGCCGTAATATCGTGTTTAACTACCTCTTCTGCATGGCTCGGTCCTGATAAAACGACTACACGTGCTTGGCCAATTGGCTGGAAGACCTCACTTAAAATTTCTGAAATTCGTAAGTGTGTTCCCTGCTCCAATCCTTTAGATGCATGCATCAATACCGGTAATTCTTGTATATTTTTCTCTTGGAAAACAGCGACTACCTGGCTTGCTACCTGTCGGATTGCCTTGGTAGGTACCACAAAGTTGATTAAATCAGCCTTGTCCAAGGCCAGTCCCATATCGTTTGTTGCAGTGATATTATTCGGCAATTTGATGTCGGGCAAATAATGGTTATTTTTCCGAGTGGTTTGAATTTCATGTGCTTGGTCTGGATTATGCGTCCACAAGGTCACATGATGGCCATTCTCAGCAAGCACCATTGCAAGTGCTGTTCCCCATGAACCTGCGCCAAGGACGGCAATATTTTTGGATGTCAAATCATCACATCTCCAATCTATTCGCAAATCTAATTATTTTGTTGATTTGTAAGCCGGTCCATTATGTTCCGAATAGTATTCATAGTACTTGTCGTTCATACGACGGGCAGCAAAAATCATGATAGCAGCGATAAAGAGTACAGCTGCTAATAATTGGCTGACACGGAATGGTCCCCACCATAGGCTATCTGTCCGTAACCCTTCGATGAAGAAACGACCGAATGAATACCAAATAAGGTATAGCAAGGTAGTGTCCCCAATACGCAGAGTTTTATTAGGTGAACGAGCAAATAATAAAACAGCAACACCGATAATATTCCAGACTGATTCATACAAGAAAGTTGGGTGGTAATAAGTGCCATCAATATGCATCCCATCAATAATGAATTGTGGTAGATGCAGGTTTTGTAAAAAGTCTAAACTCACTTCTCCACCGTGGGCTTCTTGGTTAACAAAGTTCCCCCAACGCCCGATAGCTTGGGCTAATAATAGATAAGGGGCTACGGTATCGGTTACAAATAATGGATCCATTTTTTTGGATTTTGCATAGAAATAAAGGGTTAGACCACCGGCAATCACACCACCGTATATGGCGATACCGCCGTTCCAAATTTGTAAGATTTCTCCTGGATTCTGTAAATAGTAGTCTAATTCAAATAAAACATAGTAGGCGCGTGCCCCGATAAAACCTATTAAAATAGTCCATACAGCTGCGTCTAAAATAAATTCTTCATCCCAACCCTTACGGCGAAAATCTCTTGAAGCAAAAGTTAGGGCTAATAGAATAGCAGCCCCGATAAAAATTCCATACCAACGGATTGGCCAGCCGAATATCTCAAAAGCGACCGGGTCTATTGCAGCTATATTCATCATCTTGTTCTTTCTCTCCTAATATTTATTATTGTCAATGAGTTGGGTTAAGCGGTCATTAAACATCTGTGCAGCATCAAAGCCCATAGACTTCGCTCTAAAATTGATTGCTGCCACTTCGATAATGCTTGAAATATTTCGTCCAGTTTGAACAGGAATCGTAATTTTTGGAATTGCAACATCTAAAATTTGTTCGCGTTCTTCAGCAGTGCCTAAACGGTCAAATTTCGCATCCTTTTTCCAATCTTTCAAGTCAATAATCAAGTTTAATTGTTGTTCTTTACGCACAGCTCCTGCACCGTAAAGGGTCATCACATCAATAATCCCAAGACCACGGACTTCCATGACATTACGTAGGATTTCAGGTGCTTCACCCATGATAGTCGTATCATCACGTTGATAGAAGTCTACTCGGTCGTCAGCAACCAAACGGTGACCACCTTTTACAAGCTCCAAAGCAGTTTCTGATTTCCCTACACCTGAGTGGCCAGTAATCATAATTCCTAGTCCATACACATCCACAAACACTCCATGTTTTGAGGTACGTTCCGCTAATAGTGAGTGCAGGAATTCCGTTAAATTACTTGATAAACGAGTTGTTGTCGTTGTAGAAATCAAGACAGGAATATGGTTTTCTTGAGCTGCTTGAATCACTTCATATTCTGGTTGTAACCCCCTTGAGAAGATGAAAAACGGTGTATCCTCTCTCGATAGACGGCGCATGATTAACAAGCGCTCATCTGAGGTCATTCTAGACAAATATGTATGCTCAGCGCGGCCAAATAATTGCACACGCTCAGACGGATAATAATTAAAATAGCCGGTAATTTCTAACCCAGGTCTTGAAATATCACTGGTAATGATTTCACGATCTAAATAGTCTTCGCCACAAACGACATCAAAATCAAATTTATCGACTAAGTCTTTCACGGTTACCTTTGTCATATATGGTTTCCTTTCTGAACAAGTCACTTTGCCCCTATTTTACCATACTAGACCCATATGGACAGTTGGATAAGCTGATAATTTAACAAAAAGAAAACCTCTAGCTAACCTGAACTTCAGATTAACTAGAGGTTGCATTTTTAAGTTATTGAGCTAAACGGTCTCTCTCCCACCCTATTTTAAGTGGCTTCGATGAATTTCTCGAAGAACCAGTGGTACATTGAGAATAAGAAGGCTGCTGCGATGGCGTAGAAGAAGCTCGTAAACACGAAGGATGTTGGGAAGAACAATCCTACGATAACAAACATCAAGCCATTGACTACCAATCTAAATAAACCGAATGTCAAAATGTTTAATGGTAACGCCAGTAAATTCACGATAGGACGGATAATTGAATTTACAATACTCAATACGATAGCGACTAAGATGGCTGACCAGAAATCTGCCACATAAACATTAGGGGCAAGAATCCATGAAATAGCCATTAAACCTAAAGCATCAATCAATGTTGCTAGTAAAAATCGTCTCATAATTAGAAATCACGCCAACTTTCTTCCTCATCAGGATTATCTTTTGAATCTCTTGTATAATCAGCTTCATTATAGTCTTCCTGATCTTCAGCATCAAATGATTTTGTTTGACGATATTCATCTCGGTCATATCTATCTACACGTGTACGACCTTCATCTCTTGGCAAAATAAGAGCCAGTAGTAGATAAATCAGTATTCCAGCACCGCCAGAAAGTGTAATAAATACAAACAGTACACGGATAATAGTTGGATCAATATTAAAATACTCAGCGATGCCGGCACATACACCATCTAGTTTTACATCATTACGTGATTTCGTTAATCTCTTAGCCATTCTATTCACTCCTTTGTTCTTAGTGACTTCTGTTTGGCATTACAAAAATTAAAATAATGTAAATTAACCAAACTGGGAACTGCGTTAAACTCAACAATACAGCAATGATACGGACTAAGTTACCAGAAATACCGAAGTATTCTCCAATACCACCACATACCCCAAATAAGAAACGATCTTTGCTAGATTTCATTAATCTCCCTGACATATTAAACCTCTCCCTTACGCACATTTGCGTCATCTTTTACGCGAATATTACCACGCATTGTCTTCAAGTTCACTCGATAAGCCTTTTCATCAGCTGCATCAGTATAAAATGCTTTCTGTTTATTAAATTGTTCGTTGACTTGCGTTTGACTCTTAATAAAGTCTGAACGGAACATAATTTCACCTTGATTTGTGTGGGCTAAACCATCTACAGCTGTACCAGTAGGCATGTTCAATTTAATATCACCATTCTTCGTTGTTACTTGCGCACGAACAAGTGGCTTAGCATTCATTGTCAACACAACATCACCGTTTAGCGTTTCCATCAAAACATTTTCTACATGCCCTTTCAATCGTTGGCTACCATTTAATGATTTCACTACTAAGTCTAATGCTTCCACATCGTTTAAGACTAATTGTCCATTTTTAGTATCCACTTCAATCATAGATGCCGTAAAGTCATCGATATTAATAGCACCGTCAACTGTTTGAATATAAATATCATTTGTATCCATATGTTCAACAGTCACTGGACCAGAAATTGTTCTTGCTTTAATAAAGTCTAACCGGTCTTTAGGCACTTGAACGACAATGTCTGTTTTAATAAAACGAGAAATCATATTTAAACTTAAAGCACCATCAACAAATTCAAGGTTAGCTCTTTTTTCAAAGGCAGATTGCGCATCCTCTTCTTCAAAATCACCATATAATTTACCGACTACTGTCAGCTTAGTTGTTGGTTGATCCCAAGAAGTTAATTCGATTTGTCCAGCAGCAATTTGAATGTCCACCATTGATAAAGGTTCGGTATATTCGTAGCTCGCTTCAAAATCATGCGTAATCAGTTTTGGTATTGGAATAGATCCACTACCTTTTTCAAATTTTACTGTTTTAGATACTTTATCCTGCACTTGGTCAAATACTGACCGGGTTTTCGTGAAAAAGTCTCCAACTATATTTTTATAATCATAAGCGTCTGATGAAGTAGCTTCCTCTTCAGTTGCTTCAGTATCTTCACTTGTTGAACTTGCTTGTTCAGCAGTTTGAGTAGGTCTTGGATTTTCTGCATCAATTTGAATAATATCTTCTTTTAATTGATGGATTTGTTCCGTCAATTGGTTGATTTCTTCTGTTAAGCGATCAATTTCAATATGCGTAATTTCAGTTTTTTCTTCTTCATTTACTAGATTTTGGCGCTCTGTTAGTTTGCTAGCAAGAGACGCTTCTAGGTCTTTTTGAATCGCCACTTTTTGCGCGCGTCCAGTCATTTCATCTTGATCTACCGCTTGGTCACTTTCCCAATCAGCATAAAAGTCATCTAAGATATCTTTTTCTTCCTCAACTTGTGATTGCTTGGTTGGGTTTGTATGGTCTTGCTTTGCTCTATTTTCTAATAAGATAATCGCTTCTTCATTGGTTAAAATGCCTTCTTTAACTAAGTTTAAGATTCGTTCTTTTTGATTAGACATTATGACAACCTCCTAGTTGTTTAGCTTTCCTTTGTTATCTATATTTTGCCAACTTAAGGCGTAAATGTCATAGGTCTATGGTCCGAATTTCACTATCCCCTTATTTTCGGGCTTATTGAATTCCTGTAAAAAAGGCTTTTGACCCTTCGTTGCTAGTAGTCACTTGTAAATGAACAGGAATTTGTTGTTTTAATTCAGCTACGTGAGAAATGATACCAACGATACGGCCACTTGCTTGTTGCAAGTCAGTCAAGGTTTCAATCGCCTGCTGTAAGGATTCTTGGTCTAAAGTCCCAAAACCTTCATCAATAAAGAGCGTACCTATTTCAATACCACCAGCGTCATTTTGAATCACGTCTGATAAACCAAGTGCTAAGGCAAGTGAAGCTTTAAAGCCTTCACCACCAGATAAAGACTGCACTGATCGTTCGCCACCAGCTTGATAGTCAAACACTGCTAAATCAAGCCCTTTGGCACCTGCACCAGATTGCCCTTCGACAATCCGTCTAAACTCATACCGCATTTGGGTCATCGCCATTAAACGCTCATTGGCATATTGCAGGATTTCATCAAAATACAAGCCTAAGATAAAACGTTCAAATGAGATATAACCATAGGCTTTTTCTTTCCCGTTGGCCACCTTATTTAATAAGGACAATTCTCCAAAATGTCGTCCTTTTTCTTGGTAAGCAGCAAAACTGTCTTTAAATAAATACATGGCGTGTTCTAACTGTGCCTTCGTAGAAATCACTTGGTCTTTGTCTACTTTCAACTGGTTGGCCTTTTCTCGTTCTTGATCAATAGCGGTTTGATAGTATGCTGACGTCTGGTTTAAACCAATCGCTTCAATTTCTTTTTGATTGGCTGCCTTATTTTCTTCAAAGGCATATACTTCTTTATCAAACTGTTGCAACTTACTTTCAATCGCTGACCAATTTTCTTGGCTTTCATGGATTTGTCGGATATCTTCCTGACTCTCTTGACGGTCAGCCATAGCAGCTGATAATTCTTTTTTAAATGCTTGTAGTTCAGATTGACCTTGTTGAATTTGGTCTTCATAGCCTGCAATCTGTGTGTTTAATTGTGTTGCTTCTCGTTGACTCTGATCAATTTTTTCCTTTAGCTCTTGGTCCTTATTGGTAATTTCAGTTAATGACTTGTTTTTTTCTTGATATTCTGCCGTTATGGATGCTTTTGCTTCGCCCTGTAACTGCCCTTTTAATTGCTTAATTTCCGCACGCAATTGTTCAATCGCTGTTTCATTAGATGCCTTTTGCCCCTCAAAAGTCGATGCTTCTATTTGCATCTTATTTAAAGTCTGCTTAGACTCATTGATTCGATTGATTGCCTCTAAGATTTTCTTGTCTAAATCTTGCTTTTTCTTAGTCAATTGGTCTAACTCAGCTTGCATTTGTTGAATCTCTGCAGTTTCCTTATCTATGGCTGTCTGCCATATAGCCATTTTTTCCTTATTGCCGGTCACATCCGGTGTTAACCCGTCAATTTGTTGGCTACTTAGTGTTTGATCAAAGTTTTCTTGGATAGCAGCTAGTCGTTCGGCCTTGGCTGAATACTGTTGAAACGCTGCTTGTACAGCCTCCATAGCCGCATCTACCATTTCTTTCGTCACTTCATCGTCTTGGCTAACTGCTGGTGCAGGATGGTGGATGCTTCCACAAACAAGACAAGGTTCGCCTTCCACTAATTGACTCGCTAACTCACCCGCAAGATTTTGGGTATATGTCTTTTCCTGAGCATTTCGTTTATCCAATTGTTCTTGATAGTGTTTCTTATCAACTGCTACTTGATCAGATAAACTGGTAATTTGCTGACTAACCTGTGTCATTTGCTGATAACGCGTCATCAGCAAATTAAACTGATAATTTTTATTATCCAGGCTAATCTGTTTTTGGTTGAGATCCTCTAACTGGTTGAATGCTTCTTGTAGGTCCTTTAACCCCTCTTCATCCAGCTGAAGCGACGTCTCTTGGTCCTTTATCTGACCCTTTAAGTCATTCACTTGCTCAGCTAGCATCTTCGCCTTGTCTATTTGTTTATTCAGATTTTCCTCTTGACTGATGTAGTTGTCCCATTTACTTTCTTGAATCGCTAAATGCTGCAAGCTAGCGCGTAAACTCTCAACTTGTTGAATCCGCTCTTGCCAGTCAGCTTGTTCTTCTTTTATAGCCGCTAACTGGGTATTTACTTGGTGAAGTAAAGCTACCTTCTCGTCAAGCAATTCTTGTAAATCTGCTTGCTTTTGGCTTGTTTTTTGAACTTGTAAGATCAGCTGATAGGCCGCTTTAGTATCTTTATACTGTTTTAACGCTTTTCTATCGTCTGTGATTTCGGCTTCACGTTCTTTAATGGAAGCTGCTTGCTGCACTAGTTTATCTTGCTTTCTTAGTAGTTGAATATAGCCTTCAAGTTTTTGAATATGTCCCTCAGATTGGGCAATCTGTTGACTTAAGCCGGTATTCTGTTGTTCCAATTCACTTAACTTCTCATTGGCCCAGCTAGATAGAGATTCATAATTTTCTTGATCTACCCAAAGTTGAATTTGGTCTTTTTCACTTAAACTATCTCCCTTACTTTCGCCTTCGACCGCTTCAAATAATTCACTCTCTTTCACCTCAGAATCCGCAAATGAGACGAAAGATTGGCTATGTTGATCCACTTGTTTCTTCAATGTGCCAACTTCTTGGTTAGCTTGCTTGAAACGGTCCGCAATAGCTTGTTGGAATCGGTCTAGGTAGTCTGTATGGAATATCGTCCGTAAAATAGCTTCCTTGTCGCCAGAGCTCGCCTCTAATAGCTTTTTAAATTCTCCTTGAGGTAACATCACAATTTGTCTAAATTGATCTGCAGATAAGCCTAGAATCTCGACCAACTTGCTATCCACTTCTTGCGTTTTACTTAGGGTAAAATCTTCCCCTTCTAAGGTTACTTCTGCATTTTGTATTCGGATTAGGCCACGCTTAGTTGGTCTTTTTTGCTTAGGTATTCTTTCAACGGTGTATGTTTTCCCATGAATCATAAAGGTTAATCGCACATAGGATACGCTGGTATCTTCTGCTAATTGCGACTTCAATTCGTTGATATCACGCGATGACCCAGAAGTCTTACCGTATAAAGCGTACACGATAGCATCAAAAATAGTTGTCTTTCCAGCACCAGTAGCGCCTGAAATTAAGAATAGATTTTGGTCACCTAAGCTTGTGAAGTCCAAACTTGTTTTCTCTTTATAGGGTCCAAAAGCTTGTATTTCAAGTTTAATAGGTCTCACTACGCTTTATCCTCCTTTTCACTTGATTGGAATATGTCACGGACAATTTTCGTCTGAAATTCTGATAGTTCTTGGTCTGTTTGGTTTTGATAGAATTGGGCAAATTGGTCCCAGACTGGTGTTGCTTGTACCTCATGTCTTTTTTCTTTTATATTTTGACGCTGTCTATTTTCTAAGGCGACATATTCTAAACTCATCGCATTAGGATATCGTTTTTTCAACCGGTTCATGGCTTCGTGTTGAGCATAAGGGTCAGTTAATTCAAAGAAAATATAGTCATCTGATTGTCCTTGTAAAAGGTCTTCAAATTGACCGCGAATGACACGCATATCTTTATGCGGAATTAAATCATGTTTCACAACATCAATCGTATCCATGTGCTTATCCAAATCAATTTCTAAAAAGCCCTTTCTGTGGTTGACTTCCGATTTAGAAAATTTTAGTGGCGACCCTGAGTAACGAATTCTTGATGTGCCTACTTTTTGAGGTCCGTGTAAGTGCCCAAGGGCAACATAATCAAAGCCCTCAAAAACTGAATTGGGTACATACTCACTCGTCCCTATTGATAATGGTCTTTCTGAGTCGGACTTATCTAGGTCCTCACCTGCTAATTCAACAGTGCCGGCGGTAACATAACCGTGATAAAGTAAAATATTCAGTTTATCCGTGTTCCAGTTTTCTTTTATACGGGCTACTTGCACCTTAGTCGCATCTTCAATGCTATGAATAGTTTCTTCAGGATAAAGACGTTTAATGGTTAAATGATCACTGAAAGGGAGTAAATAGACATCTGCTTCCTCTAAAGTCACTCTTTGAATCTCACGACTAGCCGTTCCAGCCATATACAACCCTTGCCCCTTTAATAAACCAGCTGCGTAACCCACTCTTTCACCAGAATCATGGTTGCCTGCAATCATGCAAATAGGACAAGCTAATTGTTGAGACATCTTTGTTAAAGTTTCATTCACCAACTGAACGGTTTCTCCACTCGGTAATGTCCGGTCATATAAATCACCTGCCATAATGACTAAATCCGGATTTAAGGCAACAGTTTGCGCTAACCAATCATCTAAAATTGCAGCTTGATCTTCAATTAAAGAATGATTATTCACCACTTTACCAATGTGCCAATCCGCTGTATGTACAATTTTCACTTACTATCCACTTCCCCTTCTTAAAAGAAAAACACTATGCGGTTAGATGAATGTAGTATTTATCGTCAACATAGTGTTTTTTATTTATTCTATTTTTTCAATAATGGTTTTAAATATTTTCCTGTATAAGAAGCTTTTACTTTAGCGACATCTTCAGGAGTACCAGTAGCTACAATTTTACCACCTTGAGCGCCGCCTTCAGGTCCAATATCAACAATATAATCAGCTGTCTTAATGACATCTAAATTATGCTCGATGACAACGACGGTATTACCAGCATCAACTAAACGTTGTAAGACACCGATTAAACGTTTAATATCTTCTGTATGGAGACCAGTTGTTGGTTCATCTAATACATACAAGGTATTACCCGTTGCTACTCTTTGTAATTCACTCGCTAACTTCATCCGTTGGGCTTCCCCACCAGATAAAGTTGGTGCTGGTTGGCCAAGGGTAACATAGCCAAGACCCACATCTACAATGGCTTGTAGTTTACGACGAATTTTTGGAACAGCAGAGAAGAATTCTAAAGCTTCTTCAATACGCATATCTAAAACTTCTGCAATATTTTTACCTTTATATTTTACTTGTAGGGTTTCTGAATTATAACGGGTACCATGACAAACTTCACATGGCACATATACATCTGGTAAGAAATGCATTTCAACTTTTAGAATACCGTCACCCTTACATGCCTCACAACGGCCACCTTTCACGTTAAATGAAAAACGCCCTTTTCCGTAACCACGTAGTTTCGCTTCATTTGTTTGCGCGAATAGCTCTCGTACATCATCAAATACAGAGGTATATGTAGCCGGGTTGGATCTTGGTGTACGGCCAATTGGACTTTGGTCGATATCTATCACTTTATCTAATGATTCGTAACCAGAAATCTCCTCTACTTTTCCGTGAGGTGTTTTCGCTCTATTTAATTGATGAACTAAGTATTTTTTCATTACTTCATTAATTAATGATGATTTACCAGACCCTGAAACACCTGAGATGACGTTTAAACGGCCAATTGGAATATCAACATCTACATTTTTCAGGTTGTTCTCGGCTGCCCCTTTAATATGGATAGCACCCTTATCTTCCGTACGTCTTTGTTCAGGTAATTCAATTTTACGTGCACCTTTTAAGTATTGACCAGTAATAGAGTCTTTATTGTTCGCTACTTCCTCTGGTGTACCAGCAGCAACAATTTCACCACCATACTCACCTGCACCAGGACCCATATCAATTAAATAATCAGCTTCTCGCATGGTTTCCTCATCATGCTCAACCACTATCAGGGTATTTCCTAAGTCACGCATACGTTTCAA
Source organism: Aerococcaceae bacterium 50-4 (assembly GCA_041223225.1). GTDB lineage: Bacteria > Bacillota > Bacilli > Lactobacillales > Aerococcaceae > Aerococcus. The sequence goes on from JBCLPQ010000001.1 coordinate 405,174, forward strand.
CGATTTAATTAAGCGGTCGTTATCACGTTGGTGTAAACCAATAGAAGGCTCATCTAAGACATACATAATCCCTGAAAGGTTTGAGCCAATCTGTGTAGCTAGACGAATCCGTTGCGCTTCCCCACCTGATAAGGTGCCCGCAGAACGATCCAAGGTTAAGTAGTTCAAGCCCACTTCTTCTAAGAAGCTCAACCGTGAAGCAATTTCACGCATAATTGGTTGCGCAATCGTTGTGTTTTGTTCAGATAAGTCTAAACCTTCAAAGAATTCAATCGTATCTACAATGGCTTTATGCGTTACTTCAGCAATATCTTGACCACCGATTTTAACAGATAGAGCTTGACGATTTAAACGTTTACCGTGACATACTTGGCATTCTAATTCCGTCATATATTGGCCCATAGCTTCACGCATAGCCTTAGATTGGCTAGATTGGTAGCGACGGCGGACATTAGGAATGACCCCTTCAAACACTCGCATTTTATCTTGAACAGAGCCAAATTCATTTTCATAGTGGAAGTGGAATTCTCTATCTCCAGATCCATATAAAATCAAATCTTGTTGTTCTTGGCTAAGATCTTTAAATGGCGCATCCATTGGGACTTCAAATGCTGTAGCTGCTTGTTCTAACATAGTTGGGTAGAAAGAAGAACCTTTCGAATCCCAAGGGACAATAGCACCTTCTTTTAGGGTTTTGCTCTTGTCTGGTACGATCAAATTAGGATCTGCTTCGATTTTTGAACCTAAACCAGTACACTCTTCACAAGCGCCATAAGGGGCGTTAAATGAGAATAAACGTGGTTCTAATTCACCTACCGTAAAGCCACAGTGTGGGCAAGAATAATGCTCTGAGAATAGGATTTCATCCCCGTCAATCAAATCACATACGGCATAGCCGTCAGCTAGTCTAAGGGCCGCTTCTAAAGAATCCGCTAAACGGCCTCTGATATCTTCTTTGATTACTAAGCGGTCAATGACAATATCAATTTGATGCTTCTTATTCTTATCTAATTCAGGTACGTCATCAATATCATGGATTTCCCCATCGATACGGACACGTACATATCCTTGTTTACGAATACCATCGATAATTTTCTTATGTTGACCTTTTTTCCCATAAACTACTGGCGATAAAATTTGTACTTTAGTACGGTCTGGCAGACTCAAAATCCGGTCCAACATTTGGTCTAAGGACTCACTCGTTATCTCCGTTCCGTCGTTTGGACAAATCGGTTGACCAACACGAGCGTATAATAAACGTAAATAATCATTTACTTCTGTAATAGTCCCTACTGTTGAACGTGGGTTTCTTGAAGTTGTCTTTTGATCAATCGAAATAGCTGGACTTAATCCTTCAATTGAATCTACATCAGGTTTTTCTGTATTACCCAAGAATTGGCGGGCAAAGGCAGATAAACTTTCTACATAACGTCTTTGTCCTTCTGCATATAAGGTATCAAAGGCTAAAGTAGATTTCCCAGATCCTGATAGACCTGTTACAACAACCATTTGATCGCGTGGAATATCAATATCTATATTTTTTAAATTATGGGAACGAGCGCCCTTTACTTTAATTAAATCTCTCAATCATGCCACTCCTTATTGTTAAACCATCATTATATTATGGATTATACTTTATCACTTATATTCACTTATCTATTATGACATAATTCCCATTTGCTGCGAATAATTTGTCTCAAATACTCTCTTATTTTAACGCAAACATATGTTCGTTGTACACTAATCACCCTAGTCTTAGAACAATTTCCATAATTTTAGATAAAGAAAAACCACCGGTAGATTCCGATGGTTGGAAAAGGTTTTTTGTTTGGAATTTGGATTAACCAAAGCGTCCAGCGACATAGTCTGCTGTTTGCGTATTTGTTGGGTTATTGAAGATTTGGTCAGTTTCACCAAACTCAATAATATGTGATCTACCTGGACCAGTTTCAGGGTCAGCGTAGAAGAAGCCTGTGTAGTCATCTCGTAATTGTTGTACTAATTCTTCAACTTTTAAAGTAGAGATTGGGTCTAATGCTGAAGTTGGCTCATCCATTAACAATACATCAGGTTTAACTGCTAAAGCGCGGGCGATACAAACACGTTGTTGTTGCCCACCAGAAATGGCCATACCGTTTTTGTTTAAGTCATCTTTTACTTCATCCCAAATCGCTGCACCACGTAAAGAAGTTTCAACAATTTCATCTAATTCATTCTTGTCGCGGATACCGTGAGTACGGGGACCGTAGGCAACATTATCATAAATTGACATTGGGAATGGGTTAGGTTGTTGGAAAACCATCCCAACGTTTTTACGTAACATATTTAAGTTCATGTCACGATCAAAGATACTTTTACCGTCCAGCGTAACTTTACCTTCGATACGGCAACCTTCAACAAGGTCATTCATACGGTTTAATGTTTTTAAAAATGTAGATTTACCAGATCCAGAAGGACCAATTAGTGCTGTTACTTGTTTTTCATAGATTGGCATGTTGATACCTTCTAAGGCTTTAAAATTACCATAGTAAAGGTCCATGTTCTCTGCCTGCATTTTAATTTTTAGATTGTTGTTTTCAACCATGATTAGTTTTGTCCTCCTTTTGTAAATCGTTGTGATAACCAGGTAGATAAACCGTTAATTAGTAATACAACTAATAACAGTATTACACCAGTAGCATTTGCCTGATCACGATGTAACCCTTCACTTGATAATACATACATGTGTAATGCTAATGTACGACCAGATGAGAAGATTGAATTAGGTAATGATGTTGACGTACCTAGTGTATACATCAAGGCTGCTGTTTCACCAACGATACGTCCGATAGCAAGGATGATACCTGATAGAATACCAGGCATGGCGATTGGCAATACAATTTTAAAAATTGTACGTAATTTACCTGCTCCTAAACCGAAACTTGCTTGACGTAAACTGTCCTTAACTGACATTAAAGCTTCTTCAGTGTTACGGATGATTAATGGCAACACCATGATTGCCGTAGTTAGAATACCAGAAATTAATGAATATTGGAATCCAGCTGCAGATACGAAAGCTAACATACCAAACAAACCGAATACGATTGATGGTACACCTGTTAGTGTATCTGTTGCAATACGAATACCTTCAACCCATTTGTTATTTTTACCAGCATATTCGACTAGGTAGAAACCTGCGAATACACCGAATGGAATTGCAAGTAATAATGCGCCCCCAATTACATAAAGAGTTGTGATAATAGAAGGCATCATTGAAACATTATCTGTACTATATTTCCACGCGAAAAGATCTGCATTTAAGTGAGGTACACCAGTTACCAATACGTAACCGACAATCCATACTAGGAAAGCAAATGTAACTGCTGTAAAGAAATATGTGAATCCACGTAATACTTTAGACATTAGTTATTTACCCCCGTTCTCTTAACGTAGGCGAAAATACCATTGATTACTAAGATAATAATGAATAGTACTGCACCTGTTGCAATTAAGGCACTTTGGTGGCTACCCGTTGCATATGCCATCTCTAAAATGATGTTAGCAGTCATCGTACGCGCACCTTGGAATAATCCTCGTGGGAAAATAGCCTGGTTACCTGCAACCATGATTACGGCCATTGTTTCACCAACTGCACGACCGATACCTAGAATAATAGATGAGAAAATCCCTGATCTAGCTGCTGGCATCATGATCACGTATGAAGTTCTATCATGGTCAGCCCCTAAACCAACTGAAGCATTATAGTAAGTTTTCGGTACTGCACGAAGTGATGACTCAGACATGGTAATAATTGTAGGTAAAATCATAATTGCTAAAACAATACCTGCCGTTGCAATACTCATACCATTCGATGGAATTCCTAAAGATCTAGCAAAGCTACGAATACCTGGTACCAATACCTGTAAACCGAAGTAACCAAATACAATAGATGGAATACCAGACATCAAGTTCATTGCTGGCTTTAACACCTTATGTAATTTAGGTGGGCAATAAAAGGCCATAAACATTGCGGTAAATACACCTGTTGGTACACCTAATACGATAGCAATTAGGGTTACGTATAGTGAACCTACTAACATTGGTGCTAAACCAAATACCTCTTGAGATGGTTGCCATGTATCACCAAATAAGAATTGACCAAAACCATAGTCGGCCATAAATGGTATCCCGCGTGCAAAAATAAAGTAACAAATTGCTAGCAGGGCAAGAATTGAAGTGAAAGCAGCAAACATGAAGACATACTTCATGACTGTTTCCAACATATTATTCTGTTTCATATGTTCTCCTTATCAAATTCAAATTCACGAAAAAATGTGTTCAAGGGAAATTATAACTTATCTAGACGCTTTTAAAAACCCCATAAATGAACAATTGAATATTCGACCTCAGAATAATCCAATTTTCCCTCAAAACATAAAAGGAGTTGCTACTATATAGGAGTAGCAACTCTAATAAGATAAACCATTAGTTGTTACTTAACTAGTAGGAATTATTGAGCAGTGCCTTCCCAGTCAGTAATTTCGCCAGTGAAAATACCAGCAATTGTTTCTAATGTTAAGTCAGAAGTACCGTTTTCAGGGTTAACGATTACCGCAACACCATCTGTAGCAATTGCTTCTGCAGTAACATCTGTTTCATCATCAGCTAAAGCACGTGATGCCATACCTAAGTCAGCAGTACCATCAGCGGCCGCTGTAACACCAGCAGATGAACCGTTAGAAGTGATATTCACTTGTGCACCTGAGTTTAATTCTTGGTAAGCTTCTGCTAATTTTTCCATTACTGGAGAAACTGAAGTTGAACCAACAACGTTGATTGAACCTGATTGAGAACCGTCACCTTCATATGGTGCAGCTTCTGCATCAGCTTGTACATAGCCTTCTTCTAAGACGATTGCTTGACCTTCTTCAGAGAAGATGAAGTCGTGGAAGTCAGCTACAACGCCTTCTAATTCGCCTTGGTATACGATGTTGAATGGACGAGAAATTGCGTAGTCACCTGATGCAACGTTTTCTTCAGTAGCTTCTACACCGTCAACAGATACTGCTGTAACTGTGTCGTTTAAAGAACCTAAAGAGATATAACCAATTGCATTTGGATCATCAGCAACAGCTGTCATTACTTGGTCAGTACCGTTCATGATTGTTGCTGCAGCAGTAGTATTATCTACATCATCAGCCATAACGCCAGTTGCTTCTACGAATGCATCACGAGTACCAGATCCTTCTTCACGAGAGATTACTGAAACTGGACCAGTAACTGCAGCTGTTTCTTCTGTTGAAGCACCAGATTCTGTAGTAGATTCTTCTGTAGAACCACCGTTACCACATGCAGCTAATGCAGCTGAAGCCCCTAAAGCTAAAACTAATTTTGAAAACTTATTAAAAGTCATTTATACTTTCCACCTTTTCTTTTCTTAATCCATATAACCTTATTCCAAACGATTACAAGGTAATTATATAAGATGATTGTAAAAATATAAGGGGGGATAATGTAAATTAATCAGTTTTGTGTAAATGTATTGTAAAGATTGTGTAAATTTAATTGGAATCTTCTCATTTAGTACTTTTTATTACGAATTAGAAATCACCAAAATTAAATGTCACTTTCTTCATTAGCATCTTCTTCATCAACAGCTACCATTTTAGGAATATAAACCGTAAAGTTGGTACCTTTGCCGAATTCACTATCTACTTCAATTGAACCACCCATGTGTTCTAAAATATTGCGCACAATGGATAAACCTAAGCCCGTGCCACCTGAGGCAGTTGACCGATCTTTACTTACCCTGTAAAAACGCTCAAAAATACGGGGTAGATCTTCTTGTGGTATCCCAATACCATTATCAGAAATATCGAATTGAACACGATTTTCCTCTTCTAACACGGATACTTTTACATAGCCATGTGAATTATTGTAAATAATGGCGTTATGGATAAGGTTCGTCAGCACTTGCAAGATCCGTCCTCGATCACCTCTAAAAACGATATTTGTCGGCATGTGTTCGTCTTTCACTAGATCAATATGTTTTTCTCGCGCACGTCCGCTTAAGTGTTGGAATACATCATCAATCAGTTCATCTGTTTCTAGCAGCTCACTCGTATGTTGCACTTGGTCTTGTTCAATTTTGGCCAAATCTAAAATATCCTTGATGAGCGCGCCAAGTCTATTACTTTCTTTTTGCATGATTTTAATGAATTCTACCGCTGTATCATGGTCTTCAATTGCCCCATCCAATAATGTTTCTGTAAAGCCCTGTAAGGCTGTGACAGGTGTTTTTAACTCATGAGAAGCATTAGAAATAAAATCACTGCGTACTTTTTCCAAATGACGAATATCTGTGATGTCATAAATTAATAGAATAATTTGCTCTGATTCCACTGAATTGGTCAATTCTTCATTGGTCTCTTCATCAAAATAGACAGCCATTTCTTGCGAACTTAAATGCAGCACATTCACATCTAAAATAACTTCACGTGGATAGTATAGGTAGATTTCTTCATTTAATCGCTCTTTATTTTTGGACACCTGGTTCAACATTTGAATTAAACGATAGCTTTGGAGCACCTCTTCAAAACGACGGCCTTCAATTTGTTCGTCTAATCCTAAAATTTCATACATGGCTGGATTAGCTAGCTGGACAATATGATTTTTATCGACCATAATTACGCCTAGCATCATGGCATCGACTAACTTATTCATTCGTTGCGCTTGATTATTAATCTGCAATTCTTGAACGGCTAATTCATTTGATAAATCATCAATATTTTCACCGATCTCATCAAACTCCCCGATACCCACCGGTGTGTACTTAATGGTATAATCATTGTTTGCGATATGGTTTAATTGACGGTTAATTGCCAGAATAGGTAAGTGCATCCGGCGATTAAAGTGTACAAAGAAACCAACTAAGAGACTTACTGCACCTATAGCCATGATGACTGCGATAAAGGTAATGTTCTCTTCAACTGGTCGGTTTAATGGGAAATTACGTAAGACTTGGATGTAACCAAGCACCTCTCCTTTAGAATTCGCAATCCGCTCAGTATAAGAATAAATAATCGTGTCTTTTTCAGTTTCTTCTTGCTCAAACCTCTTATCCACATCATCTACATATTTTCTAAAGGCGCCATCATTGGATAGTTGGTCGTTACCAACTGAATACACCCGGTCACCATTCGCATCATAAATTAAGATTCGGTCATTCAAGTTGACCATTGGTTGAATCGTTCGCTTTACCGAACGAAATTCACCTGTATTTTCACTCACATCAACTGGATCTATCGATCTAAAACTTGGTCGGATCGTTGAAACTACATTGATTAAAGTATTATGTACTTCTTCATTGACAGTATCAGAGACAAATCGATTGACTGTAAAGGCAAATATCAAACTATATAAAATAAACAACAGTGCAAACACTGTTGTTATACTTTGAATCAATTTTTGCATTAGTTCGGCACCTCAAACTTATAGCCAAAGCCGCGGACTGTAATAATATATTCAGGATTTTTAGTATCTAATTCGATTTTTTCACGCAAATGACTAACATGCACATCTACAATACGTGTTTCTCCTGCATAATCAAAACGCCATAGCTTTTGCAATAGCTGTTCACGAGAAAGTGTACGGTTCACTCGACGAGCCATGTAAGTTAACAATTCAAACTCTTTTGGCGTCATTTCAATCGCTTCACCGCGCACGTATACCTCATAGTCATTCACATGAATTTCAATATCCCCTGCTTTGATGATTTCGACATCTTCATCCTTGAAATTCCCAACTGAGTCTTTAGTTAACGTAATCTGATGTTTATCTTCTACACCGTTTTCGCCATCAGCCGCAGGCGTTGCATAAGATGCACGACGTAAGATAGCCTTCATACGCGCTAATACTTCACGCGGACTAAAAGGCTTTGTCATGTAGTCATCTGCACCCAATTCTAAACCGATAATTTTTTCTAATTCATCATCTTTTGCAGTCAACATCAGAATAGGTGTATTCACCTTGTTTTGACGTAGGTTTTTACAAACATCCATACCATCCATTTTAGGCAACATCAAATCTAGGATAATGAAGTCTAATTGGTTGTCCATTGCCAATTCTAATCCTGTTTGCCCATCCTCTGCTTGAATAACTTCGTAGCCTTCTTTTTCTAGACTATACTTTAATAATGTCAAAATCGATTGCTCATCATCCACTATTAATACTTTTTTCATAAATTTCCTCCACATAACATTTTGGGAAAAGCGGTTAGCCCCAATACCGAATTAACTACCTTAGTTTAGTTACAGGCTATATTCACCCATTATTATATAACTTTTTCTCGGCATTTTAAAATCTCTTCCGCCACAAATGTGTTTACTCATCTTCATCACTTAATTGATTTTTTAAATAGGCATCAATAAAACCATCTAAGTCCCCATCCATTACTGCTTGTACATTAGCCGTTTCATGGTTAGTACGGTGGTCTTTCACCATATTATAAGGGTGGAAGACATAAGAACGGATTTGAGAACCCCAAGCGATTTCTGATTTTTCACCACGAATTTCATCCAATTCTTTCGCGTTCTTCTCAGCTAATAAATGGGCTAGTTTTGCTTGTAACATTTTCATAGCTGTATCCCTATTTTGGAACTGCGAACGTTGCCCTTGAGAAGCCACAACAATCCCAGTCGGTACGTGGGTTAACCGGACAGCAGAAGACGTTTTATTAATATGTTGTCCACCCGCACCTGAAGCACGGAAAACATCCATTTCAATATCAGATTCGTCAATTTCAATTTCAGTATCTTGGTCTAATACAGGCATAATTTCCACTGAAGAGAAAGAGGTATGGCGACGTTTATTCGAATCAAAGGGAGAAATCCGTACTAGACGGTGAATACCATCTTCCGATTTCAGAAAACCGTAAGCATTTAAACCTTTGATTTCAAGTGTTACTGACTTAATACCAGCTTCATCCCCATTTTGAAAATCTAATGTCGTGATTTGATAGCCATGGTGTTCTGCCCACCGTTGGTACATTCTAAGTAGCATAGAGGCCCAATCTTGGGACTCAGTACCACCCGCACCAGGATGGATTTCTAATAAAGCATCATTACGGTCATACTCCCCACTCAGCAAAATATTCCGTTCATAGGCGCCTATTTTCTTTTGGAATGCTTCAATACGGTTAACCAACTCTTCTGATAGTTCCGGGTCTGGATCTTCTTTAACCATGTCATTTAAAAGCACCAATTCTTCATATTCATCAGCTAAGTTATTGAATTCGTCATATACTTTTTTCAAATTATTATTTGCATCAATAATTGATTGAGCCTTGTCTGAATCATCCCAAAAACCTGGTTGCACCATTTCCGCTTCATATTCAGCCAAATCAGCTTCCATCTTCTCTAAGTCAAAGAGACCCCCTGAAGCTGTCAATTTGAGTTTTATTTTGGTCTAAAAGGTTATTTATTTCATATTGTTCCATTTTGTATCGCTCCTAACAAAAACATGGGACCAACTTGCATGATGATATTACTCGATCAAAGCGTTGTTCGTCCCTATGTTCATGATTATTCTCTTATTTAGCTTGTTTACGCTCTAAGTTTTGGCGGATTTCTGATTGCATGAACATGCGTGTTGCATCATATTCAATCCCTGCAATCATTTCATTGAATCGGTCAAAACCTTCAGATTGGTATTCTACCAATGGATTATTTTGTGCATAAGCACGTAGCCCAACACCTTGACGTAATTGGTCCATCGCATCGATATGGTCCGTCCAACGAGAGTCAACTGCACGTAAGATAACCACTTTTTCGAACTCTAAGGCCATGTCTTTATTATTGATTGAATCAATTTTTTGGTTAAAGCGATCGGCCGCTTTATCAGTAATAAAGGCGATGATTTCTTTTTGGTTTTTACCATCTAAATTATCAATATCTACTTGTGTATTGCGGTATAAAGCTGTTTCCGCAAAATCGGCTAAGGCCTCTAAATTCCAATCTGAACGGTCACCAGCAGTATACATTTCTACTTGGCGTCTAATTGTCCGTTCGATCATTGGCCACATTACATCATCTAATGAATCTTCAGCTGAAATCACTTGGAAACGTTGTGCGTAAATAACATCACGTTGCTGACGCATTACTTCATCATATTCTAGCACGTTTTTACGTGTATCGTAGTTGTTCCCTTCAACACGAATTTGTGCACCTTCAACTTGTTTTGTAATCATCCGCGACTCAATCACCATATCTGGATCATCTTGGTCCACATTTAAGCTTTCCCATAATTGTTGGATACGTTCTGAACCGAAACGGCGCATCACATCATCTTCTAGTGAAAGGTAGAAACGTGAGTAACCAGGGTCTCCTTGACGTCCAGCACGACCACGTAATTGGTTATCAATACGACGAGATTCGTGACGTTCTGTCCCGATTACTGCTAAACCACCAATTTCTTTCACTTCTGGGCTTAATTTAATATCCGTACCACGTCCAGCCATGTTAGTAGCGATAGTCACAGCACCTTTTTGTCCAGCGTCCGCAACGATTTGCGCTTCACGTTCATGGTTTTTCGCGTTTAATACATTATGGCGAATACCTAATTGCGTTAAAGCATTCGATAACATTTCAGATGTTTCAACAGCTACCGTACCTACCAAGACTGGTTGGCCTGCTTCGTGTCGTTCAGCGATATCCTTAATTACTGCATTGAATTTAGACTTCAAGTTAGGATATAAAATATCTGATTTGTCTTCACGGATAACAGGTTTATTGGTTGGAATTTGAATAACGTTCATATTGTAGATTTCACGGAATTCTTCTTCTTCAGTTTTAGCTGTACCTGTCATACCAGATAATTTTTCATACATTCTAAAGTAGTTTTGGAAGGTAATTGTCGCCATTGTCTTCGATTCATTTTGAATTTCAACATTCTCTTTCGCTTCAATCCCTTGGTGTAAACCATCAGAGAAACGACGACCTTCCATGATACGTCCTGTAAAACCATCAACGATTTTAACTTGACCATCCACTACTACATAATCAATATTTAAAATCATGATGTAGTTGGCACGTAAAGCTGTATCGATATGGTGGATTAAACGTCCATTCTCGATATCGTATAAGTTTTTCACGTGGAAAACATCTTCAGCTTTTTCAATACCCGCCTCAGTAAGGGCAATTGTTTTAGACGAAATATCGATGACATAGTCTTCCTCTTCTTTTAAACTTTTAGCAAAATAATCTGCGCGTTGGTACAAGGCAGTAGATTGCTCAGCTTGATTGGAAATGATTAGCGGTGTACGCGCCTCATCGATTAAGATTGAGTCCACTTCATCGACAACCGCAAAGTATAATGGGCGTTGTACCATTTGACGTTTATATACAACCATGTTGTCACGTAAGTAGTCGAAACCTAATTCATTGTTTGTCGAGTATGTGATGTCGGCTGCGTAAGCTGCACGTTTTTCATCGTTGTTCATACCTGCCTTATTCAAGCCCACTGTTAGGCCTAGGAAAGTATATAATTCACCCATTTGCGCAGAGTCACGACTCGCTAAGTAGTCATTAACTGTCACAACGTGAACACCCTTACCAGTTAAAGCATTAAGATACACAGGCATTGTCGCCGTTAACGTTTTACCTTCACCGGTTTTCATCTCAGCAATATTTCCGTAGTGTAGGGCTAAACCACCCATAATTTGCACATGGTAAGGGAACAAGCCTAGAACACGGCGCGCACCCTCTCTGACAGTTGCAAAAGCTTCCACCAAAATAGCTTCCAAGTCTTCGCCTAATTGTAGACGTTCTTGGAATGATTTTGTCATATCTTTTAATTGATCATCTGTATAGTTCGCAAAACGGTCCTCTAATGCTTCTACTTGTTTTGCTATTTTATCAAATTTTTTCAAATCTTTTTTTTGGTTATCAAAAACCTTTTTTAAAACATTTGCCATTATTTTCTCCTTTAGTATCAGAAACTTGTATAAATCTTGGATTAGTGTGCGAATGTTTGTCCTCGTATCAGCATGTTTGCTCTGGTGCCCACTATCCCCAATATATTTATCATCAATTATATGATAGCATTAAAATTTTGTCATTAAAACAAGAAACGGCTAGCTTAAGCAGAAATTACAAGATTTTTACAAACTTGGTTTGAAATTTTATTTTTGGAAACAAAAAAGCCCCGGCAACCACCGGAGCTTGTCATTATTTTTTATTGGGCTCTAACTATGCTTCTTCTAAGTCGTCTTCAATAGCAATTAAACCATATGAACCTTTACGACGAGAATAAACTAATGCGCCTTTGCCTGTTTCAGCATCTTCAAAGATAAAGAAGTTGTGACCTAACATTTCCATTTGCAATACTGCTTCCTCTGCAGTCATTGGTTTCACAGATAATGTTTTACGACGAACAATCTTAATTGGGTCATGACCTTCTTCAGATTCTTGGTCGTTGCGATCTGATTGCACTTGTGCATCTACCGCACCAGGTAATCCAGTGCTTTCACGAGGTTTACGATTCATTTTTGTTTTGTACTTACGCACTTGTCGTTCTAACTTATCAACCACAAGGTCGAGAGAACCATATAAATCTTGAGATGTTTCTTCAGCACGTAAAGTCAAACCACCTGATAAGGGAATTGTAACCTCTGCCTTAGCATCCTTATTCGGATAAACTTTCGCATTTACATATGCAGTTGCATCTGGTGAATCATTGAAATACCGTTCAATTTTAGAGATTTTCTTTTCAGCATATTCTCTGATTGCTGGTGTGATCTCAATATTCTCACCGCGGACGTTGTATGTAAACATAATCTTTCATCCTTTCTACCAGTAATGAATCACTGGTGAAGCTCCTATAGCTTCTTTATTTAGTATATTCATTATAATAGAAAACGCTTTCTGTTACAAATGTTCTACCTTGAAAATATGCATTATCTTGCAAGTGTTAGCCCCCTAATATTCTTAAAACCTGCTTCATCAAGGGATTTATAGGCTGAAAACATGGTAGTACCAGTCGTATAAACATCGTCGAATAAAATAATGGATCGACTTTTATCCAAATTTTCATGCGCTACCGCTAAAGTGATTTTTCCACTATCGCGCAGTCGGTCTTGTCGATTTTTATAGGCTTGTTTACCCTTCCCACCTTCACTTTTTAAGATATCTAAATAAGGTATGCCTGCGGCTTCCAATAATAAATTCGTTTGATTAAAACCGCGATTCGCTAGTTTCTCATTTGAAGTTGGCATAGGCACCCAGATAGCATCTGCATTTCTTCGGTAATGGTCTTTTAATTGATTGGCAAAAAGGAATCTTCCGCGTATATCTCCCTGCCCTTTCAACACAACCAGCCAATCTTTAAAGACAGTATTATATTGGTAAAAAGCCAGATTGGTAAAATACCAATTATGGTAAGTATGCCAACTTTGACAATCGCTACAAAAGCCTTTCATATCCACTTCAACTGGAATTTTTCCGCTGAGTGGCCGGCCACACTGCTGACAGGAATCTTTCATGTCAATTGCTTGCAAACCAATTAAACATGCCTGACAAAAAAGCTTTGGCTGAATCGGCCTAAAAGCCAAAATATCAGCTAAAGTCAGTTGATTATCGATAGCGTTTTGACAAATCAAGCAAGCTGAAAGTTGAGATAATACATCAGAACTGGCAGCTTCAAATTCTTTAAATAAACTAGCCATCAATTAAACCTCTTTTTCGCGCTTGATCATTCATGGATTGTATTTGCCGGATTGCCGCTATGGATGCTTTGGTTTTACCATAATGAAGAAAATAAACAGCACCAGATGGCCACTTGGGCTTTCTACCTACACGACCCGAAATTTGTACTAAGGCAGCCGTGGTAAAAGTTTGGTCTTCACTACCTAAAACAATGACATCGATATTGGCGAAAGTTACGCCACGTTCTAAGATAGTAGTTGAAAATAAAAAATCATAGTGTCCATCCCGCATGTTTTGGACTTTGCTTATTCGTTCTGGATCTTTGGAAGACACCGATTCAAACTGATAATCAGCAAATACTTGCCGACAAAGCTTTACAAAGGCTAACATCCGGTCGATATTCGGCATAAATATCAGCACCCGTCGACCAGCCTTCAATAACCGACTTAATAACCGGTGAAAACCGACTGGCATCTTACCTGCTTGAATGCGACTTTGCCAATCCCCAACCCATTGATGGACTGGTACTGGTAAATGGTGTCGGTGATACCGGGCAGGCAGGATAGACACGGGTAAGCTACCATCTTTGATGGCTTTTTCATGTTTTGGATTTGGGGTGGCTGTCAATAAAATTTGAGCGCCTGACTTTTTGACGGCGCGTTCTGAAGCAAAATATAGCATGGGATCTCCGTCATAAGGAAAAGCATCTATTTCATCTATAATCAACAAGTCAAATGCCTCTTTAAAGCGAATCAATTGATGGGTAGACCCGATTGTAAAAGCTGCGCCACTATAGGTTTCTTCTGATTGACCATGCAGTAGTTGAATGGTCACTTCTGGAAAGGCTTCTTTAAACCTAGGTGTCAATTCATTGGCTACATCAATTCGTGGTGTGGCGAGTGCTACTTTACCACCTGCCATCAGTGCTTGGTTCACAGCTTCAAATACCATCTCTGTCTTACCAGCGCCAGTGACAGCCCATACTAATCGTTGTCCGCCTGTTTGGTAGGTCTGGAAAATTTCTTCTGAAGCTTGAGCTTGTTGGGCGGATAAAGTGCCGGTCCAGGCTAAGTAAGTATGATTTCTTTTCCATGAATAAGGTTCGGTAGTATCAGCTAAGTGATAAAGTTTGTCACAGGTTCGTAGCTTACCGAAATTGAGACATTGTAAACAGTAAACACATTCATCTCGGTCACATTGACAGCTATTTGAATGAAAAGCTGTTTGATTACCGCAACGGCGACAGGTTAACCGCGTCCCTCTTTTTTCAAGGGCGGGGAAAATCTGTAGCCCAGGAATTGCCAACGTATCTATACTAGCGTCGTTAGTATCAATTTCCTTGGCTGTGACTAATCTTCCTCGCAATAAATCTGAAATCTGGTCCATTTCCTCGCCTCCCCTTATAAAGTTTATACGTGAATTCGTTAAAAAAGCGTCAAAAAAAAGACCAGGAAATTTCCTGATCTCAATAATATATATAAGTGCGATTCGAATTCTATAAATGGTATGGATCCTCTTAGTTGATATCGGTATTTTGCCACCAAACTAGGGCATAGGCAGCTGGGCCAAGGTGGGTTCCAATAACTGGACCAATTGGTGTCCGTTGCATATCTAAATCTGGATGGTTTTCATTCATATAAGCTACTAAGGACTGAACTTGTGGTGTATCGTCTTCTCCAACAATTGCAATTCGAAGGTTTGGCGTGTTTTGATAGGCCTGCTCAAACAAGTCAAGCATACGTTTAACTGTCTTCTTATGGGTACGAACCTTTTCAAAAACTTCGATTTTACCCTCTTCAAAATGCAAGATGGGTTTTACCTGCAAGAGGTTGCCGATACCCGCAGCACTAGCAGAAATACGACCACCTTTAGCTAAATGACCTAAGTTATCTACTGAAAAATAAGCATCTGCAGTTAATTTCAAGGCATCTAATTTGGGCATTATATCCATCAAACTAAGGCCTTGATCGCGTAATTTTACCGCTTCTTGCACATATAGACCTTGTCCAATCAAAGAAAGGCCAGAATCATAAATGGCTATACGAACGTTGTTTTCTTCTTCAACTTCGTTTGCAATCATCTTAAAAGTTTGGAATGTCCCAGAAATACCTTTTGATAAAGTGACAACTAAAACTTCATCATAATTATCAGCTAGCTGTTCAAAAAGTTCTGTTACAAGTCCTGGAGCTGGTTGTGAACTGGTTGGGATCTCATCTAAGGTTGCCATTTTGGCATAAAATTCATCGATTGTAATATCGATATTGTCACGGTAAGATCCGTCTGAAAATGTGATTGTTAATGGTAGCACTGTGATATCGTGACGACTTGTATATTCGTCTGAAAGATAGGCAGTACTATCCGTTACAATGGCAAGTGACATATTTTTTCTCCTCTAATCCCTTTACTTTACGAGTTACCACTTGGAAAATGCTCAACTGGTAACAACACACCAGTCATTTTATCAAACATCTGGTCAAAATTCGACTACTTTATTAGATAAAGCGTTTTAACTTTAAGTAATCAACAAAAAGGCACACAAATAGCGAAAAAAATGGAATTATGCTACTCTCAAAGGAAAGAAATGTTTCAAAAGGAGGCAAGTCAAATGATTGAATACCGGACCGTTATTGAAGGTGGCGGTGTGCACGAAATTGAAGTAAAAGGATCGCGATTTATCTGCCATACCAAGCGCGTCTTCAACGAAGATGAGGCCAATGACTTTATCCAAAAAATTCGAAAAGAACACTACAAAGCAACCCACAATTGTGTGGCTTTTCAAATTGGCGACAATAATGAAATACAACGCGCACTAGATGATGGCGAACCCTCGGGAACTGCCGGCGTCCCTATGCTTGAAGTTTTGAAGCAACGTGAGTTACAAAATATTATCGTGATTGTCACTCGCTATTTTGGCGGGACAAAATTAGGGGCTGGCGGCCTAGTTCGTGCTTATTCATCAGCCGTTTCAGAAGGTTTGGATGCAATTGGTCAAGTTGAACGTAAGCTACAAACCCAGTTAGATATTAAGGTAGCTTATCCACTAACTGGCCAGCTAGAGCACTGGATTAATGAATCACCCTATACCCTGATTGATACTACTTACTTGGCGGATGTTACCTATCATGTAGGTATACCGTCTGATTTAGTTGACCAGGTTCAAGCAGAATTAGTTAACCTAACGAGCGACCAAGCACAATTTGAAATCGGACAAGAAGTATACGTAGACCTGCCGATCAGCTACTAAATTGATTCTAATTCATAAACTTATCTACCAAGAAATCACCTTGCATTTTCAGGGTGACTGGTAGACAATATAATTGTAAACCCTTACAAATGGAGGTATTTTAATGGAAGTTGAAAAACAAATTGCAGACAAGTATTTAAAAACATACATGGCAGAAAAAGAGCCGGGCTCAGCCTCTCTAATTGCCTTTCCTACCACAACAGAAGAGGTTGTGGCCTTTGTAAAAGATGCCAACGCTAGAAAACAACCGATGATTACAGTAGCAAGTCAAACTGGTTTAACCAGTGCCACTTATCCAGTGAATAATGCTTGGTTGTTGAGCATGGAGAAGATGAACAAGATCATTTCTCTTGATGAACAAACCTTGACATTAAATGTCCAAGCAGGTGTTACCCTATTCCAAATCCGTGATTATCTAGCAGATACGCCTTATTTCTACGCGCCTGACCCAGGCAATAAAAACGCCTCAGTTGGTGGGAACGCATCAACAAATGCGGGTGGTATGCGTGCCATCAAATATGGTGTAACCCGTGATAATATTCGTGGTTATGATGTGGTACTGGCTAATGGTGACTTGATTCACGTAGGGTCCTTGAATAAGAAAGATGCGACAGCTTATGACTTGAAAGACCTTTTTATCGGGGCTGAAGGAACGCTTGGTATTATCACTGAGATGCAATCGAAATTAACCCCTCGTCCAGCTTTTGAGAAATCATTAATTCTTGGTTTTGATTCATTAGATGGTGTATCAGACGCGATTTTCGAAGTCGTGAAATCCCCTGTTCAACCGATTGCCTTGGAACTTTTAGAAGAGTCAGGTATCCACTATTCTGAGCAATTTATCAACAAGAAAATGCCTGAAGTCCACGGCGAAGCCTTCTTACTAGCTACTGTGGCGGACAATGCTGCAGACGGTTTAGCCTTCCAACTTGAAGCCATTCAAGCCCTCGGGAAAAAGGCCGGTGCAATCGAAGCTCGGGAACTTTCTGACCTTGAAGCCGGTGAAATGTGGGCCATCCGCGATAATATCCTAAATGGTATCGTTTCTAAAGGTGATTGGAAAATGTATGACCCAGTCGTACCTAACCACTTATTTACGGACCTTGTTAAGGAAGGTAAGCGCTTGGGTGACAAATATAATGTGCAAACTGGTTTCTTTGGCCACGCTGGTGATGGCAATATCCATATTTGTATCCTACGTGATGACCAAGATGACGACACTTGGGAAAAGGTAAAATATGATTATGAAAATGAATTATTCCCATACGTTGCTGAACAAGGTGGCTTGTTGTCGGCAGAACACGGTGTTGGCTTAGAGAAAAAAGAATACCTACCTTACTTTAAAGACGAAGCATATATGAACGTGTTACGTTCAATCAAACAAGCAATGGATCCACATAAAATTTTAAATCCAGGAAAAATGTTTGATTAAGCAAGGGTGAGAGCGAGACCGCTCAGCTCAATAACGCTGGAAGACTATAGCCGTATCACACGCAGTGTGATGCAATATAGTCTGAAGCGGACTTGAGCTGGTCGAGCGAACCCAACTACAGGATGTGAGACAGGGCGTTCAGACAGGAGACGGTGGAAGAATAGTAAAGTATCACACGCAGTGTGATGCAAACTATTCTGAAGCGGACACCTGTCTGCCCTAACGAACTCGACTTCAAAGCACACATAAAGTATTTGAGGTAATCTCTCGGCTTCCACTTGCCTATCATTACTTTGGCGAGCTCAATTAGACATTACAATTCGAACTTCGTTCTTATAAACGTCCGGGATAAGTAGCACATTTAAAGCCACCGAACCACCACGAGCCCCTTTAGGTCTCTTTGGTTCAAAAGCTTCAAACGGCTACTAAATGCCTAGGCCTTTGTATCCGTAATTCCCATTTTGTTCTCCTTGGTGGCTAATGGCTACTTTATCTCTCCCGTCTATTGATTAACGCATGAGAAAACGCCCTACGATTTTACGTAAGGCGTTTTTGACTTATCCATGTTTTTAGACTAACCGACTAAAGACGTTTTCAATGCTATCTTCAAATACTAAAGCATCGTTAAATGGAATGGTTAGTTGTGACTTATTGACAACTGTTAGATGTTGACCTTTGAAGTAGCGTAAGAATCCTGCTGCTGGATATACAACTAGACTGGTGCCTAAGATGACCAGTAAATCGGCTTGACGGATTTTGTCTATCGCCCCATTTACAGTATCTTGGTCTAATTGTTCCCCGTAAAGCACTATGTCAGGACGCACAATGCTATTGTCATTGGCACAACGAGGTATCCCGTCTTCATCT
Source organism: Aerococcaceae bacterium 50-4 (assembly GCA_041223225.1). Lineage (GTDB taxonomy): Bacteria > Bacillota > Bacilli > Lactobacillales > Aerococcaceae > Aerococcus. Next base: position 424,396 of record JBCLPQ010000001.1, read on the forward strand.
ATACGTAGGTCTTCAGGTGCGTAACGTTGCCCACATTCTACGCAATAATTATCTAATACAGTACCGTGTAATTCATATACGGCTTTTGACCCTGCTTTTTGATGCAAACCGTCAATGTTTTGTGTAACAACAGAAACATCTTTGCCCGATTTTTCCAACTCAGCAATAAATTCGTGGCCCGCATTTGGCACAGCATCCGGGTGGACCAATTTATCAAAGTGATAAGCAAAGTATTCTTTAGGATAATTAGCGAAAAAGTGATATGAAACGACTTCTTCTGGGCTATAAGTACCGCCTAAATCTTCCATAAAAAGACCATCCGCAGACCGGAAATCTGGAATCCCCGATGCAGTTGACATTCCTGCGCCCGTAAAAAAGACGATGCGTTGGCTATCTCGGATTTGTTGTTTGAATTGTTGAATTTTCTCGCTCATGCTAGTCCCCCTTCAAATAATATTGTCTCCATATTAACACGACTAATTTTAACTTGCGAAAATTTATTTTTTCCAATTCTATGAGCAAGTCAATTGCTAATCAAGGGCACTAGCTTTATGATATAGAAGACATAAAATGCAAGAAAAAAGGAGTTTACTATGCAAATTGAATTTTTCCACGATGTGATTTGCTCGTTCTGTTTCCCGATGTCTAACCGCATGCGGAAAATCACTAGCAAATATAGTAACATCGATGTGGTACACCTTTCTTTCGCTTTAGGCTGGGAACCTGATCACTTTATCCAAATGTTTGGTTCACGTGAAGCTGTGAAACCTGAAGTGCTTAACCACTGGGAACACGCAAACCAAAACGATGACGACCACCGTTTCAATATTGAAGGAATGCGTGAAGCAGACTTCAACTTCCCTACTTCGAAAAATGGCTTGAAAGCTGCTAAAGCAGCCGGCATTTTAGGCGGAAATAATGCTTACTGGGATGCTTTCGATGCGATTCAACATGCTTTATTTGTTGAAAACAAAAACATTGAAGACTTTGATATTTTAAAAGCCGCAGTAGCGACGACTAACATCGATATTGATCAATGGGAAGCCCAATACCAAAAAGATGAGACTGAAGAAGCAGTGCTTGAAGATCTTGCTCGCGTGCAAGCTTACGGTATTCAAGGTGCACCTGCTTTAGTCATTAATCAAAAATACTTGATTTCAGGTGCGCAACCAACAGAAATCGTTGAAAACCAATTGAAGCAAATTGCTGAAGAAGAAGGACAACCCTTAACACCAAAATTACAAACATTAGGTGGTTCAGGAATGGCCTGCAGCTTTGTAGATGGGCAATGGATTTGTAACTAATAAGTCTAATTTAACTATAATATGAAAATAGCTTATGTGAATTTAACATTCACATAGGCTATTTTTGTCATATTTCGCTTTTAAAGTTGCTTAGGCTTTCTAAATATTAATCCTAAAACAGTCCCTATTACCACAACTCTCAACATCATAAGTGGGGAATTTTCAATTTTTAGGATATCTAACAAAAAGTAATAACTGCAAACTAAGAGAATACCTATAATCAATAATTTAAGCCACTCTGGCGTTTTATAATAAAGAAAATAATGGATTTTATTTGTGGTTGTTAGTTTATAAATTACAAATGAATATAATACTATAAGCAATAACCCAATGATGGAACCTATTAACATCCAATCGCCTCTTTCTAGAAAGTTTCTTCACTTATAAGTTATCATTATTAGATATCGCTTTCAAGTTATACACTCATTAATTGAGGTGAACATAAAAAAGAGAGTCAGAAACATCCAACCCTCTCAAGTGTGAACCAAAGTAACACACCCCGATTCATTTTTGTTTATATCCTGCTTCCTTTGTTAGAACAATAAATATCTGTACAAACGAAGTAACTAATTCCTTAAAGCTACTTATCCAATTGATTTAAAGGCAAGATTTCTTCTTCAATAATTTCCTGATATTGAGATTTTATTTTTCTCCAGTAATTTAGTCGACTAAATCCTTTATCTCTGTATTGTTCTAAGAACTTATCAGTGTCCATATTATCTTTTAGATTTTGTTCTCCGATTTGTCGCCCATCTTTTTCTGGAATATAAGAATCTACTAAATATCTAAAATCGTCTTTATTGAAATAGAAGTCTAATGCAATATCTGTTTCAATTTTATCTTTACGCTGTTGAACCCTTTCTCTAATTTTCTTAGATACGCTGAACTCATCTGTAGCACTTGTTCCCATAAACAAGGCCTCACGCCAAACTTCATCTATTATTTCACCTAATTTAGGATTACTCTCTTTGAATTTAGAAAGATAGACTTCTACATCTTTCAGTCGTTTATCTGTATTCTTAGCTTTTGGTTCATTCACAATTGATTGCATTAATAGCATTAGGTATTCATAATCGATTTGCTGCTTACCGACTTCAGATAATTGATAATCAAAGTCAATTTCAATTGGTCCTGGTTGATCATCAACTTCGCGAATAATTTCCAAAGCATTTTCATATTTTCCATGATAATCTTCAATTTTATCAGGATTTAAAGCAAATTTTTGTGAAAACTCCTCTTCGTTATATTCCATATAAACTTGAATAGCACCATATGCTTTATCGAATTGCTGATAAGCATTTACAAATAGTTTCAACTTATCTTTATCATCATTCATATCGATACTCTCAGGAGTTGGCGCTACTTCATTTAATTTATGGAAAGCTTCAATAAAACGTTCATAACTTTCTTGCCAATCTGGAGCTTGAATTTCATTCTCTCCACCATTTGAATACAAGAAAAATGCTTCTTCAACTGCTGATTGGAATCTATTTGGATATTCAAATACCAATACTTGCCCGTATCGTTTGTCTCTATCAAAAATACGATTCGTTCTAGAAAAGGCTTGAATAATACCTTGTGGTGTCATTGGTGGACGATCTATTAATAATAAAGCAGTAGATGGTGAGTCAAACCCCGTCAGCAATCTATCTACTACAATGACGATATCGATTTGTTCACTACGCGATTGATAAATATCTCTTTTACGTGCTAGTCGATTATTCACATCATGGTTAAATGTCCCTATCTGACCTAAATCGTAGTTGGTATTAAACATTTTATTATAATCTTGCATCACTTGTTTAAATTGCTCTTGACGATCGAATGATGTCTCTTCAGTTTCTTGCAATGAATAAGTAACCGTCACTTTAGGGAAATCTGCGACATGTCGCTTCGTTTTTTCTGAAATTTTAACTGAACTTTCACCGCGGATAACTTGTTGGAATAGTTCATAATAACGTTGTGCATCTGGGATAGATCTAGTGGTTAAAATAGCACTATAAGTCTTACCTGGTCCCCTATTCAACTTAAACTTATGTCTTGAATTATTGATAATTTTATCAATTACTTCTAGTTTATGTTCATCACTTTCATAGACTTCTTTTGGTAGATATGTTTCTAACTCTTTATCACTTAGACCTGACTCATCAATCCCTTGTTGATTAATATAATCAACCATCGAATCTTTATCAATAGTATCAATATACTCCACTTGGAACCCTAAAACTGCGTTATCATGAATAGCCTCTTTAACAGTGTATTCATGCAATCGTGGCCCATATTGTTCTTCTGTAGTTCGTGCTAGATTTCCTTTTTCGTCTCTCGCATTCTCAGCAAATATTGGCGTTCCAGTAAATCCATACCAAAGCGATTGAGGAAAGAATTTATTGATTTCTTGCTGTTTTTCCGGAGAAACTGCCCGATGACACTCATCCACAACAAATCCAATTTCTAAATTACGTAATCGTTTTGCATTTCGATTATCTTCTTTGTTTGCGTATCTTTTCATCACATGATTCAATTTCTGAATGGTAGTTACTATAAGATTCCGGTCACTTGAAAGTAATTTGGTTACTAAATCTCGAACACTATCCGTTTGATCAACAGCAATTACATCATTTTCCGCATAGGATTGAAAGGAAGTGCCTGTTTGTTGGTCTAAGTCTTTTCGGTCAACAATAAAAATTGTCTTATCTAACCCTATGCGTTTCTTCAATAAGTTACGAGCTACTTTGTACGAAGTTAAAGTCTTACCTGACCCAGTAGTATGCCATACGTAGCCGGATTGGCTCTTAGCCACTGCCCCTTCAACAGCTTGTATAGCATGGATTTGATAAGGTCGTAACAGAATAATCGCCTTTTTATCATTATCTAAAACGGAAAACTCAGTAATCATTTTATGTGCTTGAGGTATTGATAATACTTCTTTAGCAAACTCTAAGTATTCGTTTACCCGTTTATTATTCTTATCAACCCAAGAGGTTAAAAATTCCCTATTTAGATGTTGTGCGTCTGCAGCAGCAATATATTTAGTGTCCACTCCATTGGTCACTACAAACATCTGAAGTGTAGAGAATATCCCTCTATATTTACCCTCTTCTGAGTACTTCTTAATCTGTTCAAAGGCGGCCATATAGCCAACAGTTTTTTTCTTTAATTCAATTTGAATCATTGGTAGACCATTAATTAACAGCGTGACGTCAAAACGGCGATCATGGTCCATATCTGCTTCTCTATCTACTTGGTATTGATTAATCACTTCGTAAACAGAAATACCACCTGAAACGTTGTCACTTCTGAATACTTCTAATTGAATCATACCTAAAGAAGCGTCTTCTCGTTGTACGTCTACTTTAGCGATACCATTTTCTCCCCTTAACCAAACCGCCGCCTGATATGGTGAAGAAAAGTTTAGCTGAGCTTTAATCTGTTCAAACTCCATATCCGTTAAAGGATTTTCAGCAAGATATCTTTTATTATTTTGAAATAAAATACCTCGGAAATTTTCCCACAACTGCGCCTCAGTTCTAATATCTTCCCGACGTTCCCATTGAGATTCTCCATTCTTTAAATGTTCAATTAATCGGTTTTCCATTTCTTGTTCAGATAGTCCCATATTCTCACTCCAACTCGATTATTATTACTGATAATATAACACATTTAGACCCTAAAAGAACTATGCATGATTGGGAACAGCGTAAGTTAGGAGAGGTTGTAAAGTTCTATCCAGGGTTAACATATTCTCCTGATAACATCGTTCCTGAAAACGGAACATTTGTGATACGATCTTCTAATGTTAAAAACGGAGAATTGGTAAATGCAGATGATGTTTACGTAGACTCCAGTATTGTAAACTCATCAAATGTACAGGTAGGAGATATTGTGGTCGTTGTACGTAATGGTTCGAGAAGTTTGATTGGGAAACATGCTCAAGTAAAATCTTGTATGGAAAACACTGTAATCGGTGCATTTATGACAGGTATAAGATCTAAAGAATCTAATTTTATAAATGCTTTACTTGATACTCAACAATTTAAGATTGAAATCAATAAAAATTTGGGTGCAACTATAAATCAGATTACTACAGGTGCATTTAAAAAAATGACATTTTCAATTTCACCAAACATTGAAGAACAACAAAATATAGGTTCTTTTTTCAAGCAACTCGATAACACTATCACTCTTCATCAGCGTAAGGTAGAACAATTAGAACAGCTTAAACAAGCGCTATTACAACAAATGTTTCCTGGAAAAGATGAAGTTGTACCTAAATTGCGGTTTGCTAACTTTCAAGATGATTGGGAACAGCGTAAACTCTCAACGATGACGTTGTATAAGAACGGTAAAGGTCATGAGAATAAGCAATCAACAAGTGGGCAATTTGAATTGATAAATCTAAATTCTATTTCTATTTCAGGTGGTTTAAAACATTCAGGTAAATTTATCGATGTTGCAGATGAAACGCTCCAGAAAGGTGATTTAGTTATGATTCTAAGTGACGTTGGTAATGGTGACTTGTTGGGACGGGTGGCATTGATACCGGAAAATAATAGGTATGTGCTTAATCAGCGCGTTGCCTTATTAAGACCAAATGTGACAGCAAATCCACATTTTCTATTCTCTTATATCAATGCACACCAATATTATTTCAAGTCACAAGGTGCTGGGATGTCACAATTGAATATCTCTAAAGGTAGTGTAGAAAATTTCATATCAAAGGTTCCAAAAATTGAGGAACAAGTTAAAATCGGGTCTTTATTCAAACGTATAGATACTACCCTCACTCTTCATCATCATAAGCTAGAACAATTAAAATTAATTAAACAAACTCTGCTTCAAGAAATGTTTATATAAGCGAACAAAAAACCTCCATAATATATAGTGATGACATATTATCACTAAACTATGGAGGTTTTTATATGAAAGACAACAAACGCAATATATTATTATCGGAATATTTTCTTGAATGGATTGAGCTCTACAAGGTTGGGGCTATACGTCCAATAACACTTAGTAAGTATTATAATAGTCAGAAACATTTGGAACAAATTGCTCCTAGCGTAAAGATTGCTAATCTAAATAGAAAAACTTATCAATCTATATTAAATGATTTCGCGTTGACTCATGAAAAGCAAACGACTATGGACTTTCATCACCAAATAAAGAGTTCAATTATGGATGCAATAGATGAAGGTTTACTAACTGTAAACCCAACGAGGAAGGTGGTAATAAAAGGTATAAAACCACGTGATAAAAAGCCAAAATATCTTAATCAATTTGAAGTCCAAGCTTTGATTAGACAAATGGGTTTATCATCTGAAATTAATTGGGATTGGTTTATTTTATTAATAATAAAAACTGGTTTACGCTTTTCTGAAGCCCTAGCTTTAACCCCCAACGATTTTGATTTCACTACACAAAAATTGACTGTTGATAAGACCTGGGACTATAAGTCATCTAAAGGATCGTTTCAAGAAACCAAAAATACTTCTTCAAAGAGAAAAATTCAGTTAGATTGGCAAACAGCTATGCAGTTTTCACAATTAACTAGGAACTTAGATGACGATTCATTAATTTTTGTTTCAAAACGAGTACATAACTCTACTGTGAATAATAGACTTCAATTTTTATGTCAAGAAGCGAATGTACCAAGTATTTCCATTCATGGTTTAAGACATACCCATGCATCGTTATTACTATTCGCAGGAGTTTCAATAGCTACAGTAGCGAGACGATTGGGGCATTCTAGTATGTCTACAACACAAGAAACATATCTACACATTATTCGCGAATTAGAAAATCAAGACAATGATAAGATAATGCGACACTTATCTACTCTAATATAATATGTTTTAATAACAAGTAATACCTGTAACCTTATGATACTCATCTCGAGGTTACAGGTATTTTTTTTAAATAAATAGATTATGAAGTAATGATTCCTTAATTAACTTCAAATTATTTAATTTGAGCTGATGAAATAGGATAGATTTATCAAAGATAGTCAATAATTTTCCAATTTTATTTTGCTCTTCTCTAGATGGAATCACAATTTGAAATACTTCTAGAAAATCTTTTTGCACATGTGGAATATTAGGAGTTCTATAATTATAATAAATTTTTTCTTGATGTTTTTTCAAAAATTGAAAAACAAACCAACTATTAGCACTTGTTTTATAAGCTTTGAGCGTAGATCCAAGTGTACCTTCAAATCCAGTATAAACAGTTCCAGCTTTCGATCCATCCCACAAAATTAATATGTCATCTTTTTCCACATTAGGAATTCCATCCGTTAGAATTGGCTCTCCCCCGTTTAGACGTGCAGTATCTAAATATTCTACCTCACCTGTATTAAGTTTTTCAGCTTGAGCCTTTCCTTTTATTTGTGTATCTACTACATCATCCAACATACTCTGTTCCCAATCATCTTGAAAGTTAGCAAACCGCAATTTAGGTACAACTTCATCTTTTCCAGGAAACATTTGTTGTAATAGCGCTTGTTTAAGCTGTTCTAATTGTTCTACCTTACGCTGATGAAGAGTAAGTGTCTGATCAAGCTGACTTATTAAATCACCTATTTTTTTCTGTTCATTGATATTTAATGGAATATAAAATTTAGTACTAGAAACTTTCTTCCAATCAGAGCGAGGCATTTTAGTTCCTGAAGTATCATTAGCTACGCGCTGAAAATTGACAGATTGTATTAAAGTGTATAAGAAGGATGGGGTTAAATCATTTGCTCTAAGTACCCAAAAATCTCCTAATGCTATTCCAAAAAAATCAGAGAATAACCAATTTTTTAAATATGGACGAAGTTTTCCATATAAAACATCAGAGGGTTGAAATTCAATTCCTTTTCTATTATCTAGTTTTTGACTCAAATCTTTATTTAAGCGCCCTTCCCCCGCCACAATATCTTCAAATTCAACTTTTGGTAATTCAATTGAAGTTGAAGTTTTATTTATACGATTAGCAATCTTTTCAAACTTACGCTGTTCCCAATCATCAGTAAATCCTTTAAACCGCAATTTTGGAACTTTTTTTTCATTGTTTTTAGTCATTATTTTAGCACCTCTTTCAATGCATCAATAATATCTTTTGTATCCTCAGTTACCTGCAAATCATCAACCATTGATAATAGCTCTTTAGATACTGAAGCAATTTCCTGGTCTGTTTGCTTCATTTCATCTTTTAAAGCCACGATGTCGATTGGTTCCGGTTCTTCAAATGTATCCACGTAACGAGGTATATTTAAATTGAAATCATTTTCTACAATTTCATCGTAGGTAGCAACATACGCATATTTTTCTACTTCTTCACGCTTTAAATAAGTTTCATAAATCTTATCTATGTGCTGTTCTTCAAGTAGGTTTTGATTCTTAGCCTTAGTAAATTCTTGAGAAGCATCAATAAATAACACGTCACGATTTTCGCGATTCTTCTTCAAAATAATCACTGTAGTCGGGATACTGGTATTAAAGAAAACATTAGAAGGCAAGCCGATGACTGTGTCAATCGCACCATTTTCAAGTAATGCCTTTCGAATTTTTCCTTCTGCAGCCCCACGGAACAGTACCCCATGTGGCAATACAATCGCCATTACACCATCATTTTTTAAATGGTAATATCCGTGAAGTAGAAAGGCAAAATCTGCTTTAGATTTTGGTGGTAATACCCCATATGGAGAAAATCTTGGATCGTCTAAAAAGCCTTTTGCTGCCGACCATTTTGCTGAATACGGTGGATTCATCAATACGCCATCAAAGTTTGTCGGCTCATCTTGTGGCCAATCCTCGTCAAGTGTATCTCCATTGCGTAATAATTGATTCTCTGGTGCTACCTCGTGCAGGAACATATTCATACGGGCCAAGTTAAAGGTAGAGGTATTCAATTCCTGACCAAAATAACGAATTGTATTAGGTTCATTTGAATATTTAGGCGCATTTAATAATAATGAACCAGAACCCATGGTTGGGTCATATACAGTAAACCCTTTTTGATTTTCTCGACCAGCCATAACAATTCTAGTCATTAATGTAGCAACGGGTTGAGGTGTAGAACTCTCCAGCTTTCTTTCCAGAATCCTCTGCAAATTGACCGATAAGGTATTCATAAGCATCTCCCAATGCATCTCCGTTATAAGAATTCAAATTAAGATTTGCAAGTTCCTTCATTACTGAAGCAATTGTTTCATTTTGTTTTTGAGGAGTTGCACCCAATTTCTTCGAATTCAGATCGATATCTTCAAACAAGTCTTCAAAAATTTCATTTGATTGTTCGATATCACGTAAACCTTGTTGTAAATGTTCTCGTTGGAATGTATGTTCATCAATTTCATCTACTAAAGCTGAAAAAGTTAATTCTGGTTTAATTTCATAGGCAATATCATATTTTAAGGCATCTTTTAAATCTTCCTGCGTATCTTCATCTCGATAAGCATCTGTATATATTTTCTGTGCCTCATCTAAATCATCTGATTCTTGTTCTAGTAATTCTGTAGAGTAAACTAACATTCTATCAGACAGATATTTATAAAAAATTAGACCTAACAAATAAGATTTATATTCATTTGCATCCATTTTAGATCGTAAAATATCCGCTGAATTCCATAATGCTTGATAAAGTTTTTGTGCAGTTTCATTCGCCATTTAGTCTTCCTCCATACTTGAAATTACGCTTTAATACAGCGTAAGTTATACCAATCTAGTATAACAAATTCAAAAGGTAAATGTCCGAACTATCCATCTTATGCAATTAATTACTGTTTTTTTACAATTAACGCAAACATTACGCTAGCTTTACCATAATTCAATAATCGATTGTTATTCTTGATGAGTATAGTCATGAATTAGTACTTGGGAGGAAACAATGAAAAGATTTGAATTTAAGAGTTGTGCGTTTTTGCTAACTGCATTAACAATATCGACTTTGTCTGTTTCAAATATTCAAGCAGATGAATTAATTGAAACAAGTAATCAAGTAAATAATGTACAAGTAACAGAAAACACAAATGTAACTGAGGCTACACCTGATAATGCGACAGTTACAGTTGCGACAACTACCACTACTGAGGGTCAACCTGTTGAAAACGCAGCAACACCAGAAACAGCGACACAAACAGCGAATAATCTTGTTGAAACAACGGATATTGCTACAGAAACAACTGCCGCACAAGAAACGTCTGATGAAAATTCAGAGGCGGAAGCTGAAGCAATTGAAACTGAAGAAAAGTTTACCTATGAAGAACTAGAAACAGCTGGCCAATTGCACGTCGATGATGCTACCCCAACTGAAGGTCGCTGGGTTTCTGGAGAAATACATACACATACCAATGTATCTGCTGATGCTTCGGAGCCTTACATGGTATTTGAAAATGTCACGAATGCAGCATTTAGAGAGGAATTAGAAGATTTACCAGAAGAAGGTCAACCTAGCTTAGAACAAGGTGATTCTTTTGACTACTTAATGACTGCTGATCATTTAAGAAACTCTCCACGAGATGTAAATGGCAAGGAAAATCCTACTGCTCATTGGGAAAAAATGTGGCAACAAGTCAATAAATTTAACGAATTAAAAGCAGAAGGTAAATACGAAGGTAAAATTTACTATCCTGGCTTTGAATGGGATATGTTTGGTTTAGACCACGGTTCTGTAGCGATTGTTGAAGATGGCACTAACCGTGTCCCAATTGATGCTTTACATGAATTTGAATGGTTATTCTCTTATGATACTTCTGATGAGATGTTCTATAGTAATGAGGAAGAAGTATATGGACCTCGTCAGAACGAAAAAGCTGATAAAGAAAACACTTTCCGTGGTTTACAATGGTTGCAAGATAAATATCCAAATTCAATTGTAATTGCTAATCACCCTTCTCGTCATGCGCAAGATGACAGTGGCGTCGTTCGTGTTGAAGATCTACGTCGCATGCAGGACACCGCCCCTGATGTATTCATCGGTTTTGAAGGTATGCCTGGTAATCAAATGGGCGGAGACCGTGGTGAAATGTTCGATGTTTATGGCGGTACTGATGTAATGGTAGCTCAAGTTGGTGGCGTTTGGGATTCACTATTAGGAGAAGGTCGTCACTTCTATAACCTTTCAAACTCTGACTTCCATTTTAAAGTTTCATCTAACCGTCGTTATAGTTCAGGTTATTGGCCAAGTGAATATTCAAGAAACTATTCTTGGGTAGAAGGTAACACTTTTGAAGATATGGTTGAGGGCTTGAAATCTGGAAACTCTTTTTCAACATTTGGTGATCTAATTACTGCTTTAGATTTCCGTGTTATCCAAAATGGACGTGAAGGTGTAATGGGTTCTGACTTTAATCTAATTGAAAATGAGGCAGCTACGTTAGTGATTAGATTTAAAGAATCTGATTTGAATAATTATCGCTCACTATCAGGTGAAAACTACGGCGTTACGAATGATCCTAAAGTAGATCATATTGATTTAATTGCTGGTTCTATTTATGGTCCAGTAGCCGATTCTACTATGGATTCAAATCCGACAACTAAGGTAGTTGCTCGTTTTGATGCCTCAGATTGGGGCTTAGCAGATGAGGACGGATTCTATACAGTAACTTACGACTTTATTGCTGATAATAACCAATACTTCCGCTTACGTGGTACTAATTTAGGTTTGAATGTACCAGGAGAAACTGATGAAAACGGTAATCCTTTATTAGATGTTGAATTGGATGTTAATCCTGATGATTTTGAATCTGAAGATGCCTACTTATTAGCCCTAGAAGAATACTTCAATGATATTAATAATCGTAACTACAGTGACTTATGGTTCTACTCAAACCCTATCTTTACTTATACAGTGTCTGAAGATGAAATTATTGTAGACGAAGAGAAAGAAACGTCTACTGGTTCAGAAACACCAACAGAATCTGATGATGAAAATACGAATCCTACCAACGATATAGAAGACTCAGAATCTGATTCTAAAGACACTTCATCAGAAGAAATTACAGAAGCAAATGAAAGTGATAAAACAACTGATCATAAGGTAGATACTAATGAAGTAATTCCTGAAGACAGAGATGTTCACGCAACTGAAACAGCTCAAACTCAAAATGATATTAGCACCTCCAAAAATCAAAAGGATGCAAATAATGTCGCAGTAGATAAAATGGCTGTCTTACCAAACACTGGTTTTGCTGGCGGTTTCTCTGGCGCATTTGGCTTAATTATAAGTGCATTAGGACTAATGCTATTCAAGAAAAGAAAATAGTTAATAACTTTTATACATAAGCTTCTAGGTTACGCGACGTGGGTAACTTAGAAGCTTTTTATTTTTCCCTTAGCATTATCTACTAACATCCCCTCCTTACAATTATTTTTTCCAATATTAATTAATTTATATAATATATTGCATTCTATTATTATAACCCTTATAATAATGCTTATAAAAATACAGGAAGGATCTTCAATGTGAGAAATTCGGCTGATATTCGTAAGATAAACAAAAATAAGATTCGTCGCATTCTCTGGGGTGGTAGCGGATATACTAAGCAACAAATTGCAGGTATCACAGGATTGAGTGTTGCCACTTGCAATACGTTACTGAATGAATTATTGGATGCTGGTGAAGTAATTGGCGAAAAAGCGAGAGTTGCAGAAGTGGGACGGAGTACAACCCGCTATGAGATTGATGAGAGGTTTGAAAATATCCTCTGTCTGACTTTTGATATGATAAATGGACAGCGTAAGTTAACTTGGTGGCTATTATCTATGTTGGGTAATGTCACAGCTTCCAATACTATTGATTTTGATTATTTAACAGTTAATACCTTAAAAAAACAGATAGCAGATATTTTTCAAAGCTATCAAAATATTTCTGAAATTGTGGTAGGTACGCCTAGTATTGCTGAACATGGGGTTATCCATCACTGTGATATTCCAGAATTGGAAGGGCTAGCACTAGTCGATATGCTATCTAACCAATTTAACATACCCGTTTTGATGGAAAATGATATGCATTTGAAAGCTTTTGGTTTTTATATGATGCAAGAAACTAGTGATAGTGTGGTCACGCTTGCCAATTTCCCAGCGCATGTCCTGCCCGGCACGGCGAGTGTTCACGGTGGTACCATCCTTAAAGGTGCGAATCAATTTGCAGGAATGGTTGGCTTTTTGCCCTACGGCATCCAACGTGATGAATACCTAGCTCAACTCACCCCCAAAGAAAGTTTGCCTTTGATTGAAAAGGCAGTGATTGCTATCATTGCCCTTGTTAATCCAGAGGTCATCGTTTTTACTGGTGATTTAATCAATCAAGAAAAGCTGCTTACAATTCAAGAAAACTGTCAACAACATATCCCTAATGAATATATCCCCCGTTTTCAATATCAGGAAAATATGGATCATTATTATTTAGAGGGGATGTACCAACAAGCACTGATACAAAAAGGAGAAATATGATGATGACACATAAAGAACGAATGGAACAAGGTCTTTGGTATGACGCAAATTTTGACCCCGAAATAATATCCTTACGGGAAACCGCCGATGATTTATGCTTTCAATTTAACCAAATAAATCCTAAAAATGTTGAAGAAAGAGAAGCTGTTTTAGCCCAATTGCTTCCCAATCGTGGAAAAGACACAGTCATTCTATCCCCTCTTTACGCGGACTACGGTGTAAAGACATCAATTGGAGATGGCACTTTTATCAACCACAATGCTTATCTAATGGACGGTGGTACAGTGACGATTGGTAACCACTGTTTTATCGGACCTAACTGTGGATTTTATACTGCTAACCATCCGCTCGTTGCAGAAGAACGAAATAAAGGCTTAGAACAAGCTGAACCTATCGTACTGGAAAATAATGTATGGATTGGCGCTGACGTAACCATTTTGCCGGGTGTAACTATAGGTGATGGTGCTGTGATTGGCGGTAAAAGTTGTGTAACGAAAGATATTCCTGCTGGTGTCATTGCTGTGGGGAATCCGTGTCGAGTAGTGAGACCCATCACTGATGACGACCGTATCGAAAAAAAGGCTTAAAAAAGAACACATAAATAAAGTAAAAAAGCTGATATCGAGGCGAAAACACCTCAATATCAGCTTTTTAATCCAGTATGTAAACTATTATTTCTTCCACCATTCATCATAAACATTGATTGGTAGTTCCCGTTTATGTTGGGTTTTTAGGTACCAGTTTTCGATTTTTTCAGCTGCTTCTGTGGCTACTTCTTTGCCTTCTAAGTAGTCGTCGATATCTTGGTAAGTAACGCCTAGGGCTACTTCGTCAGCTAAACCGGGACGATTTTCTTCTAAATCGGCGGTTGGTACTTTGACGTAAAGGTGTTCTGGCGCTTGTAAATATTCAAGAATAGCACGCCCTTGACGTTTGTTTAAGCGCCAGATAGGTAGGATGTCGGCTGCACCGTCACCAAATTTAGTATAAAAACCTGTGACTGATTCAGCCGCATGGTCTGTCCCAATAACGACACCTGCGTTATCGCCAGCAACTGCATATTGGACCAACATCCGTTGACGCGCCTTAATATTCCCTTTATTAAAGTCAGAAATTACTTGGCCGCCTTTTTCCAATTCTTCAACTATGGCATCAACAGCTGGTTTGATATTCACCCGTACGGTCTGGTCAGCTTGCATGAATGCGATAGCATCCATCGCATCGTCTTCATCAGCTTGGTTCCCGTAAGGCAATCGGACTGCGATAAATTGGTACTTGTTGTCACCAGTTTCTTCGCGGATTTCACTTATCGCCATTTGGCAAAGTTTACCAGCCAGGGTAGAGTCTTGGCCACCAGAAATACCCAATACTAATGATTTAAGAAAAGGAAACTTGTTCAGGTAGTCCTTGATGAAATCAATAGACCGTCTGATTTCTGTTTCTGGATCAATAGCTGGCGCTACTTTTAAGTTTTTAATGATTTCTTCTTGTAGTGGTCGCACGGTATCCTCCCCTTCTATTGCATATTAGTCATCATGGTTATCGTGGTCGTCATCAAATTCTTGATATTCTTCATTGATGCGCTCACGAATTTCAGCGATTGAATTCATTTTTAAATCATATAGCTCTTGTGATAAATCAACTGGGTATGGCTCTGGGTTCAGCATACGACGGTATTCTGACCATAAGGCATCCAAATGTTCACGTGAAAAATCACGAACGGTTTCTAATGTCGGTAGATCATATACTAGTTCTCCTTTATCAATGACTGTACGCAATAACGGACGTGCATTGAAACGACGAACAGTTTTATTAATATAGGTATAAGTTGGGTGGAACATGAAGATTGAATCAGCTTCATTCGGGTCTTCATTCATTGTTGTGATGTAGTCCCCTTCAGATTTACCGTCTTTTTTGCGGGTAATACGCCAGATTTGTTTCTCACCTGGTGTAGTAATTTTCTCTGGAGATGACGAAATTTTCATCGTTGGTACCATTTCACCATTCTCGTCCTCGATGGCGCATAGTTTGTAAACCGCACCTAAGGCTGGTTGGTCAAAAGCTGTAATCAACTGTGTACCAACGCCCCAAGCATCAATTTTAGCCCCTTGCATCTTCAAGTTTAGAATCGTTTTTTCATCTAAATCGTTAGATGCTGAAATAATGGCATCCGGATAACCAGCATCATCTAACATCTTACGGATACGTTTAGATAAGTAGGTAATGTCACCTGAGTCGATACGAACCCCAACGAAACGAGATTTATCTTCCATTTCATCAGCTACCCGAATCGCATTCGGCACACCTGAGCGAAGGGTATCGTAAGTATCTACTAAGAAAGTACATTTTTCATGGGCTTCAGCATAAGCTTTAAAGGCTTTATAGTCGTTTTGGTAGGCCTGAACCATGGCATGGGCATGCGTACCTGAGATAGGAATATTGAACAACTTACCGGCACGTACGTTTGAGGTCGAGTCAAAACCACCGATGTAAGAAGCGCGAGCACCCCAAATAGCTGCATCCATTTCTTGGGCACGACGAGCACCGAATTCTGCTAGGGCATCATCGCCAGCAACATTACGGATACGCGATGCTTTTGTGGCGATTAACGTTTGATAGTTGACAATATTTAAAACAGCCGTTTCGATTAGCGTACAGTCAGCTAATGACCCCTTAATTTGCATCAATGGTTCGTTTGAAAAGGCAATTTCTCCCTCTTCCATTGAGCGAATTGTCGCGTCGAAATGGTAGTTTTTCAAATAGTCTAAGAATTCTTCGGGATAGTTTTGTGTTTCCCGCAAGTAGGCGATATCTTCGTCGGTAAATTCTAAGTTTTGTACATATTGAATGACACGTTCTAGGCCTGCAAAAATGGCATATCCACTTTCAAACGGATTTTTACGGAAGTAAACTTCAAAAACCGCTTGTTGGTCAGCATTTCCAGCATCCCAATAAGTCTTCATCATATTGATTTCATATAAATCAGTGTGAAGTGCTAGGCTATCGTTCGGCGTTGTCTTCATATTCTTATTCCCTCCAAGAATTGCGATTTAACTTTCTTCATTATACCACTATTTTACAAGTTGTTGTCATCTCTAGCGACTTGTGAACATATCCTTGTAGGCAAAAAAGCGTTAACTACCAGTACTTATGACTGTCGTTAACGCTTTTCATCATGTTTGAAACAGGAACTTGTAATAACTTTGCTTATGAAGTCGAGTTCGGTCGACCAGCTCAAGTCCACTTCAGACTAGTTTGCGTCACACTTTGTGTGCCACGGCACTAGTCTTCCAGTGTTGTTGAGCTAAGCGGTCTCCCTCACAGCCTATTGAAGTTGAGTTCGCTTCTATCGACCAACCTAGGCTTCTTAGTCGGGTTCGAGCCTCCAGATTATGGGCGAGTTTACGCTTTAGCGTTTACTTGCCTAAATGCGCTAGAAAAGGATCATGATAACCTCGCTTATGAAGTCGAGTTCCAAAAGGCAGACTCAACTCCACTTCGCAAATAGTTTCCGTGATGTGCCATCACTACGCCTATTTACTCCAGTTTATGAGCGAGTTAGTGCTTTAGCTCTTACTCGCTTAAATGCGCTAGAAGCTCTAAGTCTAGACGCCTTTTGTCTCATCCTATAACTTCTATGTTCATTTCTGCTGCTTCTTCTCTTGTTACTGTTGGTTTTTCGTCTTCGTCAATTCCTGATGAGGATACTTTGTCAAAGAGGATTTTAATGGTTTGTAATAAGATTTTAAAGTCCAAGAACATTGAATATTGTTTGATATAAATTAAATCAAAATTCAATTTAGAGTTAAAGTCAGTGGCATATTTACCATAGACTTGCGCATATCCTGTAATACCAGCCTGTACGTTGTGGCGTAGGTAGTAATGCGGATTTTCTTCTTGGAATTGATTCACGAAGAATGGGCGCTCTGGACGTGGGCCAATCATAGACATGTCCCCGCGTAACACATTCAACAATTGTGGTAATTCATCGATACGTAAAGCACGGATGTATTTACCAACTGTTGTAACGCGCGCATCATTTTTCGTTGCAATCATTGGACCAGATTTTACTTCTGCATCTGTTGTCATTGAACGGAATTTCAAAATATCAAACTCTTCGCCGCCTTTAGTAATACGCACTTGGCGATAGAAAACAGGTCCTTTAGACGTCAATTTAATAATAATTGCTGTCACCAGCATAATAGGCGAAGCTAAAATCAAACCAACTAGGGACATCATGATATCTAACCCTCGTTTGATCAGACCTTGATCTGCTGGGATAGCGAAATCCGAAGTTTCAATAATAGACTCATCCTCAAAATTCATAATATTTGGGTTCACCATTACGAGGTTTTCAAATTTTGAATTTAAGAATAATTTTTTATTTGCTCGCATAAGCAAGTCATAAATTTTTAGTTTTTCACTCTCATCAATTTGCGATGCAAGGTATACAATATCATACTCATCTAAACGACTCTTCACATTGCGGTAGTAATCTTCTAAGACTACGTGTGTGACGATATGACGAGTGCTTTTTGAATTTTTGAAATTATATATTGCTGGAAAAACAGCTTCTTCAGATCCAACAATCATTACCCGTTTAGTAGACGCATAGCGTCGGTAAATGTCGAATACTAAGGCTCTAAAAATATAGAGCATTACTACACTTACCAAGAAGTCGATTAAGACAACTGATCGTGGAAAGGCTAACCATCTACCAGCGAAACTTAATACCATAGCAACTACGGCTAAGATTCCTTGACTGATAATAGTAATGAAGAAGAGGTCGCCTTTGGTTTTATCATAAAGGATGTATACCCCAAATAATATATTGATAAATACAAAGATAATCAGTATCCAACCAATTGCCCCTTGGAAAGCTTCATAGTTTTTCAAAGGTACATATCGACCATACCGCAAAAAGAATGAAACAAGATAAGAAAGGAACAAAATTAACGCTTCTGTTGCCACGATAACGACGCGGTACCAGTTCGTCCATTCTCCGTTTTTTTGCATTTTTTCACCCATTTCATTATATATATATACTATAAGTAAGCACCTATAATCCCTAATATTCTACCATAACCTAAGTAGAATATAAGCCTATTCTAGTTAAAAAACATTTAAATTATAGTAGAAATAGAAAAAAAGCAGTTAGCTATTACCCTAACTGCTTCTTGTTTCTTCATTTACTCTGGTGAGCCGTATGGAATTTCACTGGATTCAGTAACTGAATCACTAGCAACAGATGACCGAGGCCGCTCTGTCGTTGTATGCTCCACTGCTGACTGCTGTTGTGAACTTGAAGAAGTGCCACCTTCTTCTATCACTGAACCATTACTAGATGAACTTGATGATTGATTCATCTGGCTTGAGTCACTTTCAGATCCACTCTCAATGTCAGAATCATCACGTGAAGATTCTGATTCGCTTGATGATGAATTACTTGAAGTAGATTCTGATGCTGAATCACTTGAGCTAGCAACAGATGATTCACTCGAATCACTTGAACTAGCAGGAATTGAGCTACTTGATGAATCGCTAGATGATGAAGAAGGTACTTCTTCATTTGAACTACTCATGCTAGAAGATTCACTCGACGAGATTGACTCTCTTGAGCTACTATCCGCTGTGGCTACGCTACTTGTTTCAGAAATTGTTGCGTCAGCTGCTTGTGAACTTGAAGATACACTTTTTGAAGAAGATCCACTAGCTCTTCGGCTTGAAGATGCTGAGTAAGATTGTCCGATTTGATTTGATGCAAGTACATCAGATGTCACATTCGTATTTACCCCAAATGACGGGCGGTCAGATGTTTGACGTAAAGTCAAAGTTGCAGAAGCATCATTAGAAGCCATGATTTTTTCGCGCTTCGCTTGTAAATCCTCAATTCGTGCTTTAGAAGCCTTAATTGCTGCTTGCCCCTCTTCACGAATTTTCGCTAATTCTTCATCAGAAGCATTACCCGCTTCTGCTTCCGCGATTAGACGATTGAAGATGGCTTGTGTTGCTTTTTCATCACAGTCTGCAATCATTTCTAATAATTTATCTTGAACACACGGATTTTCAATGTCATTTACCTGTTCTGTGATTGATGTTAATTCGTCTTCTAATTGGTCAAATGTGAGAGCTGTATCATTTTCGATGGCTGTCAAATTACTCGCATACGTTTCAATTACATTAATCTGACCTTCTGCTTCCTCGATTAAGCTAGTAGCAGTATTGTAGAATCCATCGTCTTCATTATCTAATTGATCTGCATAACTATCACGAAGTAAGTCTAATTCATCAATGGTCACATCATCATCGACTAAAATATACTCTTTAATTGTCGCACCATTAATGACAGCTTGGCCATTACAATTGTTATTTTCATCGAATAGACTGTTCAACTGACTTTGTAGATCATATCGTTGTTGGACTGAAGTGATCCGTTCAACAATCATATTTTTCTCTTCGCTATCACGTAAACTATCTACTTCTTCAGCCAATTCAGCAATTTCATCTTGTTGAATATCTGCTTTTAGGAAGGTATAGGAGTTATCATAATAAAGAGCATTCACCGCTGTCGCTACTGTCTCAGTTTTTTCTTCTGCAGACATGCGATTCGTATTCGTAAACGCACGTATGATGAAAAAGGCTACTACGCAAGTTACGATACCCAATAAAATGTAGGTAATTTGTCTATTATTTGTTAAAAAACGTTTGCGCACCTTTTCTCCCTCCTTTTTGTTTTATTGCTTTGCCCTAAGATTATCATGCAATTGACCAAAAATAGCCAAGTGTTGCACTTTATCATATAATTTTTATATTAGACATACAGGTGTAATCTTTTTGTAACAGCGTCAACAATTACTGTTGCTAGGAGTTAACATCTAGTGAGGCAACTTCTAGCATATTTGAGTGGGCATAAAGAGACGGCGTAATGGAGGGAAAGTGACCTACTATAAAAGTTGTGATTTGAATCAGCGCTAATGCTTTTAAGGGGATAAGAACCTTTTTTCTAATTTGAACTTTCTACTGTTACCCTAATGATAACTGACAATTTCACAAAGTCGAAATAATACCAATTTGAAATATAAAAAAGGAGCCGTATCTGATCGTTACGACTCGAAATGTTGTTCATTATTGGGCATATTTTTCGTTCATCCGACGTTCATACACATTTAATAACTTGGTTAATGTGAAAGTTAAGATGAAGTAGATAGCCATTGAGATGATCAATGGCACGATACCGTTAAAGGTAATCGTTGATACATTACGGGTTTGGAAAGTTAATTCTGCCACACCAATCGTTGATACAATTGATGATTCTTTAATTAAGGTGACAAATTCATTCCCTAATGATGGCCAAATTGATCTTAGAGATTGTGGGAAAATAACTTTACGCATTGTTACCCAGTAACCTAGACCGAGTGAGCGTGCAGCTTCAGCTTGGCCTTTATCCACGGAATTGATCCCCCCACGAATAATTTCGGCAATATAGGCACCTGAGTTTAAGGATACAGCCACCAAACCAGAAGTTAACGTTGACCAACCAAAAGTCCCCGCAAATCCTAAGTAAATAAATAAAATTTGAATCATCAATGGTGTACCACGAACAACTTCAATATACGCTTGCGCTAAAATATCCAACAGCTTATTGCCAGATAAACGTAGCAAGGCTAATGCTGTACCTAGAATCAAGCCGAAGAAGATTGAAATCGCTGAAATGAATAAGGTCGTTTTTACACCATTAATAAAGTAAGGTGCATAAGCAGCCCAAGTTGATTGACGGTTATTTTCAATAATATCGTAAGATTCTTCTAACCATTGGTCGATTAACCCTTGTTCTTGGGCTTCCGCTATAGACTCATTCACAGACGCCACTAAGGTTGGTTGATTTTTTGGCATAGCGACAGCCTTACCTGGATCTTGAATCGGTAGATTGGCTTCAATTATGGTTAAATTAGGATTTTCCGCCGCATATGCACCAGCTACATCCTCATCTAACAAGACACCATCTACTAAATCAGAATTTAATGCGGAAATAGAGTCTGTGGTCGTACGCATGATTTGAACTTCAGCATTTGGATAATGGTCACCAACTAATAGTTGCTGTGTAGTCCCTTCTCCAACTGAAATTTTACCGCCCTCTTTAAAGTAAGAATCGTCCGTGATCTCGCTGGCTTTATCTTCTTGAATAACGAATGACTGACCAGAAACTTGATAGACGTCAGAGAAATCAACTGATTTAGCTCGCTCTTCTGATGAAGTCATCCCTGCCAATACCATGTCAATTTGACCGGTATCTAAGGATGTTAATAAGTTAGAGAACTCCATGTCAACTACTTCAAGCTCTACCCCTAAATCATCGGCTATTTTTTGAGCTAAAAAGATATCTAAACCAACAACTTGATTTTGTCCATCTTTTAAAATGGAGAACTCAAAGGGTGCGTAAGTTGAGTTTGTCCCAATTCGCAGTACCCCACGATCTTGAATATCTTGGTATAAAGTGTTTTCCCCTGGTGCTGTTGCTTCACTTGCATCCGGTGCGCTAGTTGCTGTTTGCCCACTCTCAGTTGCCAAAACAGGATTTTGGCTCAAGCCAGCCATAGCTAGCACAAGTGTCATGCAAACCAACATGATCTGTTTCATATATTTCATGTTTTTTCCTCCTCTAAAACATTTTTCTACTTAGTTTATTCACCTATATCATTCAACATTACTATTTTGGGTAATAAAAAAATCCCCACCTCTATAACAGAGGCGGAGATCCACGGTACCACTCTAATTTTAGGGGCGGCCTTCACCTCCCCTTACTTGAAATGGTAACGTCATTAGCGAAATGACCTACTAGCGTTCAGTCATTCTTCTCAACAATGCGGTTCAATTATCTATCCCGTAAGGCCTCCCACCAACACCTCTCGCTATACCGGTCGATAATCTACTCTTTGTTTCATAGAATATTTATAAAAATAGTATGTGTGCGTCACACCTTCACTACATTATATTGACATGACCAGCAGTTTGTCAATGTATCTTGTCATAAAATACGTTAAAAATCTAAAATACATTTAATTAAGCCCAGAAAAAAAAGACTAGCACGCGGCTAGTCTTTTCATTTGAATATGTTTATTCATTAGCCAACGAATTTAGCTGCAAATTCTGCGAATTGTGCACCAGCGTTTGCTAAGAATTGTTTAGAGTCTTCGTTAGTTACTTCACCAGTCTCCATGTCAGCAATTTCTGCAGAGTTGATGTATAACTCAGGTTGTTGCATAGTTGGCATGTCTAAGAATACTAATGATTGACGTAGTGAGTGGTGAGCCAATACACCAGAGATTCCTGAGATAGATTGAGAAGCTACTAATGCAGGTTTACCAGCCCAAACGTTTTGACCCCAAGGACGAGAAGCTACGTCTAAAGCATTTTTCAATGCTGCAGGTAAGTTACGGTTGTGTTCTGGTGTTACAAAGATGAATGCATCTTGTGCAGCAACTTGTGCACGGAACTCTTCGTATTCTGCTGGAGAGTTAGCATCTAAGTCTTGGTTGTATAAAGGTAAGTTAGCAATTTCTAAAAAGTTAACTTCTGAACCTTCAGGCAAACCAGCAACGATTGCTTTAGCTACACCTTCTGAGAATGAATTTTGACGGATTGAACCTACTACTACACCAAATTTTGCCATGTTTAAAAAACTCCTTTTCAAATGTTTTTAATATTTTTTATCTTACAAAATATATCATAACACCTCGAATTCGAATTATCAAAGATTATGGGTTCAAAATTGCAATTTTTTAGTCATAAATTTCATCGAAATTCTCGCATATTGTGAAAACCCCCACCCAATCAGGGTTTGAACTTACAAAATGTAAGTAAGCGAAATCAAGCTTTCTCTCTTTTAAATACATTTATTGTACTTTATGTCTTTCCGCTTACTCAATAAAGCGCTTGCATGACAAAGTACAACCAACTCCATATGCTTATTACCTTACAAATCCCTGGCCTAAAATGTGAATAACCACTGTATTTATCCAACAAAAGAAAAAGGACTGCAATTAGTACAGTCCCTTATCGCGGGGCAAATCTAAACGACTTTTGTCGCACTTAATTATCTTAGCCATTCATTATTTCTTGGCACATCTGTAAAGGCACCCGGTTCGGTAGTTTCACCCTGTGCCCAAATTTGCTCAGCCATCTTACGCGCCGATTGTGGTAGGCCAAATAATTTGATAAAGCCTTCTGCGTCGTTTTGGTTATAGATATCATCCTCACCAAAGGTTGCTAATTCATCTGAATATAATGAATACGGGCTAGTCATCCCTGCATCAATAATATTTCCTTTGTATAGGACCATCGTCACCGATCCTGTTACTGTCTTTTGCGTTTCATCTACAAAGACCTGTAAAGCTTTACGTAGTGGACTGAACCATAAACCGTTATAAACTAAGTCTGCATATTTTAAGGCAACGCTTTGTTTATAGTGTTGGGTGTCACGGTCCAAAGTGATTTGTTCTAGTTTTTCATGGGCATGGTAAAGGATAGTCCCACCTGGTGTTTCATAAACCCCCCGTGATTTCATGCCCACTAGACGGTTTTCAACAACATCTAAAATCCCAATGCCGTTAGCACCACCAATGGCATTTAATTTTTCTAGCAAGGCGATTGGCGCCATTTTTTCACCATTAACAGCAATAGGAATACCTGCTTCAAAGGTTACCGTCACTTCAACTTCTTGGTCTGGTGCGGATTGTGGTGATACCCCTAACTCTAAAATCTCTTCATAGTTTGGTTTATTGGTTGGATCTTCCAAATCCAAACCTTCGTGTGATAAGTGGAAGAGGTTTTCGTCTTTAGAATAGTTGGTTTCACGTGTAATCGGTAGTGGCACATTATGCGCTTCTGCATAGTCAAAGGCTTGCTCACGTGACATGATATCCCACTCACGCCAAGGGGCAATGATAGTCATTGTTGGGTCAAACTCACGAATCCCCAACTCAAAACGCACTTGGTCATTCCCTTTACCAGTACAGCCATGAACGATGGCATCACAGCCTTCTAAATGAGCTATTTCAACCATACGTTTAGCGATTAATGGACGGGCATAAGCTGTCCCTAATAGATAAGTCGACTCGTATTTAGCACCTGCTTGAATTGCTGGGAAGATATAATCCGTAATAAATTCTTCACGTAAGTCCTCTACATATAATTTTGTTGCCCCACAGGCTACTGCTTTTTCTTTTAAGAATTCAAAGTCCTCTTCTTGTCCAACATTCCCCGTCATACCGATAACTTCACAGTCATTATAGTTTTCCTTTAACCAAGGAATGATAACTGATGTGTCTAGACCACCCGAGTACGCTAATAAAACCTTTTTAATTGCTGTTTTTTCTTTTGCCATTTATATTTCCTCCTAAATTTTCTAAGTTCATCAATATTGCTTAAGCATATTTTTGATTCATCTTTCTTTCATATATATTCAAGACTTGCGATAAGGCATAAGTCATGATGAAGTAAATAATCATCGAAATAAATAATGGAACAACCGCTTGGTAGGTGATACTGGTTACCGCCCGTGTTTGGAAGGTCAATTCTGCCACCCCAATCGTCGACACAATAGAAGATTCTTTAATCAAGGTGATGAATTCATTCCCTAGTGACGGCCAGATAGATCTTAATGATTGTGGAAAAATGACTTTCCGCATTGTTTGCCAGTAACCGAGTCCAAGCGACCGTGCTGCTTCAGCTTGCCCCTTATCCACAGATTGAATACCCCCACGGATAATTTCTGCGATGTAAGCCCCCGAGTTCATAGACACGGAAACCAAACCTGCAGTCATTGTTGACCAACCAAAGATGGCGCCGACACCTAGAAACATGAACAGGACTTGAATCATCAAAGGTGTACCACGGACAAATTCAATATAAGCAGTAGCCAGTAATTTCAAGAAAGGATTGTTGGTTAAACGCATTAGGGCTAAAAATATACCCAGGATCATTCCAAAGAAGATGGATACCGCAGCAATAATCAGGGTTGTTTTAATCCCGTTCCAAAAATAAGGCCAATAAGTAGTCCAACCGGTACCTGCATTTTCACCGGCGATAATATCGAATGAAGCTTCTGTCCAAGTGTCCACTAATCCTTGGTCATTCACATCCGCTAAAATATCGTTGATGGCATTTTGTAATGATGGTTGATTTTCCGGAATCCCGATTGATTTCCCTTGGTCTTCAACATGGGCATCTAATTTCGAGTCGATCACGACTAGTCCTTCATTTTCAGCAGCATTAGCACCTGCCACAGCATCATCTAGTAAAACGCCGTCCGCTTGACCAGAAGTTAAGGCGGCAATGGCATCCCCTGACTTACGCATAATCAACAAGTCTGGATTTTCAAAGAAATCTCTGACATACCCCTCCTGCAAAGTAGCTTCAGATACAGCAATCGTGTGCTCACCATTTTCAAAAGAACTATAATCTAAAATCTCATCCTCCTCGCCTTCACGAATCACAATTGATTGACCAGATAATTCATAAGCATTCGAGAAGTCAATGGATTGGTCACGTTCCGCTGTCGCCCCCATTCCGGCAATCACAATATCAATCCCGCCCGTTTCAAGTGAGGCCAGTAATGAACCAAATTCCATATCCACTACTTCTAATTCAACCCCTAATTGGTCTGCGATATACTCTCCTAGAAAAACGTCAATCCCAACTACTTTATTTTCACCGTTTTCTAAAACAGTAAATTCATAAGGCGAGTAACCCGATGCAGTTCCCATCCTAAGGACGCCACGTTCCTGGATATCCGCTAGCAAGGTATCTGTCCCTTCAACTTCAGCTGCTGCTTCAGGTCCTGTCCATGAAGATGCTGAGACACTTTTTGCTGGTATAACCAGGTTAATCAAGATAGCCAACACAACCATCAAATTAAAAAACTTCAACTGCCATCCCACTTGCTTGTTCTTCTTCACTTGACTTAACATTTTCTTCATCCTCCTAAAAATGCCTATAAAAAAAGCCCACCTCTTCTAAAAGAAGAGGCGGACTAAAAATCCACGGTACCACTCTACTGTTGTGATCTTTGTCTGAAAATAGTCCCTTGTATCCTGTTAAATATTTCAATTTAACAAATCACAAGCTTTCATTTGAAAGTTTTGGAAAATAAAAAAATCCGCCCCTTCAAATGAAGAGGCGGTTAATATCCACGGTACCACTCTACTGCTGACAAAAATCATCAACGCTTGAAGACTTAACGCGTCTAACGAACTGAGCTATCTTACTTTCACTCAATTATCTCAGCAATGCGGTTCACAATTCTCCTGACATAGACCTTTCACCAATCGTCTACTCGCTTAGGACAGTACCCTTGTTACTCTTTGCTTCTATGATCTAATATTCAATTCTCATTCAAAAATGATATTATCATTGTTTTGTAATTTTTATCATTTTCTTTTAATTATTCTAATTGGATTTTTATAGAAAGTCAACTAGAAAAGTATCAAATATTTTTCAAAAAAATCACTAAGCAATTGCTTGACGAACTCTGGCAATTGCAGCTGTCACAGCTTCTGGCGCTGGTCCACCCGCAACTTTTCTACGGTAAACACAGTTTTTCAAGTCAATGGCATCATAAATATCTGCGTCAAATAATTCTGAGAAGTCTTGATATTCAGCCAAGGTTAATTCTTCCAAACTCTTCCGGTTTTCAGTACAATAACCCACTAGGTCACCAGATATTTGGTAGGCATCTCTAAAGGCCATCCCCTTGTTGGTTAGATAATCTGCACAATCCGTGGCATTCAAAAACCCTTTCCCACAGGCAGCGTACATCACTTCTTTATTGACGATAGTTGCTTCTAACATCCCTGGTAGTAAAGACAACATAGCCTTCACATGGTCAATCCCGTCAAATAGCTGTTCTTTAATTTCTTGCAAGTCTTTATTATAGGCTAGAGGTAAACCTTTCATAATGGTTAAAACGCTCATCAGATTGCCGTATACTCGGCCTGTTTTACCACGCATTAATTCATGAATATCCGCATTCTTCTTCTGAGGCATGATAGATGAACCAGTTGAGAAAGTATCTTTCAGACTAATGAAACGAAATTCCTGACTAGACCACATAATCGTTTCTTCTGCATAACGGGACATATGCATGGACATCATCGCTAAACCAGACAAGAATTCGATCGCATAATCATTGTTGGAGACCGCATCAATTGAATTCACATAAGGGGCAGTGAAGCCTGGTAATTGGTTGGTCGTATAGAATGGATCAATGGGATAAGTTGAAGTAGCCAACGCTCCCGCGCCCAGTGGCATATCAGCCGCCACCCGGTCATATAAGTCCGCAAACCGTGATAAATCGCGGCTAAACATCTGCGCATAAGCCAATAAGTAATGGGCATAAGTGATTGGTTGCGCCCGTTGTAAATGGGTGTAGCCAGGCATAATAGTATCTAAATGTCCTTCCGCTTTTGTCAAAATAGCTTCAATCGCCAACTTGGTTTGTTGGGTAAAATCTTGCAGCTCATCCAAGACATAGATTCGCATAGCAGTCGCGACCTGGTCATTACGTGACCGTCCTGTATGGACTTTCTTGCCAACAGTACCTAGACGTTTGGTTAATTCCGCCTCGATAAAAGAATGGACATCCTCCGTTGTAAAATCGATGGCTAGGATCCCGTTCGCATAATCTTGACGCATTTGCTCTAGTTCATTTACCAAACTGTCCGACTCTTCCATCGTCAGAATCCCTTGGTGACCTAACATAGCCGCGTGCGCCTTGGACCCTCGGAGGTCACCATCCAACAAGCGATAATCTACTTGGATTGATTGATTAAATTGATAAGCATCTTGTGACATTTCCTCGTGAAATTTATTAGACCAAATGGCCATAAGGCTACACTCCTTTTAAATGATCGATATATTTAGAATTTGTTAATGAGAATATTAACAAACAATGAGAAAATAGCAAGCCATAATTTTATTTGGGCTTTGCTTAATCATTTTGATATCCCCAAAAAAAGGCTGCACCACTAACGGTCCAGCCCTTCATTCAGAAATTATTTTAGTGGCAATTATAAACCAACGATTGATGTGTCTAATAGTCCTGCATCTTCAATTTGCTTGGCTAATTGTAACAATAGAAACTCATTCCCCTTGTTAGCGATAAACTGGGCGCCAATCGGTAATCCCGCCTCAGTTTTATACATAGGCAAGGAAATCGCCGGCTGGCCAAGTAAGTTCACAATAGATACATAGGGTGAATAGGGAATTGATTGACCAAAATGATCCCAAATCAACTGTTGTTGGTCTTCTTGGTCTAACTGGTCAATATTTTTCTCGGCTTCAATAATCGCTTTGCTCGGATCAAAGATGCCGTGTTTAGGTGCCGGACCATTAGTCGTTGGGGTAAGCAAAATATCATACTTGTTAAATTCTGCCTCGTATATGGCTGTCCATTGATCCCAGTCAGCTAACATTCGACTTAACTCAACCCCTGAAATCTTATAACCAGACTGATAAATCGCCCATGTTAGAGGCTCCATATCATCAAATGTTAAATCCCGTCCAAGTGACTGGGCAATACCCTCCAGCATAGCTGCGGTTTCAACACTATTCATTTTGAAATAGGATTTCATGACCTGGTTACGGTCGACTGGGTCTGTCACTTGGAAAACATCATGACCCAAGCCTGATAATTGCTCGATTACCTGATTTAATACAGCCTGTCCCTCTGAACTAATGGGAAATTGGTCATTGATGTCTGTTAAGTAGCCAATTCGTAACGGACGGTCTAAATCAACTAAATTCGTTTCTGTAATTGTTGGTAACGGGAAAGGCGCTTCATATTGTGTAGCTTGGAGTGCTTGCAACAGGGTCCAAGTATCGCGAACTGATTTTGTCAAGGCAAATGGCACTGCTGCTCCTTGCCAACTCCGGTATGTAGCTGGCCCCACTGGCATACGGCCACGACTTGGCTTCAAACCAATTAGTCCTGAATAAGAAGCTGGCATCCGTATAGAACCACCACCGTCAGAGGCATAGGTTAAAGGTACTATCCCTGCTTTCAAAGCAGCTGCCGCACCACCACTCGAACCACCAGGATTACGACTGGTATCAATTGGTGAATTGACAGCGCCAAAAGCTTTAGAATCACTAATGCCCTTAAAGCCAAACTCAGGCACATTCGTCCGACCTACAATGACAAAGCCCGCTCTTTCAACAGCCTTGACGAAGTTATCCGTCAGCTTTGCTTTATTATTTGATAATAGTTTTGACCCACTCGCAGCCAACTGACCCTCTTGAGATTGGCCAAGATCTTTGATTAAGGTCGGCACCCCGAAAAAAGGTGGTAAATCTGCCTTTTCTTGCGGACTCATATTAGCTAAAAACATGTCATATTCATCTGCTTTGGCCAAGGCATCAGTGTCTTGACGCCAAACAATCGCGTTTAAAGTTGGATTCAAAGCCGTCATATTCTCTAAAGAAGCTGTGACGACCTCCTTTACCGACAACTTACCTTCTTTAATTTGTTCAGCATAGTAACTTGCATCTTCCGTAAATAACATCATCAAACGCCCTTTCAGTCATTATAATCCTTCAAATCAATATCTTTATTATAATAAAGCGCTTGTCCGAAAGATACATTATCGTCTTTTTCATCAAAATCAAATAGAAATAAGGGCTGCGACATTGCTGTCACAGCCCCTACTCTTACATTGTGTATATTTTAATCAGATTGCTCGCATCTTGAAGTTGTGCTCACATAAACTAGAAATGAACCGGTTTATGTCACACCTTAGTTGAGCTCCAAAAGGCAGTCCCAGCTCCACTTCATAAATAGTCTACATGATGTCCCATCACTCCGCCTATTTATTCCAGTTTATGAGCGAGTTCGTGCTTTAGCTCTTACTCGCTTAAATGCGTTAGAAGTTCTGTGCCTAAACGCCTTTTGTCACATCCTGTAATCGGGCTCCATAAACCAGAAATGACTGCGTTTCAGATTAGGTTGCAGCTGACTTTGTCAGCCACTGCCCTAATCTTCCAACGGTTCATTTCTTAACGGTTTATGTCGCACCTTCTTTATTAATACATTCCTGCATTCGGATCCATTGCTGGCATTTGTGGTTCAGGTTGTGGTTGGTTTGCGACTGCTGCTTCTGTAGATAGGATTAATCCTGCTACTGAACCTGCGTTTTGTAATGCTGAACGAGAAACTTTAGTTGGGTCAACGATACCTTCGTCGATCATGTTTACCCATTCAGATGTTGCAGCGTTAAAGCCGATACCAACTTCTTGCTCTTTCAATTTCTCAACGATTACAGAGCCTTCTAATCCAGCGTTTTCAGCAATTTGACGTACTGGTGCTTCTAGTGCGCGTAAGACAATTTCAGCACCTGTTTGTTCGTCACCAGTTAAGGTTTCTGCTAATTTTGCAACTGCATTCTTAGCGTTCACGAAGGCAGTACCACCACCAGCTACAATACCTTGTTCAACTGCTGCGCGAGTAGCGTTTAAAGCGTCTTCGATACGTAATTTACGTTCTTTTAGTTCTGCTTCAGTTGCAGCACCAACTTTAACTACTGCTACACCACCAGCTAATTTCGCTAAGCGTTCTAATAATTTTTCACGGTCATATTCAGAAGTTGTTTCTTCGATTTGACCACGGATTTGCGCAACACGTTGTTCTAATTGTTCTTTGTTACCAGCACCTTCAACGATTGTTGTATCGTCTTTTGTAACAACAACGCGGTTAGCTGAACCTAATTGATCAATCGTTGTGTCTTTTAATTCTAAACCTAAGTCTTCAGTGATGACTTGTGCACCTGTTAGGATAGATAGGTCTTCTAACATCGCTTTACGACGGTCACCAAAGGCTGGCGCTTTAACACCTACAACGTTAAATGTACCGCGGATTTTGTTTAATACTAATGTTGGTAATGCTTCACCATCAATATCATCAGCCACTAATAATAATGCGCGACCTTCTTGAACAACTTGCTCTAATACCGGCAAAATGTCTTGGATGTTTGAAATCTTTTTATCTGTTAATAAGATATATGGATTTTCTAAAACAGCTTCCATCTTGTCATTGTCAGTTACCATGTATTGAGATAGGTAACCACGGTCAAATTGCATACCTTCAACAACGTCTAGTGAAGTGTCAATGGATTGTGATTCTTCAATTGTGATGACACCATCTTGACCAACTTTTTCCATTGCGGCAGCAATCAAGTCACCGACTTCCTTATCACCTGATGAAACTGATGCTACGTTAGCAATCGCATCTTTTGAATCTACTGGTACAGAAATTTCTGATAAGCGATCTGAAGCTGCACGAATAGCTTGGTCAATACCGCGACGAACACCAACTGGGTTAGCGCCTGCAGTCACGTTTTTCATACCTTCTGTCACAATTGATTGTGTTAAAACAGTGGCAGTAGTTGTCCCGTCACCGGCAATGTCATTTGTTTTTGAAGCCACTTCAGCGACTAATTTCGCACCCATATCTTCAAATTTATCTTCTAATTCAATCTCTTTAGCGATAGTTACACCATCGTTAGTGATTAACGGCGAACCATAACTTTGTTCTAAAACAACATTACGACCTTTTGGTCCTAAGGTTACTTTTACCGTATCTGCTAATTTATCAATCCCACGAACCATTGATTGACGAGCATCTTCTGAAAATTTAATATCTTTTGCCATTTATTCATTCACCTCATAAAATTCAATACTGTGTTTAATCTGTAAATATCAATAAATTGACTAGTCTACAATTGCGATAATGTCGCTTTCTTTGATAATTAATAATTCTTGACCATCATATTCAAATGTTGAACCTGCATATTTTTCAAATAATACACGGTCGCCTTCTTTCAATTGTGAAGTGAAATCTTCAGTATTCGCAGCGACTGCTTCAACAACACCAACTTGTTGTTTTTCTTTAGCAGCTGAAGGCAATACAATACCTGAAACTGTTTGCTCTTTCGCTTCTTCAACTCGCACAACTGCGCGTCCGTTTAATGGTTTAATCATTTACATGTCCCTCCATTTAGATAAAATAGCTACTACTCCAAGCCTGATTACTTGGTTTTTATATGATTAGCACTCTCTTCTTCTGACTGCTAACCTATATGTTTCTTATCTTAAAACAATCAAATCTGAATTGCAAGAGAAAGGTTGACTTTTTTTGACCTATTTTAAACCGCAAGTGGAAAACCTTGATTTTATGCGGAATTTGAGTTAATTTTATTAATGGACAATGCGTCATATTTTGACATTTGTCAGGATACGCTTTAAGAGAGGAATGTCAGTATTTTTATGTTAAAAGGACCGGTAATATTCTTATTACTATTTAAAATATTCTTTATCTTTCTAGCCATCTCCTTCGCCATTGGCGGTGTTGAAGATGCGGGCTGGAGCTGGACAGTATACTTAGCTCTAGCCATTGCAGCATACGAATTGATGGACTTATTCAAGACTATCCGTGTACTATGGCAATTAAAATCTAAAGAATAATCAATACAACTATCTATTTTGATAAAAAATGCAAAGTATTTACCTTCATTTTAGATCATATATGTGAAACTTAACAAACTTTAACCATGCATAATACAAAAGAAATAGGCCGAGACAATTTGTCTCGGCCTATTTCTTGTATATTTTCTAACATCACAAATATGCTACTGTGAATTTGTTGAAATGAAGTAAATTAAAGTTTGCAATTCATTCGTAAAGTCAACATCTTGAACACGGATAGAATCCGGTACATCTAATCTTACTGGTGTAAAGTTCAAGATCCCTTTGATATGTGCTTGTTCTAGGGCAGGCACTGTATCTTGGGCAACTGCTTCTGGAACTGAAAGAATCACCACTTCAATATCCATTAATTTCAATTGTTCAGTTAAATCCTTCATATCATAAACAGGCACACCATTGTGGACTGTACCAATGATATCCTCATTGATATCGAAGGCAGCACCAATACGGATATTGTTTGATTTTTTAAAGTTGTAGTTTAATAAGGCATTACCAAGGTTACCAACCCCAACAAGGGCTACTGTTGTTAAACGATCTTGGCTTAGCGTCTTACCAAAGAAATCTAATAAAGCATCGATATCATAGCCGTAGCCACGTTTACCTAAGGCACCAAAGTAAGAAAAGTCACGTCGGATCGTAGCACTTTCTACTTTAACTGCTTCACTTAATTCTGTTGAAGAAACGCGTGTTTTCCCCATATTCTTGAATACACGTAGGTAGCGATGATATAGTGGTAATCTTCTGGCTGTTGCTTTGGGTATCTTACGCATGTTCAGTCCTCTTTTCTATTTTGAGATAATTTCTTAGCTAGTATACCAAGTTTGTGAAATTAACACAAGAGTTATTAATGACGAATTTTCCTATCATGTTAAATATTGCAATATTTTATAAAACGTTTCCATAAAATGCCTAATTCTTTTTGTGTTAGAATAATAAAGACTATCAAATGAAAGGATCATGCCCACTATGATCATATTACAAGGATCAAATTTAGCTAGACGCTATGGCGTTGAAGTGATATTTGAAAACGT
Organism: Aerococcaceae bacterium 50-4; assembly: GCA_041223225.1. Lineage (GTDB taxonomy): Bacteria > Bacillota > Bacilli > Lactobacillales > Aerococcaceae > Aerococcus. Next base: position 458,698 of record JBCLPQ010000001.1, read on the forward strand.
ACAAATGACTATCCAACACAACAGTCGGATCGCCTTAGTTGGCCGTAATGGTGCCGGCAAGTCGACCCTGTTAAAAATGTTAGCCAATATCGAAGTCCCCGATGATGGCCAAGTTTCCCTAACCAAAGGCACAACCATTGCCTATATGGACCAACATACTGCTGTTTCCGGTGACCGAACCATTTATGAAGAAATGGTCTCTGTTTTTGAACCCGTCATTAAACTATTAAAAGAATCTGAAACAGCCGCCCTTGCGCTAGCTGACGAAGACTTAATGCAGGATGCAGAAGCTTATGAGGCTGCACTCAACCGTTATGACAAACTTCAAGAGGACTTAATCCGTTTTAACGCTTACGGCTACGAATCTGAAATCCGCATGGTTCTACACGGTTTTCAATTCTTTGATGAAGATTACGACCGTAAGATTTCAACCCTTTCCGGTGGGCAGCGAACCCGTCTGGCTTTGGCTAAAATCTTACTTGAAAAGAAAGATTTACTGATTCTCGATGAGCCCACCAACCACTTGGATATTGAAACATTGACTTGGTTAGAAAATTATCTACCAAAATACCCTGGCGCCCTACTCATCGTTTCCCATGACCGGTATTTCTTAGATGCTGTGACCAACGAAACCTATGAAATGGCCCACAAAGGGATTCATTATTACAAAGGAAATTATTCTTTCTACTTGAAAGAACGTGCCCTACGCCTAACACAACAAATGAAGGCTTATGAGAAACAGCAAGAAGAAATTGCCAAGTTAGAAGACTATGTGGCGCGTAACATTGTCCGTGCGTCTACAACAAAAATGGCCCAATCTCGTCGCAAACAATTAGAGAAGATGACCAAGATTGAAAAGCCACTAAATGACGAAAAATCAGCTCGTATCCAATTCTCTGTAGCTGAATCTTCAGGTAACGATGTCTTGCAAGCTAATAAATTGGCAGTTGGTTATAGTCCTGATAATGTCTTAGCTGAACCAATCTCCTTTCAATTACGGAAACAAGAAGCCATTGCTATTGTTGGACCAAATGGCGTCGGGAAATCAACCTTACTTAAAACAATTATCAAACAAATCCCAGCCCTAGCAGGCACTATCGATTACGGTGCCCACCTACAGATTGGTTACTATGACCAGGAATTAGGGAATTTAAATTCGAAAAAGGATGTGCTACACGAATTGTGGGATGAGCATCCTACAATGATGGAACGAGATATCCGAACAATACTTGGGTCTTTCTTATTTACAGGTAACGATGTCACTAAATCAGTTGCTACCCTTTCTGGTGGGGAAAAAGCCCGCCTTGAATTAGCTAAATTAGCACTTGAACACGACAATTTCTTGATTCTCGATGAGCCAACCAACCACTTGGACATCGATTCTAAAGAAGTCTTAGAAAATGCCTTAATAGAATATGACGGTACCCTACTATTTGTCAGCCATGACCGGTACTTCATTAACCGGATAGCAACGTCTGTCCTTGAAATCAACCCTGAAGGATCTACACTTTACTTAGGTGACTACGATTATTACGTAGCTAAAAAGGCATCCGAAGAAGAACGCCTTGCCTTATTGGAAGCTGAAAATAATAGTGAAAAAACCGAAAAAACCGCGCCCGAACCTGAATCTGATAGTAAGCAAGCCTTCCGAATGTCTAAAGAAAAACAGAGAGAAGAGCGGAAATTGCAACGGGAAATCGACCAGTATGAAACAGAAATGGCTGATTTAGAAGAGAAAATTGAAGCCATCCAATTAGATATGACCAAGCCAGAATTCCTGGACGACTTTGAAAAATTAAACGAATTAAATCAGTCGCTTCAAGAAAACGAAGAAAGCTTAGAACAAGTGATGACCGCTTGGGAAGAAGCTGCAACCCGACTTGAAAAACTATAATAAAGACAAATAAGGCAAGCCATACTTAATAAGATGGCTTGCCTTATTTTTTAATTAAATTCACCCTATTCTATTTTAGGAATACTTCATCATCTACTTGGTAATTGTCTCCTTCTACCCCTTTACGCACATCATCAATACGTGTTTTGGTCGCCTGACGGAAGAAGGCCAAGTCATTCAACACAGTAACAAATTGGAAACCTTGCTCAATTCTGTTAATCGCATCCGGCGCATTAGCTGTAAAAATACCTGGAATAACACCAGCAGCCTTACAAGCTTTCAGCACTTTTTGGATATTGGCTTCAAGTTCTGGACTCGTTGAAGGATCTTCAACTCCCATGGCGTGTGCTAAGTCCAGACGACCGATGTACACGACATCAATCCCCTTTACACTCACAATTTCTTCAATATTTTCTACCGCTTCTGGGGTTTCACATTGAACGATAACCATTGATTTTTCGTCTACTTCACCTTTATTGTAATTTTCATAGGCTCCCCAAAGTGGCCCACGTCCAATCCCCTTCCCACGAATCCCGATTGGTGGCATTTTAGTGTTCTGGATGACAAACTCAGCTTGGGCTTTAGTGTTCACCATCGGAATCATCAAACCATGAAGGCCAATATCGAGCATTCGCCCCATCATTGGCCCATCTTCTGGATGGTAAACTCGGGCAAAAGGTGCAGTACCGTATAATTCGGCTGCACGTACCATGTCTACTGCAGTCTCTAAGCTTGTTTGCGCATGCTCAAAATCAATCATGGCAAAGTCAAAGCCATTGACCCCTAGAATTTCCGTGTTTAACGAAGAGCTGGATGCTACAAAAGCACCGATAGCATAGCCTTTTTCAGCAATTTTTTCTTTCACAAGGTTGCGCATTTTCATATATCTATCATCCTTTTCCCGAGTTTAGTCCTTTTGTAAATGAGTTCAGTAGTCCTTAGTAATTAGTCAATAATGTTAAAACCTTGGTAGCCTTGTTCCTTCAAGAATTGGCTATAGACTTCATTGTAATCCTCACGCGCTGGGGCAAAAATATCCACGTTCACCACTGTTTCTGGTGAATCATATACATGAATATAATGTTCCACACCCTTAGGGACCACCACCCAGGAACCAGCCGTCATACGGAAAGGTTCGCCATCAACATAGTAATCACATTCACCTTGTAAGATCCAAGCAATCTGTTGGTGGTCATCATGTGTATGCGGTCGTAAGTCGTTGCCATTTTCTACCCGGTTCACCGTTACATTGACGCCGTCACCCGACATGGCAAATACGGCCTGGTCAATTCCTGGACGTAATGGACGGTAGGGAATTTCATTGATATTACCAAAATCTACATTTTCTAGTGTCATAATGCATTCCTCCAATATTGATGTTTATGTTTTATTAAAATTTTATGAGTTTTTTTGATTGACGTCACCTTAACATCTCATTTTATTAAAAGCAACAAGAGCTACTATTTACCTGTGAATCCTGAGAATAAAATTCGGCATAATAAATTGAAAAATGACCAGTAGATTTTTTCTGGCCTTCTTATGAAGGAAAATGTATTTTTACATCAAAAAGATTAGCAAAATCTGCCATAAAAAACGTCTATTAAAAAATACAATTTTTGTGTTTCGTTCTCATTCGTCCAGAAAGTGATAGTTGTCCCCACCATAAAAACTCATCGTATTCTCATTTACATAAATATTATAATTGGCTATAACCCTTGATAAACATAGCTTTCGATTAGTTAAACATTTCCAAAACAGCCGTAAATTAAAAATAAATGTGGAAAAAGCTTGTTAAAATGAAATTGTGATGATAAGATAGCACTAACTTAAAGAAAAGGAGCGAGACCAATATGGCAATGCATACAGATTTTACAAATATGACCAATACCTCTTGGTCGATGACCTCTACTGATCACCAGACACATACATCTTTATTATTATTATTAGCTAACTAGGATTGTTCCAACATATGGAAGAGTCCTATTTCTCGTGAATGCGGGCTCTTAGCTAGTAAGACTGCGAGCCGCATAAATGGTTTGCAGTCTTTTTTGTTCCTGATGATCAAGTTTTAAGTGATTTGTTGTTTAACACTACTCATAATATCAGGTACTTCTAACGCATAGACATCTCTATGTCACTGTGTTCCAAGACCTGTTCTACAAAAGTCAGAATTATCCGACATTTGTCACACCTCAACGTAACCCTCGAAAGGAGTTTTCAAATGCAAGAAGTTGTCATTGTAGCTGCACAAAGAACCCCCATCGGATCATTCGGTGGCGCCTTTAAAAATGTTTCTGCTGTTGACTTAGGTAAGGTAGCCGTTCAAGGAGCGATGGCCAAAGCGAATATCGATCCAACCACAATTGATGAGGTAATCTTCGGTAATGTTTTAAGCGCTGGTTTAGGACAAAATGTTGCCCGTCAAGTTGCAGTCGCTGCCGGCATCCCTGTTGAAAAACCAGCCTTTGCTGTCAATAAGGTTTGCGGGTCAGGTTTGAAAGCTGTCGCTCTTGCCGCACAAAGTATTATGGTGGGCGAATCAGACGTGGTCATTGCTGGTGGGACTGAAAATATGAGTCAAGCGCCCTATATTGTTGAAGATGCACGTTGGGGCATGCGGATGGGCGACAAAAAATTGTCGACACCATGATCAAAGATGGCTTAACTGATGCCTTCAACAACTATCATATGGGGATCACTGCAGAAAACATCGTTGAAAAATATGGTTTTACTCGTGAAGACCAAGACGCTTTAGCCGCTTCTAGCCAACAAAAAGCCGAAGCAGCTATCAGCGAAAACAAATTCCAAGAAGAGATCACACCAGTATACGTACCACAAAGACGGGGAGACGACATCCAAGTTGATACAGATGAATATCCAAGAGCTGGCGTTACCGAAGAATCACTAGCCAAGTTAAGACCAGCCTTCAAACGCGACGGTGGTTCAGTAACTGCAGCTAACTCTTCTGGTATTAATGACGGCGCTGCGGCTATCGTATTAATGTCCAAGGCTAAAGCCGAAGAAATGGGTATTAACCCGCTAGCTACAATAAAAGCCTTTGCCAGTGCCGGAGTTGATCCTTCTATTATGGGAACAGGACCAATTCCAGCAACTCGAAAAGCTTTAGAAAAAGCCCAATTAACTATGCAGGATATGGACTTAATTGAAGCCAACGAAGCCTTTGCTGCCCAAGCCTTATGTGTATTGAAAGATTTAGAGGCAGATATGGACAAGGTGAATGTGAACGGTGGGGCCATCGCCTTAGGTCACCCAATCGGCGCATCCGGAGCCCGTATCCTGGTCACACTCGTCCACGAAATGATCAAACGTCAATCCACATATGGTTTAGCCACCCTTTGTATCGGAGGCGGCCAAGGGATTTCAATGATTATTGAAGGCCACCATTAGTAGTAATTAAAGCAAATGACCCTCACGAGTAAATAAATATAAAGGAGATTTTTATTATGATTGATACATATACTTTCCATGAAATGACTTTGTCTTGGTTGAACGGCGCAATGATTGGTACTGACGGTGGCACGATTTTTGGCCCGGTACCACGAACACTTTGGGGCAGATACTATCCATATAATGATAAAAATCAAGTAGCTGAAGTGTGTGACCCAATCATCATCCAATACCAAGGAAAAAATTATATGATTGATTCATCATTCAACTTGGAAAAATTCAATGAGAAAGCCAGACGTAATGTTGGCCTACAAAAAGAAGGTAGCATGCAAGAAGACTTCGAAGAACTAGGTATCACACCTGAAGATATTGATGTGATCATGATGACGCATATGCATAATGACCATGCGAGCGGATTGACTTATTTTGAAAACGACCAATGGCACTCTACCTTCCCTAACGCAACTATTTATATTTCTGATATCGAATGGGATGCAGTAAGATATCCAAATGCTCGAACAAAAAATACGTATCCAAAAGAAAATTGGGAAGCTATTCAAGGCCAAGTTGAAACCTTTACAGATACCATCAACATTACGGAAGGTATTACAATGGAAGTAACTGGTGGACACAGCCCTGGTCATACGATTATCCGCCTTGAACAAGCAGGCGAAACGATGCTTCATATGGCAGATATTTTACTGACCTTCGTCCATACAAACCCACTTTGGGTCGGTGGTCTAGATGATTACCCAATGGACTCTATCGCCGCTAAACAAGAGTTGATGGCAGAAGCACTAGCCAACAATTACCGGTTTATCTTCTACCATGACCCATATTACCGTGTCGTGGAATATACCGAAGACGGGAAAAACATCCAATACGCCATGAAGTCATCACGCGACGTCTTTATTCCATTCACAGACCAACAAGACCGTGTACCAAAACAGGTAGAAGCTGCAATTGTAAAATAGTCATGAAATACCTATATTACTGCTAAGCAAGTTTTCTTCTATATCATAGCGTCGCTAAAAGGCCTATTATATAGAAGAGACTTGTATATTTTTTTGACTTTATCACATCATATACATCACAAAAAAGCCAGCTGCGATAGGTCACTGCCCCACCGCTAGCTGGTTTTATCTTGTCATTCATTACGTTTTAATTTTATTCTACCACTTCAAATGAAACATCATCCAGGGTATCAAATTTCACTTCTACTTTGTCACCAATTTCAATCTTATTGGCTTTGGTCATCCCACCAGTCATAATCGGCACACCGGCTTCTAAAGTCACGCCCCGTTTATACAAGGCGTTGGCTAAGAATACCACCGCATTTGCTGGATGGTTGGCTACGTCCTTCCCGTATCCCTCATCAATTTTCTCACCGTTGACATAAACCGTTGCCTTCTCGTTCAAGATATCCACTTGGTCTAAAGTAAAGTGTGTTTTAGAGAAAATTGCCCCCTGGCAAGAAGTATTGTCAGCCACCACATCCTCTAAAGAGAAACGGAAACCGTGATAGCGAGAGTCTACCACTTCTACAGAAGAATAGACATAATCAATCTTATCCATGACTTCTTCAAAAGTAACATCTTCCTGATAAATATCTTCCTTCAAAACGATGGTCACTTCGGGTTCAATACGCGGATGAATAAACCGGGCCATTGATAGGTCCTCACCAGCATAGGAAATCATATAGTCAAAAATATGCGCATAAACCGGTTGATCTATATTCAACTGTTTGATTTTAGCTGGTGACGTCAATCCAATCTTATACGCAGCTGTCTGACCGTCTGTTTCCTTCTTCAGGGCTACTACCATATCCTGGATATCATAGGCCTCCTGCTCATCAAAGGAAACGTTAAAGACCTCCGTTACATTATCAATAGCTATTCTATTCTTTTCTGCGTCATACAAATACTGGGCAATCTCTTGCATCTTCGTCTTTTCCATTTCTGCCAGCTCCTTTTACATTAAAATACAATGATAATCATTTCTTTCATTGTATCAAAACTGACAAATAAAGCAATCTAACCTCTCATTTATTTTTAATAAAAAGGATCGAGATGATATCAATCGACGATTATTTTTCTAAACTGACGATTATTTTACCAAGATTTTTATTGGCTTCCATATATCTATGCGCTTCTGGCAGGTCATCAAAAGCCATAATCGTATCAATAACTGGTTGAATACGAGCATCTGCTATGAAAGGCACTACTTCCCTATTTAAATCTGCTACTAGTTTGGCCTTATAATCATCTGATCGTGGTGACAGCAAGGTTCCTTGCAGTTTCACTCGCTTGAAGAGCAATTGTCCCATATCGAAGTCCGGTACTTCAGTTCCGCCAAGGACGCCAATTAAAACCCAACGGCCGTCTACACCAATAGCCGAGGCATTTTTCGTTGCGTAGGACGCCCCAATGAAATCCAGAATGACATCGACACCCTTTTTGCCAGTCGCTTCAGCCACGACATCAGCGAAGTTTCCTTCCTTATAATTGATGGTCGTCTGAGCGCCTAGTTCTTTGGCTAAGTCTAATTTATCTTGACGTCCTGCCGTAGCATAAATTTCTGCCTGCGATAGATGATGGGCTAATTGGATAGCGGCAGTGCCAACGCCAGAACCTGCTGCGTGGACTAGGATTCGCTCACCTTCTTGCAAGTCACCTATCCAATACATGGTTTGGTAAGCAGTCATAAAGGCCTCCGGAATGGCCGCTGCAGTAGTAAAGGACGTATCTTTCGGAAATACCATAGCACGGCTAATTGGGAGACGAGCATACTCAGCATAGGCACCGTGGGTAATAATGCCTGCTACATGGTCACCAACGGCTAAGTGGCTTGCTTCATCTTCAGCTGGATTGATGGCTACTACCTCACCAGCAATCTCAATACCAATCACTCGATCTTCAACTGGATCTTCTCGATTCACTTTATTTCTGGACATGACATCATGGCGGTTAATGCCAATTGCCTGCACTTTAACTAATACTTCACCAACTTCAGCTTCAGGCTTATCTATTTCAACTTGTCCAAATACTTCTGGTCCACCTGCTTGATTTGCTACCCAGGCCTTCATGTGATCCGCTCCTTTAATCTTCTTTTATTCGTCAGTATCATCTTAACGTATTCACGACCTTTTGATAAACAAATCCCCTTACTGCTAATCCAGTACAATCTTGTTTTAGCGGAAAATAAATTGATGTTAGACACTAGAAAACGTTAAAATTGCAAACTATCATTGCACTCAAGATTCTGTCAAATTGTTTACTTTTTGACCTTTGAATTCGTTTTCAAAAGTACTATACTAATATAGTAGTTTATATCTTATAAGAGAAGGAGAGATTATATGGGAAATTCTGCAAGAAAACCTAATAAAGGTTTATTGGGCTTTATTGTGGTTATTATACTGGTTATTGCTGGTGTATTTTTGTTTTCTAGACAAAGAAATGTAACCGCTTCAAGTTCAGAGAAACAAATTATTCGCTTGGCACATAACCAATCTTCAGACCACCCTACCCATACCGGGATGTTGGCCTTTGAAGAATTCATTGAGGAGAAATACGGTGACAAATATGATGTCCAACTGTATCCAAGTGAACTATTAGGGACACAAACGAACTTGGTACAATTAACACAAACGGGTGCTATTGAAGTGACCGTTGCCTCTAACTCAATTTTGGAAACTTTTAACACGGACTTCCAATTATTTAACTTACCTTATCTGTTTGATTCTCCTGAAGCTTATCACGCTGTTATGGATGATCCAGAAATTGTTGATCCTATTTTTAATGGAACAGAAGAGGCAGGTTTTATTACCAAAGCATGGTTAGATGCTGGTACACGTAACTTCTACATTAAAGATACACCAATCGAGGAAGTTGCTGACTTAGCAGGTAAAAAAGTACGTGTGCAACAATCACCAACAAACGTTGCCATGATGAGTTTATTAGGCGGTTCAGCAACACCGATGGGATTTGGAGATGTATATACAGCCATCCAATCAGGCGTTATTGACGGTGCTGAAAACAACGAATTATCACTAACAGAAAATGGTCATGGGGATATTGTTAAAAGCTATTCTTACACCATGCACCAAATGATTCCTGATGAAGTGATTGTATCGACTCGCTTCTTAGATGCTTTACCGGAAGAGGAAAAAGCGACGTTTGATGAAGCTTTTGCAATCATGGAAGAAACACAACATGAAGCTTGGCAAGTTAAAGTTGAGGAAGCTCGCGACAAAGCTGAAAATGACATGGGCGTTGAATTCAACTACCCAGATACTGAACCATTTAAAGAAGCTGTTCTTCCACTTCACGATTCAATGTTAAAAGCATATCCAGAACTACAAGATGCTTATGATCAAATTCAAGAGAAAAACAAAGAGTTTTCAAATGAAAATACGGAAGGAGATGCCTAATGAATAAATTTAGAGATGTGATCGACAAGGCTATGCGTGCTTTATGCGCTGCTGCCATGGCGCTATTAACCTTGTTAGTTATTTGGCAAGTGTTTACCCGCTATATCTTAAACCATCCAAGTACTTGGTCTGAAGAACTAGCCGCTTATATGTTTGCCTGGGTAACTGTTTTCGGAGCTGCTTATGTCTTTGGGAAAAGAGAACATATGAATATCCCAGTAGTGGTTGAAAAATTCTCTCCAATTAACCAAGTGAACCTACAAATTTTAGCTGAAACATTAAACTTAATTTTTGCCTTAACGGTTATGGTTTACGGTGGTTTTGAAATCACTAAATTAACCATGGGCCAAATGTCTTCATCGTTACCACTTCAAATGGGTTACTTCTACATGTGTATTCCTATTTCTGGTATATTCATTGTCCTTTATAGTGTCATGAATATTAAGGACTTGTTTGATGCACGCAAAGACGTCGTAGAAGAGGAGACATAATATGGCTATAGAATCACTTATTATTATGATTGTGCTCCTAGCGCTACTATTAATTTTAGGGGCGCCAATCGCAGTATCCATTGCTATTGCAGCAGTCGGGGCTATCTTGCCGACTATGCCTTTGGATATCACTTTAATCACCGGTGCACAAAGGATTTTCTCAGGTACCTCATCATTTACGCTGGTTGCTATCCCCTTCTTCGTACTAGCAGGGAATATCATGAACCAGGGTGGTATCGCCAAACGACTGGTGAATTTTGTACAAGCAATTGTAGGTAAAATCCCTGGCTCACTATTATTAACCAACATTGGTGCTAACGCCTTGTTCGGTGCCATCTCTGGTTCAGCTGCCGCTGCCGCTGCTGCCGTTGGGGGAATGGTTAAAGAAGGTGAAGAAGACGCTGGATATGACATGGACTTAGCTGCCGCAACCAACGGTGCATCTGCGCCATCTGGCTTACTGATTCCGCCATCAAATGCTTTAATTACTTATTCATTAGTTTCCGGTGGGACTTCAGTAGCCGCTCTATTCGTTGCTGGTTATGTACCTGGTATTATTTGGATGTTAGCGTGTATGGTTGTTGCGCTTATTTTCTCTAAACGAAAAGGTTATACAGGAGATACTGGTAAATTTGATTGGAAACGATTGGGTCGTGCGACAGTAGATGCTATTTTACCCTTATCATTAATTGTGATCGTTATTGGAGGTATTATCGCCGGTATCTTTACCGCAACTGAAGGGTCAGCAATTGCTGTCATCTATGCCTTAATTATTTCAGTATTTATCTATAAGTCAATCACTTGGAAAGATATGTACAAAATCCTAGTAGACTCAGTAGAAACTTCTGGTATGGTTGTATTCTTAATCGGTGTATCAAACATCCTAAGTTGGGTAATGGCCTTCACAGGCATTCCACAAGCCATTGCAGAAGGCTTATTATCATTAACCGACAGCCCGCTATTCATTATGTTAATCATCAACGTGATTTTACTAATTGCAGGTACATTCATGGACGTTACACCAGCAATCTTAATCTTTACACCAATTTTCTTACCAATTGCTGAATCATTCGGTATTTCACCGGTTCACTTTGGTATCATGCTAACTTATAATTTGTGTATTGGTAACATTACACCACCGGTTGGTAACACCCTATTCGTTGCTATCCGTGTCGGTCGCTCAACATTAGCGAAAGTAATGCCATACATGCTAGGTTACTACGGTGCTATTCTTGCTGGTTTAATGTTAGTAACTTATATTCCAGCAATTTCAATGTGGTTACCAACATTAGCAGGTTTAATATAATTCATTTAATTTGCTGACTTTTTAACAGTTATTAAACTGAACGCTAACCGGATAGCTTGTCTATCCGGTTTTTTGATCTTTCTTATTTGTTTAGGGTCCGGTAAAATGATCTATATACTTTAATACAAGTAAAAAAACGATCGAAAGGTGATACTGATGAAAGATATTTATGTTGTTGGGGCCATCCTTGTTAGAGACCACAAAATCTTATGTGCGCAACGAGGTGGCGAAAAATCTTTAGCCTACTTGTGGGAATTTCCAGGCGGCAAAATCGAGGATGGAGAAACAGCTCAGGAAGCCTTAAAACGAGAATTAATGGAAGAATTAAAGATTGAAGTAAGCATGGCTGAAGACATCTTCGACCATTCCGCTTATGAATATGATTTTGGACGCGTTCACTTAACAACAATTTTGTGTCAGTTAAAAGGAAGTGAACCGGTATTAACCGAACATGTAGCCATTAATTGGTTAACACCTGATGAGCTATCAACACTAGACTGGGCACCCGCGGATATCCCAGCTGTTCAAAAATTAGCTCAACTGACTTTCTAGAATTAAATTGGAGATAGATATGGACTTGTTAGCACAATCATTAAGACATGCATTTATAGATAAACAACAAATGGGGCATGCTCAATATGACCCTGAGTTAATTATCAATCAACCCGATGAGAATATTTTCTTGTTGAATACCTTGCAAGAAGAATTAGAAATTAGCAAAACCTTTACTTTTTCCGTGGCATTCGTGACGGAAAGTGGTCTAAATACCTTAAAAACACACCTATTTGATTTAAACCAGCGTGGTATCAAAGGTCGGTTGATTACCTCTAATTATTTAGATTTCAATTCACCAGACGCCTTTAAAGCCCTATTGAAGATTCCCAATTTAGAAGTACGCATCTCAAATAAAGAAGCTTTTCATGCTAAGGGTTATTTATTTGAACATGACGATCATTCATCATTTATTATTGGTTCTTCTAATCTAACCAATCATGCATTAAAAACAAATTATGAATGGAATGTTAAATTAACCAGTTACCATCATGGTGCCATCATTAACCAAATGAAGGCGCACTTGGTTGCTGAGTGGGCAAGTGCTGAGCCGCTAACTCAAAAATGGATTAAAGCCTACGAGGAAACTTTCCAACCGCCAAAATACCATCACACGAGTATATTATTAGACCCAAGCAAGAATTTTATTGTGCCAAATAAGATGCAACAACCCGCACTAGACAGTCTAATAGAATTACGTCAGAACGGTGCAGACCGTGGCTTGGTAATTGCAGCAACCGGTACCGGTAAAACCTATTTAGCAGCATTTGACGTCTTAGAAACGAAACCACAAAAAGTTTTATTTATCGTTCACCGCGAACAAATTCTACACTCAGCCATGGCATCTTTTAAAAAAGTACTGCACACAGAAAATGACAATGCCTTTGGTTTGTATACCGGAAATACGAAAAATAGTGAAGCAAAGTATGTGTTTGCTACCCAACAAACCATTTCTAGCAACCGACATTTACAGCAATTTGATCCAGAAGAATTCGACTATATCTTGGTCGACGAGGTTCATCGGGCGGGATCAGCCTCTTATCAACGGATTTTTGACTACTTCCAGCCCAAATTTTTACTTGGATTGACAGCTACACCTGAACGTACTGACGGTTATAATTTGTATGAACTCTTTCATTACAACATTGCCTATGAAATTCGCCTACAAGATGCTCTTGAAGCGGACTTATTGACCCCATTTCATTACTTTGGGGTAACCGACTATGAAAAAAACGGCGAAATTATTTCTGAAACTACCCAATTAAAGAACCTAGTCCTTGATGAACGCGTAGATTACGTCATGGACAAATTGACATACTATGGTTTAGACAGGGAAAAAGTGAAAGGTCTAGTATTCTGTAGTCGAAACGAAGAAGCACAGGCACTATCAGAAAAATTCAACGCCCGCGGTTATCAAACAGTAGCTCTTTCAGGAAGTGATAGTCAAGAAGTACGAACCAAGCAAGTGAACAGACTAAGGTCTGGAAGCTTGGATTATATTTTTACGGTAGATATTTTCAATGAAGGAATTGATATTCCAGAAATTAATCAAGTTGTGATGCTGCGAAACACCCAATCCAGCATTATCTTCGTCCAACAGATGGGACGTGGACTACGTAAACATAAGGATAAAGACTTTGTGAACATCATCGATTTTATTGGGAACTACAAGAATAACTATTTGATTCCTGTAGCATTATCTGGCAACTCCGACCGGACCAAAGACGCTATGCGAAAAACAACTGTCAATACGAACTTTCTTTCCGGTCTATCCAATATAAACTTTGAAAGCATCGCCAAAGAACGGATTTTTGATTCGATTAACGCTGTCAAATTAGACTCCATGAAAGAATTGAAAGAAGCTTATTTTGGTTTAAAAAATGAACTAGGTCGCATACCCATGTTAATCGACTTTGAAACGACTAATACTTTTGATCCCTACCTATTGGCAAATAAAAAAGACAATTACCCAAGCTTTCTGGATAGCATCAAAGAGTCGGATAACACGATAACAAAACCCGGAAACGACATATTAAAATTTCTATCTCGCGAGATACTACCAGGTAAACGACTGCAAGAAGTTGTCCTATTGGATGAGCTAGCCAAAGCATCTATCGATCATCTCACTTTTGAAGCCATTTACGCCCTATTCGGCAAACATGACTTACCGAATGACCCAAGCATCGTGCAATCTGCGATTCGAACTTTATCCACCGATTACTATGCAGGCGCTTCAAAGAAAACTTATCAACCTGGTCGTGTCGTGACTATTCAAGAAAACGGGATTGAACTGAGCCCAGGCTTTAAGTCAGCGAAAACTGATCCTGTCTTTCTACATCATTTAAACGACTTAATAACAACAGCGAGTTTATTAAATGACCGTTACGATAAAGCCTCGGACTTAACTTTATATCAAAAATATGGCCGCCGTGATGCCCTACGCTTACTAAGATGGCAAACACAAATGGTTGATCAAAATATTGGTGGCTACACCTATGATAAAGATCGTAAAATATTTACTATTTTTGTAACCTTAGATAAGGGAGACAATTTTACTGGGGCTAAAGTAGCCTATGAAGATGCTTTGCTAAATCCATCTACCATGACTTGGTTTACAAAAGCACCAAGAACCCTAGCTTCCCCTGAAGTGAAAATTTTACAGCATGCAGATGACTGGCAAATTCATTTATTCGTTAAAAAAGATGATGATGAAGGGACTGAATTTTACTATCTTGGTCTAGTGACACCCGATGTATCTTCTATTATCCAACTAGAAAAACCTAGTGGTGATGGTGAGACAAAAAATGTAGTTGAAATGGATCTTCATTTTAAACAGCCCCTACCAAGAAACCTATTCAACTATTTACAATAACAAAAACACTTGCCAAGTATTTTTCAATTTGATAGGATAGAGGCACATTCACAAAACAACTATCGCCGGATAGGTATCGCTCCACACATAGGCCCTTTCAATTAGAAGGTGTGTGCTGCGATGCTTATCCGGCTTTTTTGAGGAGGAAATCATGTTTACAGTATTTACAACAACATTAATTGCCGGACTAATTGACGGCATTAACCCTTTTGCTTTAACCCAGCAATTTATTTTACAATCTAAAATTAAGTCACCTTATCATATTTTGTACTTTATATTCCCAATCAGCTTATGTAACTTTCTAGTTGGTTTAATCTTTTACTTTGGTTTTTCTGATTGGATTTTTCAAGCTTTCAATTGGGTCAACCATCATTATCCAAATACCTGGAACTATCTAGCATTAGCTGCTAGCGTGATAATTGTAGGTTATTTAATATACACTTTTCTCAATAAAGATAAAACTTCTACTAGCCAAGAAGAAATTCAAAAAGATGAGGTTAAAGGACCTGATGAAAAATACTTATCAGCCGGTTCCTTATTTATGCTTGGTATTGCGTCTTGCCTGGCAGAGACATCCTCAATAGCACCTTACTTGGCTTTACTCAGCTATTTCGCAACAGTATCTATTACTGGCCTACAAGCAACATTACTACTAGCTTTCTATTCATTTGTTTTATTCGTATTACCGATGTACGGATTATTCATCATGTCCCTATTTTTTAAAAGTCGTTTAACTACTATTTATACAAAAATTTCAGGGTGGATGGACTTTTTCATCTCCCGCATTTTACCAATCATCCTAGTACTGATTGCCATTGCGCTATTCTGGTATGGCATTCAAATATTCTAGATACTTCATCCAGAACAGAAAAATCTCCAAGTTAGACCTACACACGAGGTTAACTTGGAGATTTTATTTTTCAATCAAAAAATTTATAGTGTTGAATTAAACACTTCTCGGTCTAATTCATCTTCATCAGCAGCAATCACCATCGCTACTAAAGTATCCACTATTGAATTTAATGGGGTACGAATCATACCAGAGAACCAGTCGATACCTGCCAATAAACCAATTGAGGTGGTTGGTAAACCTAGGAAAGGTACCATAACTGTTAAAGCAACAATACCGCCTCCAGGAACTGTAACGGTACCTAGTGTAGAAATAGATGCTAAGGCTACCGCATAGATCAAATAAGTAAATGACATTTCAATACCATAGAATTGGGCAAGGAAAATAACCGCTACCGATAAGAACATAGTTTGGCCATTAGAATTTAATGCAGTACCAATTGGATTAACTAGATTATTAATACGGTCAGACATCCCAAAAAGATTTTTGGAGTCTTCCATCTTGATTGGCATTGTAACCGATGAAGATGTAGTCGTAACTGCAACAATAAATGTACGTTGTAATTTTTTAGCTACTTGCCAAGGATTTAACCGGGCTTTCGCACTCGTAACCAGCAGAGCAATAAATAGATGTAAAATAGCTGCTATTAAGAACACTAATAGGAACATACCAAGCTGTAAGATTACCTCTAAACCACTGGTTCCCACGACATCTGCTACAATGGCAAAAATACCAATTGGCGCAAAATACATTACTAACGAAACGACTTTTTGAACGATGACATTAACATCCTTCACCAAAGCTAATGTTTTATTCTCAGGATTATGTTTAAGAATCATTGAAGTTGCTAATCCAAATATAATGGCGAAAATAATGATTTGAATCATGTTTCCTTCAGCTAATGCGCCTACAGCATTTTCAGGGAAGAAGCCAAGAATCGTGTCATACAGCGTCATATCTGTACCGGCAGTTGCTTCAACTGCTGTATTTCCTGTGATACCAACTCCTGGTTCAAAAATAATGCCAAATATAACCCCTAGAATAGCACCAATAACTGTAAATGCCGCAAACCATGAGAACATTTTAAAACCTAATTTGCCTAAATCCGCGGGATCCAAATCTCCCACAGCTTCAATTACCGCACCAAAGATTAAAACCGGTACCGACATTTGAATTAATCGAATAAAAATATCACCTAATATACCAATCGGCGCAATAGCAGGTCCGACAATTAAACCAGCAGCGAAACCAAGAACCATTGAAATCATGATCCAGTTCGTAAGACTTATTTTCTTCATTTTCTCTATCAAGGTCACATTTCCTCCCTATAATTCATTACAAGTTAGCTAGACATTTCTGTGTTTCGGTGAAAACTTTAACCTTGTATAACACCGCTTAATCAGTTTCTCTAAGTTATGCCACCCCTTTAATGCGAAAATAAATAACGACTCTACATATATCCTCATTATATTGTAAGCGCTATCACACCTCTAGGTTACTTCCGCTAAAATATATTTTTCCATTGTTGATTATAAACAATTCTTATTTTACCGTAACATTCAATTATCTACCATAATTATACTTAGTATTTACCGAACACATATTATCGGTTATATCGATAGATTATGAATACCTTGAATTGCCAATCATTACTTAAAATTTCCATAAAAAAACGCCAAGCATGGATAATCATACTTGGCGTTTGGCTTCTAACCGTTTAAATTTATACTAACTTACAGCACAGGATAGACAATGCTTAGAGCTGCTTCGTTCCCGATCTGACCCGGTTCACATCTCTACCCTTGCCGCAAGGCCTTTCGGCAATCTTTATTATAGCATTTTAAATGATGGTTTGTAAAGGCATTATTAATGATTGATTCGTTCAACCGGCAACCATACCTCGCTATAAGCATAATGATCTTTTTCTTTATCCATTCTCGTGAAAGAAAATTTTGGCGCATCCACTAACTGAACATCCGCCACTGGTAACCATTCACTATAGATACGCGCATAGATATCTTGTAGTGCCCTTGGAAAATCCCCTTCGTTTGGGAATACAGCCCAGGTTAACGCCGGCATTTCAATTAAATCCAGCCCCTCTACAGTTTCCTTAGTTGTTAAAACACCAATCATATGCGTCAATTCTCCACCATCTTCTTTAAAGTCATAGGTATGATCGTAAGATATATTCACTACTTCTTTTGGTTCTAAATTTTTCACACTATGCATCATTTCTCTTTGATTTACAGTAATACTATTTGCTAATTCTACTATTGCATTATTTACGCCTTCAAATTGCATCGGAACCGTTTTACTCACCCCCGCAAACTTAAACGATGGTTTTTCGACTAATTTATATTCCATACTATCGCCTCCTTGTACATCTATATAAAAAACAAATTTAGGTAAAGTCTTACTCATACCCAATTTAATAACTTCGGAAGGTAAATAACCCGTCCATTTTTTAAAGGCTCGGCTGAAGCCATCAACCGATTCGTAACCATATTTAAAGGCTACATCTGTCACTTTTTCCTTATTTAAAAGATCTTTATTCGCTTCGGATAATTTTCGACCTTTTATATATTCATGTAAAGTCATACCTGATAAGTAGAAAAATACTTGTCTAAAATGATAGTCTGACACACCAGCAAATTGTGCGATTTCCGATAATGACATATTTTCAGTTAAATGCTCTTCAATATAATCCACAACTTGGTTCAATTCTTTTAACATCGTTTCCCCTCCCTTCATTACTATCATAATTTAAACCCTACTTCTTTACTCGACATTTCATATAAACTTTTATCGAATAGAAAAACTAGGAAACTCAATAAATATAAAATTCACATTTCTCATCAGTCTAATTTTCTAGAAATCCAAAAGAAAGAGACTCAATTTCTTGAGCCTCTAAGAATTTATAGTATAGGTTACAGAATGTTACTCAATATTTCTTTTTTGGTCTTCTAGAGATTTGTTTAATTGTTCTTCCTTAAATACATTCATTTCAGTTCGTTTGTTGTCATCAATATTCCAAATAAATGTAAACATCAAAATAGACCCTATCGCCCCTATCGCGGGACCGACTAAATTCGTAAAGGTTAGTCCTTGAATTGTATGAGCCGCTTGTGTCATGCCTGCATTCGTTAAATCTGGATTATAACCAATCCACCCAATAATCAATACTACCAATGATTGAGCAATTGTTTGCCCAAGTCGTCTAGAGAACATAAAACTGCCATATAACGTTCCTTCATTACGCTTACCTAACGCAAATTGGTTGTAGTCTACCGACTCTGCAAGTAATCCCCACTGTAGTTGTACACCTAAATTTAAAAGTGTCGCCGAACTTCCGGCCCAAACAATATATACTACTCCAGGTAACTCAGTTGAAAGTAACGTTACAAATAAAGTAATAAATAAGGTAGCTGCTATCCCCATGATGATTCTCAATAAATTAACAGTACCTCTTGTCAACTTCACTAATTTAGGTACCATGATCAACACAGATACACTTAAAACAACCTGTACTATAGAGGCTATAGACAGGAGCCCTATATTACCGAACACATCAGCTACTACATAAGAACTAGTACCGTTATACATCGCTTCACCAAAAGAAAGGAAAATTGAATGTAAAATTAATGCTAAATAAGCAGGGTTTTTAGCCAATGATACAAAAACATCAGTAAATTTCACCGGTTCTTGATCTTCTGAAACATATTTTGCAGCTACATTACGCTCTTCGGTTCCAGTATAGTGCATATAAATTAATATCCCTGCTAATACAGATGCTACAATACTAGCTACAGTATAACCGGTCGTATTTTCGCCAAAATGAGTTAAGATTTGCGGAATAAGCATTGAACCCAGCAAAGCACCGACGTTTGAACCCAATCCCCTGAATGATGAAAGTGTTGCACGTTCCGTATCATTAACTGCCATAACGCCTTGAATAGATCCCATCGCTATATTTATCATTGTATATCCGGCTTCATAAATAATCTTGGTTACGAATAATAATATAATAGCTAGTAAGCCATCGAATCGGGATGGCACACTAAATAGTAAGAATAACCCTATAGTAATGACTGGTATAGAGGCTAAAATCCATGGTCTAAATTTATCATTCTCTGGTTTTCGTTTCTCAAATATTCTATCGATTATATTTCCCATCAACGGATCGTTTAGCGAATCCCAAATATTCCACAAAACTAGCAATATAGATAATGTAGCGAATGAAACACCAACAATATTGGTAATATATCGGTTCATATAGGTTTGAACCATCACTAAAGTTACAACACCACCTGCATCCCCAGCAGCATATCCAATTTTATGTTTCCAAGTTAAATTATTTTGGTTGTTTATTGCTTGAGTTGTCTTCTCTTCCATTGTTAATCACCTCGTTAAAATATCCGCTCTGCTATATCGACAGCCCACTGAACCATACGCTTTGCGTCATTCTCTAGTAACCAACCATCTTTTAAATTTTGTTGGACACAATCTTTAAATTTAGAGATATATTTATTTTTGTCCGCATATAATTCATACAATACATCTTTATCAAAAAACTCCATACTACCATTTACATTACCCACCGCTTGATTTACCTCATCAGGATTCGCTATAGCATTTGGATAATAAGTAGCAATTGGAACATCTATATACGGACTTCTCAATCCACCAATACCATTCCCAAAACGATCTTTCTTTGGAGTATTGCTTTGATCTCTTTCAATCATCAAATTGTCAGGAGCAACTATACCCTTGGTGACCCAATTATGAAGCTTTTCGAGCATCGTATTTACATAGTAGGCTAATTGAATATCGTTCACAGTATAAGAATATTCACCATCCAATAACTTAGGTGGATTTTTGGTCTTAACAATCTCAGAATTAAGCTGAATAAGTGGTGAAGCAGGATCTGTATGTGGAGATGAAGTTAATTCATAATGTCGTAGTAACAATTCACCATCTAATTCTTTAATAATTTCCTCTCTATTACCAAATGAATTAAACAAGTTAATATCACCTTGTGAAGACAGGAGTATAAATGGCGTTTTTAATTTTTCAGGGATTACTTGATCTTTGGCAGAAAATTGAGCTAAATTACCTTCAGTCTGATTCAAACTACGCATAACCCCAGCACCTACTACATTCAAATAACCATCAAATATATTTAATTCATGATTATACTGATCAAAGTAATTAACGTATGTATTTAAATACATCCCTGATTGAGATTGTCCTGTTAAATAAATATTTTCTATCTCATAACCTTGTAAAAATGAAGTATTATCACTTCGAAGAAGATTACCAACATGACTAATCATATCCCAAACCAATCCTTCTTCTGTTCCTGGAATGGACATCTCTAAATTAACCGTTGTCGGCTGGCTAACCTGTTCTACTCCGGACCAATTTAACGTATGATATCTAACATAATCAAAATTTTTAAGTGACAGCACGTTGATTGGTTTAGAAGTGATCCCGATATAAATATGCCCATTTTCCAATATATATTGATAGCTTCTGCGCCAGACATCCTCAATGTCATAACCATTAGAAGCATTATAGATATCAACGATTACTCGTCCACTAAAATTTTCTGTTTTAGGTTTTCTAACTAAAATTCTGTTTTTATAAGGAATATCATTATTTTTTATTAGCGCTTCATTCATACCTTCATAAATATTAGCAGTACCTTCCAAGAAATATTCTTCCTCGATATAACCAAATGCTTCTAGATCAATTGGTTCCCTAGTGTAGGCTGCAGACCCAAATGGATGGCTAGTATCTGTAACAGATATCGGCCCTTCTATTTTTGGTAAATTTTTCATACTATTTAAAATTTGTTTATCCAATTTCAACACCCCTATCATTAAACTAAAAAAGCTTACATTCATATTTTAATGAATGTAAGCGCTTTTCTATTCTAAAAAGATGACAGTTGTGTGTACTATTGTGACATTTTTAACCTTCGATATTCTGATGGCGTTAAATCCATCGATTTCTTAAAAACACGACTGAAATATTGGGAAGAATGAAAACCAACTGTTATAGCGATTTCTGTGATAGTCATTGTGGTTTGACGAAGGAATAATGCAGCTTCTCTAATACGTACTTCAATAATTTTATCATTAATTGTTTGACCAGTTTTTAGTTTATACATTCTCGAAACATGCTCACGACTAAAATAAAATTCATCTGCAATACTTTGAACACTTATGTTTTCCATGAATTTTCTACCTATTATGCGATTAACTTTTTCTTCGAATGCTATTCCCTCATCAAAAACATCTCGTTTTAAAGGATCTAAATAGACTGATAAAAATTCATTCATTATTGAAATTAGCTGTTTTCTATTTCGAGATTCTTCAATCAAAATTGCGTACTTTTCAGCCAAATAATGCGAAGTAATATCGCTTAATCCACCAAACTCAGCAGCAAGGCAACACATTGAATTTATAGATAACATATGATTTTTGTGTGAGCGTAATTCATCACCCTGAATACGGTTTATAATACCGAGTTTATCATCATTGCCACTATATATTCCAATTTTTTCTATATGATATTTAAGTTTATCATTACGACATTTTCTAATATCATCCATCAATTCTCTACGATACTCATGACCTTCTTTGATTGTTAACTCATTCAATATAATCCTCCACACAAAAAATTCATTATTCAAAAAAGGGAGTAGCATTACACTACTCCCAATATTAATATTACTGTTCGTATTTAGGAATATAAAGTTATCATCTACTCATAGTTAGAAACCTACAGATCAGCCAAGACTAGAGCTGCATAGCATGCCTTCGCAGTGAAAAGGATGACTGGCCCATATCAGACTGTTAGGGTTTTTAACCCTTACAGCATGAATCGTCAGGCACGGAATTAGACCTTGGCTAATTCCATTCCCACTGCATTTAAGGCAATGATAGGCAAGCGTAAGCCGACGGCTAAATAACTTCATATCAAAGCACTTAAACCCAATTTCTGAGCAGAGCGCTTATAGGAAAGCTCAAAGCCACTTCTCGAACTGTCTATGACTAAGCATCTGTTGTTACTATCTAATTTTACCCCATGTCCTTAACTTTAATCATACGTGTAATAGACGCACGTTCATTTTCGTCAAGTTTCATCTGGATATACTTGATGGTTTCCTGAATGTTAGGAATCATCCGGTATTCTAGGGCATTAACGCGACGTCTTGTTGATTCGATTTCTGTTGCCATTAATTGACACGTTTTTTCAATTTCGCTCAATTTTAATAGCTTAGGTTGAATTTCGTTCAAGACTTCAATCGCGTCATCTAATTCACTAGAAGTGTTTAGATAACCATAATTCACTTCATTATCCTTATTCTTGTCATCGTCAGAATATGAAAATGACATTTTAGGTACGTCAACACTCATGATATTTCGTTTAGTAATATCTAAGTTCACTTGTTGCGTCGGAAGGGCCACAATTTCTTCCATAAAAGCATCATTCATTGATGAAGAGGCTAATACAAAGTTTGATAGCGCGCCTGACAATTCGTCCTCAACTTCATTACGCAATTCGTTATTTTCTTTAATTAAATCAATAAACTGACGCATTAATTCATCCTGTTTATCCTTTAATAAGTCATAACCATTTTGAGCAACTTTTAATCGTTCCTTCAGCGTACTTAACTCCATACGAGTTGGTTTGACATTTAACGCATTTGCCATTTACAATCACTCTCCTTCAGTTGAAGGCAAGTATTTATCGATTAGATTATCTTTAATACGAGTTAATTCTGTACGAGGTAGAATTGTTAGTAATTCCCAAGCAAGGTCTAAGGTTTCTTCAATAGTACGGTTGTTCTCAAAACCTTGATCCACGTATTTATCTTCGAAAGCTGTCGTAAATTCTACGTATTTTTTATCTGTTTCAGATAAAGCTGATTCACCTAATACTTGAGACAATTCTTTTGCTTGTTTACCTTTCGCATAGGCAGCAAACAATTGGTTCATTGTTGGTGCGTGGTCCTCACGAGTTTTACCTTCACCAGTACCTTTATCTTTTAGACGTGAAAGCGATGGTAATACATTGATTGGCGGTTCGATACCACGTGCATCAAGATCACGATCCAAGATAATTTGACCTTCTGTAATATAACCTGTTAAGTCAGGAATTGGATGGGTAATATCATCCTCTGGCATAGACAGGATTGGGATTTGCGTTACTGAACCTTTAGATCCTTTAATACGACCAGCACGTTCGTATAAGGTAGATAAGTTCGTATATAGGTAACCTGGATATCCACGACGACCTGGTACTTCACGACGAGCCGCAGATACTTCACGTAAAGCTTCACAGTAGTTGGTCATGTCAGTCATAATAACCAATACTTGCATATCTTTTTCGTAAGCTAGGTACTCTGCTGCTGTTAAGGCAATTTTTGGTGTTGCCAAACGTTCAATTGAAGGGTCATCAGCTAAGTTGATGAACAATACTGAACGGTCAATCGCACCAGTTTCACGGAATGATTCCATGAAGTATTCAGCCTCTTCGAAGGTTACCCCCATAGCTGCAAAGACAACGGCGAATTGGTCATCGTCACCTAATACAGTTGCTTGACGTGCGATTTGCGCAGCTAGTTCTTTATGTGGTAAACCTGACCCAGAGAATACTGGTAGTTTTTGTCCACGAACTAGTGTATTTAAGTGGTCAATTGTTGAGATACCAGTTTGAATAAATTCATCTGGATAGTCACGTGCCATTGGGTTAATCGCTTGACCGTTAATGTCACGACTTTCGTCAGCAATAATTTCTGGTCCGTTATCATTGATATTTCCTAATCCGTCGAATACACGACCAATCATATCTTCAGAAACACCAAATTCAAGTGGGTGTCCTTGGAAGCGCACTTTGGTATCTTGTAAGTTAATACCAGAACCACCACCATAGATCTGTACGACTGCACGACTTTCTTCTACTTGAAGTACTTGTCCAAGACGTTTTTCGCCAGTTTGTAATTGAACTTCTACTAGCTCGTCGAAACTAATACCTTCTACGTCTTCCACAATCATTAAGGGACCATAAACGTCGGAGATAGATTTATACTCTTTTAACATTATGCGTAGCTGCCTCCTTTCAAGATTTCTGTCATTGCTTCTTTAATTTCATCGTTGATTGCATCAATACGGTTTAATTCATCTTCTGGGATAAACTTAGAACGTACGATACTTTCACGTAAGTCTACTGTATTGTCTGCAATTTCTTGGTAGTAAGCACCTTTTTCCATTGCACTACGGGCTTCAGTATCGAAAGTTAAAATGTTATTTAACATTTTTTCTTGTTTCTTCGCTGAAGTCGTTGTATCTACATCGTCAAAGGCATTTTGTTGTAAGTACCCTTCACGAATCATTGCAGCTACTAATAAAGTCATCTTGTCTTTTTCAGAAAGGGCATCAAGACCTACTAATTGAACAACTTCTTGTAAGCTATCTTCTTCAGTCAGAATATTCATTGCTTTTTGAACCCATTGGCCCCATTCAACGCCTAATTCTTCTGCAACGCCTTTATAGATGTCAGAATCATATAGTGAGTAAGAATCTAACCAGTTAATCGCTGGGAAGTGGCGTTGACGAGATAAGTTGGCATCTAAAGACCAGAATACTTTTACAACACGTAAAGTGTTTTGTGTAACCGGCTCTGATGTATCCCCACCTGGAGGTGAAACGGCACCAACTGCAGTAACTGAACCTGTACGGCCTTCGCTACCTAAAGTACGAACGATACCAGCACGTTCATAGTATTCAGCGATACGTGAACCTAGGTAAGCTGGGTAACCTTCGTCACCAGGCATCTCTTCAAGACGACCAGACATTTCACGAAGTGCTTCGGCCCAACGAGAAGTTGAATCGGCCATTACCGCTACAGAGTAACCCATGTCACGGAAGTATTCAGCAATTGTGATACCTGTATAAACAGATGCTTCACGTGCTGCTACGGGCATGTTTGAAGTGTTGGCAATTAATACAGTACGCTCCATAATTGATTCACCAGTCATAGGGTCAACCAATTCAGGGAACTCATTAATTACGTCCGTCATTTCGTTACCACGTTCACCACAACCAACATAAACCACAATATCCACGTCTGCATATTTAGCGATTTGGTGTTGTACAACTGTTTTACCAGCACCGAATGGCCCTGGAACGGCAGCCGCACCACCCTTAGAAATTGGGAAGAAGGTATCAATAACACGTTGACCAGTTGTCATAATTTTATTTGGTGAATATTTTTCTGCAAAAGGACGTCCTTGACGAACTGGCCAAGTTTGCATCATCGTAAATGATTTTTCACCTTGTTCAGTTTCTAAAACATAGACGTTTTCTTCAACTGTAAAGTCGCCTTCTTTAATTGATTTCACTGTACCTGAAACGCCTACTGGCACCATAATACGGTGTTCAATTACTGGGCCTTCTTGAACAGTACCTACAACGTCACCACCAGTCACCTGTGCGCCTTCTTCAACAGTTGGTGTGAAGTGCCATTTGGCTATTCGATCTAATGACGGTACTTGCGCACCACGCACTAGGTAGTTTGATTCAGTTTCGTCCATAAATTCTTGTAATGGACGTTGGATACCGTCGAACATTTTCGTTAACATACCAGGTCCAAGTTCAACAGACAATGGACGTCCAGTTGTTTTTACAATTTGACCAGGTCTAAGACCAGAAGTTTCCTCGTATACCTGAATTGAAGCAATATCTCCGTGCATTTCTAGGATTTCTCCAGTTAATTGTAGGTCTCCTACTAAACAAATGTCACGAACAGCTGCTTCTTCCATGCCACTTGCTTTAATTAGTGGACCGGAAACTTCAATGATTTTTCCGTCTTTCAAAACTGTTCCTCCCTCTTATGGTTTTTGATTTTAAATTCAATAGTTTCTTTTATCGGTTGTTTATAGAATATTTTGACCGATCGCTTTTTCAACATTATCATTCACACGATTTTTTCCGATACCCAAGCTACCTTTATGTGAAGGAATCAGAATGATTGCTGGGGTTACTTGTGTATCATAGAAACTAATCGTATCAGGAATTTGTTTCGCGATTGTTTCGGTCAAATAGATTACGCCATAGTGGTTTTCAGCCATTTCACGAATTGTCTCACGGGCTTGTTGGCCTGAGATAACTGGATAGGCATCAAAACCAATTAGTTGAAAAGGAACTACGACGTCTTTTTCACCGACTACACCGATTTTATAAGCCATAAATTGGTCGCATCCTTTCTTCAACAATATTTTGGTCTAGGTCGTATTCTTTGGCATTTAGAATTAATCTAAGATTGGCTACTTCATTTTCTTTGAAGTAAATGTAAGCTAATACTGGCATTGGTCCAAAAGGCACCCACGCAGCTTGACGAATCTCTTCGGCTTCAATCTTTTTGATTTTTTTATCTAGCTGCACTACATCAATTGGATCATTCGCGCTAATCCGATCATTTAACTGACCTCCGAATGGTAGGCTAGCAAATTTATCTAATATGCGATTAAAGTCTTTAGTACCTGCTAAATCGACTAATTCGACTTCTTCAAAGGTCCCATCATCTGATAAGACTGCTTCTAAGAACCCACGAGAGCGATTTTGCTTCATCCCACGAATAACCATCGATAAGTTTTCTAAATCGATAATCATCGTTAACATGTTTGCCATATCTTGGTCATCTGAATTATTTGCAATTTCTTTTAGATGCGCTAGGTAAGCTTGATCTAATAAAATTGAAATTGCATCTAAATCGTTGTATTCATCAAAGTATTCACGTGCATGTTGAACTTTTCTTTTCATAATGTCTGGAAATTGATTGCCTTCACCAGTTTTCATCAACGTTCTTAAGGCTTCAATTGAGAAACGACCGATTTTGATATACATATGTGAAAAATCACGTTCCGTATGCCATTCTTTGAATAAAACTTTCAAATTATGATAGCTGTAACGTAAAGCAAATACATCTACCACTTCATCTACCGGCGTTTCTTCATATAATTCAGCATACATATCACGTAAATCATTCGTCAGAAAACGCTCAAAATCACGCGTTTCCATGATATCTTCTGGCACATGATAGTTGGTTTTACGTAGGGTAGCGAATACATCTTCAAGGGAGTTGGCACGTAAAAGTGCATCATAGTCTTCTTTTGCTAGCAAACTACTTTCTTTTACACGAATGGTAGTGTCCAATTGTGCATATGTAGTATTTGGCATTGCTGTCACTCCCCTCTCTTAGAATGCTTGTTTCACTAATTTTGGTGCTAATTCCTTTTTCTTCTGGTCAATGATTGACTCAAAAGTAAAGTTATAGTCTACTTCTTCGTTACTTAATACGAAGCCAGAGCGTTTAGGTATAAACCCTTCTCCAATTTGAACCGTTTGATTCAACGTTTTTACTTGGTTCGCATCAAATTGATGTTGGCTAAATTCACCAATTGTTAATGTTAAGTTTTCTGTTCCAACTACCTGATCCAAAGCACCTTTAATGAGTGCCGTAAATTCTTCGCTTGATAACTGCTGTAATTCAACAATTGCTTGGCTATATACTTTTTCAAGTAATCCCTGTTTAGCTTGTAACTTATCGTTACGCAAAGTATTTAAGTAACTTTGCTTTTGTGTTTGTAAGTTTCTTGCTTCAGCATTTTCGATGTGTTGTTTTTCATTTTCAACTTGTTCATCGTTTTGTGCTTTGGCATTTTTAACTTCCTCATTCATCTCAGTTTCAAATTCAGCTAATTTTGCTTTTTCTTCTTGTTCAGCATTAGCCATCACTTGATTTACTAAAGTTTGAATATCTGCCATTCGACTTATCCTCCTTCTTTTGGTTTTTCTACTTGATCAGCGATTAACCAATTGAAAGTACTAATAGTAGAGAAATAACGAATGCTAAGATTGCGTAAGTTTCAACCATGATTGAGTAGATAATAGCGTTTGATACGTTTTCTGGACGTTTAGCCAAAATTTGTAAACCTGCTGTCGCAGTGTGTCCTTGCCAACGTGCAGAAACCCAACCTACTAAACCAATAGGAATACCTGCTGCTAAGTATTGTAAACCTTGAGATAAGTCTAATCCTGAACCTAGTTGTAAGTAAATCATGATCCCGATAACGAAACCGTAAAGACCTTGTGTACCAGGTAATAGTTGTAAGATTAATGTTTGCGCGAATTTTTCAGGTTGGTCTTTAACCAAGGCAGCCGCTGCCGCACCAGTTTCACCAACACCACGAGCAGAACCCATACCAGAGAATATTACCGCAATTGCGATACCTAACATCGCAAAGATTTGACCGCCATTTTCCACAAAAAAGTCTAACCATGTATTCATTATTTAAAAACCTCCGTTTTTGTCTTTATTATTAATTTTCTTCTACATCTTTAAGAGAAACAAATTCTTGAAGTGTGCGAATCGGCTTAAAGGCACGTCCGCCACCTTCATAAAACTTACCAAAGAACTCAACGAACACTAGACGCATACTATGGACGTAAGCGGATAGTAACGATAAGAACATATTAAATAGTTGCAAGCCGATAATTAGTAAGATACCTGCTGTAAATCGAACAGGTACTGGCAAGATAGTGAATAAGATATTAAAGGACATAGCGATTGCGCCCCCTGAAATACCTAGAGCCATTAGTCGTGTATAAGATACGAAATCTCCAACATATGAAGACACACCGTATAAGTTATACAAACCAACTACACCACCGATTGCTTTATTGTCGTTGGTAAACATTGGCACTAGAATAATACCCGCTGCTGCTACGATAGCTAACCATTTCGCAATAGTGATAAAAATATCCATTCCTGTTACAAAACCGATAATACCAATTGCTAATGCAACTAATAGACCTAACCAACCAATGCCGTCATTATATGCTGCTGCATATTCTTTACGGCTAAGTTGTAATTTGGTATTTAAGCATAGTCCAATAAATATGTGGATATAACCTATTGCCAGTGAAATCACCATTAGGACTAAGGCATCCTCGGTTGGGTTAATTAGACCAAATGGTAAAGCTTCTCCAAACATAGACCCGTAAGCTAATCCAACTAACATAGTTGGGTAAGATAGGATATGCCCAAATTTTACGAATCGTTTACTACCCTTGCGTAGGTCCATTACTTTCAAGGCAAACAATGTCCCAATCCAAAGAAGTAAACCATAACCGAAGTCACCCATCATCATCGCAAAGAATAGCATATAGAATCCAGCTACCCAATTGGTTGGGTCTTTCTCACGATAGTTTGGTAAAGAATACATATCTGTAATCATTTCAAACGGTTCTACAATCGAAGCGTTGTGTAACTTAATAGGTACTTCATCTTCATTAATTTCTTGCTCTGTTGTTTCTTCAAGAATAACTGCCAATGATTGTGGGTCAAAAGTGTCTTCTAAAACCGCTTGCAAGTTTTCAACTTGCGCTTCCTCAACCCAACCACTAATTAACGATAGTTGTTGATTATCATAGGAAAGTTTCGCCGCATTCGCACGCTGGCTTCTATTGAAAAACTCTTCTACTGCTAATTGAAGTGTTTCTTTCGATCCTTGCAAGTCTTTTAAGTCTTGTACAACAGCTTCCTCGTCAGTAATCAGTTGTTTCCGTTCATTTTCCAATGATTGGAAAGTCTCTTCAGGGGTTTGGCTATAGTTGAAATCTACTTCGTTGAAATAGTTTTCTGCTAGTCCAGCTTGTAGTTGGTCTCTGTGACCTGGTAATGCAACCACTGCTATCCCAATTTCATTTTCATCAGCGAAAATTTCTTCAACTGCTACATCTTCTAAAGCTTTTAGTTGTTGCCAGTAATGACGGTTTTCGTCGTTAGGAATGGTTCCTAATCGTACTTCAAACAAATCTAAGCCTTGTAGTGATTTCGGATCGACATCTAGAGCCCGCCATTTAGCGATGGTTGTTTGTTCATCTTCTACGCGTTGGCGTTGGTCTTGAATGTCGTTACGTTTTTGTCTTAAGGATTCAACCTTTTCAATCAACTGCAGTCCTTCTGCTTCATCCACAGCTTGATGCAATTCATCCATGGTCATTCGTGGGCGTTTAGCTGTAATTTTATCTTTTAAAGAGCCCTTTTGTTGATATTGGCTGAGATATTTTAAAGCTTCACGTCCGCGGTCATAGATGGCTTGATAATCTTTATCACTTTGGTAGTTATTGTTGAAGGTAAAGTCCTGGCCCGTAATCTTTGAAGACAGATCACTAACTTCTAGATTTTGCATCGTTTGTAAGGTATATAACAACTTTTCTTTGTTAGTTGGTGCCGTTACAATCGATACCTTTTGCATCTTAGCGATTGCCATAGCTATTTTTCACCTCCTCAATTACAAGTGATACTAAAGATGGCAAAGAAGCTTGGAATTGATCTTCAAGTTCCTGTATTTCTTGCTCATTCTTTGCTTTCTCTTCAGCTTTGTACGCTTGTAATACTTTTTCATTTTCTATACGTTGCGTTTCTTGATACTCTTTCAGAATAGCTTCTTTTTCAGATTTCATCTGATTTAACTTGCGATTTTTGTCTTCTAACAAACGCTCTCGCTTGCTTGCATATTCTTCACTTAGTGCTTGTGTAGCTTTTTCCGTATCGACAATTTGTGCTAAAGTATTGCTGGACACCCAATTCACCCCCTAAAAGCGTTATAACAAGTTTATTATAACAAAGAAAACGCTTTTTTTAAATGTAAACGCTAAATAAATCACAAGATAAATTTGTTCATATATTGAAATAGAACCTAATTTTCAATTTTAGGTTTACGGCTTGAATTTTTGCGTTTCTTGCGTAATTCAACGAAAAACTCTTGTAAAAGCGCTTTACATTTTTCATGCATTACCCCGCCAGTGACTGACACTTGGTGATTAAACCTTGTATCATCTAATAGATTCATCAAGGTACCCGCCGTGCCGCCCTTTTGATCATAAGCGCCAAAATACACATGTTTAATACGACTTTGTATCATTGCACCCGAACACATGGGACAAGGTTCTAGCGTTACATATAAATCTGCATCCGCCAACCGCCATGAAGTTCTATTTTTGTTGGCTTCACGAATCGCGATCATCTCAGCGTGTGTTGTTGCGTCTTGACTGGTTTCTCGCAAATTATGTCCGCGACCAATGATCTCTCCCTGATAAACCACTACTGCACCTATTGGCACTTCGCCTATTGCAGCTGCCTTTTTCGCTTCCTCAATGGCTGCCAACATGAACACCTGTTTATCTTCCTCAAGTATGTTTAATTCCAAATCACTTTTTTCTGCCATTCCACACCTCTTTCCCGTCTAGAACATGCCATAATCATACCACTACTAGGCTTCACAACCAATATCTAACAGGGGCTTGCACAAGATCTTGCCTACTTTCTTCCTATTAACTATAGCCTTATAAAAAAATTTTTAATTAAGTGATTTCCCTTGATTTGAAACCGTTATCATTATATAATGACCGTGTGAGAAACTTGTATAGACAAGTTTGCAATTATTGATGCGATTCTAAACTATTTTTCGTCATAGAGGAGGAAGAAAAATGAGTGATTTTAAACAAGATGCTAAATCCTTACTGGATGATATTGGGGGTAAGGAAAACATTAACGCTGTTACACACTGTGCCACACGGATGCGTTTTGTATTGAATGATCCTAAGGCTGCAGATGTGAATGCGATTGAAGATATCCCTTCTGTTAAAGGGACCTTTACACAATCTGGACAATTCCAAGTCATCATTGGGAATAAAGTAGCTGATTTTTATAATGAATTTGAAGCGGTTTCTGGTGTTTCCGGAACTTCAAAAGAAGCAGTAAAGGCTGCAGCAGCTGACCAACAACAAAATTGGCTTCAAAAAGCTATGACTTTCTTAGCCGAAGTATTCGCACCGATTATTCCAGCAATTATTGTCGGGGGTCTTATTTTAGGTTTCCGTAACGTGCTTGAAGGTGTGCCTATGGAGTTCCTAGGACAAAAAGTTGTTGATGGTGTGGCGCAAACTATGGCAGATGGTACCCCGCTCTACAATTCGATTGTAGATGTTTCAACATTTTGGGCTGGTGTAAATAGTTTCCTATGGTTACCAGGTGAAGCTATTTTCCACTTCCTACCAGTTGGGATTACATGGTCTGTAACCCGTAAAATGGGTACAACGCAAATTCTTGGTATCGTACTCGGTATTACATTAGTATCACCACAATTACTAAATGCTTATGCTGCACCAGATGCCATCTTAGCTGGTGAAGTACCACAATGGGACTTCGGATTCTTCCAATTAGATATGATTGGTTACCAAGCACAAGTATTACCGGCAATGTTCGCAGGTCTATCTCTTGCTTGGCTTGAAAAATTCTGGCGTAAATATATTCCAGAAATGGTTTCTATGATTTTCGTACCTTTCTTATCTTTAGTGCCAGCTATTATCTTAGCGCATACGGTTTTAGGACCAATTGGATGGACTGTAGGTACTTGGATTGGTAGCGTTGTGTACGCTGGTTTAACTGGTCCTATTTCTTGGTTATTCGGTTTAATCTTCGGTGCACTTTATTCACCACTAGTCATCACTGGTTTACACCATATGACCAATGCAATCGATTCGCAACTCGTAGCAGACTTTGGTGGTACTGGTTTATGGCCGATGATTGCTCTATCAAATATTGCCCAAGCCTCTGCGGTATTAGCCGTTTGGTGGACAACGCGACAAGATGAGAAAGAAAGCCAAATTACGATTCCATCAGCTGTATCAGCTTACTTAGGCGTTACAGAACCGGCGATGTTTGGTGTAACCATTAAATATGTTTACCCATTTGTTGCTGCTATGATTGGTTCTGGTTTAGCTGGTTTACTATCTACTACAGTAGGGATTACAGCTAACTCAATCGGTGTAGGTGGTTTACCAGGTATCTTGGCTATTCAATTCCAATACTGGGGCTGGTTCGCACTAGCAATGGCAATCGCAATCGTCGTACCATTCGTGTTAACAATTGTATTTAAGAAAACTGGTTTCCTAGCGAATAACAAAATCGATTTCAATATCAAATTCTAGGATTAGCCAGATAGGTTCAAGTTTCACGCTCGCCTAGGATAGCCCTGGGCGAGCTTTTTTTCTAAAAGGAGGAAGTAAACATGATGACAAATGATTTAGGGAAAAAGGTAATTTATCAAATTTATCCAAAGTCTTTTAATGATACAGATGGGGACGGTTTTGGTGATCTTAGAGGAATCATTGAAAAACTGGACTACTTAGAAAAACTAGGTGTGGATATGCTTTGGATGAACCCATTCTATCCATCACCACAAAATGATAACGGCTATGACATTTCTGATTACACCGCTATTGACCCCCGTTTTGGGACGATGGCCGACTTTGAGGAATTAGTCAAGGCAGCTCAAAAACGCGGTATGGAACTGATGCTTGATATGCCATTAAACCATTCTTCTACCGACCATGAATGGTTCCAAAAGGCCCTAGCTGGCGATGAATACTATCAAGATTTCTATTATATCCGCCCTGCCAAAGAGGATGGTTCTCTACCTACTAACTGGGAATCTAAATTTGGAGGCCCTGCTTGGGAACCTTTCGGGGATAGTGGCCAATACTATATGCATCTATTTGATGTGACACAAGCTGATTTAAACTGGCACAACCCCAAAGTACGCGAGGCTTTATTTGATGTGATCCGTTTTTGGATTGATAAAGGTGTTGGCGGTATTCGCTTTGACGTGATGAATGTGATCGGTAAGAGTGATGTTTTACAGGATTCAACAGGCGGTCCTGGATCTACCCAAGAAAAACGATTATATACAGATACGGAAAATTCCCATAAGTGGATTAAGGAGATGGCACAATCTACCTTTGGTGACATCGAAGGCTTTGTGACTGTTGGAGAAATGTCGTCAACAACTGTTGAGGACGGGGTCCGTTATACTAACCCTGAAGAAGAAAAATTAGCCATGATTTTCTCCTTCCACCACCTAAAAGTTGATTATAAAGACGGCGAGAAATGGTCTAAAGTTGATTTCGATTTCCAAGCATTAAAGGATATTTTAAACGAGTGGCAAACAGGTATGTCGGCTGGTAATGGTTGGAATGCTGTTTTCTGGAACAATCATGACCAACCACGTGCCAATTCACGTTTTGGTGATACAGAAAATTACCCATATGAAACAACCACAATGCTTGCCCAAACCATTCACATGATGCGCGGCACGCCGTACATCTTCGAAGGGGAGGAAATCGGGATGACTAACCCTGATTTCGACGATATCAACGACTACAATGACATCGAAACCTTCAACAACTACCAAATTCTATTAGATAAGGGCGTTCCTGAAGCGAAAGCGATGGAAATTATCAAATTTAAATCACGCGATACTAGCCGGACACCAATGCAATGGGACGACTCAGAGAACGCTGGTTTTACTACAGGCACACCATGGTTGAAAGTAGCTGACAACTACAAAGAGATCAACGTAGCTAAAGAATTAGCGGACGGTAAAATCTTCCCGTATTATCAAAAATTAATTCAATTACGTCACGAAATGCCTATTATTCAAGATGGTGCCTACCACGAATTATTAACTGATCACCCAGAAGTCTTGGCTTACTACCGGACGCACGGCGACCAAATCTTGTATGTCTTCTCACACTTCTATCCAGGTACCACACAAGTTGACCTACCTGAAAATGTGGATTTAAACCGAGACTACGATAAGTTGTTAGGAAACGGTTCACTAGAAAAAATGACTGCCTCATTCGAGCTAGGTCCATATGAAACAGTGGCTTTCATATCAAAATAACTTAAGCAATCAATAAAAGCAGCCGGGATATTTTATCTCGGCTGCTTTTATTGTCACGCTGTATGTCACAAAACATCCACTTCAAAACATATGTTATAGTGTATAAAATATTTTATGGAGGGGATTTAAGTGAAGAACATTTTACTAGATATCCTTGCTTTTACGGTTTCTTTTATCCTACACGATCTACTAGGCAACTATATCGCCTTGGATAATCTTTGGCTAGATTTCCTATCCTTTTTACTGATTTTTGTTCTTGTAAATATAGTATTTACTCGCTTATTCAAGGATTAAAAACATGTCTAAACCAAAAAACAGGTGAGATTTCGGCTCTACGTCAAATAGGACTGATGAGTAATTTTTACCAAGTGATCTTTAGATTGCTTGGTTTTTTATTTGTCTTATTTTCCATTATCAATGTGATTTGCTTTACATTTCATTTTTGGCTTTCAAGCAGCCCTTAGGCTGCTTGCACTACTGGAGCTTCGTTTAGATATAGTTTATTTGTCATTAATATTCTAGTTCTAAAGTTTTGGAAGTTTCGATAACCATATGCTATGCGTTTTAAGACCTTTATCTTATTGTTTAGCCCTTCTATTCGTCCGTTAGTTAAATGCTTATACTTGAAAGTATTGCCAATAAAACGTTGAAGTTTGACGAAAGTGCGTAAAACACGTTTTAAGCCACTAGGTAAATTCATTAGTTTTGATTGGGCTAGCTGCGCAAGAAAGGCTTCAGAATCGTTCTCCTGTAGCGCTTCGCGCAAGTTATGGACAAGATTATACGAAGCCTTTAACATAGGATTCTTATCCAGTAAGTAATCAATAATACCACCGGTATTGGTCAGCCAGTCGAATAGTTTGAAAGGTTCATAATCCCACGTGTTTAAGTTTTCGCGTGGCATTAAGAATAGGCGCCAATAGTTTTTGTATTTATTGTATAAACGGTGATCGGGGTTTCTAAATTCATTCATCACTTCAACACGCAATTTGTTTAGTTCTCGATTT
>JBCLPQ010000002.1:0-339423 GCA_041223225.1 Aerococcaceae bacterium 50-4
CATGACTCGTTAGCTCAGTCGGTAGAGCAACTGACTTTTAATCAGTGGGTCGTAGGTTCGATTCCTACACGGGTCATTATGCGGGTGTGGCGGAATTGGCAGACGCACCAGATTTAGGATCTGGCGCCGCAAGGCGTGGGGGTTCAAGTCCCTTCACCCGCATTATATTAGCCGGCTTAGCTCAGTTGGTAGAGCATCTGATTTGTAATCAGAGGGTCGAGGGTTCAAGTCCTTTAGCCGGCATTAATATCTTAGATATTATCATACGCGGAAATAGCTCAGTGGTAGAGCACCACCTTGCCAAGGTGGGGGTCGCGGGTTCGAACCCCGTTTTCCGCTTTACCTGAAAAGGTAAACATATAAATACATTTTATAATATGCCGGGGTGGCGGAATAGGCAGACGCACAGGACTTAAAATCCTGCGAGGGTTAACCTCGTACCGGTTCGACCCCGGTCCTCGGCATCTTATATAAGCACCCATGGCTCAACTGGATAGAGTACCTGACTACGAATCAGGCGGTTGCAGGTTCGAATCCTGCTGGGTGCATGACCGGGAAATAGCTCAGCTTGGTAGAGCACTTGGTTTGGGACCAAGGGGTCGCAGGTTCGAATCCTGTTTTCCCGATTCTAATGTGGGGGATTAGCTCAGCTGGGAGAGCGCCTGCTTTGCACGCAGGAGGTCAGCGGTTCGATCCCGCTATTCTCCACTTAATTAGATGTATTATATGGCGGTGTAGCTCAGCTGGCTAGAGCGTCCGGTTCATACCCGGGAGGTCATGGGTTCGATCCCCTTCGCCGCTATTATATAATTTACTTGGACCTTTAGCTCAGTTGGTTAGAGCAGACG
The DNA here is from genome assembly GCA_041223225.1 of Aerococcaceae bacterium 50-4. Classification (GTDB taxonomy): domain Bacteria; phylum Bacillota; class Bacilli; order Lactobacillales; family Aerococcaceae; genus Aerococcus. Next base: position 849 of record JBCLPQ010000002.1, read on the forward strand.
GCTCATAACCGTCCGGTCGTAGGTTCGAGTCCTACAAGGTCCATCCTTGTATGGAATTATATGAAAATATTTTATAGCCATGGAGGATTACCCAAGTCCGGCTGAAGGGAACGGTCTTGAAAACCGTCAGACGTGTAAAAGCGTGCAAGGGTTCGAATCCCTTATCCTCCTTTTCTTATTAATATCGCGGGATGGAGCAGTTGGCAGCTCGTCGGGCTCATAACCCGGAGGTCGTAGGTTCGAGTCCTACTCCCGCAATTGTGATGGTCCCGTAGTGTAGCGGTTATCACGCCTCCCTGTCACGGAGGAGATCGCGGGTTCGATTCCCGTCGGGACCGTTTAAAATAAATATGCGGGTGTAGTTTAGTGGTAAAACCATAGCCTTCCAAGCTATCGTCGCGAGTTCGATTCTCGTCACCCGCTTTAGTATTATGGGCCTGTAGCTCAGCTGGTTAGAGCGTCCGCCTGATAAGCGGGAGGTCGATGGTTCGAGTCCATTCAGGCCCATTGATATTTGGAGAATTACTCAAGAGGCTGAAGAGGACGGTTTGCTAAATCGTTAGATCGCGTAAGCGATGCAAGGGTTCGAATCCCTTATTCTCCGCTTTTATATATTTTGGCCCGTTGGTCAAGCGGTTAAGACACCGCCCTTTCACGGCGGTAACACGGGTTCGAGTCCCGTACGGGTCATAGCTTGATAAAGCTTATTATTTACTTTTTGGAGGATTACCCAAGTCCGGCTGAAGGGAACGGTCTTGAAAACCGTCAGACGTGTAAAAGCGTGCAAGGGTTCGAATCCCTTATCCTCCTTTTCTTATTAATATCGCGGGATGGAGCAGTTGGCAGCTCGTCGGGCTCATAACCCGGAGGTCGTAGGTTCAAGTCCTACTCCCGCAATAAAAATGGTCCCGTAGTGTAGCGGTTATCACGCCTCCCTGTCACGGAGGAGATCGCGGGTTCGATTCCCGTCGGGACCGTTGCTTTAATTAGGTCCGATAGCTCAGTTGGTAGAGCACTTGATTGAAGCTCAAGGTGTCGGCAGTTCAAATCTGTCTCGGACCATAGTAATATTATTATACTGGCCCGTTGGTCAAGCGGTTAAGACACCGCCCTTTCACGGCGGTAACACGGGTTCGAGTCCCGTACGGGTCATCATATTATCTAAAAGGGGAGCTATTTGCTTCTCTTTTTTTGTTTAACAAGTGGAAATTCTATTAAGATAATCCTAAAATAAGAATTAAGAATGAATTTGCATAGATAAAAATTACAAATTAACTTTAGACTTTGTTATAATAAATACCATATGTAAGTGAAGGGATGGATAATATTGCGACGATTTTTTGAGAATAAAAAATTAATTGTCCTGCTTGTTAGTGTCATCACTTCATTCAGTATGATTGCCTACTCAATTTTTAGTCAATCACAGATGCCCAAACCAATACTATGGGTGAATGATGTGACCGCAGTTGTCGGTAGATTTGTTTCTACACCAACAAATGCGATGATGCGCTTTACAGATTCAATTAACGATTTAATGAATACGTATGAAGAAAACCAACGTTTAAAAAAACAAATATCTTCACTAGAAGAGTTAAAAGCTCAAAATGAGATTTTACAAGGTGAGAATGAAGAGCTGTCAGCACTACTTGACTTACAACCATCATTGGTTGGAAAAAATGTGATTGCTTCTTCTGTAATATCCAGATCACCAGACACTTGGTTAGACTCAATTACAATTGATGTCGGGTCTAACAGTGGTATTGAAGAACATATGTCTGTAATGACAGAGAGTGGTCTTGTAGGGCATATAACAGAAGTCTCTGCAACAAGTTCTAAAGTTCAATTATTAATTACTGAAAACAACCAAATGACAAATGTTGCCGTAAGTGTCCAAACGGATGATGGTATTGTTTCAGGAATCTTATCTGATTATGATGAAAAATCTCAAGAATTAATTTTAGAACAAGTACCTAAAGATGCTAAAATCAGCAAGGGTAATATAGTGACAACTAGTGGCTTAGGTGGCGTTTCTCCAGAAGGTTTAATCATTGGGGAAGTGACATCTACCCAATCTGATAACTTTGGTTTATCTCAATCTGTTAAGGTAAAACCAGCTGCTGATTTTAAAGATATTCGATCTGTGCTAGTTGTGATGACATTGAATGAAAACTCAAGTGATAATGAGGAATCAAGTGAAGAAACCTCTTCTGCATCTTCGGATGACCAAGAATAGAAGGAGGTAAGTATGCTACATTTCTTTAAAAATAATTTTTTAATACCTACCTTTGTTTTCATCATTCTTTTGTTTGATGGTAGCGTAATGACCATGTTGAGTTACAGCTTAGGAAGTGAAAACTTTCAAATAAGTCCACAGTTCACATTGATGGTCATTACCTTACTGGCAGTTTATCTCATTAATGACACGAATATATTTCTTGTAAGTATCATAATAGGCTTAATCTATGATGCCTATTATTCTTCAATATTAGGCGTGAATTTATTTTTATTCCCGGTAATCGTCATATTAACACGGATGGTCATTAAAAAATTTCCAATGAATTTTTATACAATTTGGCTATGGCTTTTGATTGTGTATACTGTGTATACACATTTTATATATGGATTATATTATTTAATCGATATTCATAATAGTTCCTATTATTATTTTTTAAGTCAAAACTATGTACCATCTTTACTATTTAACGCCTTTTTAGGATTTATATTCATATGGTTAATTCAAAAATTAGTTATTTGGTTTGAAAAATAAAGCTTGATTAAAAATTAAAATTTCATTATAATAAATTTAAAAATATGAAAAGTGTTGATTGGAAGAGGTTACGAACCTTTTATTAAAGAGAGCCTAGCGAAGTTGAGAATAGGTATAAAAATCGTATCTACACACCCAAGAGCAAATTATTAAAGATAATTCGTGCGTGAGCGTTAATCACAGTGTCTAAGAAGACACGCAGAGATGGTAATCGCGAGGTTGCCATGAAAAAAGGTGGAACCACGTTTATTTCACGTCCTTTTATACCAAGTATGTTTTGGTGTAAGAGGACGTTTTTTTATTTAATTGGAGGGTGAAAGCAATGAGCAAAAATAAGTTTAGCAATATTTTATTATCAATAATTTTTTCAATAGGCTTAGTCTTTGTCATCGGACAAAAGGAAATCAAAGCAACAGAAGCAAATGATACGGGCGGTGAAACATATACTATCGGCTTGGATGATACATTTGCTCCTATGGGCTTTCGGGATGGTTCTGGAGAACTAGTAGGATTTGATATTGATTTAGCAAATGCTGTTGCTGATTTATATGGTTGGGAGTTAGAATTTCAACCAATTGACTGGGCAATGAAGGAAACAGAACTAAATTCAGGGAATATTGATATGATCTGGAATGGTTATGGTATTACGCCAGAACGTGAAGACATGGTTTTATTCTCAGAGCCATATATTGAATCTGGCCAAATGGTTATTAGTAAAAAAGGTTCAGGGATAGAGGAACTTGAAGATTTAGATGGCAAGAAAATTGCTACACAATCAGGATCTACTGCATTGACTTTTATGCAAGAATGGCCGAATGATTTATTTAATAGATTGGCTGATGATCCTGTTTTGTACCCCTCCTATAATGAAGTGTTTGCTGATTTAGATGCTGACCGTGTTGATGCAATTTATGCTGGCGATATTTATTCGCGTTATACCTTAAATCAGCGAGGTACCTTGGATGAATATGAATATTTTGTAGATGAAACATCAGTAGAACCAATGGGCGTTGGATTCAGAAAATCAGATACGGAATTGAAAACGCAAGTAGACGAAGGGATAGAAGAGCTGAGACAAAATGGTCAGTATGATGAAATAGCAGCTAAATGGTTTGGAGACGAATCACAATCATCTGGTGGATCAAATATTGTCACTACAGTACTACCATCTTTACTTAAAGGCTTAAGACTTACTTTATTACTATTTGCAATTGTCTTAGTCCTATCTGTTCCTATTGGTTTCCTGATCGGTATCATTCGTGTGTTTGGACCAAAATGGTTACAAGCGATTATAGAGGCTTATGTGTTTATCATGCGCGGTAGTCCATTGATGTTACAATTAATGGTAATCTTCTTTGGTTTACCTTATGTGGGTATTTCCTTAGACCGCTTCTCGGCAGCAATTTTAGCCTATGTAATTAATTATGCAGCTTATTTTGCCGAAATCTTTAGAGGTGGTATTTCAGCAGTACCTGATGGTCAATACGAAAGTATCTCAGTTTTAGGAATTGGTAAAGTTCGTGGTTTTAGAAGAATTATTCTACCACAGGTTGTGAATATAGTATTACCTTCGATTGGTAACGAAGTCATTTCATTAGTGAAAGATACTTCATTAGTTTATGTAATTGGGCTTGGTGAGTTATTACGAGCAGGTAATATTGCGGCCAATACGTATGCATCGTTGGTACCTTATTTAGTTGCAGGGGCTATTTACCTAGTGATTACAGCAGTGCTGACATTTGTATTACGTAAATTAGAAACGCAATTGAGATGGTAAAAGGGAGGTATTCATATGTCATTAAAAGTATCAGGACTTAACAAATCCTATAAAGATAATCAGGTCATTAAAGATTATGATTTTGAAATAAATCCAGGTGAGGTAGTGATCCTACTAGGTCGATCAGGTACAGGTAAGACCACCTTCATGCGTATCATCAATAATCTTGAAGAAGCTGACCGTGGAACGATAGAAATATCTGGAAAAATCTTATCTAAAGATGATGGCACGAAAGCTGTTTATAGTTCTAGTAGTGAACGCCGTGCTTATCAAAATGAATTAGGCATGGTTTTCCAAGATTATCAATTATTTCCAAATTTAACAGTTATCCAAAACTTAATTGAAGCGCCATTAGCACAAGGGCTAAAAAGTAAAGAAGATTTAATTGAAGATGGTAAAAAATTACTAGCAGATGTGGGTTTGTCTGACAAAGCTGATGTATATCCCTCTACCTTATCAGGAGGGCAAAAACAACGCGTAGCGATTGCTAGAGCCTTAATGCTAAATCCAAGCGTATTATGTTTCGATGAGCCTACATCAGCCTTAGATAGAGAGTCTGCGGATCAGATTGGTAATCTGATTACGGCTTTAGCTAAAGAGCAAGGAAAGGCGATTTTAATCGTTACTCATGATACTGTGTTTGGTAAGCAAATAGGGACACGAATTGAATCATCAACAGAATTTGCAAAATCAATTTAGCAACATCACATGAACTTTTTAACTTAATTATGATGAATTACTTGACGTCAGTGGATGGATTTGATAATATATAGGAGTTGTAAAAAGTGTGAGCACCACACTGCAACCGCACATGATATCGTATTTGTAAGTGTCGAAAGACCACGTATCGTGGCGAGTCTAAGTTTATATAAGGAGGTGCGTTAAATGTACGCAATTATTAAAACTGGTGGAAAACAAATTAAAGTTGAAGCTGGACAAGCTATCTACATTGAAAAATTAAATGCAGAAGCGGGAGACAAAGTTACTTTTGATCAAGTAGTTTTCGTTGGTGGAGACGATGTTAAAGTAGGAACACCTTTAGTTGAAGGTGCGACTGTTGAAGCAACTGTTGAAAAACAAGGTCGTCAAAAGAAAGTGACTACTTTCAAATACAAACCTAAGAAAGACTCTCACCGTAAACAAGGTCATCGTCAACCATACACTAAAGTTGTTATCGACTCAATCAACGCTTAATTATAAGTTGTGATGATATGATTCAAGCAATTTTTAAAACTGACGAGAAAGATCAATTTGTTAGCTTTGAAGTTTCCGGCCACTCCTTCGCAGGTGAATATGGGCAAGATGTAGTCTGTGCTGGGGTATCGGCTGTCGTCTTATCGACAGTGAATAACCTGACACGTATGGCAAATATCGAACCACTTATTGAAGCCGATGAGGAAAATGGTGGTTACTTATATGTTGAGTTAACCAAAGATCTCTCTATCGAGCAAGGTCAACTTGCTCAAATGTTATTGACTAGTTGCTATCTGGCTCTGTCTGCGGACATTGAAGCTAACTATAGTGACTTCATACATGTATCCAAGAACACAAAATAATAGAGGAGGTTATCCCATGTTAAAATTTAATTTACAATTCTTCGCCCACAAAAAAGGGGGCGGGTCTACTGCTAATGGTCGTGACTCTCAAGCGAAACGTTTAGGTGCTAAACGTGCAGATGGTCAAGAAGTTTCTGGTGGTTCAATTTTATACCGTCAACGCGGTACTAAAATCTATCCAGGTGTAAACGTTGGCCGCGGTGGAGACGACACTTTATTTGCTAAAGTTGACGGTATCGTTCGTTTTGAACGTAAAGGCCGTGACCAAAAACAAGTATCTGTTTATCCAGTAGCTGCTGAATAAAACGTTGATACACCAATGTTTATAAGCTCCTGTGTTTCCCTAAGGGGCAAAAAAGGGGCAAATCATTTCGCAATGTTCAAATTGAGCATTGCGATTTTTTTTGGCCTAAATTCAACTTGTTGGAGTGGAGCTTATAAACTAGCTCAACTATCCTGGTTAGCCAATTTTACTAAGAATTGATGGGAACTTGTATTGAGAGTAAATTTTCAGAAATTTATGTCACCACTATTTTATACTTACTGAATCTAAATGATTTTGTTAACCTATTAAAAAATGTGTCGCTATCTAGTCGCAATGATTGACAGGAAGGCAGGATTCATTGAAAATAGGTATGAAGTGCATAATGAGAGAGAGGAAGTACTATGTCAGTAGAAAATATCAACCAATTATTTGGTGTGTTGCATGACTCAACGATTTTGATTCAAGAAGCTTTAGAATTTTCATATCTAGAAGCGCTGTTTGAAACTTTACAAAATATTGCGGATGGTGAAGTACAACAAATCGATCAACGACCAAATGATGAAGAAGCCCAGCAATTGAGAGAGATATACGGGAAAGTGGATATCCAAAAAATTGAGGCTGAAGATATCAGAAAAGCGATTCAATTCGCTTTTATTGAAGGGGAAAAAGCTGATCAGTTACAAGCTAATTATCATATGACACCTGAAGCTATTGCTGTGTTAATGGGCTACTTTGCAACTAAATTAGTAGACCATGGTCATGCTGAAAACAAACAAAACCAACCAGTCATAAACTTTTTTGACTCAACAATGGGTACGGGTAACTTGTATGCCATTGTTTATAATGCCTTGAAAGCTTCAGGATATAAGATTCAAGGATTTGGTTATGACAATGATGATTTATTGCTATCTATTGCGGATGTTTCTACCCGTCTTCAGGATATTCCTGCGAGTCTTTATTTAGGTGACTCATTACAGAATTTAATTGTGCCGCCTAGTGACTTAATCGTTGCAGACCTACCTTTGGGTTATTACCCAGTTGATGAAGTGGCTGATACATATTCTTCAGCCAAGGAACGTGAGGAAGGTCAACATGCCTTTGTTCACTATTTAATGGTTGAGCAAGGACTACGCTACTTAAAACCAAATGGTTGGGGAATTTATATTGTCCCTGCCGGTCTTATCCAAGATGAGAACATCAAGACCTTGATTGAAGCAATCGGTGAACATGGATATTTCCAAGCCTTGTTATCATTACCGAACAATCTATTTAATAACGAAAAAGCAAGGAAAGCTATTTTACTTGTCCAAAAAGCTGGAGACAAAGCTAAACAAAGTGAAAATGTACTTGTTGGTGAGATTCCTGATTTAAAAAGTAAGGAAGAGCTGCCGAAGTTTCTAACAGCTTTTGAAAACTTTTTAGCAAAGATGAAATAATTATTTTTTTGCACTCTGGCGTTTGAAAACATTTAAAAAATGTATTTAATCCGCCTTATAAGCTAAATGATTTCACCATAAATAAACATGTCATGTTATAATGAATTGTATAAAATATATTTTTAAGATTAAAGGAGAGAAAGCATGTCTAAAGTAATTGCTGTAAACGCAGGTTCTTCTAGTTTAAAATTTAAAATTTATGAAGTACCTAGTGAAGAAGTTGTAGCCTCAGGTCAATTTGACCGTATCGGAATCGGTAACTCTAATATTTCTATCAAGTATGGTGAAGGCCAAAAATTTGAGGATGTTAAAGATATCGCTGACCATGAAGTGGCTACTGAATTCTTATTAGACCAATTAAACTCTTTAAACATCATTAGTAGCTATGATGAAATCTCTGGAACTGGTCACCGTGTAGTAGCCGGTGGTGAGATCTTCAAAGATTCTGCACTACTAGATGAAAAAGCAGTGCAACAAATTGAAGAGTTAGCAGAATTTGCGCCGCTACATAATGGACCAGAAGCTCGTGCCATTCGTGCTTTCCAAAAAGTTTTACCAGGTAAACCAGCTGTAGGTATTTTTGATACATCATTCCACACATCAATGCCAGAAGTTGCTTACCTATACTCTATTCCTATGGAGTACTATGAAGAGTTTGGTGCGCGTCGTTACGGTGCACACGGTACATCTCATCAATACGTTGCAAACCGTGCAGCTGAATTAATGGGTAAACCAGTTGAAGACCTAAAAATCATCACTTGCCATTTAGGTAATGGTGGTTCAATCACTGCTGTAGACGGTGGTAAATCTGTAGATACTTCAATGGGATTCACTCCATTAGCTGGTATTACTATGGGTACTCGTTCAGGTGATATTGATGCATCATTAGTTCGTTTCTTAATGAAAAAACTAGATATTACAAGCATCGATGAAATGATCGATATCTTAAACAATAAATCTGGTTTATTAGGCTTATCTGGCGTTTCTTCTGATATGCGTGACGTTGAAGACGCAGCGGATAACGGAGACGAGCGTTCACAAACAACATTAGAAATCTTCTATGACCATGTACGTAAATATATTGCGCAATATATCGCTGTAATGGGTGGTGTGGATGCAGTCGTATTTACTGCTGGTATCGGTGAAAACTCAGGTCGTACACGTGCTGAAATCATTGATGACCATATGGCATTCTTTGGTATGAAGATTGACGACGCTGCAAACGATACACGTGATGAAGCGAAAATTTCTAGCGAAGACTCTAAAGTGGCGATTTATACAATCCCAACTGATGAAGAGTTAGTAATCGTTCGTGATACTGTACGTTTAGGTAATATTACTGAATAATCAAATCTATTTAGAACTCAAGTTGACCATTAGGACAACTTGAGTTCTTTTTATTATAAATTGTAATAAAATTTTAAAAATAAAGAATATATTGGGAATTGATAGATATTTATTGAAAAAATATTTCATCGTGCTATAATAAGTTTGAATAAAAGCGGTTACATTTTTGTTTGCTAATACATTTTTCGATCAACGAGGTGAGTGTATGTATGGGTTCTCGGTCTATTTAAATGAACCGATTAATCAAAAAAATATAGAAAACTTGGTGAATGCAGGTTTTACTGGCATCTTTACGTCTATTCATATTCCAGAGGACGATGACCAGCAATATTTGGCTAGAATCAATAAACTAGGTCAAATCTGTGAAAAAAATCATCTTTCTTTGGTGGTGGATATTTCAGGTGCCAGTTTGGAAAAAATAGGGGGCTCTTTTGACAATAGTCAGTCAATTTTAGATTTAGGTATAACGGGACTGCGCATTGATTATGGCATAGGTATGGACATTGTCGCCCGTTTAAGTCGGGATATGCATGTGGCTTTAAATGCGAGTACCTTAACTGCCCAAGATCTCGACCAGCTCCATAAGTATCGGGCAAATCTTCATAATATCACAGCTTGGCACAATTATTATCCGCGGCCAGAAACCGGACTGGATATGACGCGTTTTAAACACCATAATCAGTGGCTGAAATCTACTGGTTTACGGACGATGGCATTTGTAGTGGGTGACGGTGAAAAAAGAGGGCCTATATTTGCTGGCTTACCCACAATTGAAAATCACCGAAATTTACCGCCATTGGCAGGCGCATTGGATTTGAAAATGAATGGTTGTATTGACGATGTGTATATTGGTGACCCCGGATTGAAACCACAATCCCTTTTTCAATTTGAACAATATATTAAAAGGGGAGAAATTTGTATTAAGGTAGAGCGTGCAAGTGAGGCTACTGAAAATCAATTAGCGCAGCTTTTAGGCGTCCATACTAACCGACAAGATGCTGCAACTTTAGTAGTGCGAAGCCAGGAGGCTAGGCTTCAATTAAATAGCGTGATCAAACCTATCAATAATGTGAAGAGGTCCTTCGCAGATATTACTGTTGATAATGAACGGTACGGGCGCTACCATGGCGAAATGCAAATTTGTCTGGCAGATTTACCTGAAGATGACAAAGTAAATGTAGTGGGGCAGGTGGTTGAGACAGACAGGTCTTTACTCTCTTTCATCGGACCTGGTCAAAAGTTTAAATTACAATTGGAGGACAAAAAGAATGAGTGTACAGATCAATCAGTTAACAACTGAGAAACGACATCCAAATACGATGAATTTGGATCAAATGACAATAGGACAAGTGTTGGAGACCATGAATCAGGAAGATCATAAGGTGCCTGAGGCAATAGCAGCGGCACTTGGACAAGTTGAACAAGCTGTTGAAACCATTATTCAGTCATTAAAAAATGGCGGACGTTTGATTTACTTTGGTGCTGGAACCTCTGGCAGGTTAGGGGTTTTAGACGCTGCTGAGTGTGTACCGACATTTGGTGTTTCACCTGACTTAGTTGTTGGTCTAATTGCCGGCGGGGATAAAGCCATGGTCGAAGCAGTTGAAGGTGCTGAAGATTCACTAACCCTAGCGGAAGAAGATTTTAAAAAGCTTCATTTAACTGCAGAAGATACAGTTATAGGACTGGCAGCTTCTGGCCGTACACCCTATGTGATCGGTGGCTTGAAATATGCTCAATCGATTGGCGCAAAAACAGTATCTATAGCTTGCAACAAACAAGCGAAAATTAGTGAATATGCCCAAATTCCGATTGAAGTAGATTGTGGACCTGAAATCCTCACCGGCTCAACCCGTTTGAAAGCAGGAACCGCTCAAAAATTAATTTTGAATATGCTATCAACTGTATCCATGATTGGTATAGGCAAGGTCTACCAAAATCTGATGGTTGACGTACAAGCGACTAATGAGAAATTAGAAGAGCGTTCTAAACGGATTATCATGGCGGCAACCGAATGCACTTATGAAGAGGCGTCTACTTACTTCGAATCCGCTAATCATAATGTCAAAGTAGCGATTGTCATGATATTAACGAATTTAAATCAACCTGAAGCTAGTCAAAAAATAGAAGAGGCAAATGGTTTTGTCAATCAAGTATTGAAATAATAAGGAGATGGGGATCATGGCTAAAACCACAAATGAAGAAAGATTAGCAAAAGCGATTTACCAACACATTGGTGGACCAGATAATGCGAGTAAAGTATATAACTGTATGACACGTGTACGAATTAATATCAAAGACGGCAATAAAATTGAAACAGAAGCCCTAAAACAAGTTGAAGGGGTAATGGGTGTCGTCGAAGATGGAGATACCTTACAAGTTGTTGTAGGACCAGGGACTGCAGCAAAAGTGGCTACAGTGATGGCTGACAAAGGTCATATAACACAAGGACGACAAGTACAGGAAAACTTAGATGGTAATTTAGGGTCTGGACGATCTGAAGCTGAAAGATTAGCTTCAGAAAATAAAGACAAGCAAAAACAGAAAAACAACACCCCCTTTAAACGTGCCTTGAAAGTCATAGCCTCAATCTTCGTGCCATTAATCCCGGCCTTCGTAGGGGCTGGTATTATTGGTGGTATCGCATCAATCATACAAAACTCATTGACTGCGGGTGTGCTTGAACCAGGCATGTGGGACAATATTTTATTAGTCCTTAAAATAATTCAAAGTGGTTTATTTGCTTATTTAAATATTTACATTGGTATTAATGCAGCTCGTGTATTTGGGGCAACAGAAGGCCTCGGTGGGGTTGTCGCTGGTGTTACTTACCTAACTGGTATGGTACCAGAGGCGCCATTACCTAATATATTTACCGGAGGCGACTTAGCAGCTGGTCAAGGTGGGGTTATCGGTGTCATTATTGCCGTTTACTTACTATCATTAGTTGAAAAAGGCCTACGTAAAGTTATTCCGGATGCGATTGATATTATCGTAACACCAACTATTTCCTTACTGGTTGTGGGAATGTTGACAATCTTTCTGATTATGCCAATCGCAGGTTTTGTATCGATGTCACTTGTAGGTGCTATTAACTGGGTATTAGAGGTAGGTGGCGCAGTAGCAGGATTTATCTTAGGTGCGACCTTCCTACCACTGGTTATGTTTGGTCTACACCAAATTCTAACGCCTATTCATATCGAAATGATTGCTAGTACAGGTAAGACAGTCTTATTACCGATTCTTGCTATGGCCGGTGCAGGACAAGTTGGTGCAGCTTTTGCTTTATGGTTAAAATGCCGTCAAAATAAACAATTAACCAATATTATTAAAGGATCCTTACCTGTGGGTATTTTAGGTATTGGTGAACCATTGATTTACGCCGTAACCCTACCACTAGGCCGTCCATTCATCACAGCTTGTCTAGGTGGTGGTATCGGAGGTGCTGTCCTAGGTGCAGTAGGTGGCGTGGGTGCGACAGCTATTGGCCCTTCAGGTGTCGCCTTAATTCCATTAATTGCAGGCGGACAATGGCCTGCCTATATCCTAGGCTTGGTTGCAGCCTATATTGGTGGATTCATCTTGACTTACTTCTTTGGTGTACCAGCAACAGCAAAAGAAGCAAGTGAGATTACAGGATCGCCATCAAATACAATGGATGCTTTAGACAATTTATAGTAAGATATGAATAAGTGAAAAAGGGCTGTCAACTCCTTGCTGGCAGCCCTTTAATTTTGGGAAATAACCGACGATAGAGAGGTGTTAAGATGGAAAAAAACGTTTTGCAAACAATCAATGAAATGCTAGAAGACTTACCCAAATCTGAACAAAAGATTGGCCAACTTGTTTTAGAACGGCCAAAGGATGTTATCCAAATGAATGCGACCCAGCTCGCTAAAGAAGCTCAGTCTAGTCCAGCGGGGGTAATCCGTTTTTGCCATTCCATTGGGATAAGTGGCTTTACTGCATTAAAGCTCGCTTTATCAGCGCAAACAAGCCAACGAGGCGAACTGAATTATACGGATATCGATGCGGATGAAAGTTTAGATTCTATTAAAGAAAAGTTAGCTACGAATACGAGTGTGGTTTTTTCAGATACCAACGTCACCCTGGTTAACCAGGATATTGACCAGGTAACTGATTGGATAATGGCTAGTCCAACGGTTTTTCTATATGGACTTGGTGCTTCAAATATTGTGGCGCAAGACTTCCGCCAAAAATTTACCCGTATTGGCAAGCAAGTCATGGTCAGCCAAGACCAACATGAATTAGTTGCAGCTATGGCCATCGCGCAAAAGGGTTCGCTATATATTGGTATTTCCAACTCTGGTGAGAAATCTGAGGGGACTATGGTGATGCGGATGGCTAAAGAATTGGGACTAAAAACAGTTTCCTTAACTAAGGCGGGAGAAAATACACTGGCTAAGACGGCAGATATTGCCCTGCATACTGCAGATACTAAGGAAGCTTTGCTACGTAGTGGTGCAACCATCTCTTTACTAGCCCAACTGTATGCCATTGATATATTGTTCTTCTCATATATGACGAAAAATTACGATACCCATGTCCAAAATTTAGCTTTATCAAAAGAAGCAACCAATGCCATAGAAGGCTTTTATCAGGAATAAAAGAAGTCATATATTAAGTAGGGTTGTGTGCTAAAAGGGCTTACCTTTATTTCGATGGTTGTCGTGCTACTTAGGCATTTCAGACGCCTGTTCAGCAAAAGAAATATTTGCTATGATAATCAATATAACTTTGGAAATGAAAGGATTTTGCATTGTGTTGAAAATCTATGGTTTAAAACAATGTTCCACTACGCAAAAAGTAAAAAAATATTTAGAAAATAAAGGGTTAACCTTTGATGAAATAATTGATATTCGGGAACAACCACCAAGAGTTGAAGAAATTGCTTGGGCCCTTGACCAGGTGGACGGTCAATACACCAAAATTTTAAATACTTCTGGCGGTTTATATCGTGAATTAGGCTTAAAAGACCAGCTTGCTGACATGCCAAAAGAAACATTTCTAGCTTTACTTGCTGAACATGGCATGCTAATCAAACGACCTTTGATTGTGGCTGATCAAGTAGCCACAGCTGGGTCCAAATTCGCATTTCTTGATGAAGTTTGGTTAAGTAACCAGTAGCTAGTAGGTTCTTTAAAGGATAAAAATTGTTGGAGGTAAGTGATTGAAAATTGACGCATTAAAAGATTTGATTGCGAGTCAGGAAGGCGAAATGATTGCTTTTTTAGAAGACTTAGTCAACACAGAATCAGGAATTGAGCAAATTAGTGGCATTAATAAAGTTGGGACAATCATCAAACAATGGTGTGAAAACCTCGGCATGACCACCCGAACAATCCCCCATAACGAAGCTGGTGACTTATTGGTTGCTGAATATAAAACAGCCGAGAACAAGTATAAGAAGCCAATTGTTTTATCTGGACATATGGACACCGTCTTTAATGCTGGCGTAACAAAAGACCACCATTTCCGTCTATTAGCGGATAAACCTGGATTTGCTAAGGGGGCTGGCCTGATGGATATGAAGGGTGGATTGGTGATTGCCATGTATGTGGTGAAAAACTTGATTGAGTTGGGCTACGATAAACACCCACTAAGTCTCATCTTTATTCCGGATGAAGAAACCCTGCACAGATATTCTGATACCCGCCAGGAAATGATCACAGAGTTACATGACGCGGAATTGATGCTAAACTTCGAATCCTCACCAACCTTTGACCACATAGTTGTTGGTCGTCAAGGGGGCATGATGATGAATATGACGGTTGAAGGTGTGCAAGGCCATTCCGGTATGGAAGTTGAGATAGGACGTTCAGCAGTGGTTGAACTCGCGCACAAAGTTGTAGCCCTTGAAGCCTTGACCGATATTCCCCGCAAGAAATTAATCAATTGTGGGATGATCAACGGTGGCGTTTCAGCTAATACCATCCCTGGAATAGCTAAAGGTAACTTCTCACTCCGCTTCCCTAACCAAGCTATTAAAGAAGAGATTATTGCTGATATTGAACGAATCATCTCTGAACCATATATAAGCGGCACAGTAACAAAATATGAAATCGAATCAGGCGTAGATGCCATGGTATATACCGAAAAAGTTGATCAACTTGCCGACCATTACGCCCGTACATCAGAAAAAATGGGTTACGGTCCGCTAGCTAAGGTTCAAAGCCAGGGGGCATCCGACGCCTCCTTAGCATCCCTTGTAGATATTCCCGTTATTGATGGTATAGGTATTGTGGGAACAGGTGCCCATACCCTTGAGGAAGAAGCAGATTTAAGATCCCTAGTACCAAGAGTAGTACTATCCATTCAAGCCATTTTAGACCTGTAAAAAAACAACCGCCAAACAGTGGCTATTATAGCGCTGTTTAGCGGTTGTTTTGCTTTATTAATTGTATTTATAGCAAGATTTAATCCTCAATTTGTTCATTATCTAAGTTCGTACGAACGACTAATACATCACACGGTGCATTACGAATCACGTACTCAGAAACCGATCCGATAAATAAACGCTCAACAGCATTTAAACCAGTAGCACCAATCATAATTAAATCTGCCTTATGGTCAGGCGCTAAAGTATGGCAAATTTGGTACTTGGCAGAACCATAATCGATGACAGTCTCTACATGTTCAATGCCAGCTTTATGGGCTTCTTCCTCATAGTCAGCTAACATGGTTTTGGCACGTGTTGTTACAGCTTCAGGGATGACTTCATTATACATATTTGTTGTTTGAAAAGCAGAGGTGTCAATAATATGGGCTACAATCAGCGTAGCATTATTACGGTTTGCTACTGCTACAGCCTTCTTAAATGCTAATCTAGACTCGTCCGAACCATCAATTGGGGCTAAAATACGTGAATATTCTTGATACATTTTCCTCACGCTCCTTTGAACATATTATAACACTTAAAAAGTATAAAGTAAGCGCTTAAGTATTATTTTGCAGTTATTAGGGATAAAAAGTTAAAAAGAATCATAACTGACTCGAATATGAGTTTCAAAATACCTAATCCAAAGCGAATCGTATGCTAATAACCATTGCTGACGCTAGAAGAGGATGACCGTATAAAATTTATGATAAGAATATAACAAAAAAGGATGCGATAAACGCATCCTCTAAAAAGTTAATTTTATAAAAGAGCTCCGTTTTGTGCCGTGATGAGATCTATCTGTATTGAACCCGCATTGATATACAGGTGGGAACCACATATTTACTTCAACAGTCCTCGTGATGAGGCGTTGTATCCATAAACCTTGGCAGTTCCCTAGATAGCTAAATTGTTCGGTCAACACATGTAAAGAAATCGCGAACACTACAGAGTAATTCTTTGTACTCTTATCATACAAGCTTTTTTCGATAAATTCAAGTTTTAGCACTTAGAAATACTTATCATTAGCAGAAACTTAATATTTTACAGGAATTATTTCCCTTCTCGTATTCGACGGTTTTCCGCCAAGGCTCGCTCATAGTTTCCTGTATCACCAGCTTGATAATACCGGCGACCTACAAGGGTATCTGGTAGGTATTGTTGGGCTACCCAATGGTTAGGATAGGCGTGAGGGTATTTATATTCGTTGCCGTGTCCAAGCTTGTCAGCCCCCTTATAGTGGGCATCTTTTAGGTGTTTAGGAATTATCCCCGCTTTACCAGCTCTTACATCAGCTAGCGCGTTGTCGATTCCTTCAATGGCAGAATTTGATTTTGGTGATAGGGACAGGTCAATAATCGCATTTGCTAAAGGAATTCGTGCTTCGGGCAGACCTAATTGATTGGCAGCTTGTACAGCAGCGACGGTACGTTCAGTTGCTTGAGGATTGGCTAAACCGATGTCTTCATAAGCAATGACGAGTAGTCTCCGACATAAAATTGTTAATTCACCAGCTTCAATGAGCCTAGCTGCATATAGGAGAGCAGCGTCCACATCGCTTCCCCGAATACTTTTTTGAAAGGCCGAAATTACATCATAGTGCATATCACCGTCTGCATCATGGGAAAAAGACTTCATCTGCATACTTTCTTCCGCAATATCTAAGGTGATGTGTATACGTCCTTCACTATTTTCGTCAGTCGATTTAACACTCAATTCTAAGGCATTAAGCGCGGACCGTAAATCGCCAAAAGCTGCATGGGCAAAATGGTCTAAAGCATTTTCATCGATATCTACTGGAAAATCGCCCAAACCTCGTTCACTGTCGGTTAAAGCACGTTGTAAACCGGCTTTTATGTCTGAATCTTCTAGAGGTTCTAATTGAAAAATTTGTGCACGAGAGCGAATAGCAGGGCTTGTATTAATAAAAGGATTTTCCGTTGTCGCACCAATAAGGGTAATGAGTCCTGACTCCAAATGTGGCAATAGAAAATCTTGTTTTGTTTTATCTAAACGATGAATCTCATCTAGTAGAAGGACTATCCCACCAGAAAATTTTGCTTCTTCAACAACTGCTTGTATGTCTTTTTTACTATCGGTGGCTGCATTCAATTTTCTAAAGGCATATTTGGTAGACCCAGCAATAGCAGATGCAATAGATGTTTTACCAATGCCAGGCGGTCCATATAGAATCATAGATGATAATTGCGTGGCTTTAACCATTCGGAAAATGATTTTACCTTCCCCAACCAGATGTTGTTGGCCAATCACTTCGTCTATTGACCGCGGTCGCATACGGAATGCTAAGGGATTATTTTGTGGCATTTATCTGGCTCCTCTCTTGACTATATTCCTCACAATTATATCATAAGTCAAATAGCATAGCGAATATACGTTCGTTTTCCAATAAAATATAAGCTAGAAAAATGGTCTGTTGGCCACATTAATGATAAAATAAATCGAACAACCATTGCTACAATGGTAGCAGAGTAGATGAGGAGTTAGAACAACTATGAATTGGTTACAGTCATTCATTCAACAAGCAGATATTAGGCACGATTTCAAAGAGGCCTCAGTAGGTATTGAACGTGAGGGTCATCGCATTACGCCTGAGGGAGATTTAGCCTTAACCCCGCATCCAAAAAAAGTGGACGGGTCAACGTCGTCATTTTATATTCAACGTGATTTTGCGGAGTCTCAATTAGAATTGGTGACACCGCCAATGTATGCTGCAGACCAAGTGATGGAATGGTTGCAAGCAATACACGAAGTGGCCATTGAGTCATTAACAGAGGATGAGCGGATTTGGCCATTCTCTATGCCACCAGTTTTACCAGCTAACGAGGCCATTGAGGTAGCCGATTTAGAAGACCCAGCGGCTGTAGACTACCGTGACTACTTGGTTAAAGTCTACGGCAAGAAACTACAAATGATTTCTGGTATCCACTATAACATGCAAATTTCACCAGCATTCATTCAAAAATTACATGAAAAATTGAAAACAGAAGAGGGGAATCGACAATCTCTTAAAGACTTCCAATCGGACTTCTATTTACGTTTATCACGTAATTTCTTACGCTATCAATGGATTTTGGTCTATCTATTTGGGGCAGCGCCAATTGCGGATGACTCTTTCTTCCGTGTGCCATCAGATAAATTTGACCATCCAGTACGGTCCATCCGTAATTCACGTTTAGGTTATATCAATAAAGATGATGTAACCTTCACCTATGACAATATCGAAGACTATGTAACGCAATTAGAAGCCAATGTTACTGAAAAACGTTTAATTGCGGAGAAGGAATTCTATTCAAATGTACGGTTACGTGGTGCGAATAAGGCGCGTTCCTTATTAAATAAAGGGATTAAATATCTAGAGTTTAGATTGCTAGATATCCAGCCGGATGCACCTTATGGGATTAAAGCAAGCGATATTGACTTTATGAAGTATTTTATCCTATATCTGATTTGGTCTGGTAAAGATACAAATATGGCAGATGTACATTTTGGTATCGATTTAAAAACTAAAGTAGCTGAAGAAGCAACCTTCTCTATCACCCAAGCTCAAGATGAAGGGTTAGCCATTCTAGCAGATATGCAAAAAATGCTAGTGGCGATTGATGCAGAAGCTTCTGTCATCGAAACGACAAAAGCGATGATCGCACGGATGGAAGATCCAGCCCTAACGCCAGCAGGGAAAATGATGACAAAAATGAAAGATGTCGATGGCTATTTAGCTGCTGGTCGTCAATTAGCAGAAGATTTATATGAATCAGCTTGGGAAAAACCTTATGCTTTAGGTGGATTTGAAGATATGGAGTTATCTACGCAAATTCTGATGTTTGATGCTATACAAGAAGGTTACCAAATGGATATTTTAGACCGAGATGACCAAATGCTTCGTCTGAAATATAAAACCCACAAAGAAATCGTGAAAAACGGGAATATTACGAGTAAAGATCCATATGTCGGCCATTATGTCATGGAAAATAAAGTTGTCACTAAAGCTTTATTAGCCGAACATAATATTCATGTGCCAAAAAGCTTAGAATTTAACAACGTGGATGATGCCATGAAGGTTGCTACTCTATATGAAGACAAAGCTTTTGTGGTTAAACCTAAATCAACCAATATGGGGATAGGTATTTCCATCTTCAAAAATGGTGCTACGACCGATGAATTTAAAGCAGCTTTAGATATTGCCTTTAAAGAAGATGATATCTTACTAATTGAAGATTTTGCCTTTGGGACGGAATACCGTTTTTATGTACAAGAAGGAAAAGTTTTATCAATAGTTAACCGTGTCGGTGCCAATATAGTTGGTGACGGCCAATCAACAGTTGAAGAGTTAGTTGCAACTAAAAACGAGGATCCAAAACGCGGCCGTGATCACCGTTCACCCTTAGAAATTATTCAGCTTGGTGAAATTGAAGTGAATACCTTGAAACAACAAGGATATACACCAAAAGATGTGATCCCTGAAGGTCAACAAGTCATTCTAAGAGAGAACTCTAATATCTCTACAGGTGGCGATTCAATTGAAGTCTTAGAAGATATGCATGAGTCATATAAGGAAATTGCAGTGAAAATGGCGGCTGTTTTAGATGTGAATATCACAGGTCTAGATTTAATGATTGAAGATTTACATGCACCAGCAAACGAAAATAACTATGCATTAATCGAAGCGAACTTTAACCCAATGATGATGATGCATATCTACCCAGCAGTGGGAGAGGGCAAAAGAATTACGAAAGATCTCTTAGCCTTCTTATTCCCTGAAAAAACAAAATTCACAGGAGGAAAATAATGAAAGGTATTTATTTAGATTATGCCGCAACCACACCGGTTGACCCAGAAGTGATTGAAGTGATTACGCAAGCAATGCATGATGATTTCGGAAATGCTTCTAGTTTATATAAGATTGGGCGGGAATCTAAGCAGAAGGTGGAAGGCGTTCGTCGCCAAATAGCCAATACTTTAAACGCAGCTGCAGAGGATATTATCATCACATCAGGTGGGACAGAATCTAACGATTCAGCCATCCAACAAACTGTTTCTCGTTTATCAGAAAAAGGTCATCATTTAATTACAACAGCAGCAGAACATTCAAGTGTTTATCAAACGATGCGTCATTTAGAAAGACAAGGTTTTGAGGTAACTTATCTAGACTTTGATGAGGCGGGTCATATCAATTTTGATGAATTGAAAGCCGCAATTCGGCCCGAAACTATTCTAGCGTCCATCATGGCTGGTAATAATGAAGTAGGGTCACTGCAAGACATTCAATCTATTGGCGATCTCTTACATGAAAAAGACATATTCTTCCATACGGATACTGTTCAAACTTATTTAAACATCCCATTAGATGTGGAAAAAATGCATATTGATGCTTTATCTATGTCTGCCCATAAAATATATGGTCCTAAAGGTATTGGCTTTATGTATTACCGTAATGCTAAAGCTGATTTCGCGCCCTATGTACGAGGCGGTAACCAAGAAAATAAACACCGGGCAGGCACAGAAGCACTACCTTTAATCTTAGGGATGTCTAAGGCGATTCAGAAACAATATGATCATATGGCCGAACATCAAAAACACTTGAAAGACTTAAGACAGTATTTCTTGGATGGGGCAAAAGCTCGTGGGTTAGTATTTGAAATCAATGGTCCCGTACAAGCTGAACTAGCACATATCTTAAATATTTACTGGCCGGGGCACCAATCTGATCAAACTTTAATTAAATTGGATCTAAGAGATGCATATCTGTCAGCTGGTTCTGCTTGTACAGCAGGCTCTTTAGAGCCTTCGCGCGTCTTGGTGTCGATGTATGGGGCGGATTCACCGCGTATTTCGGAAAGTTTACGTCTTTCATTTGGTGATCCAACTGATTTTTCAGATATTGATCAGATTTTAGATATTTTCGCCTCAATAAAATAAATGTTTACTTAGGGAGGAATTCAGATTATGGCAATGACAGCCAGCGCACAATTGAAAGGTGCAAGTAAAAAGTTTAAACTTGCAGATACTGTAAAGAAATATACCCTCAGAGATTATGGTTTCCAAGAATCCAAACAAGGGAACTTTGAGTTTGAACGGGTAGTAAGGGCTTCATTTAATGATAGTAGGGAAGTCCTATTTAAAATGAAGGTAAATGCTAGTCTTGATGGTTTCTCCATGACAGTCACCAACTTAAATGGCATGCAAGTGGTCAATGTATATAAGAACGATTCTATGACACCTCTTCAAGAGGCCATTGAGCGATTGCAGGCAGATATGGTAACTGCAGGAATCCTTGAGGAAATTGTATAAACAAAAAGTTTAAAATATACTCGGAAAAAGTAAGCGAATTGCTTGCTTTTTTTGTTGTAGCCTGTATAATTTGTACTTGTGATTTTATAATCTCTACTAACAACCTAATATACGACCTTCAATCGTAAAATTATGGCAGAAAGATGGTGATGTTGTGGTAGAAAATAATCCAAACAAAAATACCCGCGTGGTAGTAGGTATGAGTGGGGGCGTTGATTCCAGCGTAACTGCTTTATTACTAAAAGAACAAGGGTATGATGTCATCGGTATCTTCATGAAGAACTGGGATGACACAGACGAAAATGGTTTCTGTACAGCAACGGAAGACTATAAAGACGTTGCAGCAGTAGCCGCGCAAATCGGTATTCCTTATTATTCAATTAACTTTGAAAAGGAATATTGGGAAAAGGTATTCACATACTTCCTTGATGAATACAAACGTGACCGGACACCTAACCCAGATGTGATGTGCAATAAGGAGATCAAGTTTAAAGCTTTCCTAGATTATGCATTAGAATTAGGGGCAGACTACGTAGCAACTGGCCATTATGCGCAAGTTGAACGTGATACAAAGGGTAAAGTCCACATGTTACGTGGTTTAGATAATAATAAGGATCAAACATACTTCCTTAACCAATTATCACAAGACCAATTACAACGTGTAATGTTCCCATTAGGTCATTTAGAAAAACCAGAAGTACGTCGAATTGCTGAAGAAGCAGGCTTAGCAACAGCTAAGAAAAAAGACTCCACTGGTGTGTGCTTTATTGGTGAACGAAACTTTAAAGAATTCCTAGGTAACTATTTACCAGCACAACCTGGTAAAATGATTGCTGAAGATGGTACTGTAATGGGTGACCATATGGGATTAATGTACTATACAATTGGCCAACGTAAAGGATTAGGCATCGGTGGCGGTGGCGAAACTGATCAACCGTGGTTCGTTGTAGGTAAAGACCAAGCGAAAAACGTATTATACGTTGGACAAGGTTTCCATAACGATAAACTATATGCTGACTACTTAATGGCTAGCGACTTATCTTTTGTTGACGACGAATTTACAGCAACTTCATTTGATTGCACAGCGAAATTCCGTTACCGTCAAAAAGACACTAAAGTCCACGTTGATATCTTTGAAGATGGTACAGCTAAAGTTACATTTGCTGAACCAGTACGCGCGATTACACCAGGACAAGCTGTTGTATTCTACGATGGTTTAGAATGTCTAGGTGGCGGTACTATTGACGCAGCCTACAAAAATGCTGAAGTAGCAGAATTACAATACGTATAAAGACGAACAAAACAATTGAAAAATCAATCAAACTAACATAGAAGAGGCGTGATGTCATGGTCACGTCTTTTTTGCATTGAATACTACTTTCTTAGACAGTACGAGCCCTAAAATCCCTAAAAGGATGCTTATAGCTTGGTTTGGGTATGCTATAATAGATAGGATTAATGAGACGAGGAAGGAGCAGCCAAAGTGCGACAAAATCAAAATCAACCGACGAGCGAAGATTATGTCATAGGTGAGGTAAAGGCAACCTTCTTTTTTAATGAGAGCAACTTTTATCGCGTAATGTCAGTTGCTATCGATGAAACAAATACCATGTATTCAGAAAAAGAAATTGTGATGACTGGGAATTTCCCAACGATTCAAGAGGGGACTACTTATCATTTTAATGGAAAATTGGTCGATCATGCCAAGTATGGTGTTCAGTTCCAAGTGACTTCTTATGAGGCACAAAAAATCACTTCTAAAGATGGTTTAATCCGTTTTTTATCATCTGAACAATTTCCAGGAATTGGGGATACGATTGCCGGACGAATTGTCGATGCCTTTGGCGAGAAAACGATTGATATTATTTTAAATGATCCGGAAGCCTTAAAAGCAGTGAAAGGCTTATCTAAAAAGACCCGGACGATTCTACACGAACGAATGGTAGAACAAAGAGGGAATGAACAAGTTTTCGTCAAATTAGCTGAGATGGGGTTTTCTTCTAGACTTGCTGGCCAAATTTATGGCCTCTACCATAATGAAGCAGTCGAAATTATTGAAGAAAATCCCTACATTTTAATTGATGATATTCGTGGATTTGGTTTCCAAAAGGCAGATCAAATCGCTTTGAATATAGGCTTTCCCTTAGACTCCCCTGTACGTATCGCAGGTGGGCTGATGTTTGTACTGAATCTAGCAACGTTTGAATCCGGCAATACTTTTGTGATGGAAAAACCCTTAATTGATAAAACGCAAGAAGTTTTGATGCATGGTCAGTCGCAATTTATAGAAGCCAACTTAATAGCGGATGCCATTTCTGATATGAATGAAACAGGGAAGGTTATTTTGTCAGAAGAGGGACGCGTTGCATTACCTTCTTTATATTTTGCTGAAGTAGGCATAGCGAAGATGATGAGTCAAATGCAACAGCCCCAATATCAACCGCAATATCCAGGCATCGATCTAGATGAGGAAATCCAAAAATTAGAACGTGACCTAGGTATTACTTACGGACTCGCCCAGAAAAAAGCCATTAAAGAAGCCTTGACATCTAAAATGTTTATTCTAACTGGGGGACCGGGAACGGGTAAAACCACAGTACTAAACGGTATTGTGCAACTGTATGCCCGATTGAATAAAATTTCTTTAAATGTAGAGGAATATGACCCAGGTGCTTTCCCAATTTCTCTAGCAGCGCCAACTGGACGTGCGGCTAAACGAATGACAGAAATGATTCGCCTGCCTGCATCAACCATTCACCGTTTACTAGGCTTAACGGGAGAGGAAGATGATAATGAGGATGGCGAAGGATCGGGTATTCAACTGGAAACGGACTTATTGATTATTGATGAGATGTCCATGGTGGATACTTGGTTAGCCTATAAATTGCTCTCAAGTGTTCCTTCCTTTATGCAAGTCATTTTTGTTGGGGACAAAGACCAATTAGCTTCTGTTGGACCTGGCCAGGTCTTGGCAGACTTACTATCATCCCAAACTGTCAAAACTAGAGAATTAGATGAAATTTACCGGCAAAAAAACCAATCTACAATTGTCCAATTAGCCCATCAAATCAAACAGGGAATAGTACCTAAAGATTTAATGATTAATCAACGTGACCGCTCATTTTTCAAAGTGCAAGCTAATCAGATTGCCGATTTAGTGGCTATAGTAGCGAAGAGAGCTGTTGATAAAGGCTACCAAAAACGTGACGTCCAAGTCTTAGCACCTCTTTATAAGGGGCAGGCAGGGATCAACCACATTAATGATCGGTTACAGGCGGTTTTAAATCCGAATGAAGATGGAAAACGACGAGAACTTGTCTATTTTGAACAGACTTTTAGAGTTGGCGATAAGGTCTTGCAGCTAAAAAATCAAGCCGAGAAGAATGTCTTCAATGGTGACTTAGGTGAAATTGTGGCAATCTTTTTTGCCAAGGAGACAACCAATAAGGTGGATCAGATTGTGGTGCAATTTGATGAGATTGAAGTGACCTATGAGCGAAATGATTTTAATGAAATTACCTTAGCCTACTGTACATCTATACATAAATCACAGGGGTCTGAATTTCCAATTGTCATTGTACCCCTAGTGCCACAACATCACCGGATGCTGAAGCGGAATTTACTGTATACAGGGATTACACGGGCTAAGCAGTCATTGATTATGTGTGGAGAACCTCAGGCTTTCCAAACAGCTATCCAAAATGTAGATGCTAGTCGGCAAACCCAATTAAGAGACTTCTTGATGGAAGCAGTTGATATTGATGAACGGATGTCGACAGCGGTTCAAGAAGATATTGATGAAAAAGCAGATACTGCAGTGGACCAAGAAAATCATGACAGTTCGAATAAAGGTCAAACAAGTAGCGATACGGTGTTAGATGAAGCGACTGTACAGGATAATCAATTGGGGAATACTAGTGATGACACGCCAGAAATTGGAGACTTCCGTCTGACTGCAGACTTAATTTTGAGTCATACCATTGATCCTATGATTGGGATGGATGGGATTAGACCAGAAGATTTTTAGCCAATTGCCGGGATGAAAACTTGACAAAACAGGCATTCTGTCAGTATAATTTGGAATGTAGAAAGGGCTTTAAGGTCAACTTGATAGCCTAAAAGTGGAAAGAACCATATTTTATGAACTTTAGCGAGGATGAGTAGGTGCAAGCATCCAACCATAAAATGCTCTCTTTCTATACATTTAGTCGAAAGACTACGCGCTAGCGTTATCCAGCAATTAGAGAGGTAATGTAAACATAGCATTGCAAATGAGGTGGTACCGCGCACAGTCGTCCTCAATTTGCAATGCTATGTTTTTTTATTTTGAGGAGGACAATTATGAAACATTTAACATCAGCTGAAATCCGCCAAATGTGGTTGGATTTCTGGAAGTCAAAAGGGCACAGTGTTGAGCCAAGTGCCTCATTAGTACCCGTTCAAGACCCTTCATTACTATGGATTAACTCAGGGGTTGCAACCTTGAAGAAATACTTCGATGGGTCTGTTGTACCAGAAAATCCACGTATTACCAATTCACAAAAATCAATTCGTACGAATGATATTGAGAATGTTGGTGTAACAGCACGCCACCACACTTTATTTGAAATGTTAGGAAACTTTTCAATTGGCGACTACTTCAAAGAAGAAGTGATCCCTTGGGCTTGGGAATTTTTAACAGATGAAAAATGGTTAGCTTTAGACCCAGAAAAACTATATATGACTTACTATCCAGAAGATACAGAAACTGTTGAATTGTGGCGTAAGGCAACTGGTTTATCTGATGATCATTATGTACCTGTAGAAGATAACTTCTGGGACTTAGGTGCTGGACCATGTGGACCTGATACAGAGATTTTTTACGATCGTGGTAAGAAATACCAAGATTTAGAGGATGCTGATCCTGAAATGTACCCAGGTGGTGAAAATGAACGTTACTTAGAAATCTGGAACATTGTATTCTCACAATTTAACCATCTACCAAATGGTGATTATGTGCCTTTAAAACATAAAAATATTGATACCGGTATGGGGTTAGAACGTATGACATCTGTCATCCAAGATGCGCCTACAAACTTTGAAACTGACCTATTTTTACCGATTATTAAAGAAATTGAGCGTTTAGGGACAAACGTTAAATATGGTGAGAAAGCAGAAACTGATGTATCTTTCAAAGTAATTGCTGACCATGTGCGTGCAGTAACTTTTGCAATCAGTGACCGTGCTTTACCGTCGAATGAAGGCCGTGGCTATATCCTACGACGTCTAATTCGTCGTGCGATCATGCATGCACGTCGCTTAGGAATCAAAGATAACTTCTTAACTAAATTAGTGCCTGTTGTTGCTGACATTATGGCTGATTTCTACCCAGAAGTGAAAGCAGATCAAGACTTTATTCAAGAAGTGATTCAAACTGAAGAGAATCGTTTTAATGAAACAATCAATGAAGGAGAAGCGATTATTCAAGAAGTGATCGCTACACTTGAAGCAGATCACAATCGAATCATGTCTGGAGATCAAGCCTTTAAATTGTATGATACGTATGGTTTCCCATTAGAATTAACGCAAGAATACTTAGAAGAAGTTGGGATCGATGTAGACCTTTCTGGTTTTGAAGAAGCAATGAAAGCCCAAAGAGAACGTGCGCGTGCGGCGCGTAAAGATTCTACTGGTATGGCTGTTCAATCTGAAGTATTGAGTGAAATAGATGTGACATCTACTTACCTAGGCTATGACCAATTAGAAGTAGAAACGCGCATCAATACAATTGTGTCAGGTGATGCTTTAGTCTCTGCTGCAGAAGCGGGAGAAGAAGTCTACTTAGTAGCAGAGCAAACGCCATTTTACGCTGAAATGGGTGGACAAATTGCTGATACAGGTGATGTATTAGATGAAAATGGTCAATTAATCGGACATGTAGTCAATGTAGTGCGTGCACCAAATGGTCAACACTTGCATGAAGTGAAGTTGGAAGCAGCAATTGTATTAGACCAAACAGTACAACTAGTAGTTGACCGTCGTCGTCACCATTCAATTGAGAAAAACCATACTGCAACTCACCTACTACATCAAGCATTGAAAGATGTCTTAGGAGATCATGCAAATCAAGCGGGGTCATTAGTTACTGCGGATCATTTACGCTTTGACTTCTCCCACTTTGGTCAGGTAACGGAAGCAGAATTGGCTGAAATGGAATCTAAAGTGAATGAAGCGATTGCAGAAGCTTTCCCAGTAGTCACAACAGTCACTTCTATTGAAGAAGCGAAAGCTGCTGGCGCACAGGCTTTATTCGGTGAAAAATATGGTAGTGAAGTACGCATGGTGGATATTAACCACTGGTCAATCGAACTTTGTGGGGGGACTCACGTTGGCAATACTGCAGAAATTGGTTTATTTAAAATCACTTCTGAATCAGGTATTGGTGCTGGTGTAAGACGTATCGAAGCTGTGACATCACTTGCTGCAATTCAAGAATATAAAGTCCAAGAAAATATTTTGAAACAAATTGCAGAAAATCTTAAGGCAGGTAAGTTCCTAAACATTGTAACAAGATTGAAACAATTTAGAGATGAACATAAAGAAACTTTACAGCAATTAAATGCTTTACGTGATAAAATGAATGCGCAAGCTGCTGGCCAAATTTTTGACCATGTAGAAACAGCTGGCGACTATACTGTAATTGCTGAGCATGTTGCAAATCGTTCAATGGATGATTTACGTAAGATTGCTGATGAATGGAAACAAAAAGAATCATCTGATATTCTTGTGCTTGCAACTTCAACTGAAGATAAAGCCAACTTACTAATTGCTGTTGGTCAAGATGCAGTGAAAGCAGGAATTAAAGCTGGCGACTTAATTAAACAAGTTGCACCAAAAATTGGTGGCGGCGGTGGCGGGCGCCCTGATATGGCCCAAGCCGGTGGTAAAAATCCAGCTGGAATTGAAGAAGCATTAGCATTTGCGAAAGAAATTATTGGCAAATAATGGCGAATTCTTGTTAAATTATGGATAATTAGGTAAACTATAGATAATATTTGGAGGTGTTCTGATGAGTAATAAAGATGAAACAGTCCTATTCAATTTCGGAGAAAACAACGAAAAGGATGTCAAAGAGACATTAGAAATCGTATATGATTCCCTAAAAGAAAAAGGTTATAACCCAGTAAATCAAATTGTTGGTTATTTATTATCTGGTGATCCAGCTTATATTCCACGTCATAACGAAGCGCGTAATATTATCCGTTATCATGACCGCGATGAAATTCTTGAAGAATTAATTGTGAACTACATGAAACAATCTGGTCGCGAGTAATGCGGTATATGGGATTAGATGTGGGATCTAAAACAGTCGGCGTGGCTGTTTCGGATCCTTTTGGTTGGACGGCCCAAGGGGTTGAAATTATACCAATCGATGAAGAGTTAGAACAATTCGGTTTGGATCGACTCGGTGAATTAATAGCTGAGTATAAAGTAGAAGCTTTTGTTCTTGGTTTACCCAAGAATATGAATAATTCTATCGGACCTCGAGCTGAAGCATCACAAAAATACGGTCAATTGATTGGCGAACGGTTTGATATCCCTGTTTACTATCAAGATGAACGGTTAACAACTGTCCAAGCAGAGCGTATGTTAATTGCTAATGACGTGAGCCGTAAAAAGCGTAAAAAAGTGATTGATAAATTAGCAGCTGTATTAATCTTACAGAATTATTTAGATGCTCACCCATAAGAAAAGGGTGAGGCACGCTACCCACCAGCTCAATAGATAAAAAAGGAGAAATTCAAATGACTGAACATCACGAACATGACCATGAAGGACATGAACATATTACAATTGTTGACGAGGAAGGTAACGAACAATTATTCGAAATTCTGTTTACATTCGATTCAGAAGATTTTGGTAAATCTTACGTTATCGTTTACCCAGCAGGCGTATCTGACGAAGAAGGGGTAGAATTACAAGCCTTCTCTTACGTTGAAAGTGAAGATGGCTATGAAGGCCAATTAAATCCTATTGAAACTGAAGAAGAATGGGATATGGTAGAAGAAGTCTTAGCAACTTTTATCGAAGATGAAGATATGCAATAAGCTTGAATAACCTGAACAAAAGAAGGATTTGTAACTGAAAAGTTGCAAATCCTTCTTTTGTTGAGCAAGTAATTTTGTAAATTGTTACAAGTATTTTACGTTTGTTTGTTTTTGTCTAACATTTATGTAGAAAAAATACTCATTCATGTATAATGGAAGTAATGATTTTACTAGAAGAGGAGTCGCTATATGTCTAAGAAAGCACGCGAAGATTTTTATAAAAAGCAAAAAGATCTTGATCGTAAAGCAGAATCAACTGCTTCAAAAATCGCTAAATGGTTTTTAGTAGTTGCAGCAGCCCTAATTGTGGTTGTGGGATTATCCCTATCGTTTATGATTTTTACAGGGGGTATTGGAAACTCCGACGAAACTGTCGAGGTAAATATACCAGAAGGGTCGACAACAGCTGATATTGCAAGCATCTTGGATGATGAAGGCATTATCTTCAATGACTTCCTTTTTACAACATACTTGAGATTCTTTGGTAATGATGCAATTGAAGCAGGGACATATACCTTACATAAAAATTTAGGGTATACTGATGCAAATACTGAACTGCAACAAGGCGCAACAGCTCAGGTAGATTCAATTGCCATTCCTGAGGGTTCATCCTTAGAGAGCATTTCACAAATTATTGCAGATGCCTTGGGCATTGACCAGGAAGATGCCTTGGCACAAATGACAGACGATGCATTATTCGAGGATTTATTGGCGGCATATCCTGAGTTACTGACGGATGTATCGGAAAATGAAGACGTGCGTTATAAGCTAGAAGGTTACTTATACCCAGCTACTTATGAGTTATCATCCTCAGCAACTGTTGCAGATATTGTGACAATGATGGTTGGCGAGATGGAACACGTTCGTCAAACGCACACGGATGAGATTGAAGCATCTGGTTTCACTTTCCATGAGTTTCTAACCTTGGCATCACTTGTTGAAGCAGAGGCCCCTTCACAGGAAGACCGTGAATTGATTGCCGGTGTATTCATGAATCGATTAGATATCGATATGCCAATTCAATCAGATATTTCAATTCTATATGCTAATAATACGCATTCAGCCTATGTAACGAATGAGGATGCAGCGATTGATTCGCCATATAACCTGTATATTAATACTGGTTTTGGTCCAGGACCATTCAATAACCCGGGTATTGAAGCAATTGAAGCTTCAATGAATCCAACATCATCAGACTACTTATTCTTTGTAGCTGATTTAAAAACTGGAGAGGTATATTACTCAGAAACCTACGAAGAGCACGATGCCTTAGTAGAGCAGTATGTAACTGAAGAAAATGCCAACTTATAAATTACCGGTAAAAAAATAAAAATAGCTTGAATTCACTTGCAATTGAGGACATTTTTCTCTATATTTAATAGCAGTGAATTCGAGCTTATTTTTAATATCAGGAAGGGTGTTTTGAATGCGTAAGCCAATAATTATTGGTGTAACAGGGGGTACTGGTTCTGGTAAGACGACTGTAACCCGTAAAATTATTGAAGAATTTGGCGATGTAAGTTTAGCTTATATCCCTCAAGATGCTTATTATAAAGACCAAAGTCATTTAACAATGGATGAGCGAGTATTAACCAACTATGACCACCCGTTAGCATTTGACAATGACTTACTAAGTGAGCATATTAGACAATTATTAGATGGACAAGGCGTGCAAATGCCAGTTTATGATTTCACACAACACAATCGTGCGGAAGAAACGATTCGTGTGGAACCAAAAGAAGTTATTATCGTTGAAGGGATCTTAATTTTCTCTGATAAAGAACTGCGTGATTTGATGGATATTAAAGTCTTTGTTGATACTGATGATGACATACGTATTATCCGTCGTATCAAGCGAGATATGGCTGAGCGTGGGCGTTCTTTAGATTCAATTATTGAAATGTACACATCCATCGTTAAACCTATGCATGAGCAGTTTATTGAGCCAACAAAGAAATTTGCTGATATTATTATCCCTGAAGGTGGGTCAAATAATGTT
The DNA here is from genome assembly GCA_041223225.1 of Aerococcaceae bacterium 50-4. Classification (GTDB taxonomy): domain Bacteria; phylum Bacillota; class Bacilli; order Lactobacillales; family Aerococcaceae; genus Aerococcus. The sequence continues at coordinate 32,789 of JBCLPQ010000002.1, forward strand.
GCAATCGATTTGATGACAACTAAAATCCGCTCAATCATTCCAGATGATTTAAAAATTGATTAATTAAAATTATATTAGACATTATCAAATAAAGTGTATTGCAAAATTTCTAGTTCCATGATATTGTGGGTCTATTCACTTTTGATAAGTTGAAATTACTATTGTTGTTAGGAGTAGAAGAATGGCAGAAGAAGTATATCCAATGACCCAAGAAGGTCTTGAGAAAATTCAACAAGATTTAGACGAATTAAAAATTGTAAAACGTAAAGAAATTGTAGAACGAATCAAAATTGCGCGTTCATACGGAGATTTATCAGAAAACTCTGAATATGAAGCAGCTAAAGATGAACAAGCCTTTGTTGAAGGGCAAATTCAAAAATTAGAAAAAATGGTTCGTTATGCTAAAATCATTGACCCTAATGAAATTGACGAAGGTATTGTCTCATTAGGTCGTAAAGTAACTTTTATTGAGTTACCAGATGGCGACGAAGAAGTTTACTCTATTGTGGGACGCGCGGAAGCAGACCCATTAGATGGTAAAATTTCGAACGAATCACCAATTGCACAAGCACTAATTGGTAAAAGTGTTAACGATGTAGTTACCATTGAAACACCAGGCGGCGACATGGTTGTTAAAATTACAAGCGTAGATGCCATCTAAATTAAGCAATATTTCAAGACATATCTCTATCATTTAATTGATGGGGATATGTCTTTTTTGCTAGATATCCGAGTGAATAAGGCTTAAGTCCAATGTAAAAGAATTCCAACTCTCATAAAATGAGCATATATAGTAAAATGGAGTAGTGGTATGATGAATGTATCAATAGGATGGAGGGCAATATGAGAAATCTATGGATGATTTTAGCTTGTTTTGCCGGGTTGATTGTTTTTACAGGTTTACTATTTAGACCTGAAAACTTGATATCTATACTGGTTGGTTGTGGACTATTGGCTATCAGCAACCGAGTAAAGTTACAAATGGACACGGAAAAACAACAACAAACTTGGTTAAATTTTATACTCGTTGCAATAGGTAGTTTCCTGATTTTTATTGGGCTTATTACGCTACCTTATGTTTCTAGCACATTATTAGCCCTAGTCATTGTTGGCTTAGTTTATTATGCTTTGATGCAAGATAAATCGCGTGATGAAAAGCAAAATTTATCTATTCGACAAACAAAAATTGTAGATGCAGACGAAGATGACTTGAATAAAAAAGATAAAAACACTTTTCTAGCCTTTGATCACCTGTTTAATAACGGCCCCTATACGGAGGAAGTATACGCTTGGGAAGATGTCGAGATGTATCACCTATATGCAAATACCTTTATTGATTTTGGTTCCACGATTGTCCCGGTGGGTACTAACGTAGTAGTCATCAATCAATTGCTTGGCCAAACTAAGTTAGTTGTGCCAGAGGGCGTTGGCTTAGAATTACACGCCAACGGTTTTAGGACAAAGGTTGTTTGGAATGGTGAACAGATTGCATTAAATAATGAACGAAAAACTTTTGAAAGTGTTGACTACGAACAGAACAACCGAAAAATTTACTTGCAAGTTTCTCAAGGATGGGGCACGATTGAGGTGGTCTTTTTATGAGAGGTCGTCGCTTTTTAACGATTTTCATAGTTATATGGCTATCACTTTTAACTTTATCCATCGGGGCCTATTTTTATCTGATCCTTTCACCCAACATTGCAGATATCGATGGCTCTTATCTCGAACTTGCGCGCCTTGCCATACCACTTGTCTTATTATTAGTCATGATCATTATTATCTCATTGATAGCAACTTTTATTTTGTATTTCTTTCTTTATAAAGATGAACATAGATTAACGGCAAAATTATCTGCTTTAATCTCTAGAAAATATGATTCACCTATTTTCCAGGAGGAAGAAATTGGACTTCATACAGCGGATCAGGTTGAGCTACAAATAGACCGCTTACGGAGCATGTTGCAGAACATGGAAATGGCCCTACAAGCCAAAACTGTTGCGGATGAAGCGACCTCTGAGATGAACCGAAATGAGTTAATTAAAGAAGAACGGCAACGAATTGCAAGAGAATTACATGACTCAGTGAGCCAGCAATTGTTTGCGATGACAATGATTTTATCAGCTATCCAAGAGCAGGCGAATAATATGGATCCTGTTAATCGACAATTGATTGGTAAAGTGGCAGATATGGTGGACCAAGCACAAGCTGAGATGAGGTCCTTGCTGTTACATTTGCGGCCAATTTCTTTAACGAATCAAACATTAGCAGAAGGAATAGAACAACTCTTTAGAGAGTTAGAGACGAAAGTTAAGATCAATTTTGAAGCAACGGTCACAGAGGTACAATTGCTGCCTGAAGTAGAAAACCACTTATTTAGAATTGTACAAGAATTGCTGTCTAATAGTTTACGACATGCTAAGCCACAAATTATCGAGTGTCATTTATACGAAAAAGACCGGAATATATATTTACGTTTTTCCGATGACGGTATGGGCTTTGATACCGAAAAAGAGTTGCAGCAAAGTGGTGGTTACGGACTGAAAAATATCCAAGAGCGTGTAGCCCAGCTTGGGGGTAGTGCTAATATTATTTCTTTTGAAAACCAGGGTACCTTAATACAAATCGTAATACCAAGAAAAATGGAGGGTAAGTATGATTAAAGTTTTGTTAGTAGATGACCATGAAATGGTCAGATTAGGCGTTTCTACCTATTTATCAACTCAAGAAGATATCGAGATAGTAGGGGAAGCCAGAGACGGCTTAGAAGGCAAGAAAATGGCCTTGTCTTTACAGCCTGACATTATTCTTATGGACCTTGTCATGGATAAGATGGATGGTATTCAAGCCACTCAAGAGATTCTCGCGGAATGGCCGGAAGCGAATATTTTGATTGTTACCTCTTTTATAGATGATGAAAAAGTGTATCCAGCCATGCAAGCGGGGGCGAAGGGGTATATATTAAAAACTTCGTCCGCCAGCGAAATAGCTTCAGCAATTCGTCGAACTTACGCTGGAGAATCAGTTATTGCCCCTACAGTTAACGAGAAATTGATTGCCCATGAAGTTGAAGCAAACCGACACCAACTACATGACGATTTAACGACCCGGGAAAAAGAAGTGCTGCAATTAATTGCGGCTGGTAAATCAAATCAAGAGATTGCGGATGATTTATTTATCACTTTAAAAACAGTCAAAACCCATGTATCTAATATTCTATCCAAGTCAGGGGTGGAAGACCGAACACAAGCTACCATCTATGCCTTTCAACATCAACTTGTAAAATAAAAAAACTGCGATGTAAGTTATCAACCTTTACATCGCAGTTTTTATTCACTTGTATATTAAACAGGCATTACGACAGCCATAATCATTGGATTACGTTTTGTGCGTTTATATAGGAATGGTTGTAGCGCATTTTGCATTGCGTCACGTAATATTTTTTCGTTTACTTTCTTACCGGAATTTAGATGACCGATAACAGTAGTTCGAATCACTTTTTGTGCATCTTGGATTAAACCAACGGATTCACGCATGTAAATAAAACCACGAGAAACGATATCTGGACCAGCGAGTAATTCATTTTTGGTGAAGTCAACAGAAACGACTGCTAGGACTAAACCATCTTCAGAAAGGTTATGACGGTCACGCAAAACAATATTACCGATATCGCCAATACCTTTACCATCAACATAAACTGCTTCTCCTGGGAAGCTACCAGCACGACGAGCAGAGTCTTGTGTTAAGGCCAATACCTCACCGTTCTGCATGATAAAGATGTTTTCATGTGGGATACCTACTAATTCAGCTTGCTCAGCTTGAATACTTAACATGCGGTATTCACCGTGAACAGGCATGAAGTATTTCGGTTTCATCAATGATAGCATCAGTTTTTGTTCTTGCTGACCACCGTGTCCAGAAGTATGGACATTGTTTACCTTACCATGGATAACTTCTGCACCAGCGGCCAATAATTGGTTGATAACATTGTTAACAGATAAGGTATTACCTGGAATTGGGCTAGAAGAGAAGATCACTGTATCATCAGGTTGAATAGAAATCTGACGGTGGGTACCGTTAGCGATACGAGATAAGGCAGCCATAGGTTCACCTTGAGACCCCGTACACATTATTAAGATTTCATCAGCTGGATATTGGTTGATTTCGTTGCTTTGGATGAATGCATCTTCACCAACATTAAAGTAGCCAAGCTCAATAGCATTTCGAATAGCTGCTTCCATAGAACGACCAAAAACAGCAATTTTTCTACCTTGGGCAACAGCAACATCAATGGCTTGAGATAGACGTGAAATATTTGAAGCAAAGGACGCGAATATGATCCGTCCCTCAATATTTGACATGATATCCGCTAATGATTCGCCAACGACACGTTCTGATTGTGTAAAACCTGGGATTTCAGCATTTGTTGAATCACCAAGTAATAATAGCACACCTTCATCACCGATTTTTGCCATTTTATGGATATCAGCTGGTTGGCCAACTGGAGTGAAATCAAACTTGTAGTCACCAGTAAATACTACGTTTCCTGGTGGTGTTTTCACAACAATTCCCATTGCATCAGGAATGGAATGCGTTGTGCGGTAGAAAGAAACGGATGTTTTTCTAAACTTGATGACAGAATCTTCATCGATAACATGCAGTTCTGCATCACGTAACAAACCGTGTTCTTCTAATTTATTCTTGATCAATGCCATAGCAAGTTTACCGGCATAGATTGGAATATTAATTTGTTTTAATAAGAAAGGAATTCCCCCGATATGGTCTTCGTGACCGTGGGTGATGAATAAACCTTTTACTTTTTGTTCGTTTTGGATTAAGTATTGGTAGTTGGCAATAACATAATCAATACCTAACAAATCATCTTCTGGGAATTTTACCCCAGCATCTAATAGTAAAATTTCGTCTTGAAATTGGACCCCATAAGAGTTTTTACCGATTTCGTCTAATCCCCCGAAAGCGAAAACGCCAACTTCATTATTTTTTATATCAACTTTCATTAATTAGAAAGCTCCACAACTTTATAGTCTGGATTTTGTTGTTCGTATTCTAAATGCGCACCTTCAAGTGGTTGGATAAACTCAACTAGATAGGGGGTTTCATTCTCTAGGTAGGCACGAACCTCACGCTTAGTTTCAGCTTTGACATACATAGTGTTTGTAGATTCACGACGTGGTACTTCTGTCATTGAATCTTGATAAGTTACTTTAAAAATCATTTTATTCTCCTTTTGTCATTTTATTAAAAATGTGATCTTACTCGCTTACACTATTCTACCATATTTCATTATCTTTGCGCACATTTTTAAAATTTAGTTGATCTAGTACGTTTTCATCTATTTGCTTTCAAATTATATGCTAAAATATTCTTGAATGAAAAGAAAGGAGCAATGCAATGCGTGTAGCAATTAAAAGTGCAAAGTACGCTGTGGCAACTTTCATTGCCATTTTCTTAGCCCAGTGGTTGGGGTTAGATTATGCAGTGTCTGCAGGTGTTATTGCCATTTTATCTTTGGCAGAAACCAGCAAGAAAACTGTTCAGTATATTGGCAACTTGACCCTTACCATGATTCTCAGTTTACTGATCGCTACGATTTTATTTAATATTTTTGGGTATGAGATTTGGGTATTTTCACTATACTTACTGATTACCTATCCAGTATCTGTCTACCTCAAAAGTGATAACGCCATTGCCCCCTGTGCAGTATTTATTTCGCATTTACTTTTGGAACAATCGTCCGATTTTAATTGGTGGATAAATGAGATGCTCTTATTAGTCATAGGTGTAGGAATTGCTGTGATTGTCAATCTGTATCAAACATCTGCCAGTGGCGAAATGGATAAGGTAAAAGGGCAAATTGAAAAAGAAATGCAGACTATTTTAAATCAATTAGCTGACAAGATGGATGCTACTGATCACCAAGACTATTTATTGTATGAACATATTGACCAAGCATATGAGTTAGCAAAACATGGTGAATATTTGGCTATGAAAGAAGCTGAAAATAATATTGCTAGCGATAAACAAGGCTACTACCAAAATTATTTTTCCATGCGGAGTTCTCAATTGATTATTCTCTATGATATCAATAACTCTTTAGATAATATCTATGAATCGACTGATCAAACATACGACTTGAGCGAATTCTTTCGCCATGTGAGTCTCGAATTATCGGAATCTAATACTGCGGCAAAGTTACGTAATGAATTAGATCAATTAAAAACACGGTTTAGACAGCAACGATTACCACAGACACGGAATGAATTTGAGACGCGGTCCATGCTTTTTGATGTTCTGTTAGATTGTGAAAAATTCTTGAATTTGAAATATGAATTTTATACAAGCGGTCAACGGTTAAAGTATCTACAAAGCAAATAAAAAATACCTAGCTTAATGAAGTAGTCGTACTACTCAACTAAGCTAGGTATTTTATTTTTTCAGAGAATCACTATTTGTTTAGATGTGTAACAAGACTGCAAAATACATAGCGATACTGCCGCCTAATACAAATAAGTGCCATATCACGTGCCAGAATTTTAGATTGTCGTGGGCATAAAAAATGGTCCCTACTGTATAAGTGACACCACCAGCGATCAACCAAGCAATACCACCACTGCCGATAGCTTGGGCCATTTGTGGAATAGCAATAACACCAAACCAACCCATTAAAATATAAAGTAAGGTGGAGAATTTTTTCATCTTGTTTAGGAAGAGTATTTTACCAACGATACCAAAAATAGCTATAGCCCATTGTGCGATAAAGATAAACCAACCAAAGCTACCACCAATAGCGACAAGTGCAAAGGGGGTATATGAACCAGCAATCAGGATAAAGATTGAAGAATGGTCAATTATTTTTAGGATACCCGCAGCCTTTGTAAAGGATAAGCTATGATATAGGGTTGAAGCTAAATATAAGGCGCACATCGATAAACCGTATATGACGTATGAAAAGATCTCAAGATTATTTTGACTTTCAATACCCTTTAAAATTAGGAAAACGGTGGCAACAATAGAAAGGACAAAGCCAATGCCATGTGTCACTGAATTCAGGACCTCATTCGTGATATAATATGCTTTCGTATAAGGTAATTTGATTTTTTCTTGACTACGTGAATTAGCAGACATCATTTTCCTCCTTTAGTAGGATGTGTTAATTACACATGTAGTATAGCATATTCTACTAGGTAATTATGAAAATCCGATTCGATTAATACTAATTTAACAACTATATGATAAAATGTATATAAGCAAAAATAGTCGAGGTGAGCAAATATGGCTAAAAATATGGACTGGTCTTTAGCAGGTGAATTAACCAAAAAAACGCAAGAAGAAATTGAAAAAATTGAAAAAGTAAATGTTTTAGTTGTTGGTAAAACAGGTGTTGGAAAATCAACATTAATTAACAAAATTTTTCGAGAAAAGTTAGCAGAAACAGGAATCGGTCAGCCTATCACCAAGCATTTGCATCGGATTGAAAAAGAAGGCGTACCGATGGTGTTATATGATACTAGAGGACTAGAGTTGGATGCTGACACCCAAAAGCAGGTTACGAATGAAATTGATGAAACCTTAGCAGAGATGACTGAAAAACAAATGCAAATGCATGTGGCCTATTATTGTATTAATACCAATTCTTCACGAATAGAAGAGATGGAAATACGATTGATTCAATATCTTGCAAGCAAGATGCCAGTTATATTGGTTCTCACTCAGTCGATTGGGGAACAGGCCTTAAAGTTTGAACAATATTTAATCAATCAGAATTTACCGGTGCAAGCTATCATCCGTATAATGGCTAAAGAATATAAAGTGACTGATGACTTTACTATTCCTGCATTCGGGCTAAAGGACCTTGTTGAGCGGACATTTGGTTTATTGCCACATAATGTACACACAGCTTTTAACAATGCCCAACAGATTGATATTGAAAGAAAAAGTAAAGCAGCGCGACGTTGGGCGCGTCGGTATATTGTGACAACATTTGGTGTCGGCTTCACGCCTATCCCTTTTTCTGATGCTACGGTGCTTGTGCCTATGCAAATAGGCATGATGGCTCATATTACAGCAATTTTTGGTATTTCTATGGATCAAGCCAGTATGCTTGTGCTGCTGGTGTGATGGTTAATTTCATCTATAGTCGCCTCCATTAATTTTTGAAACATCATGATATAATTATAACGTATTGTTTATTTTAAGCAATATTTTGGTATTATTCCTCAAAAACTAAATTATTATATATCACTTACTTCTAAATCCACGTAAATACCGCTATTCTTAATCACTATATGATAAAATAGTCATGTAAATAAAAGGGAGGACAATACTCATGGACGCAATCATTAATTTCGACCAAGTAACATTTAAGCCTAGTGAACAAACGCTGTTAAACGATCTATCTTTTGCGATTTATGCGAATGAAATGATTAGAATAGAAGGGCCTTCTGGTAGTGGAAAAAGTACCTTATTACGTTTGATTTCTGCACTAATCGCTAGAAGCGGAGGTCAAATTACTTATTTAAATCATCCACTAGAAGAAACCACTTATCAAGAATATCGACAAAATATATCATATGTTTCACAAAATCCGCACTTATTTGGGCATACTATTCGTGACAATTTTGCATTAGTTTTTGAAGCCCACAATCAGCCTTTCGATGAAAAAATCGTACTAGATTATATGGCCGATTTTGGCTTAAGTCATATTGAATTAGATAAATCAATTTATAAAATTTCCGGTGGTGAAAAACAGCGTATTGGTTTAATTAGACATTTAATATTCCCACCTAAAGTCCTCTTATTGGATGAAGTCACTTCTTCTTTAGATGAGGATAATCGCACTTTAGTTTGGGACATTTTGTTAAATTATAAAGAAAAACATGGCGTAACGATTATTTGGGTAAGTCATATCCAAGATGGTTCGATCAGTCCGGACCGGGTATTCCATATCGCCAATCAAGCATTAACTATTGAGGAGCGTGGAAAAGATGACTAATAGCTTAACAACAACACCAACTACATTAGCTTTTTCTTTTATATTAGTAGTCATTGCAATACTAATTTCATTTAAAGAAAAACTTGGTCTAGAAAAAGATATTCTATGGGCAATGATCAGAATGGTTGTTCAACTAGTGATCATAGGCTACGTTTTAACTTATATCTTCCAAATTGATTCGATATTTGTAACAGCTATAATCATGGTTTTCATGATTGTAAATGCGGCGTATAATGCGGCTAAAAGAGCGAATAAAATACCCAATGCCTTTAAAATTTCATTGATAGCGATTATCGGAGGGGTAGTCACATCGATCTTAGTGCTGGTGGTTTCCGGCTCTATTCAATTTATTCCGGCACAAATTATCCCTATTACAGGTATGTTGGTTGGGAATGCCATGTCAGTGATTGGACTAGCTTTTAGAAATTTAAACAATGAATTTTCAAAATCACAACAAGAAGTGAATGAGCAATTGGCCTTGGGTGCCTCAATTAAGCTAGCTTCAACTGGTATTATGCGGGAAGCTATTAGAGGGGCGCTGCAACCAACGATTGATACAGCAAGAACAGTAGGTCTAGTCCTATTACCCGGTATGATGACGGGTATGATGTTAGCTGGTGCAGTCCCACTAAGCGCAATTATGTATCAGATATTGATTTATTTTATGATGATTGCAACTTCAGCAATCACCTCGATGATTGCTGTATACCTTGCCTATAAACATTTTTATAGTGATTATGGACAATTGCAAATTCCATCAGAGTGAGACTAGCAGTCAAAAAGAGGTTTAGTCATATAATATGCAGAAAGCTTTTTATGCTGGTGAAGACCAGCTTAAGGCTTTTTTGCTAGCTAAAAATGCTAAATATACGTATAATAAATGGTATGTTATAAAGAAGATAGTCATTCGAAAAAATCAAATTCGAAACTATCAAGGAGGTAAAAGAATGGGTTTATTATATCAAGAATCAGTAAAAGTGCGTCATTATCATTGTAATGCGTTGGGTGAAATGACACTTCCTGCTATCTTGGATATTATGTTGATTGCATCGAACAATCAAGAAGCTACAATCCCTGAAGCGAAAGAAGGTTTTCGTAAGGAAGGGTGGGCTTGGATCATCACACAGAATCAAATAAACATCAATCGTTTACCTCGTTATAATGAGGATATCATTGCCGAAACTGAGGCTACAACCTATAATAAATTCTTTAGCAAGCGTTATTATGCCTTGAAAACAACAGATGGTATCATATTAGCTGAGGCTGAAACAACTTTTGCATTAATTGATTTGAATCAACGGTCAATTGTCCGTATTCCAGAAATCGTTGCAGAATGGTATCAAGTTGAAAAAGAAGATAAAGCAAGTCGCCGTAAACGGTTAAGTAAAAAAGTTACTACTGAATCAAAAGTTGATCAATTCGAGGTGAAGTTCTTAGATATTGATCTTAATAATCATGTTAACAATACCATTTACTTACGTTGGGTTACGAATTCTCTTGGCATGGAGTGGTTTGAGAAATATATACCAACCAGTTTTACAATTGCCTATGAGAAAGAAATGTACCTACATCAAGAAGGGTCAGTACATTCAGACTTATCTGCATTAACAGACAATCTAAAAATAGGTGAGTTTTTCAATACACAACATGTGATTGATAGTGAAGAGAATGCCCACTGTTTAGCGGAAATTACATGGCAGGTTAGATAGCAGCCAGCTAGTTTGGAGTAAGTATGCAAGTAAACAGAGACTACTATATTATTGAAAGAATGGAATGGAATAAATATTTAGAGGAATTAGATGAGGAGTTTGAAATTAAGCTATCCAATGACCAATTGGATCGTCTAACTTCATTAAATGACTCCTTATCTCTAAAGGATGCCAATGAAGTCTATAAGCCTTTAACTCAATTAATTTCCATATACCGTGAAAATTATAAAAATCTAGAAAAGAAAAGGGCTAACTTCTTTGGTATTACTGGAGAAATACCACCTTTTATCATTGGTATAGCTGGTGGCGTGGCTGTGGGAAAAAGTACGACAGCGCGTTTACTGAAGCTTTTTTTAGCCCAAGCATATCCGGATTTGAATGTTGAATTAGTGACAACAGATGGCTTCCTATACCCTAATGCGGAACTTGAGAAAAAAGGGTTAATGGACCGAAAAGGATTTCCTGAATCATATGATATGGAAGCTTTGGAAACATTTTTAACGGATGTGAAGAGCAATAAGAAGGAAATATATTATCCTAAATATTCTCATTCAGTTTATGATATTGTAAAAGACGAAGAGAATGTATTACGAGACCCGCAAATTTTGATAGTAGAGGGTATCAATGTGCTGCAAACTTCTGAAAATAGCACTGTATACATGAGCGATTTTTGGGATTTATCCGTTTATGTAGATGCAGAAGAAGAGCAGATAGAAGAATGGTTCTACCAAAGATTCAACTTGTTGTTAGAACAAGCTAAAAATCACCCGGATGACTTCTATCATCAATTTACCCAAGTGCCTCATGAAAAAGCATTGGAGCGAGCAGAACATACTTGGAATAATATTAACCTCATCAACCTAAAGAAATATATTCTACCAACTCGCAACCGTGCAAATATAGTGATCCATAAAGAGAAGGACCACTATATTAACGAATTATGGATTAAAAAATATTAGAAAGAAGGCGAATAGTGGAAAAGAAATTTACCTGGCGAAGAATAGTGAGCATGCTACTCATTGTAATTGTAGGTTACTGGGCCATTAATAACTTTGGGACGATAAGAGGCATATTTGATTCGATCATTGCGGTTACCCTACCATTTCTATTGGGGGCAGCCTTAGCTTTTATTTTAAATCTCCCCTTAAAATTTTTTGAAAGGCATATGACCAAATGGGTGGGCAATTATCATACCTGGTATAGGATTGTAGGTATTTTGTTTGGCTATCTAATTATAGCCGGCGTAATTGCTTTTATTATCTTTTTAGTATTGCCCGATCTGCAAGATACCTTGGGTTCATTTATTAGCCAAGTGCCGGCAGAAATTAACAAACTGTATTTAAGCATCAACCAATATATTGCAGATAATCCTCAAATACTAGAAGCTTTTAATCAATTAAATGTAGATACTAACCAATTGCGAGATCAATTATTCTCATTAGTTCAATCCTTTACATCAGGTATTCTGGATACGACGATTAATTTAGTTGGTAACCTAGTTAATGGTGTTTTCAATACCTTTGTAGCGATTATATTTGGAACATCTATACTCTTTAAAAAAGAAACTTTATCCAGACAATTCAAGAAAATTATTTATGGAACTATGCCAAAGAACTGGGCGAATTTTACAGTTAGTTTAGGTGCAGAAGCAAACCAAACTTTCGGACAGTATGTTTCTGGACAAGTGATTGAAGCTGGTATATTGTTGGTACTAGTGTTTATCGGAATGACTATTTTTAAATTCCCATTCACCTTATCTATTTCTGTGTTAACAGGTGCCATGGCGCTTGTCCCAATCTATGGGGCGATTATGGGTGGCGTAGTAGGCTTCTTCCTAATAGCAGTCGTGGATGTTGGACAGGCTATCTGGTTTATAATTTTTATTATCGTTGTACAACAAATTGAGGGGAATATTATATATCCTCGTGTTGTAGGTGGGTCAGTTGGCTTGCCGGGTATTTGGGTTTTATTCTCAGTTACTGTTTCAGGTGCATTCTTTGGCTTAGCAGGGATGCTACTGTCTGTACCAATTTTTGCGCTATGCTACAAGTTAGCATCAGCCACTATCAACTATAATTTAGAAAAAGAAAATATTCATGTAACAACGGAAACGAATAATATTCGATAAGTAGTTACTTTAAAACTCAAAAGGCCGATGACAGTTTTGTCATCGGCCTTTTGTAATTAGAGTGCATATTTCAGTGAGCTAGTTTGCACAAATTTTTGAAGACATAAGTTTGAATCAGGCAGACTACACTATATAAAAACAATGCTGGTAGAAAGCACATTGAGTTTTTACCAGCATTGTTGGATGCCTTAATAAGTTTTTAGTATCCCATTGAAACTTCAACAGGAGATTCTTCTGCAAATTGACTGTTATACAAGTCTGCGTAGAATCCTTCTTTAGCCATCAATTCGTCATGGTTACCATGTTCAATGATATTCCCTTGTTGCATTACTAAGATTAAATCAGCGTCACGAATAGTTGATAGACGGTGAGCAATAACGAAACTTGTCCGACCTTCCATAATTTTATTCATTGCTTCTTGAATAAGTTTTTCTAGACGGGTATCCACTGAAGAGGTTGCTTCATCTAAGATTAAGATATCTGGATCAGCAATAACTGCACGGGCAATTGTCATCAATTGTTTTTGCCCCAGTGAAATATTATTCGCTTCCTCATTAATTTCCATTTCATAGCCACCAGGTAAGGTATTGATGAAATGGTCCACATTGGCAACTTCAGCAGCTTCCTGTACTTCATAATCGTTGGCCTTCAATTTACCGAAACGGATATTTTCTAATACAGTATCAGTGTATAGCCAAGCATCTTGTAGCACCATACCAAAGTGACGACGAAGTTCGTCTCGTGTCATTGACTTAGTAGGTACACCATCGATTAGAATCGCACCGCTATCTACATCATAAAATCGCATTAACAAGTTAATTAGGGTCGTTTTACCAGCACCGGTTGGGCCGACAATGGCTACCGTTTGCCCCGGTTCCACTTTGAATGAGATATCCTTCATTAGCGGGTTTTCTGGATCGTAACCAAAGCGAACATGGTCAAATTCTACAGCACCTTTGACCTTAGCAGGTAAGTGGCCCGTAACTTCCTCTTGAATTTCATCATCTTCTTCAAGGAAGTTAAATACACGCTGGGCAGCTGCAAGAGCACTTTGTAGAACACCACTTAATTGCGTTAACATTTGAATGGGTTGGTTAATTTGCATTACATATTGAACTAAGGCTTGTAAGTTACCTACTGTTAACCGACCAGTTATGGCAAAAATACCACCAAATAATGCTGTAACAACATATCCCATATTACTAATTGTGTTTAGGATCGGCATCATCAATGAAGATAAAAAGCTGGCTCTAAATCCATAATTTCTCAATTCTTGGTTACGACGTTTAAACTCTTTAACCGAGTCTTCTTGACGACCATAAACCTTAATTTCTGTGAAACCACTTAGCTGTTCTTGGGTAAAACCAAATAAGTTACCCAAAGCATTTGCTTGATTTTGGAAAGCAGATTGTGATTTATTGATGATAAATCGTGCGATGAGTAAGGACAATGGAATTGTCACTAGAATGATTAAAGCTAATTTCCATTGAATTAATAACATAGATACGACAGCTAAAGAAATCCCTAAAATAGCTGTTAGAAATTGAATGAAAGACTGCTGTAGGGCATTAGTGATTGCGTCAATATCATTCGTCATACGTGACAAGATATCACCTGTTGGATGCGAATCAAAATAAGATACAGGCATGGTGTTTGCTTTTTTAGCAACATCATTACGTAGGTCATAAATAGCACGCTGTACAACATTTGTTAACCAAAACTGTCCTAGATATTCACCTGACCAAAAGACACATCCGCGTAAAAAGTAAAGTAGGGCAACAAAGCCGATATACTCATAGTTAATTTGAGCTCCAGGAACATTATTCATGATATCTACAACATTACTAGTTAATTCAGTAATGGCCAGACCTAATACAAAAGGTTCAAGAGCAGATGCAATATTCATCAATATTGTCGCAAACATAGCTAAGAAAAATTGACCCTTATACGGACTGATGTAGTGCCATAAGTTCGAGATAATTTCTTTTATTGGAATATTACGTTTTTCCATTTCGTTATTATTCACGATTCAATTCCTCCTCACTTAGTTGAGATGATGCAATATCGTAGTACAATTGAGATGATTTCAGTAGCTCTTTATGCGTACCTTTTGCAGCAATTTCACCTTCGTCTAAGACTATGATTTGGTCAGCGTGAATAATTGAGCTGACACGTTGAGCTACAATGATTGTTGCAGCATTTTTCGTTTCTTCTTTTAAGGCTTGGCGAACTACTGCATCGGTTTTGTAGTCAAGAGCTGAGAAAGAATCATCGAAAATGTAAATTTCACGATTAGAAATAATTGAACGGGCAATTGATAATCGTTGTTTTTGCCCACCTGAAAGGTTGTTACCGCCTTCATCAAGATGTGTCGCGTATTTTGTTTCCAATCGGTTAATAAATTCAGATGCTTGCGCAACGTTTGTTGCATGTTCCATGTCTAGATCATCTGCATTATATTTCCCGTAACGTAGGTTTTCAGCAATATCACCTGTAAATAATAAGGCTTTCTGCGGGGTATAACCAATTTTAGCTCGTAGTGCATCTAAATCATAATTACGAACATCAATGCCATCAACTAAAACTTGACCTTTTGATACATCATAGAAACGAGGAATTAATTTAACTACAGTTGATTTCCCTGAACCTGTGGATCCAATAAAGGCTACAGTTTCACCGGGACCTGCTTTGAATGAAATATTGCGAAGAACTGGTTTAGATGCATCTGGATAAGCAAAGTCCACATCTCGGAACTCTAAACTACCTAAGCTTTCAGTTTCAGTAATCGCAACCTCACTACTTGGTGAAGCAACTGTAATAGGTGTATCCATTACTTCTTGTAAACGACCAGCTGATACGGCTGCACGAGGATACATCATAAAAAGGTTCGCAAACATTAATAATGAGAATAGGGCATGAAATACATATTCGATGAAAGCGACAATTGTACCCACTTGCATTGTACCCAAGTCAACCATTTGTGCCCCAAACCATACGATGGCAATGATCACTAAGTTTAATAGTAATGAAAATAGTGCTGGCGTAACGGCAATTGTTTTGAATAATTTACTAGATTGTGTTTTATATTCGGTATTCACATCTTTAAAACGATTTCTTTGGAAATTCTCGTTATTGAAAGCGCGAATCACTCGTAGACCAGTAATATTTTCACGAAGGATACGGTTAATTTTGTCTAAACTCAATTGTTGTTTTTCAGATATCGGTAAAGTAATCTTAGCAATCACAAATACTGAAATCGCAATGATGATAGAGACAGGAATGACCACAACACCTAAAGAAGGTGAGATAGTGAAAATCATGATGACAGAGAATATCATCATTAAGGGTGATATAAGCCCCTGTCTTAAAACCATTTCCATAAATTGTAATAAAACGAATGCATCTGTTGAAATTCGGGTTGTAAGTGAAGCAACACCTAATTCTTGGAATTCATGATGGGATAAGGATTGCATTTTCTCAAAGCTATCATTTCTTATCGACATCGTCATATCATTCACAATGCTTGAAGTTGTGTAAGAAGTAATCGTTCGTGCGATTAATCCTAGTAAAACCAAACCACTCATCATCCATGCATAGCGCCATAATAAATCAACATCTGCTGTAATAATCGCATTATCAATCATTTGTGCTAATAGGGTAGGTAGTCCAATCATTACGGTTGCTGATGACATTGCTGCAAGCAGGGTAATCAACAATTTACCACGGTATTGTTTTACATATTGCCAAATAAAATTCAATTTCTCTCCTCCTTTAATTTGTAGAAAATATGACCCCAAAGTGAATAAAAGGCAGACCAAAAGTTTGGTCTGCTTTAATCAGAAGTCTTATTCTTATTAGATAATATACAAGGGTTAAATGTCAAGAATGTTGAAGCAATAACCCTTGTTATTTGTTTGATTATTCAGCGTATAATTTTTGGATACGGTCTTGTACGTCTTTATTTTCTAAAAACTCTTCATAAGTTGTATCCATACGGTCAACTACGCCATTTGGTGTTACGTGAATAATACGGTTTGCGACAGTTTGAATGAACTCACGGTCATGAGAAGTGAATAGGATAACTTCTTTAAATTTGATTAACCCCTCATTCAAACTAGAAATAGATTCCAAGTCCAAGTGGTTTGTAGGATCATCCATTACAAGTACGTTCGCTTTAGATAACATCATCTTAGATAACATACAACGAACACGTTCTCCACCTGAAAGTACATCAAGATTTTTGTTCACTTCATCACCAGAGAATAGCATACGACCTAAGAAAGAACGTAAGAATGTGTTATCTTCTTCCTCTGGCCCATTAGCGAATTGACGTAACCAGTCTAAAATACTTTGTTGACTGTTTTCAAATTCATCTGAATTGTCACGTGCTAGATAAGTTTGGCTAGTTGTGACACCCCATTTATAAGAACCTGAGTCTGGTTCCATATTTCCTGTGATGATTTCCATCAGTGCAGTTGTAGAGATATCATTACGAGAAACAAAAGCTACTTTATCATCTGGGCGAATAATAAATGACACATTATCTAAAACTTTGACGCCATCAATGGTTTTTGAAATGTTTTCAACAGTTAATACATCATTCCCAATTTCACGTTCAGGTTCAAAACCAACGAATGGATATTTACGACTTGAAGGACGAATGTCATCCAATTCAATTTTATCCAACATTTTTTTACGTGATGTGGCTTGTTTTGATTTAGATGCGTTTGCCGAGAAGCGAGCGATAAAGTCTTGTAATTCTTTTACTTTTTCTTCCTTCTTAGCATTTGCATCTGCTTGTAACTTAGCAGCTAATTCTGAAGATTGCTTCCAGAAATCATAGTTTCCAACGTAAAGTTGGATTTTACCGTAGTCTACATCACAAATATGCGTACATACTTTATTTAAGAAGTAACGGTCATGGGAAACAACTAATACAGTATTAGGGAAATTGATGATATATTCGGCTAACCATTCAATCGTTTCAGAATCCAAACCGTTAGTAGGCTCATCTAGTAATAGAACATCTGGCTCACCAAATAGGGCTTGGGCTAGTAAAACTTTTACTTTTTCTTGCTCGGCTAATTCGCTCATCATTTGGTAATGCATGTCTTCACCAATACCTAAACCACGTAATAATTGAGATGCTTCATTTTCCGCATCCCAACCATTCATTTCAGCAAATTCTGCCTCTAATTCACCAGCACGTACACCGTCTTCTTCAGAAAAATCAGCTTTAGCGTATAAAGCATCTTTTTCTTCACGGACAGCGTATAAACGTTCGTTACCCATAATTACTGTATCTAATACAGAATATTGTTCAAAACCAAAGTGGTTTTGGCTTAAAACAGATAAGCGTTCGCCTTCACCCATCGTTACAGTACCAGTTGTTGGGCTTAATTCACCTGATAATACTTTCAAGAAGGTAGATTTACCCGCTCCGTTGGCACCGATAATGCCGTAGCAGTTCTCAGGTGTGAATTTTAAGTTTACTTCATCATACAATTTACGACTAGCAAATTGTACACTTACATTATTTACAGTTAACATCTATATCCTCTTTCTTCCATAAGATTCGTGGCGAATAACGCCTAACCATACTCATGGTACATGATTAGCACCCCTGAATCAAATACATTTGACTCAAAGGTGCTATTTTTTTAACCTGCTTTTACTAGCAGGTACTATTTTTTATTTAAGCGATTTTGTAGACGTTCAAACCAAGTCATTTTACTGCGTGGTGTAGCAGTTCTTGCTTGTTCGCTTTCATTCAGCGCCTTTTTCATGAATACTTGTTGAGAATCAACTGGTGCTAAATCATTTCGCACATATTGATATGTACAGTCAGGCAACTTGTAGCGTGCCTTGGTATTATCCTCTAGATAAACTTTCAAAATTTCCATGATCTCATTATGGATATATTCATCTAGTATTGGAAATTCAATTTCCACACGGCGAATCATATTACGCGTCATCATATCAGCAGAAGATAGGAAGAGTTTTTCATCACCATTATTGTTAAACCAGTAAATACGACTGTGTTCTAAGAATCGGCCGACAACCGAAATAACAGTAATATTTTCTGAAACGCCTGGGATACCAGGAACAAGACAGCAAATACCGCGAATGATAAGGTCTACTTTGACACCAGCTTGACTTGCTTCATATAATTTCTTGATGACATCTTTTGAAGTTAAAGAATTCATTTTGGCAATAATATGCCCATTTCCATTGGCCTTATGTGCTTGGATTTCATCTTCGATATCCTCAATATAATTATCACGAATTGCAAATGGTGATACGTGTAGGTAGTGGTAATCTGGTTGGTTAGAGTAGCCACTTAAATAGTTAAAGAAATCTGTTGCATCTTCAGCAATACCTTCATTTGTTGTGATAATACCCATGTCAGTATAGAAACGAGCAGTTTTATCATTGTAGTTACCCGTACCAAGGTGAACATAACGACGTACGCGACCATTCTTTTGTTTTACAACCATAGAAATTTTAGAGTGAGTTTTAAGGTGTGTTTTACCATAAATAACATGGCAGCCTGCTTCTTCTAACACTTTAGCCCATTGCACATTATTTTCTTCATCGAAACGAGCCTTTAATTCCACTAAAACTGTTACTTGGATACCACGTTCAGCAGCTTTTTTTAGTGCAGAAATAATAGGGGAATTAGAAGATACCCGGTATAGTGTCTGCTTGATTGCTAAAGTATGTGGATCATTGGCTGCATCCTGGATAAATTCAACCACTGGCTTGAATGAATCGTAAGGATGGTGGACAAAAATATCCCGTTTTTCAGCTAGTTTAAATAAATTATTTGTTTGCAATTCACTAGGATAAACTGGTTTGAATGGTTCGTAGCGTAAGCTAGGGAAATAATTTTCCAAGACATCAGTCGCGTCACCAAGACCGGTTAAATCTAGCGGACCGTTTACAAAGTAAAGGTCACGTTCTAATAACCCTAATTCTTCCAATAAATACTCAATATCTGCTTGAATATAGTCTTGGTCATGGTCTTCTTCATGTTGAATTTCGATACGAACAGCCATACCGTTGCGTCGTTGTACTAAATAATCTTCAATGACTGTCAGTAAATCTTCGGCACCGTCTTCTTGAATATCTAAATCAGCATTCCGGGTTACACGGAACAAGAAGCTTGATTCAATGGTGTAGCCAGTGAATAGGGTTTCGATAAAGTTTGAAACGATATCTTCTAGATTAATGAAGAAATATTTGCCATTCTCTTCAAAGTGATAGTAGCGATTAACCAATTGTGGAATTGGCACAATCGCCACTTGTTGTTCACCTTCTCGACTTAAGTTGACAAAAATATGAATTAACTTATTGTTTAGACTTGGAAAAGGGCGATAAGCATCAATACCAAGTGGCGTCAGTGTTGGGTAAATCTCGTTGAAAAAGAAACTTTTCATTTTTTCTTGACGATGTACCGGTGCATCACTGAAGCGAATAAAGTGAATTTCGTGTTTAGCCACTTCTTTTTTTAGATCTTGGTAAAGGGCATATTGGTAATCATTGTTTTCATGGTTTTTCTCAGCAATTGCAATAAGCTGCTGTTCGGGTGTCCATTGCTTTTTACTATCTAACTCATTTACATTTAAATGATATTGATCCTGTAGTCCAGCTACACGTACCATCATAAATTCATCTAAATTAGACGTCCCAATACTTAGAAAGTTTAACCGTTCTAATAGTGGGTTTCTGTCATCAGCAGCTTCCTGTAAAACGCGGTGATTAAAACTCAACCAAGAAATTTCCCGGTTTTCATAGTAATCAGGGTTTTCAAGATTATATTTGATTTGTTCAGTCATTTTTGTATTCTCCTTTTCGTTAAACTATGGAGAGACTAGTAACTGTTTTGTTAGAGAATAGCTCGATATGAATTTGCGTGTATAAACTCTAAAGTGATGTCTTTGCCAATTGCTCGTTCAATATGTTTCTTTTGATCTTCTGAACGGTATACTTCTGACAATAATTCTCCTTGGTAGAATACGCGTAAGATTAGGTTGTCACCTTTCATTACGGTATCCATACTTTTCACAATATTATTATGAGAATCATTCAGACATTCCGCAAACTTAATCAGTCCTCCAATATGTTGAAGGGTTTCTACTTGTTTTTCGTCTAACATTTCTCCATAGCTAGTTAAATATTGGTCAAATAAAGTTTTATTTTTATATGAAGCTAGTATTGAAAGCGCAAGTCTTTCAGGGTGAGAGAATCCATTTAAATTAGAGTTTGAGAGTAAATAGAAAGTATGTTGCGATGCATTTCCTGGCTCAATCATTTCACCAAGATTGTACAAGTAAGCCCCATAATTCATTAATTCTAACTCGTGATCTGTTAATTTTAAATAATCGTCCTCGCTTAAAGCGGCGTATAATTGTCTAGCAATTACCATTCGTTGTGCCGAATCAGACATTGAGAACTGATAGATACTAGACAGTCTCTCTACAGTTTGTTGGGCAACTTGATGGATATCAAAGGCTGACCGGTATTTTTCCTCTAAATATTCATACACAATGCCTTCACGTAAACCTTGTTGTGAAAATTTAAAGACTGGTGATCCAACTGTTTGAATTAATTCTTGAAAAACAATTGTCGCAGGTACGATAATGTCTGCTCGGTTGGAAGATAATCCTTCCAGCTTGAGCATTTCCTTCATTGACGCGTCTACAAAAGTTTCAAAGACTTGGTCAATTTGTTCTGGTTTCATTGTGTATTCATGTAGACCTGCCATACCGTAGTTTGATTGCATTTGATGCACACGGGCAACGTTACGCGCTGAGCCACCAATTGCAAAAATAGGTAATTTTAGGTCTTCAAAGAATGGGTGCTCAGAGAAGGCTTGGCGGACAAATTTTCGAGTTTCTTTAATACTTTTAGCGTCATTAAAGTCTTTGCCTGTAAAGAATTTTTCTTGAAGAGATACCGCACCGAATGGGAAAGAGTAGGCTTCAACTAATTCTTTGTCCTTAAACACAGTAATTTCTGTTGACCCACCACCGATATCAATTGACACGCCATCACGGTCACTCATAGAGTGGATGACTGCAGAAAATCCGTAGTAAGCTTCCATTTCTTCAGGAACTAATTCAATTGTGACACCAGTTTTTTTCTTCACTTGATTGACAATTTCATCTTTATTAGCAGACTGTCTGATTGCCGCAGTTGCTTTCGGTAAGATGCGGTCAGCTTTTAAGATTGCCGCTTCTTTTGCAAAAGCGCCAATAATTCGCGCTAGTGTATCAATACCTTCTTGTGACATTTCTTGATCGTCATTAATATATTGAAAAATACGTGCGGGAATTTTAATATTTTGGATTTCTCGCATGGCTAAATTATCTTCGACTTGAAAGACAACAAGGCGAATAGAGTTTGAACCTATATCAATCAAACCAATTCGTTCTTTCATAACTATTGTGTCCTTTCGTTTCTCATGGGTTACAGTAACAACTAAATTAAATTTATCTTAAGCTTAGTATAACGTAATTTCAGTAAATCTGAAATGATATTTCCTGATTGTTGTCAGACTATTTCACGTATTTATAACGTATTTATTTATCAAAAAACGAGCAAGGGGGTTAGCCCATTACTCGTTATAAATGAAGTCTTTTTAAATGATTATAAGTGGACAGCTTTACCACCAGTTGCCCCAAATACTTGCGAGGTGACATAAGATGCAGCATCAGATGCCAGATATACGTATAGACTTGCCATTTCGATTGGTTGGCCTGGACGTCCCAAAAGGGTATTTTGTCCAAAATCACTTAAGTCGTTATTTGGTCGACCACCGTCTAATTGAAGCGGAGTCCACACTGGTCCTGGTGCCACGCCATTTACGCGTATTCCTTTAGGTGCGAAGTACTTACTTAAGGACACAGTTAAATTATTGATAGCGCCATTTGAAGCCGCATAGTCTAAGAAAAATGGGCTTGGGTCAAAGCCTTGGACCGAAGAAGTAGTGATGATTGAAGCACCTGCTCGCAAATCGTTTTCTGCTTCACGGACAATTTCATAAATTGAAAATAGTTTAACATCAAAGGTCTCTTTAACGCGATCCATGGTTAAATCTTGTAGGTTTTCAATAGCCACTTGTTCTCCAGCGTTTAGCACTAGGATATCTACCGTACCCAGAAAGTCATGTGCTTTTCGGTATGCATCAGCAGCTTGGCCACTTTGTCTAAAATCAGCAGCAATGGCTTTAAATAGCCCATTTTCTTTTTGCAAGATATTTAAGGTATCCTCGGCATCTTTTTCTTCGCCAGGGAGATACTGAATCACAACATTCGCGCCTTCTCTAGCATAGGTAATTGCTACAGCGCGACCAATTCCTGAGTCACCACCAGTAATAAAGGCGTTTCGACCTTTTAATTGGCTATTCCCTTTATAGTTATTTTCACCAGTATCCGGGTGCGGATCCATCACTTGTTCTAATTGAGGGTGTTGATGTGTTTGTTCTGGAAAATTTTGGTGGAAATATGCAGTACGAGGGTCGGTTAAATGTTCTTTGTTCATAAGCTACCTCCTAATATAAGACTATTATTGCTAATTATGGACTATTGACGTTCAGCCAGTTTTAAAGACTCATAAATCGCATTTGCGACACCACCATCATAATTACTAGTCGTTTCATACTTGGCGTGTTTTTTTACATCAGGTTCGGCGTTAGCCATGGCAAATGAGTAACCAGCAACTTCTAGCATCGAGACATCGTTAAAGTTATCTCCTACGGCGACGACATTATCGATATTGTAACCATGGTCTTGGCAGTATTTTTCAATTGCTTTGCCCTTAGTACCATCGACGTGGTTGATTTCAACATTATATTTAAATGATGACGTAATATGCGTGTCAGGGTAGGCTGCGCCGATTTCTTCCGCTAGCGGTTTGATAGTATTTTCAGGATCTGCATCCACAAACGTAATTTTGATGATGGCTTGACCTTCTTCGGTGATTAGGGTGCGCAAATCGTCACGATAGTCGATTGTCGTTACTTCATTTGACTGGGTAGCGCGAGTTCTTGCTTCTTCTAAAGTCATTTCTGGATTCATACCATGAATAAGCTCAGTAATCGCTAAAATACGTTGTTCACGTGAAGATGAGTACACATTTTTACTAGTCATCGCTTCCATATAATAGCCAGCTTCATAACCTTTTTCCAAGATATCTAGTGCGGTTTGATTTTCAATATCCACTTCATACTCTACTTGACCATTTCTGTCAAAAAGAATTGAGCCATTTAAGCCGATAATTGGGCACCGGATACCAGCTTCATCTAATTTTACTTTCGCTTCTGTAAAGTTACGACCAGTACACACCACAAATGGAATACCTTGATTATATGTGTGCATTATTGCATCAATATTTTCTTGTGGTATATCCATGTATTCGTCCAATAAAGTACCATCCATGTCTGAAACAATCAATTCAATCATCTATATACTCCTATCTCAATTAAGTTAACTTCAGTTTAACATGGTGAATATAAATTCACTAGTCAAACGGTATACACGAAAATTGATAGTGTAAGCCCAAAAATTTACTTACTGAGACGATGAGTTTATCTACAAAGTGGTACAATGAAGTAAATTTATCTCAAAAAGGAGAGTGGAACGATGATAGACTTGCAACAGATGCCCGATGACTGGGCCAGAGAATTAAGACCTGTATTATCATCAGAACAATTTCAATCGTTCTTACAATTTATTGCGAATGAATATGAAAAAGGACCGGTTTATCCGGACCCATCTAACATTTATGCTGCTTTTGAACATACACCTTTTAATCAAGTAAAAGTAGTAATTTTAGGACAAGATCCTTACCATCAGCCAGGGCAGGCGCAAGGATTAAGTTTTTCAGTGCAAAAAGGAGTTAAAATACCCCCATCTTTACGTAACATTTATAAAGAGTTAGCGAATGACTTATCTATCCCTCCAGCAAGTCATGGGGACTTAAGGGAGTGGGCTGACCAAGGTGTCCTATTATTGAATGCCGTTTTGACAGTACCCGATAGCCATGCCAATGCGCATAAAAGCAAGGGCTGGGAGTCATTAACCGATGCAGCGATTCTTGCCTTGAATCATGCAAGTCAACCAATTGTCTTCATACTATGGGGGAATTCAGCAAAGGCTAAAGCTAAGTTAATTGACGAGGAGAAACATTATATACTCACTTCGGTTCACCCAAGTCCCTTGTCAGCTTCACGTGGCTTTTTTGGCACTAAACCATTTTCCAAAGCAAATGAGCTACTAAGTCAATCTGGCCGTACACCAATAAACTGGCAATTGTCACAATAAAATACTAGTGAATTTCTGGATGGTGAATACATTGACCAGGAGCGCAATTGCAAGTTACTTTGTCAACATAGGTTGTTTGGTCCAAGGCATTGAGAATATTACTTTTCATCTGACCATCTAAAACAGCAGCTTGAATCACTGCGTTGATTACTTTGTCAGCATCTGTATTACACCAGCCATTAAGTAATGTTCGTGCTTGATTCTGAAGCGCAGTATCTTCATCGATAGCAGGGCGGTAGATATATGATTTGCCGTCTTTACTAGTTTCTAGCCAGCCTTTTTTACTCAGACGACCGATTAGCGTTTTAATCGTTGCAGCTTTCCAATCTTTTTTATCTTCTAGGGAAGCGATGATCGTACGGGAATTTGTTTCTTTTTGTGCCCATACAACGCGCATAACTTCCCATTCGGCAGCTGAAACGTCTTGAAATTCCTGTTTTTCTATTTGTTGTGTTTCTGTTGTCATATTTAACTTCCTCCTCAATTATCGAAAAATTGATTCATCATAACAAGTTTACGTTTGTAAATGATAAAAAGCAAGTAAAAAGAATGGTATAGGACCTTCGATAAAACATTTTTTGTATAATTTCTCTCATAAATTTTAAGATTATTCAGGGGTAAATGATTTATTTAAGCGCAAATATAGCGATAAAAAATATTTATTTGTGATTTGAATTAGCATAATTGTTGGCCTAGATCGGTCATTGTATTCTATAATTACTTTTGGCTTGAATAAGAATGAATTTTTTCACGTAGACAATATTCGTTCCAAATAGTTGAAATTCAGGAACAAACCATATATAGTTGTATTTAACATAAGAACACCACTACATGTAGTGGTGTCATTTTTTTGGATGGGAGGACTGTGATGTGAAAATTGTGTACATGTCTCTAACTGGACAGACACAAAAGTTTGTAAATAAACTTGAAATGGATAGTCTCAGAATAACAATGGATAACGCTTTTCAAGAAATTAGTGAACCGTATATTGTGATTGCGCCAACCTATGATATTGAAGTCACCGAAATACTGAATGACTTTATTGAAACTGGCGATAATCAGGATTATTTAAAAGGCGTTTGTGGTTCTGGAAATTTAAATTTTAATGAACTCTATTGTTTTACTGCAAAAGATCTAGCAAAAGAGTATAATGTACCATTGCTATTAACTTTTGAATTCCAAGGAAATGTGAATGACGTAACAATTATGAAAGAAAAGGTGAATGAAATTGGACCAACCTAAAGCAGTAGTACAAGATAAAGAAATTACATATTTCAAGCTGAATAACGAAGTTAACCGTCCATTAGATGGCAAAATTCAAATTGAAAAGGATAAAGAAGCTGTTCGTGCTTACTTTTTAGAACACGTAAACCCAAATACAGTATTCTTTTACACGCTAGATGAAAAGATCGATTATTTAATCGAAAATGATTATCTAGAGGAAGAATTTATTAACTTATACAACCGTGACTTTGTGAAACGCTTAATGCAAGAAACTTATGATTTTAAATTCCGTTTTAAATCATTTATGAGTGCCTACAAATTCTACACACAATATGCACTTAAAACGAATGATGGTAAACGTTATTTAGAACGTTACGAGGACCGTATCGTATTCACAGCGTTATACTTGGCAAATGGTGATGAGCAATTAGCGAGTGACCTGCGTGACGAAATGATCAACCAACGTTACCAACCAGCGACGCCTACTTTCCTGAACGCAGGGCGTAAACGTCGTGGAGAATTGGTTTCTTGTTTCTTAATCCAAGCAACAGATGATATGAACTCGATTGGTCGTACAATTAACTCAGCCCTACAATTATCTCGTTTAGGTGGTGGGGTGGGTGTAAACCTAACGAATATCCGTGCTGCAGGTGACCCAATTAAGAAAATTGAAAATGCCTCATCAGGTATTATTCCAGTAATGAAATTATTGGAAGATTCATTCTCTTATTCTAACCAATTAGGTCAACGTAACGGTGCAGGTGCTGTTTACCTGAGCGTTTTCCATCCAGATGTTGTATCATTCTTATCTGCGAAAAAGGAAAATGCCGATGAAAAAATTCGTGTGAAAACTTTATCGTTAGGTTTAGTAGTGCCCGATAAATTCTACGAGTTGGCTGAAAAAGATGAAATGATGTACTTATTTAGTCCATACGATGTTGAACGTATTTACGGTAAACCTTACTCGTATGTCAACATTACTGAAGAGTACGATAACTTGGTGAATAATCCAGAAATTAGAAAATCTAAGATTCGTGCCCGTGATTTAGAAGACGATATCTCTAAATTACAACAAGAATCAGGTTACCCATATATCATTAATATCGATACTGTAAATGATCAAAATCCAATCGATGGTACAATTGTAATGAGTAACTTATGTTCGGAAATTTTACAGGTTCAAACACCGTCAATTATCAATAATGACCAAACTTTTGATGAACTAGGAACAGATATTTCATGTAACTTAGGTTCAACAAACATCAATAATTTGATGCAATCACCAGACTTTGGTAAATCAGTTGATACAATGGTACGTGGGTTAACATATGTTACGGATGCTTCATCAATTGATGTAGTCCCTTCAATTAAAAAAGGTAACGACTTAGCTCATACGATTGGTTTAGGTGCTATGGGTCTACATACTTATTTTGCATTAAACGAAATGTACTATGGTTCGCCGGAATCAGTTGAATTCACAGACAAGTATTTCTTATTATTAAACTATTACACTTTAGTTGCATCGAATAGAATTGCTAAAGAACGTGGCGAGTCATTTGCAAACTTTGAAAATTCAACTTATGCAAGTGGAGAATACTTTGATAAATATATTAACGAAGAAACTTCTTTTGAATTTGAAAAAGTTGCAGACTTGTTTGCAGATATTCACATCCCAACGCAAGAAGACTGGAAAGCTTTGCGTGCTGCAGTTCAAGAACACGGTTTATACCACCAAAACCGTCTTGCAGTTGCACCAACTGGTTCAATTTCCTACGTTAACGAAACAAGTTCAAGTTTACACCCAATTATTCAATTGATTGAAGAACGTCAAGAGAAGAAAACAGGTAAAACATACTATCCAGCACCATACTTAAGCAACAAGACATTGCCTTATTACCAATCTGCATATGATATCGATAACCGTAAAATTATTGACATCTATGCAGCGGCGCAACAGCATATTGATCAAGGTATGAGTTTAACCTTATTTATGCGTTCAGACATTCCAGCAGGTTTATACCCATGGAAAGAAGGTCGAACAAGCAAGATGACTACTCGTGATTTAAATATTTTACGTCGTTACGCTTGGAACCGCGGTATTAAATCAATTTACTACGTACGTACATTCACAGATAATAATGAAGAAGTTGGCGCAAACTACTGTGAAAGCTGTACAATTTAATCGATAGCACTTGAAATAAGGAAGGAACACATATGACGAATTTTAATGAAAATCCTTATATCGCTATTAACTGGAACGATATTGAGGATATGATTGACAAGTTAACTTGGGAAAAGTTAACAGAACAATTTTGGTTAGATACACGTATCCCCTTATCCAATGACTTGGATACATGGCGTACACTATCTGCTCAAGAACAAGATATGATTGGGAAAGTGTTTGGTGGGTTAACCTTACTAGATACATTACAATCTGAAGATGGTATGCAATCACTTAAAGCTTCTATTCGTACACAACATGAAGAAGCGGTATACAATAACATTCAATTTATGGAAAGTGTCCATGCTAAATCGTATTCATCAATTTTCTCAACGTTAAATACGCCTAAAGAAATTGATAAAATTTTTGCTTGGACGCGTGATAATGAGTTTATCCAATATAAAGCGAATCGAATTAATGATATCTACCAAAATGGTACCGATCTACAGAGAAAAGTGGCATCAGTCTTCTTAGAATCGTTCTTATTCTATTCTGGCTTCTATGCGCCTCTTTGGTACTTAGGAAATGGTAAATTACCAAACGTAGCTGAAATCATTAAACTAATTCTTCGTGATGAGAGTGTCCATGGTACTTACATTGGTTATAAATTCCAAATTGCCTTCAATCAATTATCAAGTGAAGAGCAAGAAGAAGTTCAAAATTGGGCGTTTAGCTTATTGTTTGAATTGTATGAGAACGAAGCAAAATATAGTGAATACATTTATGATGATTTAGGCTGGACAGAAGATGTAAAAATCTTCCTACGATACAATGCCAACAAAGCTTTACAAAATCTAGGCTTTGATCCATTGTTCCCAGATACTGCAGATGATGTGGATCCAATTGTTATGAATGGTATTTCAACTGGTACATCAAACCATGACTTCTTCTCTCAAGTAGGAAATGGTTACCTATTAGGTCAAGTAGAAGCGATGTCTGATGAAGATTACGTGAAATGGACTTAAAATAGAAGTTTGAAGATATTAAAAACGCGCTTGTCTGAAAATGACAGGCGCGTTTTTTGCTATTTATGGATTTGTTTAAGTTGTTTTTTAAACCAATTGTTGACCATCTGATATACGGGTTTAGTATTCCCATACATTAAACACTCATGACCTCGGTTTTCGAACATCATAATCGTCACATCTTCAAAGCCACTACGTCTTAATTCTTTGGAAAGTTTACGTGTCTCTTTACCCCCACTAATCAAGGGGTCATTACGACCAGCAATAATGGCTATAGGTAAATCCTTTCTGATATTACGAGTCCAAGACGCTAGCGTAGCTTTATGGGCAATTTTAACCAATTCTGCGAATCCATTATTGGTAAATACAAATCCGACGAGAGGCCAATCTCTTTCTTCTCCATTCTTAGGTGGGTACCAATATTCTGGAAAAGAATTGGACACATTTGGGTCGTCAGAAAGACCCGTGCCAAAGAGTTTTTGGTGGATATAGTAATTATAAGCATCAGGATGAAGTACGTTTAAAATGGGCGCTAAGGCTGCACCAGTTGCGTATAAGGGGCTGTTGGTATTGGTGCCACTCAGTAATACACCATCAACCTCATCACTATACTGACCTAGATATAAACGGGTGACGTAAGCTCCCATAGAATGCCCTAAAATATAGTAGGGTAGGTCGGGGTAACGTTCACGCGTCGCCTTAATCACGCGATGTAGGTCTTCAACCATGACTTGTCCAGCATCATCAGTTCCGAAATAACCCAAACGGTTATGTTCTTTTGCTAGACCTCCGTGGCCAATATGATCGTGAGCAATGACAAGAAAGTTTTGATCAACAAAAGATTCTGCTACTTTTTTATAACGTCCACCAAACTCTGACATGCCATGAACAACATGGATAATGGCTTTTGGATAGTCTGCATTCTGCCAAGCATAAATAGGGATATAAGGTCGATCAGGTGAAGCTGACGGTATAGTGATGGTATTGTAATAATCTAATGCGAACATAATTTCTCCTCTTTTTGTTTAGATAAGTCTATTATAATAGCAATATTTTGAAAGTACAAAGGATAGGGGAATTTGAGGACTCAATATGATAAAAGGAGAAGGTGAGACAAAAGTCGTTTAGAATTGACGTACTGGACCAAAAGCCGAACAATAACGAAACGTTATTGGAGCATTTTGGGAAGTATCGGACAATTCTGACTTTTGGAACCTGATTATAAGCGATCTTGTATAGCAAATAGAGGCTGGGACATTTTTGTCCCAGCCTCTCCTTTAGGAATTGTTTAGTGAGACAGGTCATCACTAGGCAGCCTGGTCCTCAGACTCTTCTCCAATATCAGCCGGGGCTGAAGTTGAGGAAGATGTGCTTGGTTGTTCAGGTGCAGGTGTAGACTCAGAGTTTGAGGATTCCACTTCACTTGAAGGAGTTTCCACTTCTGAGCTTTCACTCTCACTTGGTTCAGACGACTCAATTTCAGATGAACTTGATTCCTCACTCGAAGATGAAGACGAGGATGACGAACTTGAAATTGAAGACGATGAAATAGAGCTAGATATAGAACTAGAACTGCTAGAAGATACGCGACTTGAAGATGACGAAGAACGAACAATCGCATTGCCAGAAGCTAACCATTCTTGGTAGTCCTTATAAAGGTCATCATTGGCCAAACCAGTTAAGACTTGTGAAGATGGTGTTGCATTCGTTGGGAACTCGGTAGGGATTGAACCTTTAACCAATTTCACTTCATGTACTGAATCGGGTTGTACCCAATCCGCATTTTCAGAAGTAGTTGAAAGGTAACCCATAATCGCTTGGTATAAATAATTTACGATATACTTGTCCGAACCATCTAAATAACCAACTTCATCGGTAGAGAATTGATTGTCGTAACCGGTCCAAATGGATAGGGCGTAGTCAGTAGTGTAGCCTGACATCCATGTATCAGGAACTGCACTTGTTCCAACGCCAAGTTCAGCTGCCTGTTCTTCGGTATAGTTTGTTGTACCAGACTTACCAGCTTCGGCTAATCCTGGGGTGTGATAATTGGTCGATAATCCATATGAAGTATCAGTAAAGTTATCTTTCAACATGTCAGTCACCATGTAAGCAGTAGAATCTTTCATGGCTTGGTTGCTTGTAGATTCAATCGTCACTTCTTCACCGTCAACGGTTGTAAAGTAATCTACCGCACGTGGTTGGTTATATTCACCGTAGTTACCTAATGTCGCAAATGCTGCACTTAATTGTAATGGCGTAATTTCACCTGTAATTGAGTTAGATTCGAAGACACCATCACCACCGTTTAAGACGATATCCATACCTTTCAAGAATTCATCTACCTGTTCAGTACCAACCTCTTGTAAAAGTTTTAAGGCAGGGATATTTCGTGAACCAATCAGGGCTTGACGGATGGTCATGTTGCCCATGTAGTTGAAATCATAGTTATTAAGCTCTGAACCATCTGAGAAATCGTGTTCCTCATCCACAATGGCAGATTCAGTTGAGTAATTTAAATATTCAATCGCTGGACCATAATCTGCAAAAGGCTTAATTGATGAACCCACACTGCGTTCTAACTGGGTTGCTCGGTTATAAGATAATTGGCCTTCTTGGTTACGTCCACCATATAAGGCTAGAATATTACCCGTTTCAGTATCTACTAATGAAGCTGCTGCTTGCATATTATCATCTGTAAAGTAAACACCATCTTCATCTTCAATTGTGTTGTAAACTTCAGTCATTAAATCCATATCTAAGTGGGTATAGATTTGTAAACCGTCTGAATACATATCATAACCTGCTTCTTCAATTTCAGCAGCTACTTCTTGAATATAGGCATCTAACATAATCGCTGTTTCTGATTCGGTTGTTGCATCACTCTCAATGTCTTGTAAACCTTCATCGACAGGTGTTGCGACTGCTTCGTCGTATTCTTCTTGTGTAATTTTTTCATTATCCAACATTTCAGAAAGTACTAAGTTTCTTCTTTCTTCAGCTGCTTCAGGATCTGAGTAGGGATCATAAGCATTTGGCGCTTGAGGCATACCAGCTAACAAAGCAGTTTGTGCGATTGTTAACTCACTTAGTGGTTTACCGTAATATACCTCAGCAGCGGTACCCATGCCGTATACACCATTAGCCATATATACTTTGTTAATATAAAATTCAAAAATTTCTTGTTTCGAATAATCTTGTTCTAATTGAATAGCCAACCAAATTTCTTGTACCTTACGTTTATAAGTTTGATCTTCTTCATTCGTTGAAAAAGAAGTTAGTTTCACCAATTGTTGTGTTAGGGTAGAACCACCTTGAGTAATGCCACCCGCTCTTAAATTGGCTAAGAATGACCCCGCAATACGAATCGGGTCAAACCCGTTATGCTCCATAAAACGACGGTCTTCAATTGAAGTAACAGCATCAAAGGTTTGTTGGGAAATGTCATTTTCGTCAACTATAATGCGGTCGTTTTGACTCGTTTCGTAGACGACATTCCCTTCGTTATCGTAAACACTTGATGCGATAGTGCCGTATAAGTCCTCTTCAGCAATAGTAGGGCTGTCTGAGATCCAGACAAAGGCGATTATGGATAGGGCCACACCTGCTACGACCCCAGCACCGAGAATTCCTATTAGGATTTTTTTCCAAAGTGCCATTCCTGAACCTTTTGATTTCCCTCGTTTACGTTGATTTCTTTTTGACGAATTTTGTTTATTTTGACTTCGTCGTCTTGAGTTTTGATCTTGACTCATGCTTATCACTCCTGTTTAATTTCGTTTATTTTAATCATTGACCGCAAGCATTTCATCTACAGCTGCTAAATAATCAATGCGGGGCTGATAGCCCATGTTTGCCTGATAGCCTTTAGATTGTATCCTTGTTAAAGGAATCGCAGTCATTTCATTAGCTAGAAAGGCTGACCAGTCTTTGAGTAAGGCATTTATAGGGTATACATAGGCCTCGTTACGTTCTTTAAATAGAAACAGCACAAAACAAATCCCACCATGATTGGCACAATTTGTCATATGGTCTATTTGATGTTGATGAATGTTATGAAGCGGAAATTTGGTTTTGAGATTGGTTTGCTTAGCCTCAAAATCAATGTATTTGCCTTTATAAATACCATTATAGTCAGTCGTTGACGCTGAACGGTAGTATGCTTCGGTTATTGTAGCACGACTCCTTTTTGGATAATCGACTGAGACAACTTGAATAGGTGTGGGCTTTTTATGAATAACAGCTTTGTCACGCAGTAAATACCATTGGTTAGCCTGATTAATCATTTCTTCTAACTTCATGCCACGTTTGGCAAAGTTTGTTTTTCCTTTAGAAGAAGTGGACAAATGATTTGTCTGACCTTGGTAGACTTTACCGTTTGGGTACCTCATGATGACCTCCTTCATATATGGCGCTTGTATAAGAGACCATATTTATTACATTTTATCCTATTTCACGTGAATACCATAGTTTTAACCCATATTTTAATATAAAAATAAGAAAATAAGTTGGATTAAGTATAACATTATCAGCCATTTTGGCTCATTAACTAGACAATTCGTGAGTTTTAGTGTAGTATTTTATGATGTTAAGATTATGCATTATTGCGTGATCGATTAGTAAATATAACTAAGTTAGGGGAATTTAAATGTCAGTAAATTATGAACAAACATCAACAAATGAAGGTATTTTACACTTTACCGTAGCAAAAGAAGATGCACAACAAGCTAAGAAACAAGCTTTTAACCGTATTAAAAAGGATGTATCTATCCCAGGTTTCCGTAAAGGGAAAGTAAACTATCAAATGTTTGTAAAAATGTTTGGTGAGCAATCTTTAATCGAAGATGCTGTAAACATCGTTTTACCAGAAGCTTACACTAAAGCTGTTGAAGAATCAGGGTTAGATATTGTTACACAACCTCGCTTCGATATTAAATCTGCTGAACCAAATGCTGACTGGGAATTAATTGCATACGTTGCAACTAAACCAGAAGTTAAATTAGGTCAATACAAAAACCTAACTGTTGCTAAACAAGATGTTGAAGTAACTGAAGAAGAAATCAACGACCGCTTATCTGCAGCTCAAGCTAACTTAAGTGAATTAGCATTAAAAGATGGGGCAGCTGAAAATGGCGATACAGTAGTAATTGATTACGAAGGTTTCCAAGATGGTGAAGCATTCGCTGGTGGTAAAGGTGAAAACCATTCATTAGAATTAGGTTCTAACTCATTCATCCCTGGTTTTGAAGACCAATTAATTGGTGTTAAAGAAGGCGATGAAGTAGAAGTTAACCTTACTTTCCCTGAAGAATACCATGCAGAAGAATTAGCTGGTAAAGATGCTACTTTCAAAGTTAAAGTACATGAAGTAAAAACAAAAGAAGTACCAGAATTAGACGATGAATTTGCAAAAGATGTTGACGAAGAAGTTGAAACTTTAGACGAATTAAAAGAAAAATACCGCAAAGAATTAACTGATCAAAAAGAAGCAGCAGCTAAAGAAGCTCGAGAAGAAGAAGCTTTACGATTAGCAGTGGAAAACGCTGAAATTACTGACTTACCACACGAAATGGTACACGAGGAAGTTCACCGTCAAATGGACCACTACTTAAACGAAATGCAACGTTCAGGTATTTCTAAAGAAATGTACTTCCAATTAACAGGTACAACTGAAGCGGACTTACATCACCAATTCGAACAAGATGCAGATACTCGTGTGAAAACAAACTTAATCTTAGAACAAATCGTTAAAGATGAAGAGATTACTGCAGAAGTTGAAGATGTAGAAAAAGAAATCGCTACATTAGCTGAAACTTACGGTATGACTGTTGAAGAAGTTAAAAATGTTGTAACTGAAGACATGCTTAAAAATGATATTGCATTGAAGAAAGCTATGTCATTAATTACTGACACAGTTGAAGAAGCATAATTGTAAACTCAATATGTGTGAAAGTTACTTTGAGTGAAAAAAGCCAGGGGATTATACCTCTGGCTTTTTCATATCGTTGCAAAAGAATAAACCGAGCGGATGCTCGGTTTTTTGTTTATAACTATTAGAATGCTTTCGCAATTGTCTCTAAGAAGTGATTATTGTATGCCTCAGCATCTACGCCTAAGGCAACAAAAACATTTGGTTCTTCCTTACGGTTTAAGGCTGCTTGGTCTTGGACAAGGCGACCTTCTTGTTCACCGTAAAGACTCTTAATACGGAATGTCTCACCAGTCACCCAGTCACTCTTAAGTGCGACTGAAACAGCTAATGGGTCATGTAGGGCGCAACCTGTAAGGTCTTCGTATGAATTCGCATAGGCTTTGAAGTAGTAGGTCACAATTTTATGGAAAACTTGTGCAGCTTCTGACATTTCCAGCCAAGGTGCAATATCAGTATCGGTAATTAAAGTACGTAAAGTAACATCTAATCCGATTACTTTAATAGGTAAGCCAGAATCAAACACAATGTTGTTTGCTTCCGAGTCTTTCCAGAAGTTTGCTTCTGCAAATGGACTAACATTACCTGGAACAGTTAAAGCGCCACCCATTGAAACAATTCCTTTAATTTTTTGCATAGCAGGTAAGTCTTTTTGGATCGCCATGGCAGCATTCGTTAAAGGACCTGTAGTTACCAAGATTAGATCATCTTCATATTTATTAGCAGATTCAATAATAAAATCAACTGCGTCTTGATCAGAAATATTATTTCCAGCAGGTAGGTCAATATTTCCTAAACCATTCAGGCCGTGAAAAATACCAGAAGCTTTTTCTTGTACATAGTCTTCAGTTGCACCAATCTTGTGAGAAGCGCCACGGAAAACAGGGATGTCTTCGCGATTCAATAATTTTAATACTGCAGAAGCATTATGCACACATTTGTCCACTTCAGCATTACCAAATACAGATGTAATACCAATAACTTCGGCATCTTCTTCCCCTAAGGCAAGCGCGATAGCCATCGCATCATCAATACCGGTATCAAAATCTAAAATTAGTTTCATTTATAAACCTCCTAAAAGTTGGACATTTCAATATCTTATCCTAAGTAAAGTATAAGGCATTGTCATTCAAATTGATAGATGAATGACAATGCCTTATGTATTTTTCTTAAATTTTAAATAGAAAAATGTATGAAATTAGAAGAAGAATCCTACGATAGTTGCTGAAATCATGGAAACTAATACTGAACCAACAACCAAGCGCCACACATTATTGGCAACAACTTTGGCTTGTTTAGCAGACATGATTTTCACTGTACCAATAATCATTCCGACTGTTGCGACATTTGAGAATGAAATTGAATAAGTTGCCATCATTGCCATTGTTTTTTCAGAAATTTGGCCAGCTACAGCTTGTACTTCACCTAAAGCAACAAATTCATTGGTTAATAATTTGGATGCCATGATTGAACCTGCACTTACAATATCTGCACTAGGTACACCCATAATATAAGCTAATGGAGAGAAAACATAACCTAAAATAGTCACAAAATCAATTCCAAAAATCAGTGTAGATAGGGAATTTAAAAAGGTAATTAAGGCGATGAACCCGATTAATGAACCTGCAATTGATAGGGCAATTTGGAAACCACTTGAAATGTAATCACTCAATACTGAGAAGAAGTTTTCATCTTCTAAACTTTCAGCGTCTTTTGCTTCTTCAATAGGGTTAAAGTCTACCTGTACCTCGTGAGGATCGTATGGTGCCATTAATGATACGATAACGAAAGCTGCGAACACGTTTAATAGGATAGCGACAACAACGAATTTACCATCAACCATTTGCATGTATGAAGCAATTGTAGTTGCAGACACACAAGATAGTCCCATTAAAGAGAAGGTAAAGATTTGTTTTGAAGAAAATTGGTCAATATAGCGTTTAACAGTAATGAAGCCATTTGACTGACCTAGCATAGCCATAATAATCGCAATATAAGATTCATTTTCTCCCATACCTGTAATTTTATTCATCGCTTTACCAAGGTATTTAGCGATAACTGGTAATACGTTGATATATTGTAGGATACCAATTAATCCTGAAATAAATACGATAGGCATTAATACGTTAAGGAAGAAAATACCATAACCTGTAGATCCTTCACCAAAGACGAATTCTGTACCACCGTTAGCTTGTAAGATTAACCAGTTAAAGAGTCCAGATACACCCTCCAATACTGCAATACCAAAGCTAGTTCTTAAACCAATAAAGGCTAAGATGAACATAATAACTAATAAAATAGCGACTTGCTTAATACGGGCATTCTTACGGTCTTTGCTTATTAACCAAGCGATAAGTCCAATAATCAGAAGACCAATAATTCCGCGAATAATACTCATAGTTATCTCCTTTTCTTATTCATATTCAAATTTTTGCACTGCTAACAATTATAAAATATTGACCAGTAAAATACTAGTGAATATTAATAGAATTTCCGAACGATAAAACGGTTACAATTCTAATCAATATGTTTATTATACGATAAAAATGAAGAAAGCCATAGAATGAAGACTTTTAAATTGACTTAAAGTCAGGAATTTGGCACAATAAGGTGATGTAAAAAGGGAAAGGAGAACGGATAGCATGTATAATGATGATGAACAAACAACGATTCACTGTTCTTTTTGTGGAAAATCACAAGACGAGGTAGACAAGATCATTGCTGGACCTGGTGTGTATATTTGTAATGAATGTGTCGCATTGTGTCAAGAAATCATTGATGAAGAAGTCAGC
The DNA here is from genome assembly GCA_041223225.1 of Aerococcaceae bacterium 50-4. Taxonomy (GTDB): domain Bacteria; phylum Bacillota; class Bacilli; order Lactobacillales; family Aerococcaceae; genus Aerococcus. Next base: position 71,093 of record JBCLPQ010000002.1, read on the forward strand.
CAAGAACGCCAAGAATCTTATACAATGGTTGAACCACCAAAACCAACTGAAATTCGTTCCATCTTAGATGATTATGTTATTGGTCAAGATCAAGCTAAAAAGACTTTATCAGTAGCAGTATATAACCACTACAAACGTATTTCTTCAAATAATGAAGCGACAGATGATGATGTTTCATTACAAAAAAGTAATATTTTACTAATGGGTCCAACTGGTTCAGGTAAAACTTACTTAGCCCAAACACTAGCACGTATATTAGATGTCCCATTTGCTATTGCAGATGCCACAACACTAACTGAAGCTGGTTATGTTGGGGAAGATGTTGAAAATATCTTAGTGAAATTGATGCAATCTGCTGATTTCGACGTAGAACGTGCCCAAAAAGGAATTATCTATGTAGATGAGATCGATAAAATTGCACGTAAATCAGAAAACGTATCAATTACTCGTGATGTTTCTGGTGAAGGCGTACAGCAGGCATTATTAAAAATTCTAGAGGGAACTGAAGCGAGCATTCCGCCACAAGGTGGACGTAAGCACCCACACCAAGAGTTAATTCAAGTAGATACTACAGATATTCTCTTCATTGTAGGTGGTGCATTCGATGGTATTGAGCCAATTATTAAAGAACGCCTTGGTGAAAAAGTGATTGGTTTTGGCAACTCTTCAAACAATCATATTTTGAATGATAATGATGCGATTATGCAACAAGCCATTCCACAAGACCTACAAACTTTCGGGTTAATTCCAGAATTTATAGGTCGTTTACCAATAATGGCGAACTTAAACAAGTTAACTAAAGAAGATTTAGTACATATTCTAACGCAACCAAAAAATGCTTTAGTTAAACAGTATCAACAATTATTGAAAATGGATAATGTCGAATTAACTTTTACTGAAGAAGCATTAGATGCGATTGCGCAAAAGGCTTTAGACCGTAAAACTGGAGCACGTGGTTTACGCTCAATTATTGAAGAAGCTATGTTAGAAATTATGTTTGAAATACCGTCACGAGAAGATGTTTCTAAAGTGACAATTACTGAATCAGTAATTAATGATGATATAGAGCCAGAATTATTTGATTTAGAAGGCGAAAAAATTGCCTAAAGATGTTTAATAGTAGCCGTGTATTAAATGCGATAGGAAAGACTGAATTGAGTCTTTCCTTTTTGCGTCAGAAAGGGGATTATTCATGGATGTACATAATGTTGAGTTTCTGATATCCGCTGTTAGACCGGAACAATATCCAGAACCAAATATTCCTGAGATTGCATTAGCAGGTAGGTCTAATGTTGGGAAAAGTTCATTTATTAATACAATGATTAATCGGAAAAAATTGGCCAGAACATCAAGTAAACCAGGAAAAACCCAACAATTAAATTACTATCAAATTGAGGATTTATTCTATTTTGTAGATGTGCCTGGATATGGCTATGCCAGAGTAAGTAAGACCGAGAAAGCCAAATGGGGGGAAATGTTAGAAACTTATTTTGCTAGTCGCGAAAACTTAGTTTTAGCACTCCTAGTTGTGGATTTCCGTCATAAGCCAACTAAAGATGATATCCAAATGAAAGAATTTATGGATTACCATGGCGTACCATATTTTGTAATTGCGACAAAAACTGACAAAATTAAGAAGAGTCAATGGAATAAACACTTAAGTGACATATATAAAACTTTAGAGCTAGAATCTATTGACCAAATCTTGCCGTTTTCAGCAGAAACAAAAGATGGACGCGATGAAGCTTGGGAAATTATTCAAGCAGTTTTAGATGGCGAATTCGAGGCTGAAGAATAACTCAGACGATTTCTAAAGAATCTTACCAAATGGATTGCATTTTGATTTGGTTTCCGCTATATTTATGATGAGTTTTTGCCGGCAAAAGTAGGTGATAAATTGGCGAATTTTATTCCAGAAGAAGTCATTAATGAAGTTAAGCGCAATGTAAATATCCTAGATGTGACTAGTCATTTTGTTGACTTACAAAAAAGAGGACGGAACTATTTTGGTTATTGTCCATTTCATGACGAACGTACGCCTTCGTTCACAGTAAATGAAGAAAAGCAGATTTTTCACTGTTTCTCTTGTGGTCGAGGGGGTAATGTTTTTCGTTTTATGGAAGAAATTGAAGGATATTCCTTTCCTCAAGCAGTTCAAAAAGTAGCAGAGACAGGGAATGTCTCGGTTTCTTTCGATTGGTCTTCTTTGGAAAGTGGACAGCAGACAGCAAATTATAGTAATAGCCAAAATCGACTCATCCAGATACATGAAGAACTACGGCAATTTTACCATTACTTATTGATGAATACAGAAGGTGGTAATCAAGGTTTACAGTATTTATTTGATCGCGGTTTGAGTGAAGAAACGCTAGAAACCTACCAAATTGGTATTGCACCTGAAGATGGCAGATTAGCTGCTCAGCATTTGCTAAACAAAGAGTTTACGATAGAGGAGCTGCAGGATTCAGGTGTATTTATTGGTGATCAAGACCGATTAAAGGATCGCTTTGCTGGTAGAGTAATGTTTCCTTTGAGAAATCCTCAAGGGAAGACGGTTGCTTTTTCAGGTAGAATTTTACCTGGTTCAAATCATCATGCAAGTCAGCCTGATGCAGCAAAATATTTAAATAGTCCTGAAACGGACATATTCGAAAAAAATACTTTCTTATTCAACTTAGATTTAGCTCAAAATGAGGCGCGACGAGCGAAAGAACTGGTATTATTTGAGGGATTTATGGATGTGATTGCTTCACACAATGAAGGTGTGGCCAATGGCGTTGCGTCTATGGGAACGAGTTTAACCAATAATCAAATTAAAGCAATTGAACGTACGAGTAAACAAGTTTTACTTGCTTATGATGGTGATAAACCAGGACAAAAAGCCACATTACGGGCGATTAATTTAATTCAAGGTCAGTCTAGTCGTATAAAGCTAAATGTCTTGGCTTTCGAACAAAATTTAGATCCGGATGAATTTATTCAGAAGTATGGTGGCGAACGCTATGTGAACTTTGTCCTCAATAAACGACTAAGTCCAATCCATTTCATGCGTACTTACTACCAGAAAGAGTTCTCCCTATCAACTGATAATGGTAAGATTCAATTTATCAATGTGATGCTTGAAGCAATTGGAAAGATTCAACAACCAATCGACCGGGATATTTATGTAGGTGAAATTGCTGAAGATACTGGTGTATCTAAAGATACCTTACTCCAGCAACTGGCCCAACTTTCATCAAATAATCAAAACCAGCCGTTATTACATGATAGTAACCAGGCAGATCAAGGCGTTTTTTCTAGTAACAAAACAAGTGAAGGCAATTTACAACCAGCGGTAGGGAAGAAAAAGTCTCAACTTGAGAAAAGTGAATTGCTATTACTCTACCGTTTACTCTATAATAGTGAAACATGGTTACTGATAGCTAATAAAGATTTTCATTTCAAAACCAGCGAAGTCGAGACAGTTTACATGTTATTGATGGATTATAGAGAACATCATCAAGATATGGATGGTGAGATTGAACCTGGGGACTTCTTACAATCTTTATCTGGCCCTGAAGAACAACGATTAGTTGCTGAAGTGATGAACTTAGAAGTCGCTCCAGATATTGGTGAGGGTGAAGTAGAAGACCTAGTTTATAATATTCAAGTCAAAGGTAACATTGAACAAAGAATGCAAACTTTGGACGACGAAATTGCGCATGCAAAATCAATCGATGACTTTGCACAAATTAGTATTTTGATTAAACAAAAGATTGATTTGCTAAAACAAGTGAAAAGTCGAAATAATTAAATAATTTAAATGTTAATTTTATGTAAGGAGCGAATTGAATGGCAAAGAAAACAGTGGATGGCGTAACACTTAACCAGGCTACAAAAAAATTAATTGCTGAAAAAAAGATTCTTGGAACAATTCAATATACAGATTTAAGCGATAAAATTGCCCAACCTTATGAGTTAGATGATAAAGGTATGGATAGTTTAATAGAAAAATTTGAAGATCAAGGTATTGCGGTAGTTGATGAAAACGGCGAGCCTACGATGCGTCAAATGGACAAAGAAGCAGATAAAGAAGCTGAAAAAGTTAAAAAAGAAGAAGTAGACCCTACTTCGGTTGCTTCAGACGTCAAAATTAATGACCCAGTTAGAATGTACTTGAAGGAAATTGGCCGGGTTGAACTATTAACAGCAGATGAAGAGGTTTCTTTGGCTCAGCGTATTGAACAAGGTGACCCAGTGGCTAAACAAGAATTAGCTGAAGCAAACTTGCGTTTAGTTGTATCTATTGCGAAACGTTATGTTGGGCGTGGTATGTCTTTCTTAGATTTAATCCAAGAAGGGAATATGGGTCTAATGAAAGCAGTAGAAAAATTCGACTACCATAAAGGATTTAAATTCTCTACTTACGCTACATGGTGGATTCGTCAAGCAATTACCCGGGCAATTGCCGACCAAGCACGTACCATTCGTATTCCAGTACATATGGTTGAAACCATTAATAAATTAGTTCGTATCCAACGTCAATTATTGCAAGATTTAGGACGCGAACCAACACCTGAAGAAATTGGGGCAGAGATGGATTTACCAACTGAAAAAGTACGCGATATTCTAAAAATTGCTCAAGAACCAGTATCACTTGAAACACCAATTGGTGAAGAAGATGATTCACATTTAGGTGACTTTATTGAGGATCATGATGCAACTAGTCCAGCTGACTATACATCTGCTGAATTATTGAAAGAACAATTAAATGAAGTATTGGACACTTTAACAGACCGTGAAGAAAACGTACTACGCTTACGTTTCGGTCTTGAAGATGGTCAATCTAAAACACTAGAACAAGTTGGTCAACAATTCGGGGTTACCCGTGAACGTATCCGTCAAATTGAGGCAAAAGCTTTAAGAAAGTTACGCCACCCATCTCGTTCAAAACAATTGAAAGATTTCTTAGAATAAGTAAAAAGCAGCCTCTGGCTGCTTTTTTTTTGCAATTTGGCGTTTGAATTGTTTTATATATACGCCGATTTAAACCAAGGGGATAATAAAATATTAAAATGCAATGATAAAATTGTTGACATCATCATATATTTTTAATAAAATAACGGAAATAATAAAAAGTCGCATATGAAGAGAGTAAGTCCTCGATGGATTCACAGCGAATTAGGGTAGAGTGGAAGCCTAATAAGACATGATGACTGAACCGCACTTCATAGACAAATGGGTGAAGACTAGTAGCCCATTTCGCTGATGTAGCGTTAACAAAAACGAGTGAATTCAATTGATGATTAAATTGAGTTAATTAGAGTGGTACCACGGATAAGCCTCGTCTCTATGTTCTATTTGAACATAGGACGGGGCTTTTTTATATATAAATGAATCGAAAAGAAAGAGAGTAGATTAGGGCGTATGCTTAGCGAAGTAACGAAGGTGGGAGGTTACTGATACAAACTAATCGAACCGCACTTTGTAGATTTCTTGTAAGGATTGAACTGAACAAGGACGAGGTATCCGCGTTAGGATGAGAGATAGTCATTTTTCTGGGAAATAGAAAATGATGACTAAGTAGAGTGGTACCGCGGTTAGACGCCTCTATATTTGCAAAAGGCAGATACAGAGGTGTTTTTTATTGAATGGAGGAGAAAAGTGATAGAGATTAAGCAACAAGACATTGAGAAGGCCAATATTTTAATTGATTCATTGGCCTATATTAAAGATTTTCACCAAAAAGTTGTAGTGATTAAGTATGGCGGTCATGCCATGGCTTCAAAAGATTTGCGTCAACGTGTTATTTCTGATATCGCCTGGTTATCCTATGTCGGTATGAAACCCATTATCGTTCATGGTGGGGGACCGGAGATTAACCGAATGCTTGAAATGCAGGGGGTTCAACCAAGCTTTATAAAAGGCTTGAGAGTAACCTCAAGTGAGGTGATGCAGACGGTTGAAATGGTACTAACGGGTCTTGTTTCCCCTAGCTTGACGACAATGTTAAATGAGGAAGGTGTGTCCTCAGTATCCCTTTCTGGTAAAGACAATAAAATCATGCAAGCTGTACAAAAAGATCCATCACTTGGTCTAGTTGGACAGGTGACCCAAGTCAATACAAGATACCTACAGCAAATGTTAGATGCGAATATGCTACCTGTCATCTCGCCTATTGCTTATGGCCCTAAAGGTGAGAGCTTGAATATCAATTCTGACGAAGCAGCTGCAGCTATCGCATCAGCTTTACAGGCTGAAAAAATGATTTACCTCACCGACATCAATGGTATTTATGAAAAACCGGATGATCCAACAACTTTGTATTCTGAAATGTCAGCAGAGCAAATTGAAGTAGCGGTTCAAAATGGGGTGATTACTGGCGGTATGATTCCTAAAGTGGAAAATTGTCTAGCCGCAATTCAATCTGGCGTCCATTCTTGCCAAATAATTGATGGGACAATTCCCCACGCGCTTATCTTAGAATTATTTACTAAAAACGGTATCGGCACAATGATTACAACATAAAAGGTGGTATAAAAATGAATTTACAAGGAAAAAGTTTTTTAAAATTACTGGATTATACAAGTCAAGAAATCGAATATTTAATTGATTTTGCCCTACATTTAAAGGAATTGAAAAAAGAAAATATCCCACATGAATATCTGAAGGGGCAAAATATCGCGCTCTTGTTCGAAAAATCCTCCACACGTACCCGAGCAGCCTTTACAGTTGCAGTAAACGATTTAGGCGGTCATCCTGAGTATCTTGGGGCGAATGACATTCAACTAGGTAAGAAAGAATCTGTCATCGACACCGCAAAAGTCCTAGGGTCCATGTTTGATGGTATCGAATACCGTGGATTTGACCAGGACGCGGTTGAACTGCTCGGGGCCAAGGCTGGTGTACCTGTTTGGAACGGGCTGACTGACACTTGGCATCCTACCCAGATGATCGCAGACTTTATGACAATTAAAGAGATTTTTGGTTCCTTAAAAGGCCATCATTTGGTGTATCTGGGTGATGGTCGTAATAATGTGGCAAGCTCCCTAATGATTGCAGGCGCTAAATTGGGTGTTGATATTACTATCGCTACGCATCCACAATTACAAGCCAATCCAAAGATTTTAGAAACTGCCCAAGCCATTGGCAAAACAACACAAGCTAATATCAGGGTGACTAATGACCCAGTAGCAGCTGTTAAAAATGCCAACATCATTTATACAGATGTTTGGGTTTCTATGGGTGAGGAAGACGCCTTTGAAGAACGAATTTCACAATTACTGCCATTCCAAGTCAATCAAAAACTGATTGACCAAATTGAAACAGCAAACTTTATTTTTCTGCACTGCTTGCCCGCCTTTCATGATGCAGAGACACTGTATGGCCAACAAGTCTTCAATCAATATGGCTATCAAGAAATGGAAGTGACAGATGAAGTATTTCAAGCTGATTATGCTAAACAATTCTTACAGGCGGAAAATCGACTGCACTCGATTAAAGCGATTATGGCTTCTACAAACGGTCATCTATTTTGGCCGGATAATGTTGATAAAGGGGGCAATTAAATGATTAAAGTAGGAATCGTTGGTGCAACTGGCTATACGGGTGAAGAAATAATTCGTTTATTAGTGACACGGCCGGATGTTGAATTGACTTGTTTAACTTCTAGAAATTCAATTGGTCAGAAGGTCCAAGACTATTATCCGCATTTCAGAGGCTTCATTGATCAGTCCTTTGTAGCCTATAACCCTGATCAAATTTTTGGCCAGGTAGATGTATTATTCTTATGCCTACCACATGGCTTATCTATGGAAATTGCCAAAGCAGCGCAAGGTTATGATGTGAAAGTGATTGATTTAGGGGCTGACTTTAGAATTAAAGATCAGCAACTTTACGAAGATTATTATGGCGTGCAACAAACCGCGCCAGAATTGCTTAAAGAGGCGGTTTATGGATTACCTGAACTCTACCCAGATAAGATTCAGCGAGCAAGGCTTATTGCTAACCCTGGTTGTTTTGTAACGTGTAGCCTACTAGCATTATTGCCAGTAGTGAATGCTGAATTTATCAAGTCCGATTCAATCATTATTGATGCAAAAACGGGTGTCTCAGGTGCCGGACGGTCGGGTAAAGTGGCTAATTTACTGACTGAATTGGACAATAATTTTTACGCATATAATCCAACAGGGCATAGACATATCCCAGAGATTGAGCAGACTTTAAATCATGTAGCTGAAGGTCAAGTAACGGTTCAATTTACGCCACATTTATTAGCAACTGAAAGAGGCATTCATACCACGATATATATTGATTTAATAGAAGAAGTAACTGAAACGCAAGTCCGGGAAATCTACCAAAACTACTATCAAGAGGCATACTTTGTCAACATTTTGCCCCAAGATCAATTGCCACAAATGAAAGCCGTACGTGCCAGTAATTTTGCGCAAATACAAGTGAAAGTGGACCAGAGAACCAAGCGTTTGGTGATATTTGCGGTGATTGACAACTTAGTAAAAGGCGCTGCAGGACAAGCCATCCAAAATATGAATTTAATGTTTGGCATAGATCAGACTACAGGGCTTACGCAAGTGCCAATATTTCCGTGATTTAATGAAAGGAGCACAAGTTAATGTCAGCAAGTCAATTAGAAACTAGTACACCACCAATGTCATCTACCACTGTCAAGTTAGTCGAGTCATCCATACCAGGTGGCCTTTGTGCCATCGACCATGTTTGGGTGTCAGGTATTCATTCAGGATTCAAATACCGTCATAAAGATTTAGCCTTGATATATTTTCCAAAAGGTGCAACGATGGCTGGCGTATTTACAAAAAATGCTATTCAATCCCATCACATTAAATATGATAAAAAACGTTTAAATGAACAGGCTACTTTTAAAGCTATTATGATTAATTCAGGGAATGCGAATACCTTTAATGGACCTAGAGGAGATACAGATGTGCAATTGATGGCAGACACATTAGCAAATAAATTAGCCATCCATCCAGATGAAGTACTGATTTGCTCTACCGGTGTAATTGGTGTACCACTGGACTTATCCAATATTGACAAACAGGTAGACAAATTAATCCATAACCTGACTGATGGAGACTCTATTCAAGCTGCTGAAGCGATTATGACAACTGACACAACCATTAAGCAAAGGGCCATCTCTTTTGAAATCGATGATAAAATCATTCACCTAGCAGCAATTGCGAAGGGGTCAGGAATGATTCATCCTAATATGGGGACTATGTTGTCTTATATTGTGACCGACTTAGATTTGGGACAGGCAACCTTATTACAATTGCTAAAAGACGCAGTGAACCAGTCCTTTAATCAAATTTCAGTAGATGGGGATACTAGCCCCAACGATACAGTTATTTTAGCCTCTACCAATAAGGTCTCAGTCCAGCCAACTAAACATAATATAGGCATTTTTCAAGAAAAATTAACAACAATTTGTCAAAAAATGGCTGAGGAAATTGTGATTGACGGGGAAGGTGCGACAAAATTTGTTACGGTATCTGTTAAAGGGGCGACTAGTCAGGCTGATGCCCAAGCCATCGCCAAACAGGTGGCAACGTCATCCCTCGTAAAAACGGCGCTTTACGGCCAAGATGCTAATTGGGGACGCGTCTTATCCGCAATTGGTCAAGCCCAACCTGAATACCTTGACCCAAGTAAAATTCGCATTCATTTCAATTCAGAAAAAGGCCAAGTGTTGACTTGTAAACTGGGCCAGGGCATAGTATTTGATGAAGATTTAGCTTATGAAATTCTAGCCGAAAATGAAGTGACCATCGCCATCGACTTGGGGATAGGTAAGTGTCAGGCATCTGTTTGGACCTGTGATATGACCGAAGATTACATTAAGATAAACGCTGATTACCGCAGCTAGGAGGATATGATGAATACGCAAGAACTGATCACCTTAGGACAAGAAGTCACTATGAATACCTTCAACCGTCAGGAAATCGTCTTAGTTAAAGGACAAGGTGTCTATGTGGAAGACCTTGATGGAAAAAAGTATATTGATTTCATTTCTGGCATTGCTTGCAACGTATTAGGCCACGCCGATAAAGGGTTCGTCGATTATTTGTCTAAGCAAGCGGCTAATTTAATTCATGTATCTAACCTATTTTGGCATGAAAATGGAATTAGACTAGCTGATAAACTCAGTCAACTATCAGACTTGGACAAGACATTTTTTGCTAATTCAGGTACAGAAGCCAATGAGGCAGCTATAAAGTTGGCCCGAAAATGGGGAAGGGAGGTTAAAGGTCCGGATGCCTATGAGATTATTTCCATGAATCAATCTTTCCATGGGCGGACTTTGGCTAGTTTAACAGCAACTGGCCAGTCAGATTTACATACAGCCTTTAAACCTTTACCAGCTGGTTTTAAATACGTAGACTTTAATGATGGTAATGCATTGCAAGAGGCTGTGAATGAACGCACCTGTGCTATTTTACTAGAGGTTATTCAGGGGGAAGGTGGTGTTAATACTGTGACAGATGAGTTCATCGCTGTGATTAATGCCCTCCAAGAAAAGGAAAATATCCTGGTCATTGTTGATGAAATTCAAACAGGTATTGGGCGGACTGGTACCGTGTTTGCTTTTCAACAGACAGACTTGAATCCAGATATCATCACCTTAGCTAAGGGCCTAGGGGGCGGTATACCAGTCGGAGCGCTTGTGGCCAAAGACCATGTCGCTAATCATTTTCAGCCAGGTGACCATGGCACGACATTTGGGGGCAATCCATTAGCTACTGCTGCAGGTAACTATATTCTTTCAGCTATTGAAGAGCGTGATCTACTATCAAATGTAAACAATTTATCGCAATATATCATCAACGAAATTTCTTCATGGCAGCTAGATGTGGTGGAAGAAATTAGGGGGCAAGGGTTTTTAATTGGTCTCAAATTAAGCCAACCGGTAGGAGAAGTCATCGAATCAGCAGCTAAACATGGGCTATTGATTACCTCTGCTAAGGACAATGTCATTCGGTTACTGCTAGCTCTTAATATTTCTAGACAAGAAGTAGATGAAGGGTTAAGTAAATTAAAGTGTGTTTTATTAGATGACGATTCTTTCAATGATATCTCGTAAATTCTGCAAAATATACCTCATAAGTTGACAAATAGGCTAAGTCCTGGTAAATTGCTGTTATAACATAACAATTTCAAAGAAAGGTGAGGTATCGCGTCCAATGAAGTTATAATCCTACTTTTTTTAAAATAGTGACTGATTAGACAATACTAATTTTAGTGTTTATTTGATGGTGGCTATTTTTGGTAGGATATAAAACTGTGGACGAATACAGATAGCCTTTCTTTTTTGTGCTTCTCATAAGAAAGTTAGGTTGGTATGAGAGAAGATTTATGACTGCAAAGGATTATGCCTTGTCATATTTAGCCCCTTATTTACCTGCATCTAAGTTCATTTCCTGTCCTACCATACTTCAGTAGAGTAGGGCATTTTTTGTGCCCAGGATTAAAAAGGAGGCACATGTATGCTACAAATATCAAATTTAACTATGGTACAACAATCTACCTTATTCGCTATTATTGAAGATTTATCATTTGTTGTGAATTCAGGTGAAAAGCTAGCGATTATCGGCGAAGAGGGGAATGGCAAGTCGTCCATACTAAAATTTATTATGGATGACCAGACGATTGATGAATATCTAGAAATTTCAGGACAAAAGACGAATCATTTTGCTAAGACGGCCTATTTACCCCAAAGTATGGCTGACGCTGACCTAGATAGGACATTGGAAAATTATTTTTTCCAGGATAGGGATTATGCTGATGTAGACTATAAGAGGCTCTATCAACTAGGCAATCAGTTGGCATTCGATGTGGACCGTATTTATGACCAACAATTTGTCAAAGATTTATCAGGGGGAGAACGAATCAAGTTGCAATTGATGAACTTGCTGGTCGACGAACCGGACTTGCTTTTAATGGATGAACCATCAAATGATTTGGATATCGAGACTAGTCAATGGTTAGAAAACTTTATTCAAAAAAGTGAACGAGCGATTATATATATTTCACACGATGAATTGTTGTTAGACCGAACAGCCACGCATATCTTACATTTAGAACGATTAACCCATAAAAAAACAGCCCGCGCTACTTTTGTCAAGGCTGGATACCGGGAGTATTTAACCCATCGTCACGAAGAAATGACGAATCAAGAGAATTTAGCCAACAAGCAACGGGAAGAGGACCAAAAACGAATGGAAAGGTTTAACAGGGTCCACGATGCCGTTGACCACCAATTAACCAATACCAAGGATTCTACTGCAGGGCGCCTACTCGCTAAAAAAATGAAAGCAGTCCAAGCTATGGATAAGCGTTTTGAGCGTGAACGGGCAAATTTTGTGGACCATCCAATTACGGAGGAACCTATTCATATCGAATTTTCAAATGTGACCCCTTTAGGCAAGGGGCAAGTTGTTCTGCATATACAGGACGGACAAATTAGGTTAGCCGATCGGCTATTAGCGGACCATCTGCAATTGACGGTGCGTGGACAAGAAAAAATTGGTATTATAGGACAAAATGGGATTGGAAAAACAACCTTCCTTCGTCAACTATTGGATCAATTAGTAGATGCGCCAGGACTTCAAGTAGGTTACATGCCCCAACAATATAGTGATCAATTACCAGACCAAGAAAGTCCGATTGAATTTATGGCTGTTACCGGTTCTAAAGAAGAAAAGACAGAAATCATGACGTATCTTGGCAGTTTACGCTTTTTACCAGAAGAAATGGATCAGCCTATAGCACATTTATCTGGTGGTCAAAAAGGCAAACTAATCCTAGCTAGTTTAGACCTCCATGGCTATAATCTTTTACTGTTAGATGAACCTACTCGGAATTTTTCGGCTAGTTCACAAAAAGAAATCCAAGCAGTTTTTGCCGGTTACCCCGGTGCTATCATCACGGTATCTCATGACCGTCAGTTTTTAACTGCAGTTTGTGACCGTGTATATGAATTAAATGCAGATGGTCTTAATATTGTAGATCATGTAAATGGCTGGTAAAAAAAATAAAAGTTGTTACAATTCTCATGTTATAATAGTGAAGCAACCGGATGCTGCCTAACCAGGTAGGTCCGGTATTTTGGAGGAGATAGCATGCGTTCATTGTTAAAACAAACTTTTACCTTAAAACCCTCGCCAAATGATCACTTAGAAAGGGTATTAGTAGCTGGTTTATGCACTCTTATTGTCAACCTAACTGGTTATTTCTTACAAAATCCTGGTATTAATGCGACATCTAGCCTGGGGTTATTTACTTTTTTACATTTTCAATCCTTTGAAGGACATCGGGTGATGAAGAGACTATTCTTTGTGGCGATGACAATAATGGTAGCTTATACAGTTGGCTTAATCATCGGACAAGCCCCCCTGTTAGCGCCAATATTTATTGCGCTAGTCGCTTTTTTTGCGCGCTTGATCTATCGTATATACCGAATAGACAAACCCGGCGATATATTTGTCATCCTAGTGATAGCAGCAGGGGCTACGAAAGACATTCCAATCCAACAAATCCCTCTACAACTATTGGAATTAGCCTATGGCGTTCTTATATCCTTGATTATGGCTTACCTACTAGTTCGGTATTTAGGATTGCCGAAACAATCTTATACAGCGAGTTTCCGATTTAAGGCGGCTATTCGGATGGAACCGCGAATGGTAGTCGATTCATTTTATTATGCGGCAGTATTATTTTTTGCTGCATACTTAAATATTGTGCTCAATTTAAGTCCTTATTCGTGGATTATTGTGTCTTGTTCAGCGATTCTACAAGGGAATACATTGGAAATTATACTGAATAAGAGTTTTCAACGGATTTTTGGTACGATTGCTGGACTGGCGACAGCGGCCTTGATTATTCTTGTACCGATGCCACATTTAATTCGCATCGCTATGATTGTCGTTTTATACATCTCAGCTGAATATTTCATCCCAAGAAATTATTCAATGGGTATATTCTTCGTGACGAATATGGTCTTAATCCAATTAACCTTTCAGAACCCTAATCTTGGCTTTGACTATCTCGGTGATCGGTTAGGGGGTATCGTGATTGGGACAATTCTAGGAAGTGCAGCAGCCTACCTACAATACCATCTATACAAGTTCTATAGTCAATCCTTAATTCAGAATAGAACTTATGACTATAAAGAAAAAATGGTTGAAGAATCCTACCGCCATTTATTTAAATAAATGAAAACCCTGAAGATAGTTCTTTATAGTAGACGCTTCAGGGTATTTTTGTACATATTTTTGTGCTTTTTTGTACTTTATCTCAGATAATTTTACAGAATATAGGTCTTCTTTGACTATTTTTATATTTTTGACATAAAATATATATATACAAGAAATAACTGCAGGTAGCAAGATAAATAGAAAGGGGCTTTCTCCCATGAAATTGTCTAAAAGCATGTTGTTATTTGCCTCAGTCACCGCCTTATCCGGATGTGGGTTGTTCGGACAGGACGACACCACAAGTGACGCTGAGACATCTAGTCAGTCAGAAAGTGTAGAAGCAAGCACATCCACAAGTCAATCATCTGAAAGTGAAGGCAGTGAATCTAGTGAGGGTGGTGACACCTCGGAAGATAAGTCGGCTTCGTCAACTGAAGAACCAGCAGAAGATAATGGTTCAGAAGCTAGCGGTTCAGATGAAAGCCTAACACCAGCTGAACAAGGTGTGCCAGAAGTAATTCAAGCTATCCACGATGACGTTGCTAGTGATTACGAAGCCTATATTCCAACAGATATACCATTAACAGAAGGTGTATTCCCAACTGCTTACACGAGTGAAACAGGTATGGGTATCCAAATAGACTTTTATGCCACAACAGAAGTCGTGCCGTATGGTGACGAACGGTTAGCTAACGGGGATTTTGATCAAAGTAAAATTGCTTCTATCACGATCGATAATTATGATAACAATGAAGCAGCAGCAGAAGAAATCTCACAAATAAATTATGCAGAAGTTGGTGGCGAACAAGTAAATATGGGTTACGGCATCACGGGGTATCAAGACGCCGGTGCAGGTCAAATCCATACCTCTTGGAACGAAGGACGCTGGGATTTTTCAAGCCAAGGGCACAATGATGGGAATAACGAAGGATTAGACTTAGCCTTGGGTATTGTAGAATATCTGGAAAATAACTTACTCACTGCGCCGGAAGACTATGGTATGGGTAGATTCTCTGCTTCCAATCCAGAGTCCAATTACCTATCCTTCCAAAAAGGCAACAAAGTGATCACAATTGATGGCAACACCGATTCGTATAAACTGTTAGAATTCGCTACATACATCCAATAAATGTAGATATGTAAAATAATTCGCAAACGAAAAACCGCGAGGGCTTGTTAGACTGTTATCTAACATAGTTCTCGCGGTTTTGTATGGGTGAATAGTCACACCATTATTAAAGTAGAGTGGCCTAAAAAGGACACTCAATTCATAGTGCCTATTAAGCGACTTGTGATCTATAATTAAGCTTAGAAACTTGAATTTTCATGGGTTAAAAATTCTGCTTCCTCGTCAGTAGTTTTTCTACCGAGGACCTCGTTGCGGTGAGGATAACGACCGAAACGGTCAATAATATCCTTATGCAGTTTTTCATAATGTAAATTGGTTTCGTTGCCAATTTCTTGAAAAATATCTAATGCCCACTTGTGAACAGTCTTAGATTCCGAGTGCATGAAAGGCATCATTGCGAATGCTTTTTCACCTTCATTGAATTGATCTTGATACGCAGAGTGATGATATAATTCCTGAGCCAGCGTTAAAGCCATTTTGTCTTGGGTAAATGACTTATCCGACCCTCGCCATAAATTACGGGAAAATTGATCCAAGACGATAATTTCAGCTAAACGACCATAAGGCTCATCACGCCATTTCCATAGGTCGCCCTGAGCAGCAGCTTCCCAAGTGTCTAAAAATTGGTCGCGGATTTTCTTATCAAAATGATCATTCTTGGCGAATAATAAATCCGCATGTTCTGCTGCAAACCAGAAATCTAATACTTGTTGAAATTCTACGATTGCCATGAAAGGCCCTCCTTTTAAATTTGAAGTAAGAGGGATGAAATTTAAAACACCCTCTATGTTATCTATTAAACTTAGTATATATGAAAAAATATATATTTTCAGTAAAAGGATGTTGCTGGTATTTGATAGCTAATGTTGGTGACTGATATCAGATAGCATGAAAATGGATGATACGCCAAATTGGATAGTGCATTTTTAATTCAATTTAAAAGGAAGGATGATATAATTAAAGTGATAAGTTAGGACAGATTGTCTAGTGTATAGTGAGAATTTCTTTGGGTAGATATTTTACATTGAAAGAGGAGTGATAATATGAAAAAATTGGACAAAATATTAATAGTTAGCATGCTATTGATAGCCATAGCAGCTCTAATCGTTGGCGTATTCGATTTAGTTCACTACAAATCCACAATACAGCATTTATTAATTATATTTTCACTATTGCTTATAGTGATAAATTTAGGGCGCGCTATATTATTATTAAAAAATTTCATCCAAAAACGTAAATAAGATCATTATGAGGATCATCTATTACAAGGAAAAGGGCTAGCAAAGTTTAACTCCTTTTTACTTTGTCTCATTCATTTCAAAGGCGGTATTCCAAGACTTATTATGATGCGTGTTCGTGTCTGGTCAGGTCGACAGTAGAAGTATTTCTTAGTAAATGATTTCAGAATGTCTATTGATTTGTAGATAAGAATAAATAGTGTTGGCAAAGATTGAATCTTACCAACGCTATTTTTATTAATAGCAATTAAAATATGCCGAATGCAAGAATCGAACTTGTGACCCCCTTATTACGAATGAGATGCTCTACCAACTGAGCTAATTCGGCGAAAAAGACAAAATTTTCTCTTTTGGAATATAAAATATTCTACGCTTCATATTTTAAAATGTAAAGTGGAAATTATCTGGATTTTTACAGGGCAAATCGCTAAAAAATACCGGAATCTTTGTTATAATTATGCTGTATTGAAAACGAGTGGAGAAGATAAATTATGAATGTAAATCACCTATCAGACCGACTAGCTTCGGTCGCATCTTTTGTAAAAGAGGGCGCACGCTTGGCAGATATTGGATCTGACCACGCTTATTTACCTACAAATTTGGCTAGTCAGGATAAAATATCCAGTGCCATTGCTGGCGAAGTTGTCGCTGGACCATTTCAATCTGCCCAACAAGAAATTGCCCGTCAGGAATTAGGACATATGGTAGAGGCTAGACTTGGAGACGGATTAGCGGTAATCCAACCTGAAGATCAAATTGACACAATTACCATTTGTGGTATGGGCGGTGCGTTAATTGTTGATATTTTAGCTCAAGGTTTGGTCGATGGTAAGTTAGCAACGAACCCCCGGTTGATTCTTCAGCCGAATGTTGCGGAAGACAAGGTCCGTCAGTGGTTGCACCAGCATAATTATGAAATTATAGATGAAGCAATGATTGCTGAGAATGGCAAATTTTATGAAGTAATTGTGGCAGACTACCGGGATAATTTACAACAACAATTGACCAAAGATGATATTTTATTTGGCTTATTTAACAAAGAAAAATACCCAACCATTTTTCAAGATAAATGGCAATTAGAATTGAAACGCACGAACTATGTATTAGACCAACTGGAACAAGCCAATAACCGTGATGAAAACAAAATTGCGCGTTACCAGGCATTGAAAGCTGCGATAACAGCACAATTAACTTAAGGAGGCATTGATTTGTCACTGACAATTAAAGAATTTATTCAACAATTCCAAACGTTTGCACCGGAGTCTTATGCTGTTGAAGGGGATCCAACAGGTCTACATTTCGGCCGCATGGACCAATCAATTCATAAGGTTTTAGTCACGTTAGATATTCGCCCAGAAGTGGTGGCTGAAGCTAAAGAATTAGGGGTAGATTTTATTTTTGCCCATCATCCACCTATTTTTAAACCCGTGAAACGATTGACTGAAGATAACCCACAACAAGCCATGTATGCAGAAATTATTCGCTCAGGTATTGGGGTTTATGCAGCACATACCAACCTGGATGCTGCACCGGGTGGTATGAATGACTGGCTGACTGAACTGTATGAAGTCGAAAATACAGAAATATTACGGGCGCACACGACTGATGAAACGAGTGGTGAACCTATAGGGATAGGGCGTATCGGTGATTTGGCAACACCTATGTCGCTACAGGATTTCGGTGGGTTTGTGAAAGAAAAGACCGGCGTTGATGGCTTACGGATGGTGGTTGCTGATAGTGATAGACCAGTGAAACGTGTCGCTATTTTAGGTGGTGATGGCGGTTCTTACTTTGAAGATGCATTGGCTAAAGGTGCAGATACCTTTATTACCGGAGATGTATATTACCATACTGGTCATGATATGATTGCTGGTGGATTGAATGTGATTGATCCAGGCCATCATTTCGAATCTATTGTAAAAGAAAAAATGACAGACAAATTTAACGAATGGAACCAGGCAAATGAATGGCAAGTTGAAGTAGTCGCTAGCCAATTGAATACTGACCCATTTACATTTATATAGGAGGAAATACTGAATGACTTATCAAATTAAAGATCAAGAATTATTAAACCGCTTTGTAACTTATGCAAAAGAAAATACGCGGTCAAACGAAGAAAATGCAGACCAAATACCCTCATCACCAAATCAAGTAGCTTTTGCTAAAAAACTGGCAAAAGAGCTAACAACTTTAGGTTTTTCAGATGTTTTCTACAATGAAAAAGACTCATTTGTGACAGCAACGATTCCGGCAACTGATGATAGTAAAGAGTATCCAACGATTGGATTCTTTGCTCACGTAGATACTGCAGACTTCAATGCTGAAAATGTTCAACCGCAAATTATTGAAAACTATGACGGAAAAGTCATTCCCTTAGGCGACTCAGGTTACGAATTAAACCCTGCTGAATTTGCATCCTTGAATAAATATGTTGGACAAACCTTGATTACAACTGATGGGACAACTTTACTAGGTGCTGACGACAAAGCGGGAATCGCTGAAATTGTGACTGCTGGTAAATACTTAATTGATCATCCTGAAATTAAACATGGTGAAGTAAAAGTTGCATTTGGTCCAGATGAGGAAATCGGTGTTGGTGCTGACCGTTTTGATGTAGAAAGATTTGCTGCTGACTTCGCTTATACAATGGACGGTGGTCCTTTAGGTGAATTGGAATATGAAACTTTCCACGCAGCTTCAGCTGTAATTGAAGTAGCGGGTAAAAATATTCACCCAGGTTCAGCCAAAGACTTAATGATTAACGCTTTACAGGTAGCTATTGATATCCATAACCAATTACCAGAAAATGAGCGACCAGAAAATACAGAAGACCGTGAAGGGTTCTTCCATTTAATGGGTATGGAAGGGAATGTTGAGGCAGCTAAAGCGACTTACATTATCCGCGATCATGACCGTCAAAAATTTGAAAATCGTAAAGCTGCCATTCAAGCAGCAGCGACTAACCTAAATGATTTCTATGGCAGTGAAATTGCCAAAGTTATCTTAAACGATCAATATTACAATATGGGTGAAATTATTGAAAAAGATATGCGACCAGTAACCCTAGCAGAAAAAGCTTTTGCAGCGGTAGATATCCAACCAGACATTATTGCAGTTCGTGGTGGTACTGATGGGTCTAAATTAACTTATATGGGCCTACCAACACCAAACTTATTTGCTGGTGGGGAAAATATGCACGGTCGTTTTGAGTATGTCAGCTTACAAACAATGGTGAAGGCAACAGAAGTTATTCTTGCCATTATTGAGGGTGCTGGCGATTACAATAGCCTATAAGACGAAAACTGAATAATTGCAGGTGAAAATACTTGCTGCAACTGAAGAAGTTGGCACCTACCCGGTGTCAACTTCTCCTTTTATATATTTAGCAATTAGAACCTTTTGCTTTGAATAAAGGAGTTCGAATGAATTTACAATTTATTTTAAAAACACCTACTCGTAATAACTTAAAAGCTGTGTATGAAGATATTGATGCCTATCTAAGAGAAGACATCGAAAACCAAGTTTTTATCATCACTGATGATAATATGAAATTTGATTTAGAGATGTCGGTGCTACGTCAAATGAAAGCTGTGCAATTAAATGCGGGCCATACGAACGACGATAAACATGCAGGAATGATGCGATTACAGGTTCAGTCATTTAAGCGTTTAGCTTGGTATTTATTACAGAAACAAGATAGTCAATCCGTTGGCGAGATTTCAGATATCGGTAACATCATGGTTATCGGTCGTGTTTTGGCGGATATGAAAGATGATTTATTAGTCTACCGTGGTGAATACAATCAAATTGGTTTTGTAGAAGCATTAGCTGAGCTATTTAAAGAATTCGTTAATGGACAAATTTCTAGTGATAGCTTTTTGAACTCTTTATCAGCCTACGAAAAGAATGACCAGCCACTCATTCAAAACCAAGTGAAAAAGATGAAAGAACTAGCAGCTATTTACGGAGATTACGAAAAGTATTTAGCCGGTTTAGCTATGGCAGATCAACATGTTTTTGCCCAATTAAGACAAGCAATTAATGACCAAGATTTATCCAAAACCAAAATTATCATCACTGGTTTCGATTATTTCAATGCACAAGAATTAGAGACAATTGTCGCCTTTCTTGAAAACTGTCCTCAAGTTCAAATCGTGCTTAACTTGGACCAACCTTATGATTTTAAAACACCGGACTGGTATGAATTGTTTACAGTTACAGGAAAAACCTACAATCAACTGATGCAATTCACTAGAAAACAACAAATTCCTTATAGTCATCCCATTTTAGCTGATGTAAATGATCAATATACTGAAGGATTTAAAGTTTTAGATCATTACCTAAGAACGGATAATCGGATTGAAAGAGGGCAAATTGAACAGGCTGACAAAGATAAGGCTGCAGTCAATCAAGTCATGGAAGTTTGGGAAGTACCATCAGTTCATATGGAAGCAGACCAAGTGGCGAATGAAATTTATCAATTGGTAGCCGATCCAGATACGGACTACCGTTATAAGGATATTCAAATCTTAACCAGAGATGAAGAGACATACCAACACAGTTTACAGGCGGCTCTTAAGGCCAATGATATTCCATTCTTTGCTAATTTCCAAGATGATATGGCCCTTCACCCACTTTATCGATTCATGATGAGTCTTTACCGGGTTTACCAACACAATTGGCGATATCAAGATGTTTTTGACTTACTTCGAAGTGAGTTATTAACCCCGGTTGATTTAACTAAATTACAAGAGGTCGGCATTCAAGCCTACAATGACCAAAACACCCTCACTGCAGATTTGTCCGATAGCCAAAAAAGGCAAATTCAGTTCCGTGATGCAATTGATTTAACAGAGAATGTGGTTTTACGGAATGGCTATGAAGGTCAATTTTGGTGGTCTAAGGACCGGATTTGGTCTTATATTTTAGTAGGCGAAGATGGGGAGAAAATTGCTACGCAACGTGAAATAGCGATTGAGGCTACTGCAAATCATGTGAAGTCTTTTGTAGTAGGTGCCTTGGCGCCGCTATTTACAAATTGGCAAAAGGAACAAACGACTGAAGAAGCCATCACTTCTTTCTATCAGTTTTTAACGAGTAATGCCATTCCTACTAACCTCATGACTTGGCGCGATGCTTATTTAGAGAGCGGTCAACTTGAAGAAGCGCGGCAACATGAACAAGCATGGCAGACCTTCGTGCATATGCTTGATGACTATGTCCAGTTATTTGGCACGGAAACTTTTGATATTGAATACTTTTTCAAGATACTGGATTTGGCCTTCCAAAATGCTAGTTACGCTATGGTGCCACCAACGATGGATTCTGTAACGATTGGCTCTTTTGATGAAAATCAGGTCGAGGCAAAGAAAATCACTTTCATTTTAGGTATGTCTAAATATGCATTACCAGTTGCTTATGAGGAAAAATCATTGCTAACTGATGAAGACCGTCAATTAGTGGTTAGCCAATTAGATGATTTACAAGCTTTGAAGCAATCTGCCGATAGCAAAAATAACAACGAAGCTTATAAGGCATACTTGGCTTTCTTATCAGCAACTGACCACCTGTATATTTCTTATCCTTTAAATAACGGTGATGCAGATACAGAAGGGTTGTCACCAATGATAGCCCGAATTGCGGATGCTTTTGATATTCAAACCAAGTATTTACGTCAGCCATCAGACCATGCAAGTGAGTCTACCTTATTAAAGTTGGGTAATGGTTATTCACAGGTCCGTTACTTACTTAAAGCGATGGCAAACGATGCTCATGGCCAACAACAAGTCAGCTCAATTTGGCGGCCCGTTTACCAACAAGTGGTGTCAAGTCAAAGCGCAGATGAATTCTTTAAATGGTTACAATCAAGCCTGACATACCACAATACAGTATTACCACTTACACCAGAATTGTCTCGGTCATTATACGGAGATGTTTTGGCCGTATCAGTTTCCCAGCTTGAATTATATAACCGTGACCCATTCTCCTATTACTTAAAGTATGGTTTGAAACTAAAAGAACGACCTAGCTTCCAGTTAGATGCCTTACAAACAGGGAATTACTTCCATGAAATGCTGGATCATTTTTTCAAGGAGGTTAACCAACGGGCCTTTGATTTAGCCCACCTTTCTGAAGAGGAAGTGACGGATATTTTAGGGGCAGTAACAGATAAATTGAATGATTCAGAGGTCTATCCAGAATATACCGTATTCCAAGTGAATCATCGAAACAGCTATTTACAATCTTCGATGGTAGATACGATTCAATTGCTGGTTGAAAATATCATCAAACAACGGCAGGCTGTAAATGTAGAAACGATTGAGACAGAGCAAAGATTTGGTTATACCCATAAGGAAGATGAGGATTTAGAAACAATCACTAATTTCACCTTAGCCAATGGACAAGAAGTCAGGTTACGTGGGAAAATTGACCGAATTGATGCTGTGGCAAACGAACAAAACGGCAGCAATCAACGCTTCGTCCAAGTAGTAGATTATAAGTCATCGGCACATGATGTGAAATTTGATCAAATTTATGTAGGGTCGCAATTGCAACTATATACTTATTTGAAGGTGGCCTTAGACCAATTTAACCAGTCAGGACAGACTACTCAACCATTAGGCGCTTTCTACCAAAGAATCTTCCAACCACAGGTGAAGATTGAAAAGCAATCAGATTTGACTGACGAAAATATTGCCGATCAAATATTAGCAGACTTGAAATTAGCGGGTTATGTCCGTTTAGACTTTGATTTATTGGATGATATCCATGATAAAGGATTAGACGCAGGGGAGAAATCTTCCGTATATTCAATTAAACGGAAAAATAACGGTGACTTTGACAGTAGGTCCAAAGTGTTGACGCAAGATGAGTTGGATAAGCTGTTAGCTTTTGTGGAGGAAAAAATTGTGACAACGGCAGAACAAATTGTATCAGGTCATATTGCCCTAAACCCGCTTGAAGATGACCCGTATATTCCATCCATGGTTGAGCCATACCGGTCAGTATCAATGTTTGATGCTACGGATTACACCAACAAATACCGTCCAAATCCATCAATGAAAAAGGAAGAATTTTTCCAAGCTTTACGAATTGATGACGACATTGAAGAAGAGGAGGACCAGACTGAAGATGAAGAATAGACAAAAACAAACGACGATCCCACTGCAAACAGAAGCGAATGCCCGTTATACCGCAGACCAATGGGCAGCGATTCATTTAGAAGGCGACAATTTACTCGTCTCAGCTTCTGCTGGTTCTGGTAAAACAAGTGTCCTTGTTCAACGTATCTTACAAAAGGTACGTCGCGGCTACGGCGTTGACGAATTACTAGTAGTGACCTTTACAGAAAAGGCGGCTAGCGAAATGAAAGAGCGTCTGGAAGCTGCCTTACAAGAGATGATTAATGAAGAATCAGACGCAGATAGCCGTCAACACTATTTGCAGCAAATTGCTAAATTACCACATGCCAATATTTCAACGATTGATGCCTTTTGTAAGCAGGTCATCCAACGCTATTACTTCTTGATTGATTTAGACCCGGTTTATCGTTTACTAACGGATGAAACTGAAAATATGATGCATTTTGAAAATGTTTGGGAGGCTTTAAAAGAGGACTTATTAGCAGCTAAAGATACCGACTACTTACTTGTAGCCAATCATTTTGCTAGCGACCGTAAAGACGACAAAATCGACCAGCTAATCTTCGATTTATATAATAAATCTAGAGTGCATACTCACCCAAGCGAATGGTTAGATGGCTTGGTAGCTAAATATCCGGATACCGATACGCCGTACGGTGAGTCTGCTTTTTATCAGGAGTTTGTGGTGCCAGCCTTAATAGGTGAAATTGAAGCATTAGAAAATACAGCACGACTGTTTATTGAAGACTTGCCTGTTTCGGAAGCGGTTGGTTTTGAAAAAATGGCCACTTCCGTTAAAGAAAAGCTTGCCTACCTTGACCAATTGAAAAACAATGTCAAAGGCGCTTACAAGGATGCCTACCAGCAAGTCATCTCAACACCTTTTCCGGCGCTAGTCAGAAAAAGTAAAAAAGATTTTGAAGAAGGTAATGATGCCCAACTTGAATTACGTGACACTTTAAAAGAGCGGCATGATAAGACCATCAAAGAGGTGTTCGATAAGGATATCATGCCTTATTTCACTTTTGATGAACACTATCAAGGACAGTTTATCCAGGATGCAAAAAACTTAGGTCAAGCAATTATAAATGTTGAAAAGGCATTTACAAAACGGATGACCGCCCATAAGTTTGACCAGAGAATATTAGATTTCTCAGATATCGAACTATTCACCTATCAAATTCTAACCAAGCAAGTGGGAGAAGATGCTGGTGAAAATACTAACCAGCAAGCGATGATGAATGAAGCTAAGGCTTATTACCGAGATAAGTTTACGGAAGTGATGATAGATGAATACCAAGATGTGAATGCCTTACAAGAAGCTATACTGCAAGCTGTGTCAGGCAATCCTGAAGAGCCAAATATGTTTATGGTAGGGGATGTTAAGCAGTCTATCTACCGCTTTCGTTTTGCGGAACCGGGTCTATTCATCCATAAGTTCAACCAATTTGCTGAAGGTAAGGGCGGGCAACGAATTGTCCTAGCAGAAAACTTCCGTTCTAGAGCAGATGTTCTTGATTTTACCAATTTTATCTTCCGTCAAGTGATGGATCCACAAGTCGGGCAAATTGCCTATGACGAGGATGCGGCACTTAAGTTGGGCTTTACTGCATATCCAGATACAGACCGGATGCAGACGGAAATTCTTTTATATGATGAAGAAGATTCGAATCAAGGCAGTCATTTAGACAATGATGAATTAGAAGATGAGGCATCCAATGGAACGAGAATGCAAGCAGAATTGATTGCCCAGTCAATCTTGGACAAGGTCAACAACCAAGAGATGATTTATGATAAAAAATTGCAGGCAGACCGGCCAATTACTTTTGATGATATTGTTATTCTGGTGGCGACAAGACGAAACCACTCTGAATTAGAAGAAATTTTTGCCCAGTATAAAATCCCATTAATGCTGGATGATTCAGCTAATTATTTCCAACGGACTGAAATCCGAGTCATGTTAAATGTCTTGAAGTTTATCGATAATCCATACCAAGATATCCCACTAGCTGCTATTTTGCGGTCACCCATTATTGGCTTAAATGAGCAAGATTTAGCCAAAATTCGAATTGCGAATAAATCAGCTACATATTATGATGCGATGAAAACTTATATACGATTGACTGAAGGGCAAGATCCGCAACTCGCTGAAAAATTGCAAACTTTAAATGAATGGCACCAATCCTGGCGGGAAATCGCGCGTGATAAACCGCTAGCTAGTTTAATTTGGCAAGTTTATACCGATACAGGTTTTCTAGACTATGTTGGTGGCATGCCAAACGGGGAAATCCGTCAAAATAATTTGCACGGATTTTATAAATTGGCTGCAGATTATGAAGCTTCTGCATTTAAAGGCATATTCCAGTTCATTCGTTTTGTGGAGAAAATCCAAGAAAAGGATAACGACTTACAGGCGCCTAAACATGGTGATGATGCGCAATCTGCTGTTCAAGTATTTACAATTCATCATTCTAAAGGATTAGAGTTTCCATTAGTCTATGTTTACAACGTATCCAAACGATTTAATACACAAGATTTACGCAATCCTGTGATTTATAATGATGCGATTGGTATTGGGGTTAAATTGTCAGACCGAACCCGTCATATTACCTATCCTAATATGTTTGAAATGATGGCTAAGCGTTTTGAAAAGAAAGACATGCTAGCTGAAGAAATGCGTAAATTGTATGTTGCCTTAACTAGAGCTGAGCAGCAACTCGTCTTAGTGGGTATGGTCAAGGATTTTAGTAAAACTATTGCCAAATGGCAGGGATTACTGATGAAAGATGAACTATTATCCCCATCTGGTAGAATTAAAGCCGACAGCTTACTTGATTGGATTGGACCAGCCTTGATGCGTCACCATGACTTTGACAAAGTCAATCAAAGTGTCCATATCCCAGATTATCTTGCGAATACCAAAGCCAATTTCCGGATAGCGGTGATTGCTAGTGAAGAGGCACTAGCAGGACGTAAGCAATGGGTAAAAACGGTAGATGAATCTAACCAGATAGACCAGGAGAAAATATTAGCAACAATTTTAGCGGATGATCAGAAAGATACTGATGATCAAATGAATCGTCATGTCATCCAGTTGCCTGCAATTGAGCTGGACTATGCGCATACTTCTGCTACTAAGACGACTTCTTTCCAATCTGTATCAGAATTGAAACGGATGTTACAGGATCCAAGCGACCAGGATTTGCAACCGTGGTCAGTCAATAATCAAAACAAATTAACCAGAACCTTTCGTTATACAGAAGAGGATTATGACCAGCCTAAATTCCTGACTAAAGAAGAGGCTGTGACGCCAACAGCGATAGGGTCTGCAGCCCACTTACTCATGCAAAAAGTAGATTTAAAGGATAAGCCAAGTGTAGAAACCTTCAAGAAACTATTTGATACTTTATGTGATGCAGGGATTCTAAATCAAAAACTCTGGGACCATATTCAAGCAGATAAATTAGTGACTTTCTTTGATACAGCAGTAGGGCAGTTAATTTTGAAACACGTTGACCAACTATATAGAGAAGAGACTTTTTCATTGATGGTTACCGGTTCAGAAATATTTACAGACATGTCTACAACGGATGATTTATTAGTCCATGGGACCATCGATGGTTTCATTTTATTAGCGGATGAAATTTATCTCTATGACTTTAAAACTGACCGTATTGCTTATCTAAATGAAGGGCAACAAGAACAGACCCTTATTGATCGCTATCAAGCGCAAATGGATTTATATGCCCAAGCTCTTGAAACGATTTGGGGAAGACCGGTTACACAGAAAATGATTATATCTTTAGATGCAGTAAAAACTTTTTTTGTTTAAAAAGACTTGCAAAACTAATACAAAGGATGGTATACTATCTCTTGTATTAGTTTTGCATGCGGGTGTAGTTTAGTGGTAAAACCATAGCCTTCCAAGCTATCGTCGCGAGTTCGATTCTCGTCACCCGCTTATCATTTAAACATTCACGCTGTCATACCAAGACGGTGAAAAGAAGTGGGGCTTAGGTCTCACTTTTTTTATGCTAAAATTTAGAAAACAGTTCGCTAGAAAGTGAGAGGTTGAGAGAAAATGGCAAAATATTATGCAGTTAAAAAGGGAAAAACACCCGGAATATATCGAAGCTGGCCCGATTGTCAAAAACAGGTCAAAGGATTTTCCGGTGCAGTCTATAAGTCTTTTACTAGCCTGGAAGCAGCAGAAGCATTTATGGGAAATGGGTCTCAAAATGAATCACAGACTAAGCAAGGTGAAGAAATCCGCTGGCTAGTAAAAGCTGGCAATAACACCCAATTAGATGACCAGACAATGTCTGTCTATGTTGATGGTTCTTTTGATAAGAAATCGGGTTATTTTGGGTACGCTGGCGTAGTCTTATATCAAGATCAGATCAAAAACTATAAGGGTGGACGTAACACTGAAGGTCTTGCCAAAATGCGTAATGTTGCCGGTGAAATAGTAGCAGCCATGCATGCAGTCAAAATCGCCAAAGATGCAGGTGTCAAAAACTTGGTAATCTTTCATGATTATATGGGAATTGCTGAATGGGCATTGAAGTCTTGGCAAGCGAAAAATGATTATACCAAGGATTATCAAAACTATATGCAAGCCCAAGCTGAAGATTTAGCCATTGGTTTTGTAAAAGTCGCTGCACATACAGGCAACCAGTATAACGAAGAAGCTGACAATTTAGCCAAAGATGGCATTCGCCAAGCTATTTTGGCTAATAAATAAGTAAGAACAATGGTAAAATATATTTAATTCAAATCGGGCAGTTAGCCAAGGAGACTTTATGTTACTAAATTATCTATTAATTGCAATTTTAGTTGCTATTGATCAAATCGTAAAATATTGGACAGTAACCACTTTTGCCATCAATGAAGGGCAAGACGTAATACCTGGAATCCTTTCTTTCTTTTATATTCAAAATGATGGGGCAGCTTGGGGTATTTTCTCAGGTCAAATGTGGTTGTTTTATATCATTACAATAGTCGTTGTGGCTGTATTAGTATACATGCTACATAAAGAGGGGAAAGATTCGGCCTTATTATCTACAGGTTTATCCTTCATGATTGCGGGGGCTTTAGGGAATTTTATTGACCGCCTGCACCTAAATTATGT
The DNA here is from genome assembly GCA_041223225.1 of Aerococcaceae bacterium 50-4. Taxonomy (GTDB): domain Bacteria; phylum Bacillota; class Bacilli; order Lactobacillales; family Aerococcaceae; genus Aerococcus. The sequence goes on from JBCLPQ010000002.1 coordinate 99,943, forward strand.
GATCGACATGTTTAGGTTAGAATTTGTGGAATTTCCAATTTTTAATGTAGCGGATGTGTGCCTATCTATCGGTGTCATTTTAATGATTGTATATATGATCGTGACGCCTGAAGACCAGTTGGAAAAAGGCAAAGGCTAGTAAGTAAGGAGTATCATTTTGACAGAAAATAGAAATACATTACATACCTATACATATACTGGTGAAGAAGGTCTTAGATTAGACCAATTCGTTACCAAACAATTTAGCGATGAGAGTCGTACAACCATCAAAAAATGGATTAAAAACCAGTTAGTTACTGTAAACGACAAAGTAGCGAAAGCATCTCAAATCTTAGAAAATGGCGATGTTGTTGGTGTTCAAAAACCAGCACCCGCTGAAAAACAGGCTTTTGAACCAGTCGCTGAACAGATGGATTTAAAAATCGTCTACGAAGATGATGACATCTTGGTAGTGAATAAACCGACAAACTTGGTCGTCCATCCTTCTGTCAATCATCCAACAAATACTTTGGTAAATGGCCTTTTATACCATGTACAACAAAATGGCTCACAATTGGCTGTTGGTCGCGAAACCTTTAGACCAGGAATAGTGCATCGTTTAGATAAGGATACGACTGGTTTATTAGTTGTTGCAAAATCTCAAGTAGCACTTGAAAATCTGAGTAAACAAGTAGCCAACCATGAAATGACACGGATATATACCGGACTTGTTTATGGTGAAATATTTGAAGCGGGTGGTAAGATTGACGCACCAATCCGTCGTCATGAAAAAGATCGGTTACGATTTGAAACCAATGAAGAAGGCCGTCATGCAGTGACACATTTTACAGTCAAACACCGTTACATTGGCTATACCTTGGTAAACTTCCAGTTGGAAACAGGTAGAACGCATCAAATTCGTGTTCATGCTGACTTCATTAACCACCCAATTGTGGATGACCCCTTATATGCTAGACAGTATAAAGAACGTTTTTTCAGTGAGAAGGGCCAATTGCTTCACGCTCATCATCTAGAACTCAATCATCCAGTAACAGGTGAACATCTATCATTTGAAGCAGAAATACCAGATAATTTCCAAAATGTATTGCATCAGTTGACATTAAAGGGCATTTAATTTATGAAAAGCTTTGCAAAAGGGACAATACTTTAGTAAAATTTTATCTTGTAAAGGTAGGAGAGGAGTGTAGAGACTATGCTAAGTACAGGAGCTTGGATTTTAATTGTAATTATTGCAGCAATTTTAGGTGCTGTTGGGGGATTCTTTATCGCCCGTAAATATATGGTGAACTATTTTGAAGAAAATCCACCAATTTCTGATGACATGATCCGTTCAATGATGATGTCTATGGGTCAAAAACCTTCAGAAAAACGTGTGCGTCAAATCACACAATCGATGAGAAAATCAAACAAGAAATCTAAATAATTAGATTGAAGCGTTACCATATGCTTTATATCTGCAATAGCCTCCGCAACTCAAATGGCTTGCGGAGGCTGTTTCGTTGTATAACCAAATTTTTATTTGAATTGCGGTGGATAATTTTCGCAATTGGTCAAGATTTGTTAGATAATGGATGGGAATTTGTTTAGGAGGGAAGAAATGTTTTCAATTTTTAAAAAATTGGGTTGGTTTTTTAAATTACGGTGGAAGAGCTATACTTTTGGTATCTCAGCCCTAATTGCCTGTGCGATTCTTTCTGCTATGACGCCTAGAATTGTAGGGAACATGGTAGACCAATTAGCATCAGGAACTTTAACTAGTCATTTATTAATCACCCAAACTGGTCTTATTTTATTATTAGCCATCATTATGTACGTGCTTCGTTATGGTTGGCGGTCAATTATCTTTGGAAATTCAACTTTATTAGAATCGATTATGCGTAATCGACTATTTAGTCATTTTACAAAAATGGACGCAACTTTCTACCATAAATATCGTACTGGTGACTTGATGGCACATGCCACAAATGACCTAGCTGCCTTACGATTTGTTGCAGGGGGCGGTATATTAACCCTAACAGACTCAGTTTCTATTTCGTTGGTTACGCTATTTTCAATGTTCTTCTTAATTGATTGGCAGTTGACTTTAGTGACAATTATACCTTTCCCATTCTTAATCGTGATTGCACGTGTATTAGGTCGAATCATTAATGTCCGCTTCCGTAAGTCGCTTGAAGCTTTCTCAAGTATGAATGATGAAGTGCAAGAAAACGTATCAGGTATGAAAGTCATCAAGACTTTTGGTGAAGAAGAAGATTACTATCAAGATTTTGTTGAAAAGACAGAAAATGTTGTTGAAACGAATAGAAAAGTCTATCAAGCGGATGCAGCTTATACGCCAATGATTGAAATCATTACGGGGTTAACCTATGTATTGACCATCTTCTTTGGGACTTATTTTATTCAAAATGGCCGTATTACAGTTGGTGACTTAATTGCCTACATTTCATATCTTTCAATGATGGCTTGGCCACTGATTGCGGTAGGACGTTTAGTGAATACGCTAGAACGCGGGAACGCTTCATGGGACCGAGTAGCTGAATTATTGGATGAAGTACCGGCAATTAGTGAGCACGACCAAGCGATTACACAGCCAATATCAGGTGACATTCACTTTGATATCCAATCATTTTCTTATCCAGATGATGAGGGTAAAATCAATTTATCTGATACTGAATTTACCTTACATGAAGGGGATATGCTTGGGGTAGTTGGACGTACCGGTTCTGGTAAAACAACTATCTTTAAATTGCTAATGCGTGACTATGACCATTATCAAGGACAAATTCGCTACGATGACAAAGATATCAATGACTTTGCCCTGAATACCTTATCTTCTGCTATCGGCTATGTACCGCAAACGAATTTCTTATTCTCCAATACAATTCTAGATAATATTCGCTTTGGAAATCCTAGTCTGACTGAAGAAGAAGTCATTCATTATGCAAAAGTGGCAGATATCCACGAAGATATTTTGAAATTTCCACAAGGCTATCAAACTGAAGTTGGGGAACGTGGGGTATCGCTATCCGGAGGTCAAAAACAACGGATTGCGATCGCACGAGCACTTGCAGTAGATCCAGAATATTTAATTATGGATGACTCCTTATCTGCAGTCGATGCGCAAACTGAAGAAAATATCTTGAATAATTTACGAAAAGAACGTGCAAATAAAACAACCATAATCGCAGCGCAACGTCTATCTTCAGTGATGAACGCAGAAGAGATTATTGTCATGGACAATGGGACAATCATTGAACGCGGTGAGCATAGTGACCTTGTCGCTCAAGATGGTTGGTATGCACATACCTATAATCAACAACAATTACAAAGAAAAATTAGTGAGGATGGTGATACTGATGGAGAAGAGTAAACAAACAAAGTTTTCTTTAGCTCAACAAGGTCAAATCTTCATGGGTATTATACGGTTTGCTAAACCTTATTGGTTACCATTTGCCTTATCATTTGTAGCAACTGCTATTGTGGCAGCTATTTCTGCTTACCTACCGATTATAATTCAGCGATACTTAGATGAAGTGTTAGCAACAGATTCAGCTACTCTACAAGTGACAATACAGGTCGCTGCTTTCTACTTTGGCTTAACACTTCTAAAAGTAGCAGTGTACTACTTCAGAGATTATACCTTCAAATTAACAGCGGAAAAAACTGTCGCACACATGCGAAATTCGGTTTACCATAAAGTTGTTCATTTGGGTATGCGGTACTTTGACCAAACACCAAATGGGTCAGTTGTATCTAGGGTAACCAATGATACAGAAACGATTAAAGAATTTTGGCAAGTATTCTTGTCTTTCTTCGACGGATTATTGAATATCGTTGCCATTACTTACGCGATGTTTACTTTAGATGCCGGGTTAGCTTTAATATTTATGGCTTTTGTACCTGTGATGTTGGTGTTAATTTATATTTACCAAAAACGTTCTACTTTTATTTATGGGCGTATGCGCGTTGCTTTAGCTACCTTAAATGCTAAATTAAGTGAGTCCATTTCGGGTATGAATATCATTCAAAACTTCGGGCAACAAGATCGACTGATGCAAGAATTTGATGATGTAAACCAAACCTATGTAAAAGCCCGTGTAGCCATGTTTAAGATGAATGCCTTACTGTTAATGCCAGCCATTAACTTGATTGAGGCAATTGCCTTGGTGTTAGTCTTGTATATTTTTGGTATCCAAGACTTACAAGGGTTGGCTATTAATGTCGGGGTCGTCTATGCCTTCACTTCTTATGCTAAATCATTTTTCCAACCGATGGGACAAATGATGGATTCCTTATCAATCTTCCAAGATGGTATGGTATCTGGTTCGCGTGTTCTAGCCTTACTAGATAATCCAGAAGCAGCACCAACGGCAAATGAGGATGCGGATGGACAAGTCACAGATGGTCATATCCAAATCACCGACTTATCCTTCTCATATGATGGTAAAAAACAAGTATTACATGATATTAATATTGATATTAAACCTGGGCAAACTGTTGCCTTCGTGGGTCAAACAGGTTCAGGTAAATCTTCTATTATTAACGTATTAATGCGTTTCTATGAATTTTACAAAGGAGAAATCCTGATTGATGGACAGTCTATTAAAGATATTCCTATCGAACAGTTACGAAAAGATATCGGTTTAGTCTTGCAAGATTCTTTCATGTTCTACGGGGATATTGCCGAAAATATTCGCTTACACGGTGATTATTCGGATGAAATGGTTAAAGCTGCTGCAGAGTTTGTGAAGGCTGACGACTTCATTGAGTCGTTTGAGGATAGCTATCATGCGAAAGTGATTGAAGGTGGTGCAGCATTCTCAACTGGCCAGAAACAATTATTAAGTTTCGCTCGTACCATTTTGCGCGAGCCGAAAATCTTAGTCCTTGATGAGGCAACAGCGAATATTGATACAGAAACTGAACAAAAAATTCAATCTGGTTTGGCCAATATGCGTCTAGGTCGAACAACCATTATTATCGCCCACCGTTTATCTACAATTAAAGATGCAGATCAGATTATAGTCTTGAAAAATGGGCATATAATTGAACACGGTAACCATGACAGCTTGATTGCACAAGGCGGCACATATTATAATATGTATCAGTTGCAGACATATTCGGATGCACATGAAGATTTAGCTGAAGGGGAAACTGATGATTTATAATATTTTACTTACTTTAATAAGCTGGTTTATCCAATTGATTAATGGACCAACCAAGGTAGTAGTCGACGAGGATTTTGATCCGGAAGCCAATTACTTAGTGGTGGGACCACACCGTTCAATTCTAGATCCCATTTTTATTGCTATGGCATTACGACCAAAACAAATCGCATTTATGGCAAAGAAGGAATTATTAGCCAATAAATTCCTCACTTGGTTCTTCACAACCGTTAATATTATTCCGGTAGATCGGGAAAATCCAAGTGCATCTACAATTAAGAGTGCGGTTCGTACAATCAAAGAAGGCGACAAGTATGTAGGCTTATTTCCGACTGGCTCTCGATATACCGAAGAGATTAAAGACGGCGCTGTTTCAATGGCAAAGATGGGTAAGGCGGAAATTTTACCTGTTAACTACCAAGGGCCTATTCAAATCAGAGATTTATTTTCATGGAAAAAGGCTAATCGCGCTAAAGTCCGTATCGGTAAACCGATTCAATTACCTGACGTTAAACGATTAACGGCGGAAGATAACCAAGCGATTAATCAAGCAATTAAAGATGCATTTATTGAGAACGACCGTATTCTAGATCCGAATTATCGTTATGATCTAGCAGGAGCGGTTGCGAAACGAGATGCCAAACGCGCAAAAAAAGCGCATAAATAGCATGGCTACTAATCAGTGTCGGCATTTAAAAGGGGATGGAAAGATGACGAAAACGACTTTTTGGAAACAAGTTTTCCTACATACCATCAATAATATAAAGTTATATGTGGGTGCTGAAGCCAAATTACTACTCTTAACAGTTGTGATTTATGGTATAGGATTTTGGACCTTGGATATCCAATGGTCTTGGTTAATCGCTATCGGCATCAGCTTAGTCGCTTTATTACCAGTAATTGGTGCAGGTATGGTCTTTATACCCTGGATTTTGATTGAATGGTTACAAGGAGATACTCAAGTAGGTTGGTGGCTTTTTGCGATTTATTTAGGTGTTGAGTTATTGACTGAGATCTTACAACCATTTTTAATCGGAAAAGATTTAAAATTACCATTTTGGTTGCCGCTAGTAGTCACACTGATGTGTACGATCGCCTTTAATCTATTTGGTATAATCGTTGCAGGGATTGTGATTCCTTTAATTTCTGCTTATTTGCAGGTGAAAGAAATAGAACGAACTGAAATTTATGATGACAAATAGACTTGAAGAAGGTGAGACAAAAGTCGTTTAGAATTGACGTACTGGACCAAAAGCCGAACAATAACGGAATGTTATTGGAGCATTTTGGGAAGTATCGGACAATTCTGACTTTTGGAACCCGATTATAAATATTCTTGTATAAAGAGACGAGGCTGGGACACTTTTGTCCCAGTCTCTTTTTTGTTGGTCAATAGTAGATTCAATTTGGCCTAATGAGTGGAGGTTCAACTAAAAAAGTGAAGTTCCTTTTTGCTGACAGCAGGGTCATTGGCTAACCATATGAATTTCTTAAGAAGTTTGATATAATAAATTAATTAATGAGCGACAGATTCAGAATTTTGGGGTGTAAGATATGAAGTGGAGTATTCCAAGTAAGATAATCGAGCAAGGACGCGCTTTGGTAAAGGAAAATCGTGTACTTAAAGTTGTGCCCGATGAAGAAAATACTGTTTGGCGTGCAGAGGTACTTGATGATGACACGTATACAGTGATCTTAGATGGAACTGCTAAAGAGGAAGATGTTTGCCAATGCCAGGTCTTTCAAAAGAAAGGCTATTGTGAACATACAGTTGCAGTAGAACTATTCTTGAGAGAGTTGGGGATGACACGTGTCCACCAATTTAACGACGAATTGAAGCGCTATCCTGAGGTGGATGATGAAGCAGAATTACAAGTGAATGAAGTGCTTGAAGGCTATTTAAATCACCGCCAAGTGACGAGTCCTGTAAAGTGTTTGCCACGATCTAGCCGGGTAAAAGTCACTTTAGAAGTGCAATTCGATGAAGTTAGACCTTATATTATTTCATATGAGGATATTGCCTATCTCCGTATCCGTGTGGGTGTGAATAACTTGTACTATGTCACTGACATGGATAATTTCTTCCAAGCTGTTATTCAAAATACCCTATATATTCTTCCTAACCGTGACCGTGAGGAAATTTGGCTATCGCCATCAACCCTTGGTCAAGAGACCTATGACCTGTTGGTTGAACTAGCAAATGCCTATAATTTGCGGAATAAATGGCTATTACTGGTGATGAATACGCCAGAAAATAAAAAGAATACACAACGCTTTTATTTAATGAACCAAGAATTACAACGGTTAAAAGATTTATATATAGCTGACAATCATATTAGCATTCGCTTTAAATTAGATGGAAATGCTATGAAGCCAACTTTCTCAAAGGAAAAAGCGCTGGTATTTAGTTTGCAAAAAGACAATGACTTATATCAATTAACTTGGGACCAATCTGTGAATTGGTTAGCGCAATACGGTCTATTGATTCAAGATGAGACCATTTATGAAACCACCCAAGACAGTAATTTTTATGACGATTTAAGATTTTTACAAAGCTTCTTTGCGGAGAATGAATATCAAATTTCTTTATCAGCAGAAGAAATGACTTACTTTATTAGTTTATTTGGGCGAACTTTAATGGCCTATAGTGAAATTGACCAGTTAACATCGTTTTTTGACCTATACCAAGAAGACTTACAAGTTCATGTAACCTTAGATGTAGAAGGGTCAGATTTACATGTAACCCCTGAATACCAATACGGTGAATATTTAATTTCAGATAATGCAGAACATCAAGTATTGCCGGATGATGATATTATTTTAGTTCGTGACTTTTCTGGTGAAGTAACAGTTGAAAATACCTTGAAAGCTTTAGGTTTTGTACCGGAAAAAGGTGCCTTTGTTCAACACTTCGACAATTTGACCGACGTGATGACAAATATCGAGAACTTTGGTCGTTTATTTATCGACCAATGGGACATTAAATACGGTAAATTTTTACGCAATGTTTATGACAATAAAGTGAATGCCACCGTGAAAATGACACCAAGTGATGGCAGTCGCTTCTTATCAGTAGATTTTGAATTATCTGATGTTGAGCCGGTTGAAGTAGACCGTATTTTAAATGCAATTATGGAAAACGAAGCCTATATTCGTTTGCGCGATGGCCGGATTATCGATGTCCAAAATACCATGGACGACGAACAGAAACGGATGCTACAACAAATCTCTGCAGCCAATAATGAATGGCAGAATGGGGACGTTGTACCTATTTTCCAAACCTTACGTTTTCAAACTTTAGTAGATGGCAATGAAGTCTTTGAAGAATTCTATGATGATATTGTTAGAGCGAAAGATAAACCTTATACACCATCGCCAAATCTAAAAGCAACTTTATCGGACTATCAAGAAACATCGGTAAAATGGTTTAGAGGGTTAGCTAAATATCAATTAGGTGGACTATTAGCCGATGAGATGGGCTTAGGGAAAACTGTTCAAACGATTTCCTTCGTACTAGATTATATTGAAAATAATCCCCACGAAAAATCGCTTGTCTTAGCGCCTGCTTCAGTATTGTACAACTGGGCGCATGAGTTTAAACGTTTTACGCCTACATTGAATGTTGCTGTTGTAGATGGGACCATCGAAGAGCGTGAAGCAATTCGTCAGGATGAAACAATAGATGTTTGGTTAACTTCTTATCAATCTTATCGTAATGACCAAGAAGCTTATCAAGAAGTGAATTTGGATATTCTCGTCTTAGATGAAGCGCAAGCCATTAAAAATGACAATACCATTTTATACCGTTCTGTGAAGAAACAAGTTGCTGCTATGCGCATTGGTTTATCAGGTACACCAATGGAAAATAATCTAAACGAGTTCTGGGCGCTAATGCAAATCATTGTGCCAGGCCTATTACCAAATAAACATGAATTCCAAAAGCTTTCAGTAGGAGAGGTAGCACGGATTGCGAGTCCCTTCGTTTTACGTCGTACTAAGAACGATGTGGCCTTGCAATTACCTACCAAAACTGTTACCGACCGCTTCAGTATGTTGGATCCTGAACAGAAAAATATCTACTTAGCCTACTTGAAGAAAATTCAAGACCAGTTAAATAATGATTCTTCAAATGCTGGGCAAATGCATATGGAATTATTAGCGGGGATTACACGCTTACGTCAAATCTGCTGTCACCCTCGTTTAGTGAAAAATGACTATACAGGTTTATCTGGTAAGTTTGAATACTTCAAGATTATGTTGAAGCGTGCTATTGAATCTGGCCGTAAAGTATTAGTATTCTCTCAATTTACAAGTATGTTAGATCTAATGTCTGACTATATGAATGAAGAGGGGATTGACCATTATATGATGACTGGTCAAACGAATAAAAAAGTCCGTCAAGAACAAGTGGATGAATTTAACTCAGGTGATAAATCTGTCTTCTTGATTTCGTTACGAGCTGGTGGGGTCGGCATCAACTTAACAGGTGCAGATACAATCTTCTTGTATGACTTATGGTGGAACCCAGCTGTAGAAGAACAAGCTATTGGACGCGCACATCGTATTGGTCAAAAGAAAGATGTTGAAGTTGTACGCTTCATTACTGAGGGCACAATCGAACAACGAATTGCTGAACTTCAGGAAGAAAAACGTTATTTATTCGAACAATTATTTGATGATGGAGACCAAGCAAGCAGCCAAAACTTAAGTTTAGATGATCTGAAGTTTATTCTTGGCGTGAGTCAAGCCTTATAAATTGAAAAAAATGAACCACAGTTTTCAACCTTTTTTCAAAAAAGCTTGAAAAGTCTGCTAGCATGTGGTAATATGTTCGAGTGTCAAATGACACATATTTCACACCTTACGGATGGAATCGCGTGGTGCTAGTTCATCTAGTGGCGAAACTTTGAAGTAGGGGCGGAAAAATAAAAACCAAATTGGAGGAATTTAACATGCCAGTTATTAGCATGAAACAATTATTAGAAGCTGGTGTTCACTTTGGACATCAAACACGTCGTTGGAACCCTAAAATGGATAAATACATCTTTACAGAACGTAATGGTATTTACATCATTGACTTACAAAAAACTGTTAAGTTAGTAGACCAAGCTTACAACGCTATGCGTGATTTAGTAGGCGCAGACGGTGTTGCATTATTCGTAGGTACTAAAAAACAAGCACAAGATTCAATCGCTGACGAAGCAACTCGTGCAGGTCAATACTACGTAAATCACCGTTGGTTAGGTGGTACTTTAACTAACTGGGAAACAATCCAAAAACGTATTAAACACTTGAAAAACATTAAAGAAATGGAAGTAGACGGTACTTTCGACGTACTTCCTAAAAAAGAAGTCGTTGGCTTATTAAAAGAAAAAGAACGTCTAGAAAAATTCTTAGGCGGTATCGAAGATATGCCACGTATTCCAGATGTTATGTTTGTTGTTGACCCTCGTAAAGAAAAAATTGCGATTCAAGAAGCACACAAATTAAACATCCCTGTTATCGCTATGGTTGATACTAACTGTGATCCAGATGAAGTAGATTACGTAATCCCTTCAAATGATGACGCTATCCGCGCTATCAAATTGATTACTGGTGGTATGGCTGAAGCAGTTCTTGAAGCTAAACAAGGTGCTCAAGAAGAAGCTGAACAAGACGTAACTGTTGAAGACTTCAAAGGTGACGAAGTTTTAGACGAGGTTTCTGAGTAATCATTGCTATAGTTGAAGAATGCTTCAATAAGTAGTAAAATATAAACAGTAGATGGCTATCTGATTAAGTTTGTCTAAGCTATATTCGGCTTTCCTTCTTATATTAGATAGCCTTTTTTAAAGAATGCATGCAATTAGGAGGAAAATTTTAAATGGCAATTACTGCAAAACAAGTTAAAGAATTACGCGACCGTACTGGTGTAGGTATGATGGATGCTAAGAAAGCTTTAGTTGAAGTTGATGGAGACATGGACAAAGCTGTAGACTTCCTACGTGAAAAAGGTATCGCGAAAGCTGCTAAGAAAGCTGACCGTGTTGCTGCAGAAGGTTTAACTAAAGCTGTAGCTAAAGGAAATGACGCTGTAATTGTAGAAGTTAACTCTGAAACTGACTTCGTTGCACGTAACGATCAATTCGTTGAATTATTAGATACTGTTGCATTAGCAATCTTAGAGCAAAAACCTGCAAACGTAGAAGCTGCTTTAAGTGATGTAACTGTTGAAGGTAACGATTTAGATACTTACATCAAAGAAAAAGCTGCTGTAATCGGAGAAAAAATCTCATTACGTCGCTTTGAAACTTTAACAAAAACAGATGACCAAGAATTTGGTACTTACTCTCACCAAGGTGGCCGTATTTCTGTTCTTACATTAATTGATGGTAACAACCCTGAATTTGCTAGCATGGTATCTATGCACATCGGTGGTATGAAACCACAATACTTAAACGAAGAATCTGTACCTGCTGAAGTTTACGAACATGAAAAAGCAGTGCTTACAGAACAATCATTAAACGAAGGTAAACCAAAAGAAATCGTTGAAAAAATGATTACTGGTCGTTTACGTAAATTCTTCGCAGAAATCTGCTTAGTTGATCAAAAATACTTATTAGATGACAGCAAAACTGTTGCTGAAGTTGCAAAAGAAAACAATGCTGAAATCAAAGCATTCTTCCGTTTCGAAGTCGGCGAAGGTATTGAAAAACGCCAAGACGACTTTGCTAGCGAAGTTGCTGCTCAAATGGGTAAATAATTTAACAACATCCCGATATAAACTTTTTGAATTTGCTTAAAATAGAGAAGTAAAGAAGAGGGAATTTAAAATAGGTTGGGAAAGGTTTCTTTCTCAACCTTTTTAGTAAGGAGAATAGAATGACAGAACCTAAATATAAACGTGTAGTTTTAAAGCTTTCAGGTGAGGCCTTATCTGGTAATAATGGTTTCGGTATCGATCCGGAAACAATGAAAAATATTGCTAAAGAGATCAAAGAAGTTCACCGTTTAGGCGTGCAAATTTCAATCGTCGTAGGCGGTGGAAACATTTGGCGCGGTAAAACTGGTGAAGAAATGGGTATGGAACGTGCTCAAGCGGATTACATGGGTATGCTTGCAACCATCATGAATGCGCTTGGCTTACAAGATGTGTTAGAAAACATTGGCGTACCAACTCGTGTACAAACTTCAATTGATATGCGTCAAATCGCGGAACCTTATATCCGTCGCCGTGCTGAGCGTCATCTAGAAAAAGGACGCGTTGTCATTTTTGCTGGGGGTACTGGTAATCCTTACTTCTCAACAGATACAACAGCTTCGTTACGTGCAGCAGAAATCGAGGCAGATGTCATTTTAATGGCTAAAAATGGTGTAGATGGTGTATATTCTGACGATCCTCGTAAGAATGATGCCGCTGTTAAATACGAAAAACTTTCACACTTGGAAGTAATCAGCAACAATCTACAAGTAATGGACACTACTGCTTCATCATTAAGCATGGACAATAACATTCCTTTAGTTGTTTTCAACTTGAATGAAGAAGGAAATATTCGCCGTGTAATTCTTGGTGAAGAAATTGGTACTACTATAGAAGGGTAAGGGAGTTATTTCAATGGCTATTGATAATTTACTAAAAGAAACTAAAGACCGTATGGTTAAGTCTGAAGAAGCATTCTCGCGTACACTATCACGCATCCGTGCCGGTGTAGCAAATGCCTCTTTACTTGATGGCATCACTGTGGAATACTACGGTGTACCAACTGACCTACGTCAATTGGCAACAATTACTATTCCAGAGCCTCGTATGTTACAAATTTCACCATACGACAAGAGCTCTTTAAACGATATTGATCGTGCATTACAACAATCTGATTTAGGTATTCCCCCTACAAATGATGGTTCTGTAATTCGTTTAATCATTCCTGCATTAACACAAGAACGTCGTAAAGAATTAAGTAAACTTGTTGGTAAAGACTTGGAAGATGCTAAAATTGCTATTCGTAACATCCGTCGTGATGCGATTGATGAAACGAAAAAAGCTGAAAAAGCAAAGGAAATCACCGAAGATGACGTACGTTCATACGAAAGTGATATTCAAGACCTAACAAATGCTTCAATTAAAAACGTTGAGAAAATCGCTTCTGATAAAGAAGACGAAATCATGAACGTATAATCTATTTATTCAAACGTATAAAAGCCGGCCGGTTTCATTTTTGATAACCGGTTGGTTTTTTTATATACCTATTTTTAAATTGCGTTCGCTTTCAATGTTTTACGACCATATACGTCCTATAAAGAAGACCTAAGCTAGGGGATAAGTATAGGTTTTTCGCTAGATTTTTGATACAATTATTTAGAATTACAAATGGAGGTTCAATATGGTGACAGAAGTAAACTATAATCCCGATTTACCTGTACCTAATCACATCGCGGTGATTATGGATGGAAATGGTAGATGGGCGCAGGCTCGTGGTCTGAAACGAACAGATGGACATTCAGAAGGTCTAAAAGCCCTTAAACGTGTGGTCATCGCAGCACATAAAATGGGTATAAAAGTATTAACTGCCTATGCTTTTTCAACAGAAAATTGGAAGCGACCAATTACGGAAGTAAATTATTTAATGGGATTACCGAAAGTATTAAATGATGAAATTTTACCTGATCTAATTGAAAACAATGTACAGGTTCGCATGAGTGGGAACTTCGACAAAGTACCACTAGGCACAAAAAAATACATTCAAAATGCTATGGATCTGACGAAAGAGAATACTGGCTTAATTTTAAATATTGCTTTTAATTATGGATCGCGAGACGAGATTACGAAAGCAGTTCAATCCATTGCAACGTCAGTTGCTAATGGTGACTTAAAGGTAAAAGATATCTCGGAACAAACAATTTCTGACAACTTATATACGGCACAATTAGGCGAATATGCCGATCCTGATTTGTTAATTAGATCAAGCGGGGAAGTCCGTTTGTCAAATTACTTGTTATGGCAGTTGGCTTATAGTGAGATGTTATTTACCGACACCAAGTGGCCGGACTTTGATGAAGATGTTTTACAAGCATGTGTCGGCGAATTTCAACGAAGAAATCGTCGATTTGGAGCGATAGATACTAAATAGGAAGAGGGGATCTTATGACACAAAGAGTTATCAGCGCTGTCGTTGCTCTGGCCATTTTTATCCCACTGTTACTTATAGGTGGTCGTCCTTTTGACTTGATGGTAGCAATCATCGCTGGTGTGGCTTACTATGAAATTTTACAGATGGCAAAAATTCCATTTCCTTCTTGGCGTGGAATTGTCGGCTTAGTGACCATGTTATTACAATTACTACCTTCATACTATCTTGCCTTATTACCGCAAGAAATCGACTATATGACACTTTATTTTGCGGGCGTGGCTATGCTGCTAATGATTATGGTTTTTAAACCTGAAGATATTAATTTTGAACAAGTAGGTGTAATTAGCTTAGCAGCTCTATATGTCGGACGTGGCTTTCATTTATTGATTGAAACACGATTATTAGGCCTGCTACCTGTGATATATGTTTTAATCATTATTTGGGGTAATGACACTTTTGCTTATCTAGTTGGTAGGCAAATTGGTCGCAGACCATTAGCACCCAAGGTATCTCCAAATAAAACAATAGAAGGTTCACTTGGTGGTATAGTCGGTGCTTTTATATGTTCAAGTATTGTCCTATATTTTAATAATATTTTTGGCTTAACAATCATCGACAACTTAATTTTAGCTGTTGTGCTTGGCTTTTTAGGACAGGTTGGCGACTTAGTAGAGTCTTCATTAAAGCGCAACTATCAAGTCAAAGATTCTGGTAACATTATGCCAGGACACGGTGGCTTTCTTGACCGGTTTGACAGTCTATTATTAGTTTTACCCATGTTTTATTTCTTGATTCCCTTTTTAGGATCAATGTAAATAATAGAGTAAGGAGTACATTATGACGACCATTATTGCATTTATATTTATTTTTTCAGTTATCGTGATTGTCCACGAATTTGGGCATTACTATTTTGCCAAGAGAGCTGGCATCTTAGTTAGAGAGTTTTCAATTGGTATGGGACCAAAAATTTTCCACTTCGAAGCTGAAGAAACAACATACACCGTTAGAATCCTCCCAATAGGGGGCTACGTTCGTATGGCCGGACTAGAAGAAATGTCCGATACCCTAACCAAGGGTATGCAAGTCGTCATTGAACAGGATGAAGATGGTGTAGTGAACACTGTTTCTTTGGAAAATGAAGGACAGAATTTTTCTGGTTTACCATTAGAAGTATGGGCAGCGGATTTAGAAGAAGAGATGTTTATTGAAGGTATCCCTTATGGTGGCGAAGATAAAGTACGCTACCAAGTATCTAAAACAGCCAACATTGTAGAATCTGACGGTACAATTGTGAAAGTAGCACCGATAGAACGGCAATTTCAATCAGCGAATATTTGGCAAAGGCTAATTGTAAATTTTGCTGGACCTATGAATAATTTTATTTTGGGTATTTTAGCTTTTATTTTATTTGCATTTATGCAAGGCGGCGTATGGTCAAATGTAGCTGAAATTGGCGCTGTTCAAGAAGATTCAGCAGCTCAAGTAGCTGGTTTAGAAACAGGTGACCAAATTACTGCAATAGATGGCCAAAACGTCGAAACGTTTGACGATATGCAAGCCATTGTACAATCAAATCCTGACCAATCTTTAACCTTTACGATTAATCGTGACGGTCAAGAAATAAATCTAGCTGTTACACCCCAAGCGACAGAAACGGAATCTGGGGAAACGGTTGGTTTAATCGGAGCGCAAAGAGCACAAGACACCTCGTTTATGGCTAAAATCACTTATGGTTTTACCAGTACTTGGGCAATGATTACGGGGATTTTTTCAGTGATTGCAAGTATGTTTAAGACAGGCTTTGATATCAATAACTTTGGTGGGCCGGTGTATATGTACCAAACAACTTCCCAGGTAGTGTCATTTGGTATGGCTGGGATTATCTCTTGGTTAGCATCATTAAGTATCAACCTTGGGATTGTTAACCTACTTCCAGTACCTGCACTTGATGGGGGCAAAATTGTATTGAATTTTGTCGAATTAATACGCGGTAAACCGCTACAAGCAAAAACTGAAGGGATGATTAATATCATCGGTGCCGTGCTTGTAATTATTTTAATGATTGCAGTCACATGGAACGATATCATGCGGATGTTTGGCTAATAAATTCTTTAATGAATAAACTTTTATGCAGAAACGACAACAAAAGGCCATAACGATGGCCTTTTGTCATTAAATCAGGAAAGGAAATGTGTGCATGTCAGAATCTAAAGAAGCCTTATTTCAGGCGTTACTAGGACAAATTAATTGGACACAAGAAAATGACATTATTCAAAATGGTTGGTTAGAAAATGTTACCGTCCATACAAAATCACGATTGTGGCAGTTTAAAATAGGCCTTCCAACCCGGGTCGATGCGGCGACTTTCTTGACATTTGAAGAGTATTTGAAAAAAGGCTTTGACCGTGTTGGTGCAGTAGATTTTTCAATCGAAGTGACTGATGAGAGTCAACCGAATCACCAAGATGTCTTGGATTACTGGCCTATCATTGTTAATAGGTCAGGTATTTCCAACGGGATTGCCAAGGCTACTTTTCAAGGTCAATTACCTTCATTTGAAAACAACCGCTATTACATTCGTGTAGACAACCAACCCTTGAAACAAATTATTCAAGAGAATTATCTTGAAGTTATTAAGCAAAATTATCAAATGGTAGGTTTTCCAAAAGTGCCATTTGAGATTATCATTGATGAGGAAACTGCTAAAGATCGTCGGGATGTCTTTGTAGAACGTGCGAATGAATTGGCTGAACAGCAACAAGAAATGGCTAGAAAAGCCGCTGAGAAGCAAAAAGAAATGGCTGCAGCGGGGAATAACGGGCCAGCGATTAAAGTGGATAAGATTCAATTAGGAAAACATATCCCAGTAGATGACAAATTGAGAGCCATGAATACCTATGTTGAAGAGCAACGCTTTGTATCCATGGAAGGTGTCGTTTTCGATGTAGAAGTAAAAATACTAAAAACAGGTCGTCGTATCTTAAACGCTAAAATCTCTGATTATACGTCAGCCTTCTTAATCCAAATGTTCTCAAGAACAGATGAAGACATTGCTATTTTCGAGTCCATCCGCAAAGGTATGTGGTTGCGTGTTCGCGGGGACTTACAAATGGATGATCGTTTTGCCCGCGACTTAGTTTTAAATGTACGTGATTTAGAAGAAATCACTAAAGCAAAACGACAAGATAAAGCAGATAAAAAACGCGTTGAATTACATGTGCATACGAATATGTCTATGCTGGACGCGACGAATTCAATTTCAGATTTTACCAATCAAGCAAAAGATTGGGGACATACAGCAATCGCAGTAACTGACCATGCAACACTTCAAGCTTATCCAGAAGCTTCAGGAGCAGCAAAATCTACTGGATTAAAAATGATTTACGGTGTAGAAGCTAATATCGTAGATGATGGTGTACCAATCGCTTATAATCCTGACCATATTGAATTAAAAGAGGCTACTTATGTCGTGTTTGACGTGGAAACAACTGGATTATCTGCTATTTATGACAATATCATCGAATTAGCTGCCGTAAAAATGCAAAATGGTAACGTGATTGATACCTTCGAAGAATTTATCAATCCAGGTCGCCCACTTTCAGCAACAATTATTGAATTAACGGGCATCACTGATGCAATGTTAGCCAATACACGTACTGAAAAAGAGGTTATCACCGATTTTAGAGAATGGGTAGGGGACGCCATTTTTGTTGCCCACAATGCAAGCTTCGATATGGGCTTCATTGATACAGCTTATAAACGTCATGGTTTTGATAAATCCCACAATGCAGTGATTGATACATTGGAATTGTCACGCTTCTTACATCCGAACCTAAAATCACACCGCTTGAATACCTTAGCAAAACGCTATAATGTTGCATTGGAACAACATCACCGTGCAGTCTATGATGCTGAAACAACGAGTGCGCTAGCTTGGATTTTCATTAAGGAAGCAGCGGCAGACCACGAAATTTTCTACCATGATGAATTGAATAAGGATGTTGGAAAAGGCGATGCTTATAAACAAGGTCGACCATTCCATGCCATTTTACTGGCTAAAAATCAGACCGGTTTAAAAGACTTGTTTAAATTAGTTTCAGCTTCAAATATTGACTATTATTACAGAGTCCCACGAATTCCCCGGTCCTTATTATCTAGTCACCGAGAAAATCTATTAGTCGGTTCAGCATGTGCTGGTGGGGAAGTATTTGAAGCTTTAATGCAAAAAGGGAAAATTGAAGCTGAACAAAAAGCTGATTTTTATGACTACCTAGAACTACAACCAAAGGCGGTTTATCAACCATTGATCCAGAGTGAATTAATTCAAGATGAAGCGACGCTTGAAAAGATCATGCAAGACATGTTGGAAATTGGTGAATCGGTCAATAAACCAGTTGTCGCTACAGGAGATGTCCATTATTTGAATAAAGAGGACAAGATCTACCGTGAAATTTTGATTAACTCGATTAAATCAAACCGAACGAAATACTTCCCGGAAGCACATTTCCGTTCAACTGATGAAATGCTGGATGAATTTTCTTTCTTAGGAGAAGAAACGGCCTATCAAATTGTCGTTGAAAATTCCAATGCCATTGCAGACCGTATTGAGTTTGTTGAGCCATTGAAAGATAAATTATATACGCCAACAATTGAGGGGGCAGAACAAGAACTGACAGATATGTCTTTTGACAAAGCGCATGAAATATACGGGAAAGAACTTCCTGAAATTGTCGAAGCGCGACTAGATAAAGAATTGAAATCTATTATTTCCAATGGTTTCTCTGTAATCTATTTGATTTCACAAAAGTTAGTAAAGAAATCGAATGATGACGGCTATATTGTAGGTTCGCGTGGATCTGTAGGTTCTTCATTCGTAGCGACAATGTCAGGGATCACTGAGGTAAATCCCTTAGCACCACATTATGTTTGTCCAAATTGTCACTATAGTCACTTCTTTACGGATGGTTCAGTCGGATCAGGTTTTGACCTGCCTGATAAAGCCTGTCCAGAATGTGGGACGAATCTTGATAAAGACGGACAGGATATCCCATTTGAAACTTTCCTAGGATTTAAAGGTGATAAGGTACCCGATATCGATTTAAACTTCTCAGGTGAATACCAAGCACGTGCTCATGCCTATACAAAAGTCCTTTTCGGTGATGACCATGTTTTCCGAGCAGGAACAATTGGTACAGTTGCCGATAAAACAGCATTCGGTTATGTGTTGGGTTACGATCAAGACAAGAATTTGAACCTACGTAAAACAGAAAAGGAATTTTTGGCTAAGGGTGCAACTGGCGTAAAACGAACTACTGGTCAGCACCCAGGGGGGATTATTGTTATTCCTGAAAACATGGATGTATATGACTTTACCCCAATTCAATTCCCAGCTGATGACGTGGAATCCGAATGGAAGACAACGCACTTTGATTTCCATTCCATCCATGATAATGTCCTAAAACTAGATATTCTTGGACATGATGATCCGACGATGATCCGTAAACTACAAGATTTATCAGGTATAGATCCAACTGAGATTCCAACCGATGATCCTGAAGTATATGAACTTTTCAACGGGACAGAAGTGCTAGGTGTAACCAAAGAACAAATCTATTCCAATACTGGTACACTTGGTATACCGGAATTTGGTACACGGTTTACGCGGCAAATGCTTGAAGCAACTAAACCGTCAACCTTTGCGGAATTGTTGCAGATTTCCGGATTATCACATGGTACTGATGTATGGTTGGGCAATGCTGAAGTACTTGTTCGGGAAAAAGGCTTACCTTTAAGTGAGGTTATTGGTTGTCGTGACGATATCATGGTGTATTTAATCCACCGTGGTTTGCCTGAATCGGATGCTTTTCAAATTATGGAAAAAGTCCGTAAAGGGAAAGGCTTGTCCGATGAACACAAAGCAATTATGCGCGAATACGATGTGCCCGAATGGTATATGGATTCATGTGAGAAAATTAAATACATGTTCCCGAAAGCCCATGCGGCAGCCTATGTCTTAAATGCTATGCGGGTAGCTTGGTTTAAAGTGAAACATCCAATCTGGTATTACTGTGCCTACTTATCTGTTCGAGCAAACGACTTTGATCTTGTATCCATGTCAAATGGGAAAGAATCAACCAAGGCTAAAATTAATGAAATTAATGCCAAAGGTATGGAAGCTTCTACTAAAGAGAAACAGTTATTGACTGTTCTTGAAATTGTGAATGAGATGTGGGAGCGTGGCTTTACACTTAAAATGGTAGATATCAATAAATCTCATGCAACTGAATTTGTTATTGAGGAAGATAATACGCTTATCGCCCCATTTAGAGCGATTGATGGGCTAGGTATTAACGTAGCGAAATCCATCGTTGCAGCCCGTGAAGAGTCACCATTCTTGTCAAAAGAAGACTTACAAACTCGTGGTAAAGTGTCTAAGTCATTAATTGAATACATGACGGAAAACCATGTTCTAGATGGTTTACCAGATCAAAACCAATTATCATTATTTGATTTCTAAATTCATAAAAAACATACTAAGATTAGAGGGAAGAATCGTTGACGGACGACTCTTCCCTCTATTTTTTTGTATAGTTGTATGTGAAAGGAAACTCGTTCATCACCTTCGGGCTTAGAGTTCGTATAAAAAAATGAGTTCCTTCACTTTTAGTTTTTGAATTTGTTTAAAGTATGTTGGGCTTCGAGCTCGTGTTTAGGAAATCAGAACGAAACTTTAAAGTGGGGACCTTTCAAATTTATTAAGAAAGAAGGGAAAACTATGACATATACAATGGCGTTTGATGTGTCCAAAGGACATGCAAGTAAAGTACTCTACAAGGAGGATAGATGTATCAGTGAAGGTGTAATTGAATTTAATCGAACTGAGTTCACAGCACTTTCAGAGGAAATACACAACTTACCTGAATTACCAATTATTGTTTACGAGTCTACAGGAATTTATTCGCGACCATTAGAATCTTTTTGTATCAATGAACAAATACCATTTGTAGAATTAAATCCTTTAGATGCTAGTAATCAAATTAAGAGCTTGTCACTTCGCAGAGTCAAGACAGATAGTAAAGATGCCCACAATTTAGCACTAACACATAATATTTTTAAGCGTAGTGTTAAACAAATTCCTGAACAAAGTTATCAGGAAATAAAATCTGTAGGTCGTCTTTATCAAGAAATATCTGACCAGATTTCAGTAGAACTTAACCGTCTATATGAGGCTATTTATATATGCTTCCCCGACTTAAAAAAGTTCTTTTCCAATGTCACTAGTCCTTATGCTTTGTCATTCATACAGCAGTATCCTCATCCAAGTTGGGTATTAGATGACTCAACAACAGTTGTAGAAGATAAGTTGATACAAACAACCGGTAGAATACGTTCCTCTGCATATACCAGAAGAAGGACCGAACAGTTTATTGAGTTAGCAAAAAACTGTTTCTCATCCGTTCCCTCTGATAGTGTTGAATGTGAGAGATTACAGTTTTATGCACGGATGATCGAAAACCTCGTTTTCGAAAAACAGCAACTGAATAAAAGATGATTGAAATGGCAAAATCATTCAAGGAGTTCGAACTATACTGTAGTATGCCTGGTATCGGAGAAAATTCAGTTGCTCTCCTAATTGCTGAGCTAGGAAATATCGATAGATTTATAAACAATAAAAAACTTAATGCATATGTGGGTATAGATATCCGTAGATATGAATCAGGAACGCATATAGGCCGGGATCACATTAATAAGCGTGGCAACGCTCGAGCTAGAAAACTACTATATGTTATTGTTAAAAATATGATCAAATGTCAACATTCTAGCCCAAATCATATTGTTGAATATTATTACAAATTAAAAAAACAACCCTATCCTAAAGCGGACAAGGTTGCGACAATAGCCTGCTGCAACAAGCTACTCAAATGTCTGTTCTCAATGAATAAACACGAAACTCTTTATAATTATGAATTAGCATTATGTAACTAATTTATAGTGTAAATTTACCAAAATATTTTAAAAATCTCAAGCCTTGAGATTTATTTAGCATGCTCTTATAATATTCTCTTGTCTTCACTTTTTGAATGATAATGTGAATCCAGCTATTGTCAAGGTCCGCTACGCTTTCCACCTTGACAATAGCTGGATTCACATTAAGAAATGCTCAAGTGAGCCAAGGAGAAAAAATATTTGTTATAAATGAGTTGACTAATCGTAGGACGAAGGTGAGACAAAAGTCGTTTAGAATTGACGTACTGGACCAAAAGCCGAACAATAACGGAATGTTATTGGAGCATTTTGGGAAGTATCGGACAATTCTGACTTTTGGAACCCGATTATAAATATTCTTGTATAAAGAGACGAGGCTGGGACACTTTTGTCCCAGCCTCGTTTTTTTTAAGCAATATTTTTGCTGTAAAGTCCGGATTATGTTAACATAATATTGTGTTAATTACATTTAAGTGAATTCGTTCATTTAATATGAATACGTGCAACAAATGAAATGCGGATGTCATGATACTTTGTTGCTTTTTTCATGTCTATTTATTAATGAAAAGGAGGAATTCTATGCAGTTATTGCTAGATAAATTTAAAGAAGTTATATCTTCGGTTCTACCAATTGTTATTTTGGTAATTGCCCTAGCATTCACCTTAGTTGATGTACCAGGAGATATGATGGCTAGATTTGGAATAGGTGCAGTCCTATTAACTTTAGGGCTAACAATTTTCCTATTTGGGGTAGATATTGGTATGACGCCAATTGGGAATTATTTAGGTGAATCGATTATTCGATCTAGTTCTCATTTTATTGTCTTGTTATTATCATTTTTTATCGGATTTTCTATTACCGTAGCCGAACCAGACCTATTAATTTTGGGCCAACAAATTTCTGATGCAACGGGCGGTGCTCTTGGCGCTCAAATGATTGTCATCGTTGTATCAATAGGTGTGGGGGTTATGATTGCCCTTGGTGTGTACCGGGTGATGAAAGATGTCGCATTAAAATGGTTTTTCTTTGCAATATATGGGGTTATTCTGATCTTGTCTATGTTTGCCGATTCTACCTTCCTAGCGATGTCTTTTGATGCCTCTGGTGCAACAACGGGCGCTTTAACCACGCCCTTTGTATTAGCCTTAGGAGCGAGTGTATCTGCTAAAAAAGGTGGTAAAGGAGCAGAGGATGATTCATTTGGTTTAGTAGGCGCTATGTCAACTGGACCGATTTTAGCTGTAATGATCATGTCATTAATCCAAAGTTCAACCTTTCAAAGTTCCGATGAAGCCTATAAATATACAGAAGGCATTATCAGTCCCTTTATAGCGAATATTGGTCATACTGTGCAAGAATCAGTTGTTTCGCTAGTGCCTATTTTGCTTTTATTCGCTATTGTGTTTTATTTTTATAGACGGATCAATAAAAGTGAAATTCGCCGTATTGCTGTAGGGATTATCTACGTCTTAATTGGATTAACCCTATTCCTAATCGGTGTTAATCAAGGATTTATGGACATGGGTCGATATCTAGCAACTGAGCTAGCAACCGATCATGAAGCATTATTACCATGGATTGGTCTAGTTATGGGGCTAGTTGTCGTTTTAGCAGAACCAGCAGTCCACGTGCTTGGTGACCAAGTAGAAGATGTAACTGGTGGACATATTCCTAATAAGTTGTTATTATTCTCCTTGTCTATTGGAGTAGGCTTGGCTGTAATGATGTCTATGGTACGAATCATGGTTCCAGGCGTTGAATTATGGCATTTCCTATTACCAGGATTTGGCTTATCTATTTTATTAAGTTTCTACGTACCTAACCTGTTCACAGGTATCGCTTTCGATGCTGGTGGGGTAGCTTCTGGACCAATGACAGCGACCTTTATTTTAGCCTTTGCGCAAGGTGTCGCACAAACATTGCCACAAGCCGATGTACTAGTAGATGGATTTGGTATTATTGCGATGGTGGCGATGACACCAGTATTAATGGTTCAGATCCTAGGCTTAATCTATAAATTAAGAGTCAAAGATAATAAAGCAATTAACGAATAAGGGGGGTAACTGATGACTATAGAATCAGTAGCGTTTTTCGCTATCGTCAACCATGGTATTGGAGAAAAAGTACTCAAAGTAGCCAAACAGCATGGTACTGGTGGTGGAACCTTAGTCCTTTGTGAAGGTACAATTCCAAATAAATTTCTTAATTTAATGGGGCTTGATGAAACAAAGAAAGAATTAATGATTACACTAGCCCCTAAGGAAAATGAAAACGAAATTCACGAAAAAATAACTGAAAAAATGAAATTGGACAAAAAAGGTTTGGGTATCCTATTTTCAGCAGATACTTCAAGCGTATGTGGTAGTCGTTTATTTAATCGGGCATTTGAGGAAAAAGGTGAAAATATGAGTGAATATCAATTAATGGTTACTATTGTTGGAAGGGATTCCGGTGACGATGTTGTATCCGCTGCCCGTAAAGAGGGCGCAAAAGGGGCAACAATTCTGCATGGTAGAGGTACTGGTACAAAAGAAATTTCAAAACTATTCAACATTGAAATTCAACCTGAGAAAGAAATTGTGCTATTAGTTGTTGAATCTGAGAAAGTAAACGCTGTTTCAGAAAGCATTCGAACTAGTATGGACTTAGACCAACCAGGTAGTGGTGTCGTTTTTTCAATTCCAGTAAACCAAGTAACAGGACTTGTACAAGACTTGTAAAAATCGCTTGATAGCAACAATTATTGCGCTTCAAGCTCGCATATGTTATACTGTCATAGTAGAAAGAAGACAGTGGTGGAGTGAGCGGTGACGCTCACTTTTTTCATGGTAATAAGATAAAAATAAGAAAAGCGAGGGGAAATATGGCTAAAGTAACAGACCAAATGCAAGAAATCGTGCAACCAATTATTGAAGACTTAGGCTTTATATTGTTTGATATCGAATTTGTTAAAGAAGGAAAATCTTGGTTCCTAAGAATTTACGTGGATAAACCAGGTGGTGGCATCGCAATAGAGGATTGTGTCACAGTTAGTGAACATATTTCCGAAGCTGTTGATCAATTAGAAACAGACCCTATACCTCAGGCTTATTACCTTGAAGTATCTTCTCCAGGTGCAGAACGTCCATTGAAAAACGAGGACGATGTTCAAGCTGCTATCGGTGAATGGGTATTCTTGTCATTCTATCAAGCCATTGATGGTCAAAAAAATATTCAAGGCCGTCTAGTATCTGTCTCTGACGATGCATACGAAATTGAAACCAAAGACAAAACGCGTAAAGTGTTAGTAACCGTTGATAAAACAAATGTATCTCTAATCAGATTGGCCATTGAATTTTAAAATTAATCTTTTGTGAAAGAGGGAATTTAGATGAGTAAAGAAATGTTGAGAGCCTTCGAAGCGCTTGAAGAAGAAAAAGGCATTTCAAAAGAGGTTATCTTAGAAGCCTTAGAAGCTGCTTTGGTATCTGCTTATAAGCGTAATTATCAACAAGCGCAAAATGTTGAAGTCAACTTTGATGCTAAAAAAGGTGATATTAAAGTATATGCTGTAAAAGAAGTTGTTGACTTAGTGATGGACTCACAGCTAGAAGTGTCTCTTGAAGATGCTCATGAGGTGAATAATGCTTACGAAGTTGGTGACAAAATTAAATTTGAAGTCACACCTAAAGACTTCGGCCGAATCGCTGCTCAAACGGCAAAACAAGTGATTATGCAACGCGTGCGCGAAGCTGAACGTTCAATCATCTACAATGAATATATCGACTACGAAGATGATATTCTTACAGGTATTGTTGAACGCCAAGACCGTCGTTATGTATACGTCAGCTTAGGTAAAATTGAAGCTGTTATCCCACCAGAAGGACAAATTCCAAACGAAACTTTCCAACCGCATGAGCGTGTACAAGTTTATGTTGAACGTGTTGAAAACACAACTAAAGGGCCACAAGTATATGTTTCTCGTAGCCACCCAAGTCTTTTGAAACGTTTATTCGAACAAGAAGTGCCAGAAATTTTCGACGGTACAGTTGAAATAAAAGCAATCGCTCGTGAAGCTGGTGACCGCTCTAAAGTTGCAGTTGTTTCAAATGATGCAAACATTGATGCGGTGGGTACTTGTGTTGGACCTCGCGGTTCACGTGTACAACGCATTGTGGATGAATTAAAAGGCGAAAATATGGACATTGTACAATGGTCTGACGATATGGCAACATTTATTTCAAATGCCTTAAATCCAGCTGATGTACTATCTGTACATTTTGTGCCAGGTGAAACATCATGCGTGGTAGTTGTACCTGAAAACCACTTGTCATTAGCAATTGGTAAACGTGGTCAAAACGCTCGTCTAGCTGCTAAATTGACTAACCATAAAATTGATATCAAATCTGAAGCTGATTTTGATGCTTACGTTCAAACTGAAGAATATGCAGAACGTTTTGCTGAAAAAGAATTAGTCGATGAAGATGTAGATGCCATTTTAGCTGAAGATATTGAAACTGTGGAAGATTATGAAGCAGTAACAGAAGGATCAACTTCAATCGATGAAGAAGATTTACTAGCTATTGATGACGTTGAAGAAGGTAATGTTGGTCCAGAAGCAATTGAAGATCAGATTGATGATGTTGAAGGCGAAGATAACGACATTATTGGTGATGAAGAATTAATCGGTGAAGAAGATTTAAACCAACAAGAGCGTTTAAACGAAGAAGGCTAAGATTAGGTGGGATCAAACATGAAACAACGAAAAATTCCTATGCGAAAATGTGTTGTGACAAATGAAATGTTTCCAAAAAAAGAATTAATTAGAATTGTTCGTAATCCTGAAGGGGTTGTTGAAATTGATCCAACAGGTAAGAAAAACGGGCGTGGAGCATATGTTTCCTTAGATCCTGAAGTCGTACAAAAGGCTTGGGACAAACATTTGTTAGATAGACACTTAAATGTATCCATTTCGGATGATTTTTACAGTGAATTGAAGGCCTATGTTGCCCATCAAAAAGCCAGAAAAGAGCTTTTTGAAAATGAACAATAATAAGATTAATTTGCTTGGTTTAGCTCAAGCGGCAGGTAAGCTTGTTTCAGGCACTGAGACAGTTATAAAGACAATTCAGCAGGAAACAGCTGTTTTAGTTGTTATGGCTACAGATGTTAGTGAGCAAACCAAAAAAAATATAGAGAACAAATGTGCTTTTTATGAGGTCGAATATATTCAACAGTTTACGACTGAAGAAATTTCAATTGCTCTAGGTAAAAAGCGATCGATTGTCGCTTTCTTAGATAGAGGCTTTGTAAAAAGCTTTAAAAAATAAAATTAGATTTTTACGTATATTTTTACATCAAATAGGAGAGTAAAAAGTATGAGAGATTAGTAGAATAAGGAAGGTGATGACATGTCAAAAAAACGTGTCTACGAAGTTGCTAAGGAAATCGGTGTAACAAGTAAAGAATTATTGAAAGCCGCAGAGAACGCAGGATTCGAATATTCAAGCCATATGGCATCTATGACTGATGACGAAGTGAAGAAGTTGAAAGGTAGCTTTGCTAATAATCAAGCTAACAATGACAGCAAGCAATCCACTGCTAAACCAGCTGATAATCAAACAGCTAAAAAAGGTGAAAGTAAGCCAGCTAGTCAAGGTTCAGATAAGTCTGAATCCGCTAAAGCAAATGCTAACCAAAAACAACAGCAAAACAAGTTGCAAAACCGTAATAACCCAGCAAAAGAGAATAAAAAAATGAATAATCAAAAAAATAATTCTAAACATCATAACAATAATAAAAATGGCGGATTTAAAGGTAAAGGCAAAAAAGGTAAAAAAGGTCGTTTTAACAATGATCAAAACCGTCCACAAGGTAATCCGGTACCACCAAGAAAGAATAAACCACTTCCAGAAAAAGTGGCTTATACTGAAGGTATGACCGTTGCGGATATTGCTAAGAAAATTCACCGTGAACCTGCTGAGATTATTAAAAAATTATTCTTGATGGGTGTACCAGCTACACAAAACCAAGCATTAGATAAAGATGCTATTGAATTAATTCTTGAAGAATATGGTGTGCAAGCTGAAGAAAAAGTAATTGTTGACCAAGCAGACTTTGATCATTACTTTGAAGAAGCTAAAAATGTGGATGAAGATGAATTAGAATCACGTCCAGCCGTTGTAACAATTATGGGACACGTTGACCACGGTAAAACTACTTTACTTGACCACTTACGTAATGCCCAAGTTGTGGATGGTGAAGCGGGTGGTATTACGCAACATATCGGTGCTTACCAAGTACGTGAAAATGATCGTTTAATCACTTTCCTTGATACACCAGGGCATGCGGCCTTCACTACTATGCGTGCACGTGGTGCGGACGTTACCGATATCGTTATCCTTGTTGTTGCAGCTGATGACGGTGTTATGCCACAAACTGTAGAAGCAATTAACCACGCCAAAGCAGCCGGTGTACCGATTATCGTTGCAGTGAATAAAATCGATAAACCAACTGCTAATCCTGACCGAGTAATGCAAGAACTTACGGAATATGGTCTAATCTCTGAAGATTGGGGTGGAGACACGATTTTCGTGAACATCTCAGCTAAATTCGGTCAAAATGTTAGCGACTTACTAGAGATGGTCTTATTAGTAGCTGATGTTGAAGAATATAAAGCTGCACCAAATCGTTTAGCTTTAGGTTCTGTAATTGAAGCACGTCTAGACCCGTCTAAAGGTGCAATCGCAACATTACTAGTTCAAGAAGGTACACTACGTGTAGGAGATCCAATCGTTGTTGGTGATACACATGGACGTGTACGTGTAATGACAAATGATACTGGCCGCCGTATCAAACAAGCAGGCCCTTCAACACCAGTTGAAATCACTGGTTTACAAGAATCACCGCAAGCAGGTGACCGTTTTGTAGCCTTTGATGATGAGAAAACTGCTCGTGCAGTTGGTGAAGAACGTGCGAGTCGTGCATTACAACAACGTCGTAATGCTAACCACGCTGTGACACTTGATAACTTATTCGAAACCCTTCAAGAAGGCGAATTGAAATCTGTTAATGTCATCATTAAAGGTGACGTTCAAGGTTCTGTTGAAGCGTTAGCTGGTAGTTTGAAAAAAATCGATGTAGAAGGTGTTAAAGTAAATATTGTTCACCAAGCTGTTGGTGCGATTAACGAAAGTGATATTACTTTAGGTCAAGCATCTCAAGCTTTAATCCTTGGATTTAATGTTCGTCCTACACCACAAGCTAAAATGCAAGCAGATGCTGATGAAGTTGAAGTACGTTTATACAACATCATTTATGATGCGATTAACGATGTTGAATCAGCGATGACTGGTATGTTGGACCCTGAATATGTTGAAGAAGTTACAGGTACAGTTCAAGTACGTGAGACTTACAATGTGTCTAAAGTAGGTACAATTGTTGGTGGTTACGTGTTAGATGGTACAATTTACCGTAACTCACAAGTTCGTATTATCCGTGATTCAATTGTCATCTTCGATGGTCAATTAGCTTCACTACGTCGATTTAAAGATGACGTGAAAGAAGTTTCTCGTGGATTCGAATTAGGTTTAACCGTAGAAAACTACAATGATATTAAAGTAGATGACGAAATTGAAGCTTACCGTATGGTTGAAGTGAAGAAAAAATAGAGGTGATGCACAATGGCAAAATTTAGAGCTGAACGTGTAAGTCAAGAAATTCTTCGTGATGTCAATGACATCTTGAGAAAGACAGTAAAAGACCCTCGCGTTGAAGGTGTTACAATTACTGATGTAGAAGTTACAGGTGACCTACAACAAGCAACTATTTTCTACACTACATTGAGCGAATTAGCCAGTGAACGTGAAAAAGCGCAAAAAGGTTTAGAAAAATCTAGCGGTTTGATTCGTTCAGAGATTGGTAAACGTCTAAATATCTATAAAACACCAGAAATATTCTTCGAGCGGGATCGTTCGATTGAATATGGTAATCATATTGATCAATTATTAGCGCAATTGCACAAAAATGACGATTTTGATAGTATGTCAGATTCTGAATCAGATAAATAAATTGATGAATATAGAAAAGAGTCAAGGCTCGCAGTAGGTATTTGCTGTGAGCCTTGGCTCTTTTTGTTATTATATACGAATGAATTTTGTATTTTATCGCGAAAAACCAGTGGAAGTACTAGTATAGAGGCTTTTCCAATAAGCAAAAATACTTATTTTTCAAAAAATAATTGTTACATACAATGTCATAAATATAACTTATTAAAATATGCAATTTTTGATGAAAGTGTTACAAATGTTGTTATACTAGGAAAATGCTCGTTTTGTAACAATTGAGATGAAAAGGTTAAAAATTACAAAACATTTCAGTCCATTTAAAGCCCCTTAACGAATGGGTTTATAGGGTTTATTTTTGAATCCACACCGTGTAGTATATTGCATGTAGTCGAAACAGTGGCTAAATAAACAGCTAAGCAATAGCTATACAAATAAGGAGTTTTACTTAACATGAAATTTAACAAAACAATTTTAGGAACAACATTTGCATTGTCAGCATTATTTGCGGCAGCAGGATTTAACACTGAAGAAGCTAAAGCAGCAGAATGGACTGCACGTAGCGTTGAAGAAGTATCTTCTGATATGGAAGCAATCGATGAGTCTACTTCTGAATACACTGTAGTTTATGGTGATACTTTATCAGTGATCGCTAAAGCAGCAGGTGTAGATGTGAACACACTAGTTAAAATCAACGAAATTGAAAATGCTGATTTAATCTTCCCATCTAACTCTATCTCATTCACTAAAAATGATGAAGGTGAAGTAAATGAAGTAGTTGTAGAAGATGCAAATAAGAAAAAAGATACTTATAAAGTAGAAGAAGAAACAGTAGAGAAAACTGAAACTGTAGAAGAGCCTGCAGTAGAAGAAACAACAGTAGAACCTGTAACATATGAAGCAGAAGAAACAACAGTTGAGCCAGTTGCGTACGAAGCAGAAGAAACAACTGCACTAACATCAACTTCTTCATACTCAGCAGCATCTGAAATTCCTTACCAAGTGCTACAAGTAGTAGAAACAGAAGCTGGTCCAAGTTACTCAGAAAAAGCAGCAGTATTCTCAGTAATTGTTAACCGTGCAAACTCAGGTAACTGGGGCGGTACTACTTATTCATCAGTTGTTAACGCACCTGGACAATTTGAAGTAGTTTCAAACGGTATGGCAGCAAGTGCAACAGTATCAGACCAAACTTACCAAGCAGTAAATGATGTATTAAACAATGGTGTAACAACATCAGCACAATCATTCCGTGCTTCAGGTGACGGCGTTACAAACAGATTCTTCTAATTGACATTTATAACTAAGAAAAAATCGGGCGTAAGCCCGATTTTTTTGTTGGATAAATTTTGATAAATAGCAACACGATGTTTGAGAATGGCGGAATTGTCACTTATTGGGTATTAAATGCAAAGAAAAAAGCCATTAGCCTGTAAGCTAATAGCTGATATTGATTTGCTTTGGTGCATGGGAGCACTTATCGTAAAAAAAGTTACGTCATAAGTTACGCCATTTAATACGGAACATTACAACTCAATAGAATTCATAAAACTTATAAAGCCTTATGATACCAACGTTTATGGTTGGTTTTGAAACCTCTTAATATGCTCAAATGCGCCCGGAGGGAATCGAACCCCCATCATAAGAACCGGAATCTTATGTGATATCCATTACACTACGGGCGCAGTCTTTTTGTATCTAGATCAAAAAAACAATAACAGAATTATTATAGCCTAGTTTATAGACGAATTCAAGCGCCTTCTAATCAATTAGCATAGAATGGCATGTTGTTGGAAAATTCGCACCTGACCATTAGTCTGAAAAATATTCTCAAAAAGGGCGCATATAAGCTTAGCTATTGGGCAGATAAGCATGACTATGCTAAAATGATAGAGCAAGTCAAAAGAGTTATATTTGTTGACCAATTTTGACCATAAAGGTATAATACAATTATACAAGTTTAAAAGGAGGACATTTAAATGAATTTAGTACCAACAGTTATTGAACAATCATCTCGCGGAGAACGCGCTTACGATATTTATTCACGATTATTAAAAGACCGTATTATTATGTTGAGCGGAGAGGTGAATGATGACCTAGCCAACTCAATTATTGCTCAATTACTATTCTTAGATGCACAAGATCCAGATAAAGATATCTACCTATATATTAACTCTCCTGGTGGTTCTATTACTTCTGGTATGGCTATCTATGATACGATGCAATTCGTACATGCAGACGTGCAAACAATTATCATGGGTATGGCTGCCTCAATGGGTTCTTTCTTAGCAGCAGCAGGTACTAAAGGTAAACGATTTGCCTTACCAAACGCTGAAATCTTAATTCACCAACCATTAGGTGGCGCTCAAGGTCAAGCGACTGAAATTGAAATTGCAGCTCGCCACATCCTTAAAACAAAAGAAAAAATGAACCGCCTATATTCTGAAATGACGGGTCAACCAGTTGAAGTTATCGAACGTGATACAGACCGTGATAACTGGTTAACAGCAGACGAAGCATTAGAATATGGTTTACTAGATCAGATCATGACAAAAAACGATGAATTAGAAAAATAATTTTCTAAATAAATAGTGAAAGAAGTGGGATGGATGCCCACTTCTTTTCTATTTAATCATAAATGCCTAAATGACCACCTTATGTTTCAGAGAGTCCACATTGCTTATCCGTGAAGAGCGCATTGTTTGAAATATGAAAAAGTGAATGCAAATGCTTGCAAGCAAATAGGTTTATTGGTATTATAATCAATGTAAAGAGGTCTGATTCTTAGGAATCAAATTTTTTTACCGGAAGATGGTCAAAAAAAGACATAATGGACATTAAAAGTCCACGTCTTTTTTCACTCAACGTTTTTGTACTAGGGAAGTGGGGACTATGGACGATTTATTCAAACGTATTACTGAAGTAGTTCCTGAAGTTCAAAAGACCTATTTTGAGAGAATATCTGTTTTACAACGGATTTTCAAAGATGGTCCAATTGGTCGGAAGGGACTAGCTGAAAAGTTAGGTATCACCGAAAGGCCATTGCGTACAATTACGGATATTTTGAAACAACAAGGTCTCATTGATTCTTCTCCGGCAGGTATGACGATTACCTTTAAAGGAGAACAAGCAATTGCTACAGGTCAAGATTTGTGGCGTGATATCAGTAAAATTCACCTACAAGAAAATCATTTGGCTGATGTGCTCAACATAGCAGATGCTCGAATAGTTTCAGGAGACATTGACCAGGATCAACATATATTGTTTGAAATGGGTTTACAGGTTTCAAAATACTTGGATAAAAAGCTGCCAACAGGTAATCATACGATTGCAGTGACAGGTGGTTCAACTATGCTAGAAGTGAGTGAACATGTCCAATTACCGCCTACAGCCAGCAGACACTTTACTGTGGTTGCTGCTAGAGGTGGCATAGGAGATGCTTCGGCAACTCAAGCCAACACAATTAGTGATATTTTAGCGCAAAAGTTACACGGACATAACATTTCCCTATATGCACCTGAGAATTTATCGGAGGTCGCAAATACGGCTCTAATGAATGATCCCGTGATTCAATCGACTTTAAAAAGGCTAAAAGAGGCTAACATTTTACTTTTTAGTGTTGGTAATGCTAAAATTATGGCAAGGCGTAGGGGACTTGATTTAGAAAGTTCATCTAAGATTAAGGAGAACCACGCTGTAGGGGAAGTGTTTGGATGTTTCTTCGATAAAGATGGAAACATTGTTCACCGAATCCCTAGAATCGGTCTTCAACTTGAAGATTTGGCAGACATTGATTTGCCTATTCTGATTGCTGGAGGCAGTGTAAAAGCAGAAGCGATTAAAGCTTTTGCAAAACTTGCACCTAAACAGTTGGTCATTATCACTGATGAAGGTGCCTCAAATATGGTTTTAAATGGGGAATCCCATTAAAATAATTTTGTATTCCATTAAGGAGGAATTTTGTAGTATGGCAATTAAATTAGCAATTAACGGTTTTGGTCGTATCGGTCGTTTAACTTTACGTCGTATCTGGGAAGAAAAAGATTCAAATGTAGAAATCGTAGCAATCAACGATTTAACAGATGCTGAATTCTTAACTTACCTATTAAAATATGATACTGCTCACGGTACTTTCAACCATGATGTGAAAGCAACTGAAAACGGTATTTCTATCGACGGTAAAGAAATTACTGTATACTCTGAACGCGACGCAAAAGATTTACCTTGGGGTGACTTAGGTGTTGATATCGTTCTAGAATGTACTGGTTTCTACGCTACTAAAGAAAAATCTCAAGCACACATCGATGCTGGTGCTAAAAAAGTTATCATCTCAGCTCCTGCTGATGCTGAAACAAAAACAATTGTTTACGGTGTTAACGAAGACATCATCGAAGCAGATGACACAATCATCTCAGGTGCTTCATGTACAACAAACTGTTTAGCGCCTGTAGTTAACGTGTTAGAAAAAGAGTTTGGTATTAAACATGGTTTAATGTCAACAATCCATGCTTACACTTCTACACAATCATTACAAGATGCTCCTAACGGTAAAAAAGGTAACTTCCGTAACGGTCGTGCAGCTGCAGAAAACGCTATTCCAGCATCAACTGGTGCAGCTAAAGCTGTAGGTCGTGTTATTCCTTCAGTTAACGGTAAAGTTGATGGTACAGCTATCCGTATTCCTATCGTTACTGGTTCTATGACTGAATTCTACTCAGTATTAGACAAAGAAGTAACTGCTGAAGAAGTAAACGCAGCTATGGAAAAATACGCTAACCCATCATTCTTATACAACACTGATGAAATCGTATCTTCTGACATCGTTGGTGTTCCAGCAGGTTCAATCTTCGACGCAACTCAAACTAAAGTTATCGAATCTGAAGATGGCCAATTAGTTAAAACTGTTGCTTGGTACGACAACGAAGCTGGTTTCGTTTCTCAATTCGTACGTTTAATCGAATTCTTTGCTGCTAAACAATAATTAATTGTTTTGAAGTAAATCAGTTGAATTTGGGCGGGAAGCTTCGCGCTTCCTGCCCTTTTTTATTGGTTAACAACTTAAGATAAGGAGTGCTATTTTAATGGCTAAAAAAACTGTAAAAGACATCGATTTAAAAGGTAAAGTCGTTTTAGAACGTGCAGACTTTAACGTTCCGATGGATAAAGACTTAAATATTACTGACGATAACCGTATCGTTCAAGCATTACCAACTATTGAGTATATTCTTGAACAAGGTGGACGCTTAGTATTATTCTCTCACTTAGGTAAAGTGAAGACTGAAGAGGATAAAGCGTCAAAATCTTTACGTCCAGTAGCTGAACGTTTATCTGAAAAATTAGGTAAAGAAGTAACTTTCGTTGCTCAAACTCGTGGACAAGAATTAGAAGATGCTATCGCTAATCTTAAAGATGGCGAAGTATTGATGTTCGAAAATACGCGTTTTGAAGATGTAGACGGCAAAAAAGAAAGTAAAAATGATCCTGAATTAGGTAAATACTGGGCTTCATTAGGTGATGTATTTGTCAACGATGCTTTCGGTACTGCTCACCGTGAACATGCTTCAAACGTTGGTATTTCAAATAATCTTGAAGCTGTTGCTGGTTTCCTAATGGAAAAAGAAATTCAATTCTTAGGCGATGCAGTTAATGAACCTAAACGTCCATTCGTAGCTATCCTTGGTGGTGCGAAAGTATCTGATAAAATCAGCGTAATTGAGTCATTATTAGATAAAGCCGATAAAGTATTAATCGGTGGTGGTATGGCTTATACATTTATGAAAGCGCAAGGATACGAAGTTGGTGGATCTTTACTAGAAGAAGACAAAATTCCTTTAGCTAAAGACTTGATGGAGCGTGCTGGCGACCGCTTAGTATTACCAGTAGACTTCGTAGTAGCAGATGCATTTGACAATGAAGCAAACACTAATATTGTTAATGTTGATGGCATCCCAGCTGACTGGCAATCACTAGACGTTGGTCCTAAAACTGTTGAGTTCTATGCAGAACAAGTTGCAGATGCTAAAACTGTTGTTTGGAATGGCCCAATGGGTGTATTCGAAATGCCAAGCTTTGCAAAAGGAACTAACGGTGTTGGTGAAGCAATTGCTAACTTAACTGATGCAACTACTATCATCGGTGGTGGTGATTCAGCTGCAGCTGCATACCAATTAGGCTTAGCTGATAAATTCTCACACATTTCTACTGGTGGTGGGGCATCATTAGAATTCTTAGAAGGTAAAGAATTACCTGGTATCGCTGCAATCGCGAACAAATAATTTTCGTAAATAAATTGAGTAAAACTTTTCGTAAAGGAGTTTTTAATATATGCGTAAGACATTAATCGCTGGTAACTGGAAGATGAATAAAACAGCTGCTGAGGCTCATGAATTCGTTGCAGCTCTTAAAGAGGGCTTTCCAGAAACAGATGCAGAATCTTTAATAGCACCACCAGCAATCTACATTGAAAAATTAATCGAAGAAGTAGCAGGTACTGACATCCAAATTGGTGCTCAAAATGTACACTTTGAAGATGACGGTGCTTTCACAGGCGAAATTTCTCCACTTGCTCTAGAAGCATTAGGTGTGCCATATGTCATTATTGGACACTCAGAACGTCGTGAATTATTCGGTGAAACCGATGAAGACGTACGTAAAAAAGCGGCAAGTATTTTTAGCCACAACATGACACCAATCATTTGCTGTGGTGAAACGCTTGAAACACGTGAAGCAGGCCAAGAAAAAGAGTGGGTTAGTGGACAAATCCGTGCTGCTCTTGAAGGTTTAACTGCTGATCAAGTTGCACAAGCCGTAATTGCGTATGAACCTATCTGGGCAATCGGTACTGGTAAAACAGCTTCTGCTGATGATGCACAAGACATGTCAGCACACATCCGTGATTTACTATTTGAAATTGCAGGTAAAGAAGCAGCTGACCAAACACGTATTTTATACGGTGGTTCAGTAAAACCAGCTAATATTGCTGAATTATTAGAAAAAGAAGACGTTGACGGTGCGCTCGTAGGAGGAGCTAGTCTTGATGTTACTTCTTACATCGCATTATTAAATGGAGGTAAATAACACATGTCTAAATCACCCGTAGCTATTATTATCTTAGATGGATTCGGTTGGAGAGAAGAGTCATATGGTAATGCT
Source organism: Aerococcaceae bacterium 50-4 (assembly GCA_041223225.1). GTDB lineage: Bacteria > Bacillota > Bacilli > Lactobacillales > Aerococcaceae > Aerococcus. Next base: position 137,396 of record JBCLPQ010000002.1, read on the forward strand.
GTAGCGCAAGCCAACAAACCAAACTTTGACCGTTACTGGAATGAATTTCCACATGCTACAATGAAAGCTTCTGGGTTAGACGTTGGGTTACCAGATGGACAAATGGGTAACTCTGAAGTTGGCCATACAAATATTGGTGCTGGCCGTATTGTATACCAAAGCCTAACTCGAATTGACAAAGCTATAGAAGATGGCGAATTTGCAGAGAATGAAGCATTAAATGGCGCTTATACTCATGTAACTGACAACCATTCAGCTTTACACATCTTCGGATTATTATCTGATGGTGGTGTACACAGTCACTTACGTCATATCGAAGCATTGATTAAAGACGCTAAAGCTAAAGGTGTTGAAAAATTATACCTACACGCATTCTTAGATGGTCGTGACGTTGATCCACATGCAGCACCAGGTTATATTGAATCACTTGAAAAAGTAATGGCCGAAGAACAATTAGGTCAAATCGCTTCAATATCTGGCCGTTACTATGCAATGGACCGTGACAATCGTTGGGAACGTGTGCAAAAAGCTTACGATGTCATCTTTAACGGTAAAGGTGAAACAGGCGATAATGCTATTGAAGTAGTAAATGCTAACTATGCTAAAGACGTTACCGATGAATTCGTTGAACCAACTGTAATTGTTGATGCTAATGGTAAACCAGTAGGACAAGTAGCTGACAATGACGCAATCATTTTCGCTAACTTCCGTCCTGACCGTGCTATCCAACTTTCTGACGCAGTAACTGCAACGGAATGGGATAATTTTGATCGCGGAAATGTACCATCAAACGTTAAATTTGTATCTATGACTAAATATAAAGATACAATTCCAGCTGATATTGCCTTTAAACCAATTGCATTGAAAAATGTTTTAGGGGAAGTGTTATCTGATAACGGCTTAAATCAATTACGTATCGCTGAAACTGAAAAATATCCTCACGTAACTTTCTTTATGAATGGTGGGGCAAATGATGAGTTTGAAGGCGAAAAACGTATTCTGATTAATTCACCTAAAGTTGCGACTTACGACTTGAAACCAGAAATGTCTGCTTACGAAGTGACAGATGCATTAGTTGATGAGATTGAAAATGATCGTCAAGATGCTATTATCTTAAACTTCGCTAACCCTGATATGGTTGGTCACTCTGGTATGTTAGAACCAACTATTAAAGCTATCGAAGCTGTTGATGAATGTTTAGGTCGCGTTGTAGATGCCTTATTAGCTAAAGACGGTAAAGCTATTATCTTTGCTGACCACGGAAACGCGGACACAGAGTTAAATGAAGATGGTTCACCAAATACTGCACATACAACAGTACCAGTGCCACTTATCGTGACTGAAAAAGGTATTGAATTACGTACAGATGGTCGCTTGGCAGATGTTGCACCAACAATGTTAGATTTACTAAATGTGGACCAACCAGCTGAAATGACTGGTGAAAGCTTAATTAAGCACTAATCAATGATTATCCATACCTACCAATTGGTGGGTATGGTATAATGTAGATGTAACAAATTTAAAAATTATTTTGAATTTAAAGGAGAGAAATTATGTCTGTAATTACTGATATTTATGCACGCGAAGTCTTGGACTCACGTGGTAACCCAACTGTAGAAGCTGAAGTTTATACTGAAGCTGGAGGATTTGGTCGAGGAATCGTTCCTTCTGGTGCTTCAACTGGTGAACACGAAGCTGTTGAATTACGTGATGGTGACAAAGGTCGCTACTTAGGTAAAGGTGTTGAAAACGCTGTAAACAACGTGAATAACGCTATCGCTGATGCAATTATCGGACTTGACGTAACTGATCAAATCGGTATCGATGCTGCTATGATCAAATTAGATGGTACAGCAAACAAAGGTAACTTAGGTGCTAACGCTATCTTGGCTGTTTCAATTGCTGCTGCACGTGCTGCTGCGGACGAATTAAACGTGCCATTATACAACTACTTAGGTGGTTTCAACTCTAAAGTATTACCAACACCAATGATGAACATTATTAACGGTGGTTCTCACTCAGATGCACCAATCGCTTTCCAAGAATTCATGATTATTCCAGCTGGAGCTTCTTCATTCAAAGAAGCATTACGTTGGGGTGCTGAAACTTTCCACGCATTGAAAAAAATCTTATCAGACCGTGGTTTAGAGACTGCTGTTGGTGATGAAGGTGGATTTGCGCCACGCTTTGAAGGTACAGAAGATGGTGTAGAAACAATTATCCAAGCTATCGAAGCTGCTGGTTACAAACCAGGTGAAGATATCTTCTTAGGTTTCGACTGTGCATCATCAGAATTCTACGAAGATGGCGTATACAACTATGCTAAATTTGAAGGTGAAGGCGGAGCTAAACGTAACGCTGAAGAGCAAGTAGCTTACCTAGAAGAATTAGTTGCTAAATACCCAATCATCTCTATCGAAGACGGTATGGATGAAAACGACTGGGACGGTTGGTCATTATTAACTGAAAAATTAGGTGAAAAAGTACAATTAGTTGGTGACGACTTATTCGTAACAAACACTGAAATTTTAGAACGCGGTATTACTAACCACGTTGGTAACTCAATCTTAATTAAAGTGAACCAAATCGGTACTTTAACTGAAACATTCAACGCTATTGAAATGGCTAAACGCGCTAACTACACAGCTGTAATTTCTCACCGTTCAGGTGAAACAGAAGATGCAACTATTTCTGATATTGCTGTTGCAACTAACGCTGGTCAAATCAAAACTGGTTCATTATCACGTACTGACCGTATCGCGAAATACAACCAATTATTACGTATCGAAGATGAATTAGGCGATTTAGCTGAATACCAAGGTCTAAACGCTTTCTACAACTTAGAAAACAAATAATCTAAAGGTTGAAATAAGATAGTTTTAGCCAATTAGTAACTTACGAATATTCAGACAGTTAACAACTAAGCGCAGATATTTCGGTATCTGTGCTTTTTTACGTTGATTCCTCCTTGTATTTCACTCGATTTTTTCAAAAATTCACCAATAATGATTGCAAAACTTATCACTTTTTAGTGAACTGATCTTTCCTCAAAATAGTTATTTTGAAATATCCAATATTGACATAACAAAATAATGAGATAAAATGATACTAAGATTAAAAATAAATTAAGATTGGGAGAATCGTTATGAAGTTAAAGAAAAGTTTTTTAGTGACGCTAGCGACCGCGGCTTTACTAGCTGCTTGTGGCACTAATGGGCAAAATGCGGATAGTGCAAGCGGGGAAGCTAATGCTGTCGTAAATTACGTTGCACCAACTGAAATTGCTACGATGGATTCAGTCCTAGCTACTGATATGAACAGTGCAAATTACATTGGTCATGTTCAAGAAGGCTTATATTGGGAAAATGAGAATAATGAAATTCAGCCAGCTTTAGCTGAATCATTACCAGAAGTATCTGAAGATGGGTTAACTTATAAAATTAAACTAAGAAATGATGCTAACTGGTCTAACGGCGACCAAGTTACAGCCCATGACTTTGTTTTTGCAATCCAACGTTTGGCAGATCCTGATACTGCAGCACCATACTCTTATCTATTAGCTGGGTTTGAAAATTCTGAAGGTGTTTTATCAGGTGAACAACCTGTTGAAGATTTAGGTGTAGAAGCACTAGATGATTTCACGATTGAAATTCGTTTAGATACACCAATTCCATATATTGAAAATTTATTAGCTTTTGTTCCTTTATATCCACAAAATCAAGCTTTTGTAGAAGAAGCTGGTGAAGCTTACGGGACGAATTCTGAAAATATTGTATTCTCAGGGCCATATACAATGACAGATTGGGATGGTACTGGTTTAACATGGTCATTAGTGAAAAACGGTGACTACTATAATGCTGAAAATATTGCTATAGACCAAGTAGATGTTCAAGTAATCAAAGAAGTATCAACCAATGTGAATTTATTTGAAGCAGGCGATGTTGATAATTCGTTGCTTACAGGTGAGTTAGCAAAACAATATCTAAGTCATGAAGATGCAGTACAACAAGCGAAAGCAAGAAATTATTGGGTAGCATTCAACTATAACAATGAGGTTTTCCAAAATAAAAACCTTCGTGAAGCAATCGACTTTGCTATCAATAATGAAGAATTGGCGAATAATGTAATTGGGGATGGTTCTAATCCTGTTTCTACATTTGTACCTGAAAACTTTATTTTTAACCCAGAAACTGAAGAAGATTTTGTTACTGAAGTGGCCATTGAGGATAAATATGATCCAGAAGAAGCAGCAAGATTATGGGCTAAAGCACAAGATGAGCTGGGTGTAGAAACATTAAGCTTAAACTTATTAGGTGATGATGATGAAAAGAGTAAAACAACTGCTGAGTATATTCAAGGTCAAGTGGCAAATAACTTACCAGGTGTAACCTTAAATCTTCAAAATGTGCCTAAGAAAAACCGCTTGAGTCAAGAAGATGCACGTGATTATGATTTAGTGATTACTGGTTGGGCAGCTGATTTTGCGGATGGTATAAACTTCTTTGAATTATTCGAAACTGATGGTTCATATAACCGAGGTGACTACTCAAACGAAGCATATGATTTAGAAATTGCTGCTGCTAAGGGTGAAAATGCCAATGATCCAATGGCTCGTTGGGAAAACTTTGTTTCAGCTCAAGCTGTTTTAACTGAAGATGCAGCTTGGGTGCCACTTTACCAAGAAGTTGAAACGCAATTAAGAAATCCTAACTTAGAAGGTATTACTTTCAGATCAGTAGGGAACGAATTCGATTTACGAACTGCAACATTAACGAATGAATAATAAGTACAATAATTGAACAAGTGTCAAGACAACCGTTGGATAAATATCAACGGTTGTCTTTGTTTATGAGTAGATTATGAATATTTAATGAAAATAATGAGAAGAAAACATTGACAACGGATTCAAAATCTAGTAAATTGTCTCCATGTTGTAATAAATATCTAATTAAGCATTTTTGCTTAAATATGGAGGATGTTCTTATGGAAAGAAAAAGTTTATTTAAATCACTTGCGGTGATTGGTTTATCAGGTTTAGTATTAGCTGCCTGTGGCAATAGTAATGACGATTCAGCGTCAAATGGTTCTGGAGAAAGCGAACAAGTATTGAACTGGACGACTTCTTCTGAATTACCAACAATGGATACTACCATGGTAACCGATACTGTTTCATTTGATATGATGAACAATGTGAACGAAGGTTTATACCGCCAAGATCAAGAGGGTGGCTATACAGAAGGTGTTATTGACGGAGAACCAGAAATTTCTGAAGATGGTTCTGTTTACACATACAAAATCAAAGATAATGCTACATGGTCAAATGGGGACCCTGTAACTGCCAATGACTTTGTATATGCATGGCAACGTTTAGTTGATCCAGATACGGCTGCGCCTTATTCATACTTAGCATCTGGTATCATCCAAAACGCAACTGAAATTATCGGTGGCGAAATGGAGCCTTCAGAATTAGGTGCTGTAGCGGTTGACGAAAAAACTTTAGAAGTTACATATGCTAAACCAGTACCTTACTTAGAAGGTTTATTATCTATGGCACCATTCTACCCACTTAACCAAGCTTACGTGGAAGAACAAGGTGAAAGTTACGCAACTAACTCAGATACAGTACTATACAATGGTCCATTCGCTTTATCTGGTTGGGATGGTACTAACCTAAACTGGTCATTAGTGAAAAACGACAGCTATTGGGATGCTGACAATGTTCAATTAGACACTATTAACTACCAAGTATTGAAAGAAACTTCAACAGCGCTAAACTTATTTGATTCTGGTGAAATTGACTATACTACAGTATCAGGTGAATATGTAGCAGCTCGTGAAGGTGATCCAAACATGGATAACGCACCTGAATCGACATTGTTCTACATCAAGATGAACCAAGAGCGTAATGGCGAAGAAACGCCATTGGCTAATACAAATATCCGTCGTGGTATTGCACAGTCGATTGATAAACAATCATTTGCTGACCAAGTTTTACAAAATGGTTCAGTTCCAGCTGATTACTTAGTGCCAGAAGGGTTAGCAAGTAACCCATCAACTGACGTTGACTTCCGTGAAGATTCTACTGAAGGTACAGACTTTGTTGACTATGATGTAGAAGCTGCGCAAGAAGCATTCAATGCTGGATTAGAAGAATTAGGCACAGACTCTATCACTTTAGAAATGTTAGTAGATGATACAGAGAATGCTAAACGTTCTGCTGAATACCTACAAGGACAATTACAAACTAACCTTCCTGGTTTACAAGTTAAAATTGTTTCAGTACCATTCAAAAACCGTGTAGCGGCAAACAATGGACAAGATTACGACTTACAAATTTCTGGTTGGGGTGCTGACTATGCTGACCCAATTAACTACTTAGAATTGTTTGTTACTGACGGTAATAACAATAACTCTGGATTCTCAAATGAAGAGTACGATGCGTTAATTCAATCAGCTTCAGATGAAACTGAAGATTTAGACAAACGTTGGGATGACTTAGTAGCAGCTGAAACACTTATCTTGGAAGAAGCTGGTGTGGCACCATTATACCAACGCTATGGTGCTTACTTAGAGCAACCAACAGTTGATGGCGTTGTTCACCACCAAGTGGGTGCTGCAACTTCATTCAAATGGGCTTCAAAAACAGCAGCAGAATAATTTGCTTGTCTAGTATTTAGAAGTGAATAAACAACCCGCCAATTCTGGCGGGTTGTTTTCTTTTAAATGTGAGGAATATTGACGCTAAATGATAATTGTGTTAGAATTTGTACTGCTTTTGGTGAATGTTTCTTAGAGATTGACTAGAATAAAAAAGTCTTTCGACATTTCATCAGATGGATTTACTTGAGTTTTAAGGCGGGTTAAGACAATCAAGTATTGTTAGCTCTTTTTAACCGAAAGAGAACGTTATCCGCAAATTAAGGCTGTATTGAAGGTGAGTTGATAAAGTTTACTTACTAGAAGTTAGGTAAGAAAAATAACATGATTAAGTATATAATGTTTCATTGTAATGGTAACTAGCATTACATATAAAAAATGGGGCGGATAATTTGGTCCACCCCAGGTAGTTCTATATAATGTAATAGGCGATTAGGAAGATTAAGCTTATTGCGAGTAAACAGCCACCAATTTTTAGAAAGCCAATGTACCAATTGCCAATTGATTGGGACAAAGTTTGTACATTTCTTTCTGAGCCATCATCATTTTTCGAATTATTTTGTGAGAAAACACTTGGTTTCCACTTACGCCAGCTGTATTGAAACAAGTCAAAAGTCCCGTCTTTAAAGATTAATCCAAATAACCCAAGGATTAAAAAGGGAGCAGACAAGTAGAAATAGTTATTGCTTAAGTAAAATAAAGTGATACCCTCTGGCGAAAAAATTGATATAATGAACGGTATCGTGGCAAAAAGCAAAAGAAAGCTTTTCCAGCGTTTATAAATCATTGATAGATCAAATCCTTTCAGATATGTCAATAATTTAACACAATATAGGAGGTGAAGCAATTTGAAATCGTACTACAAATATTTACTTCGTAGAGTATTTTATATGTTTTTAACAATATTTCTGATTGCAACAATTACATTTTTCTTAATGAAACTGCTTCCAGGTACACCATTCCAAAACGAGGACCGGTTATCTGCGGAACAAATCATTATTATGAACGAACGTTATGGTTTGAATGATCCAGTGATCGTCCAATACGCACGTTACATGTTAGGTATTTTTACAGGTGATTTAGGTGTATCTTTCCAATTCTCAAATACACCAGTAACGGAATTATTAAGTAGCCGTATCGGACCTTCATTACAATTGGGTGGACAAGCAATCTTGTTCGGTACCTCATTTGGTATCATTCTAGGGGTTATATCAGCAATGTATAAAAATACATGGATTGATTCAACAGCCACATTCGTCGCAATTCTGGGACGTTCAATTCCGAACTTCGTTTTCGCGGTATTACTTCAATTAATCTTTGCCGTACAACTAGGTTGGTTCCCAATTGCTTTATGGGACGGCTCTTTTGCTGCCACAGTTTTACCAACTGCAGCACTAGCAATCTCTCCATTAGCTGATTCAAGTCGATTCATCCGAACTGAAATGGTTGATGTGTTGAATTCAGACTATATCGAATTAGCTCGTGCAAAAGGTTTAAGTAAAACTGCCGTAGCCTTTAAGCATGGTGTGCGTAATGCATTGATTCCTTTACTAACATTATTAGGGCCACTAACAGTAGCCTTGATGACGGGATCAATGGTAGTAGAAAATATTTATGCTATTCCTGGTATTGGTGAACAATTCGTTAAATCAATCCAAACAAATGACTATCCAACTATCATGGGTATTACAATTCTTTACTCATTCATGTTAGTGTCAATGTTATTAATCGTAGATGTGTTATACGGGATTGTTGATCCACGTATCCGTGTAAGTAATGAAGGAGGGGAATAAGATGGCTGAGAACAATCAATCATATAAACATATTGCAGCTGACAAATTCCGCCTAGCTACTCAGCATGACCATGTTGCAGAACGTGAGCAAATTGCTGGGGAATCATTGAACTTCCTTCAAGATTCTTGGCGTCGTTTAAAGAAAAATAAAGTTGCGGTTGTCTCACTAGCTGTACTGATCATTGTGATCATTTTAGCTATTTTAGCGCCAGTAATTGCGCCGGCTGATCCAAATGTTCAAAATGTTGCATTTGCAAACCTACCACCAAAAATTCCAGGATTAGAAAACTTTTCATGGTTCGATGGTAAATCAGAGGTAGCAGGCGCTGCTATTGATCAATATGCTGCGAATAATGTACCAGAAGATGTATACTACTACTTAGGTACTGATGCTTTAGGTCGTGACTTATTATCACGTGTTTTATACGGTACACGAGTATCTCTATTCATTGGTATGATGGCAGCCTTATTCAACCTAGTAATTGGTGTACCTTATGGTATTATCTCAGGTTGGAACGGTGGTAGAATTGATAACATCATGATGCGTTTCTTAGAAATTCTATCTGGTGTGCCTAACTTGGTTATCGTAATTCTAATGTTATTAGTTTTAGAACCAGGTATCATGTCAATTATCATCGCATTAGCCATTACAGAGTGGATTTCGATGGCACGTGTTATTCGTGCACAAACGATGAAAATTAAAAACCAAGAGTATATCTTGGCTGCCCGCTCATTAGGTGAATCTGCATGGAAGATTTCTTTCCGTCATATCTTACCTAACTTGTCAGGTATCATTATTATCCAAACAGTATTCTCAATTCCGTCTGCGATTTTCTTCGAAGCGTTCTTGAGTTTCATTGGTTTAGGTATCCCTGCACCAAATGCTTCTCTAGGTACATTAATCAATGATGGTTACAAGACATTTAGATTCTTGCCTCATTTAATGTGGTACCCAGCTGGTGTTATCTGTATTATCATGATTGCATTTAACATGTTAGCAAATGGTCTGCGTGATGCTCTAGATCCAAAAACGAATGATTAAGGAGTTGAGCAGAATTGAGTAATAAAACAGAAAATATTTTAGAAGTAAAAGACTTAGAAATTAATTTCAAAACGTATTCTGGTGATGTTCAAGCCATTCGTAAAGTGAATTTTGACTTGAAACATGGTGAAACGTTAGCGATTGTAGGTGAGTCTGGTTCAGGTAAATCAGTAACCGTTCGTACGATTATGCGTTTGTTAGCGAATAATGCTGATGTCAAAGGGGGACAAATCCTTTTTGATGGTGATGACTTATTGAACAAGTCAGAAAAAGAGATGCAAAATATTCGTGGTAAAGATATTGCCATGATTTTCCAAGACCCAATGACTTCTCTAAACCCTACAATGAAAATTGGAAAACAAATTGCTGAGCCAATTATGTTACACCAAGATAAATCGAAAAAAGAGGCTTATGCGAGAGCAGAAGAATTACTAGAATTAGTAGGTATTCCAAAAGCTCACGAACGTATGGACCATTATCCACATCAATTCTCAGGTGGACAAAGACAACGTATCGTTATCGCTATTGCCCTAGCTTGTAACCCGCGCATTCTAATCGCAGATGAGCCAACAACAGCATTAGACGTGACTATCCAAGCACAAATTCTTGAATTAATGAAAGAATTACAAAATAAAATTGATACTTCAATCATTTTTATCACACATGACTTGGGTGTAGTAGCCAATGTTGCTGATCGCGTCGCAGTTATGTATGCGGGGAAAATAGTTGAATATGGTGAAGTAGATGAAATTTTCTTCAATCCACAACATCCATATACTTGGGGGTTAATCGGATCAATGCCAACACTTGATACGTCAGGTAAATTGGTATCAATCCCTGGTACACCTCCAGACTTATTAGACCCACCAAAAGGTGATGCCTTTGCATTGCGTTCTGATTATGCAATGGAAATCGATTATGAGGAAGAACCACCATTGTTCCAAGTATCACCAACACATGCCGCTGCTACTTGGTTACTTCATCCTGATGCGCCAGCAGTAGAAGCGCCGGCAGAAATTCAACGTCGTTACAAAATTTATGAAAGCATTGAGCAAGGAATCGTACCTGAAGGCTATAATGATGGCGCACCTCGTGCTGAATTAGATGAACATACAGAAGTTGTCACATCTTCTGATACTGAAGGTATGATACAAACAGATGAAGTTGATATGGAAGGAGATGATTCAATTGGCTAATGAGCAAGAACCGATTTTAAAAGTTAGAAATTTAAAACAGTACTTTAATGAAGGCTCAAAAGGTGAAGTACGTGCGATTGATGATATCTCTTTTGAGATTTTCAAAGGTGAGACATTTGGTTTAGTAGGGGAGTCTGGTTCAGGTAAGACGACTACAGGACGTGCAGTAATGCGTTTATATCAACCTACATCAGGTGAAATCATTTTTGAAGACAAGGATATTGCTTCATTGAAAAACCGTCGTGATATGCTAGACTTCCGTAAAGACATCCAAATGATTTTTCAAGATCCTTATGCATCTTTAAACCCTCGTATGAAGGTTGAAGATATCATTGCTGAAGGACTAGAAATTCATGGACTAGTGAAGTCAAAAGCTGAACGTAAAGAAAAAGTAGCCGAGTTGCTTACTCAAGTAGGTTTAAACCCACAACATGCTACGCGTTACCCACATGAGTTCTCAGGTGGACAACGTCAACGTATTGGTATTGCACGAGCACTTGCAGTGGCACCAAAAATGATCGTTGCGGATGAGCCTATTTCAGCGCTTGACGTATCGATTCAAGCACAGGTAGTGAACTTGCTTGAAGAATTACAAGAAGACTTTGGCTTAACTTTCCTATTTATCGCCCATGACCTTTCTATGGTGAAATACATTTCTGACCGTATCGCTGTAATGTATATGGGTAAAATAGTAGAACTTGCTGATGCTGACGAATTGTATTACCATGGTTTACACCCGTATACCAAGAGTCTATTATCGGCAATTCCGTTACCAGATCCAATTTATGAGCGTAATCGCCAACGTATTACTTACAATCATGAACCTTTCAAAGGAGACGAATCTATGGTTGAAATCGCACCAAACCACTTTGTATACTGCTCACCAAGTGAAGTAGACTTATATAAAGAAATGCGTGCAAATCAAGGCGAATAAAACATTAAAAGGTGACTTCGGTCGCCTTTTTTGTTGCCTAGAATTGTATGTCAATGCTTGATGTGGTAGAATAACAAAGACAATAAAACGGAGGGGTATCTTTTGTATAATATATTATTAACCATTCTGATTATTATCGCCTTTTTATTAATACTAGTAGTTGTAGCACAACCTTCAAAAGGTAATAGTGCAAGTAATCTAACTGGTGGTGGCGATGCAATGTTTGGTAAAAAGAAAAAAGCACGCGGATTTGAAGCTGTGTTAAATCGATTTACAATCTTTTTAGGTATAGCTTTTATGGTGATTGCCTTATTATTAGCCAACTTATCTTCATAGAATTTGAGCGGTTCTGCATTAGGACCGCTATTTTTATGCCTTTCAGCCACCTATAACAATGTAAATAATTGATTTAAATACTAATAAAACTTACAATGGAATAGCGAAGTCATTATGTATAAATGATGATAATATATTAAGAATGAGAGTGGATATTCATGCAAGCAAAAATACCAGAACCATTTTTCTTTGACGGTGATGAAAGGGCAGTCATCCTTTTCCATGCCTTTACAGGAACTTCCAACGATGTTCGAATGTTAGGGCGCCGGTTAAATCGTGAAGGCTATACAGTGTACGCACCTCACTTAACTGGTCATGCTACCATGGATGTATTTGATTTGGTGAAAGAAGGTAATCCTGAAGCTTGGCTAAAAGATGGTCAGAAAGCTTATGACTTTATGGTAGAAAAAGGCTACAAAGATATAGCGGTCTTCGGCTTATCACTAGGAGGAACTGTTGCAACTTCAGTTATCCTGAATAATCCTGTAGTCGGTGGAGGCGTTTTTAATACACCAATCGTGACCGACCAACCAATCACAGCGTCAAATGTGCCTACATCATTTATGGCATATGCACGAAAAGTCCAAGAATATGCAGGTAAATCCGAAGAAGAAATTAACCAAGTAGATCAGCATTTAGCCCAACAATTAAACACGACACTTACTGGTGTACAAGCTATGAATCAACAAATTAGAGAACGCTTAAATGAGTTAAAGGCACCATTCTATATTGCAGGGTCTGGTCAAGATGAGTTAGTTGATCCAACAGCGGGGGAACAATTAGCAGATACAATTACAACAGCACCAGTACATTTGAGTACATTTAATTCAGCAACACATGTCATTACAGTAGGTAAGTATCACCACGAATTTGAAGATACAGTAATAGAATTTTTAACAAACCTAAATTGGGAGTGAAATAGTGAGTAGAAAAATAAATTATATGAAAAGAGAAGTATTAGCTGAGTTGGCTGATACATCCAAAAATTATACAGCACAAAGCTTAAGCCAAGCCTTATCCTATGATCAAGCGGATGATTTTGCTGACTTGGTAAAAACGATTGCTAAACTAGAACAAGCAGGAGATATCACCATCACTAGTAACGGTACTTTGATCCTTAAGCAAGATAAACCGACTTATACAGGTATTTTTACCCAAAATGCCCGCGGATTTGGCTTTGTTAAAACTGAGGAACTTGAAAAAGATATTTTTATCGGTAAAGGAAAAACCAATAGTGCCCTTCAAAATGACGAAGTAGAGGTTAAAATTACGAAAGCAGCACAACCAGCAAATGATAAGTCTGCTGAAGGTGAAATCACTGAAGTGCTGGTTCGTCATACCACACGATTAACTGGTGAGTTTACACCATTTAATGACCATGATAAGGAAGAAACAGGCTTTATCGGAAGCGTGAAACCTCAAAATCATGGTTTTGATAATTTAACCGTCTTAGTTAAATCGGATGGCTTACATCCAGTTGAGGGTGAAATTGTTGTTGTGGATTTAGTCGACTATCCAGATGAACAGCACCCATTCGCAGTGTCAGGTAATGTCATTCAACAAATTGGTCATAAAGATGAGCCAGGGGTCGATATCCTAGCTATTTTAAACATGTTTGAAATTCCACATGAATTTTCTAAAGAAGTTTTAGACCATGCCAATGAAGTACCAGAATCTATCGTACAAGATGATTTAAAAGGACGTATGGATCACCGTGACTTATTAACTATCACAATTGATGGCGCCGATGCAAAAGACTTGGATGACGCAATTTCATTAAGTAAATTACCAAACGGACACTATCAATTAGGCGTTCATATCGCTGATGTGTCTTATTATGTGACAGAAGATTCACCGATGGATAAAGAAGCGTATGAACGAGGCACATCTGTGTATCTAACGGACCGTGTGGTACCAATGTTACCGCAACGTTTATCAAATGGTATTTGTTCCTTGCATCCGAACGTTGACCGTTTAACGATGACAGCGATTATGGAAATCGACCATAATGGTGGCATTATCGATTATAACATCCATCCCTCGATCATCCATTCAGATTACCGAATGACTTATGACGATGTGAATGCAATGATTACTGACCGTGATCAAGCATTACGAGAAAAATATAGCGAAATTACTGAAATGTTAGACCACATGGCTGATTTACACGAAATTTTATATAACAAACGTGTGAGTCGTGGTGCAATTGATTTCGATTCACGTGAAGCTAAAATTTTAGTGGATGGTGAAGGCCATCCAACAGCGATTGAAGTTCGTGAACGTGGTGTTGGTGAACGTATGATTGAATCTTTCATGTTATCAGCCAATGAGACAGTTGCTGGACATTTTACTAAAAAAGTCTTGCCATTTATTTATCGTGTCCACGAACAACCGGATGAAGATAGAATGCAACGTTTCTTAGAATTCGTCACGGCTTTTGGTATAGTGCCACAGGGAACAAAATCATCTATTCGACCAAAAGATATTCAAAATGTCTTACGTGAGGTTGAAGGAGAGACCTTCCAACCGGTCGTGTCAATGATGTTACTCCGTTCGATGAAACAAGCGCATTATGATATTGAGCCAATTGGTCATTATGGTTTGGCTGCAGAAGATTATACGCATTTTACTTCACCTATTCGTCGTTACCCAGATTTAATTGTTCACCGTTTAATTCATTTTTATGAAAGTCATGCACGTCCAAATGCTGATAAACAAGAAAAAATGAAAATGAAATTATCTGATATAGCAGACCATTCATCAAAAATGGAACGTCGTAGTGTGGATGCTGAACGTGAAACTGATAGCTTGAAGAAAACTGAGTTTATGTTAGACAAAATCGGCATGGAATTTGAAGGGATTATCTCTTCAGTTACAGGATTTGGTCTATTCGTAGAACTAGCTAACACGGTTGAAGGATTAGTTCATATTTCTATGTTGAAAGATGACTATTATAACTTTGTCGCTAGCCATTTAGTGATGATTGGTGAACGTACTGGTAAAACTTACCGTATTGGGGACAAGGTGACTGTTAAAGTAATGGATGTCAACACGGATACACGTGATATTGATTTTATTATTGTAAAAAGTGAAGATAATGGGGAATCTAGTGGTCTACAGCGACAAGATAACCGTAAAGGCAACCGCAATAATAAAGGGCGTAAAGGCCAAAATCGTAGCCGTAGACGTCAACAAGAAAAACAGTCTGATGGTAAAAAACGTCATAGCAAGTCAAATAAACATAAAAACCAAAACACTGGTAAATCTGGACAAAATAGTAAACATGCAAATAAGTCTCAAAAAGACACACGTAAAAATCAAACGAATAATAAAAGTAAAAAATCAAATCAAAAACGCAACTTTGTAATTCGACAAAGTAAACGCAAGTAATTGATTTGAATAGTTAGAAGGTGACTAAATGGCAAAAGGCAAAAAAGTGCAAAAAGAGGATAATGTCGTTGCACGTAATCGTAAAGCCAATCATGACTTTAAAATTTTAGATACAATTGAGTGTGGTGTAGTCCTAACGGGCACAGAAATTAAGTCTGTGCGACAAGCACGCTTGAATTTGAAAGATGGATTTGCGCGTATAGAACGTGGTGAGGTATGGATGTATAATGTGCATATTTCTGAGTTTGACCAAGGGAATATGTTTAACCATGATCCATTACGTCCGCGCAAACTTTTACTCAAAAAATCTGAAATTAGTAAACTTTTAAAAGAAACACAGAGAGAGGGTCACACCCTTGTGCCATTGAAAGTGTATATTAAACGAGGTTACGCAAAAGTCTTACTTGGTGTAGCTGAAGGTAAGAAGAAATATGACAAACGTCGTGCCCTAAAAGAAAAAGATATGAAACGAGAGGCACAACGTGCACTGAAAATGTAATTTAAACGCATACCCTTTAGAAACTGCAAAGTTTATGGGTATGCTTTTTTACTGTTTGAACACTCAATTATGATAGCAGAAAAGATTTTTGTTTTATATAATATAAAAATGAAGTAAAAAGTAGATAAATATATCATATGAAGCATAAATCTCATGATTTTGTTAGAAAATAAAACATTGCAATTTTTATCTTATCCGAAACATGGTATGATGGTTGAAAGAAAGTGAGTGAAGCAGTGATGGATTACAATGAACGTTATTTATTATTATTATCTGAACAATTTCCAGATATTGCCTCAGTAACAACTGAAATTATTAATCTTGAGGCTATCATGGAGTTACCTAAAGCAACTGAACATTTTATTAGTGATCTCCATGGTGAGTATGACGCTGTTTCGCATGTTTTACGTAATGGTTCGGGAAATATAAAAGAGAAAATTCGTGAGGTTTTTCAGAATCGATTATCGACGAACGAGATGAACCAATTGGCAACGCTCGTTTATTATCCAGAAGAAAAATTAGACCAGATATTAGCTGGAATGACAGATGTTGAAGAAAAAAATGAATTTTATACTTTAACGATTTCTAGAATGGTGGAATTGGGTCAATTTGTCGTGTCTAAATATACCCGTTCTAAGGTTCGAAAAGCGATGCCTAGTGATATGTCCTATATTCTAGAGGAATTGCTATTTAAAGACTCTGTATTAACCAATAAAGGGTCATATTACTGGAATATCATTCAGAATGTTATTGAATTAGGTGCTGCCAATCGATTAATTGAGGCATTATCCGAATTGATGAGGGAATTAGTTGTCGACCATTTGCATGTTTTAGGTGACATCTATGACCGTGGGCCATCGCCAGATAAGATCATTGATTTATTAACTGAACAAAAATCAATTGATATTCAATGGGGGAATCATGATGCTATCTGGATGGGGGCAGCGTCAGGCTCTCGTGTGTTGATAGCCAACGTTTTGCGGATTTGTGCTCGTTATGATAACTTGGAAATCATTGAAGATGGCTATGGGATTTCCTTACGACCATTAGTCGCATTTGCAGAAGCTACCTATCCGGATGATACGATTGCTGAGTTTATGCCTAAGATTGATGATGCAGTGGACCATTTTCCAGAGGAAGTGAATCAAATTGCTAAGATGCAGCAAGCAATTACCATCATTCAATTTAAGCTTGAGGCTCAAGTGATTAAACGCCATCCTGAATTCCATACGGATAACCGTCTCTTCCTGGATAAATTAGATTTAGAAAAAGGGACTGTTTTAGTTGATGGTAAAGAGTATGACCTTAAAAATACTGCTTTCCCAACTGTAGACCCAGAAGATCCTTTCAAACTGACGGAAGATGAAGAGTATGTGATGGCAAAATTACAAGCAGGTTTCTTGAATTCTGACCGCTTGCAAAAACATATTGCTTACTTATATAGTAAAGGATCACTTTATAAAGTTTATAATGAAAACTTACTCTACCATGGTTGTATTCCAATGAATGATGATATGTCTTTTAAAGCTGTAGAAATCCATGGGCGATCATATGCTGGACGTGAATTGCTAGATCAATTTGAAAAGTCAATGCGTCAAGCATACGCAGCGAAAGGACCTAATGAAGATGAAAATCCCGACTTAGACTATATGTGGTATATTTGGCAAGGTGAAGGGTCATCCTTGTTTGGTAAAACGAAAATGACAACCTTTGAACGTTATTATATCGAAGACGCGGATACTCATCATGAACCGAAAAACATTTACTATACGCTGCGTAATGATAAGGCCTGTGCAGAGTTAATCTTGAGTGAATTTGGTATTCGTCCGGATAGAGGCCATATTGTGAATGGTCATACGCCAGTAAAAGAGCGTAAAGGGGAAGATCCGGTAAAAGCTGAAGGGAAGCTACTAGTAATAGATGGTGGATTTTCAAAGGCTTATCAACCAACTACTGGCTTAGCCGGCTATACATTATTGTATAATTCTTTTGGGATGCTACTAGTCAGTCATCAACCATTCTCAAGTGTAGAAGATGCAGTAGAACATGAGACAGATATTGTGTCTACAAGAAGAATCATTGATAAAGAATTAGAGCGGATTCAAGTTCGACAAACTGATGTTGGGGTTAAGTTAGAAGATCAAGTAGTTCAGTTAAAAAAATTACTACATGCCTATAGAAATGGTACAATAAGACCAAGAGTTGTGTAATTTGAGGAGGAATTTATTCATGTCAAAAGGTGTGACGATTTACTTCATGCGTCATGGAGAAACGTATTTAAACTATTATGGACGCATGCAAGGGTGGGCTGATGCACCACTTACGCCACGCGGTGAAGAAGATGTTCGTAGCAGTGGTCGTGGATTGGCCGATGTGGAATTTTCAGCGGTCTATACAAGTGATTTGCAACGTACTGTTAGAACTGCCGAACTAATTCTAGATGAAAATAGAGCAACAGCTAAAGATATTGCAATTGAGAAACGTCCAGAATTTAGAGAAGTATTCTTTGGTTCATTCGAAGGTTTAGATGCAAAAGGACTATGGGATCAAGTAACTGAAATTGCTACCGGTCAAGGCGGTAATTATACAGGTGCTACATCTGATGAAAGTGTTCGCTTAGAATTAAATGCTTTCAAAGAAATGGACCCGTATCATGATGCAGAAAACTTTATGGAATTTTGGATGCGTGTGGAACTAGGTTTAATTGATGTCATTACAAAGCATCGGGAGACAGACCAAACTATTTTAATTGTGAGTCATGGGATGACTATCCGGAACATGATTCATGAATTAATCCCACAATTTGAAATTGATTCAATGTTGGATAACGCGAGTGTTTCTGTGGTTAGATACCAAGACGGCCTATACCACTTGGAAGCTTTCAACCAAACAAACCACTTTGCCCGTAAAGAAATTAACGATCAAGAAACAGATCTTGATCATTCAGATATTTCATAATTTTAATTAAGCATGACAGAACGAGCTAACCAGTTACTTTTGTCATGCTTTTCTTATATAGACTGTGAGGTACTTATGTGTTTAATCACTTTTTCTTATGAAACGGATGCCAGCTATCCTTTTGTTCTTATCGCAAACCGAGATGAAGCTTATTCAAGACCAAGTTTATCGATTCATGAATGGAAAGACGCTCCGGATATTATTGGTGGGCGAGACTTGCAGCAGGGAGGCACTTGGTTAGCATTCTCAAAATCAGGGAAATTTGCAGCTTTAACCAACTATCCTTTTTCCAATCATCAAGTGACTAATCCAAAGAGTAGAGGATTTCTGATAAATGACTACTTATCTTCAGATATTTCGCCTATTGATTATGTGTCTCAGCTTAAGCAAGAACGCGCGCAATTTGATGGTTATCATCTACTATGTGGAAGCATCCATCCGAAAGTTGAACTCATGATGTACAATAATGTGGATGACCGTTTAACCAATTATGCACCTGGAATTCATGCGATTTCAAATACTTATGATGATTTATCGGCTTTCCGAAAAAGTCAGTCAGTTAAAAATTTATCGCATATAATGCAAGATGAAATTGACGTAAATTTAATGATAGAAAGTTTTCAAAATACAGAACCAAATCCTCGTTTGAAGGATTTTCCAAGCTTCCTGACCCTAAACCAAGCAAAAAAAGCATCTGCCATTTTTGTTGAAGGAGAAGGAGACTTTGGGACAGTTTCTACAACCGCCATAGTTTTGGATAAATCTGGTGAATTGACGATGAAAGAGGTTCGATATCCTAAAAATCAACCAAAAGAATCCAAAGAAATAAAATACAATTTTATAAAATAAGTTCATTCTGATAGATAAGATTTCTTTTTATATTTTACACTCGGTAAACTATATATGAGAGGGGACGTATATCAGTCTATTAAGGAGTGAGTATTATGAATATGGGAATATGTATTGCGATAGGTACAATGCTTGGTCTTGCCCTTGGTTTAGCAATAGACCAACCCGCATTAGGGATATCAGTCGGTATTGGTGGTGGATTAGTTGTTTGGTCGATAGGTGAAGTCTTACGAAAACGCAAAAATAAAGATGATGATCAAAGGCAGCTGTAATTTTTTTAATAGAAAATATAGATAGGGGGGCTACCTTGAATACAGGTACGGGGATGTCCATAGGTATATTATTCGGATTGATAATTGGTCTAGCAATAGATAATTTAGCGATAGGGATAGCAATAGGTATCGCTCTTGGTGCTGGTATGGGTGCTTTTAATGGCAAGGACACAAGAGAAGATAAAGATGGTAGTAAAAATGAGGAGTAAACAAAGATACAAAAAGACTGGTAATTATCATGACTGTACCTAAGTTAAGGCATCATGACAATCACCAGTCTTTTAATTCATTGGATACATGATTTATAGTTCTAATTTCAAATCGCCGTGTTTAATCCAACCGATATTACGGAAGAATTTGTTAGAGAAATAAGCAAGTACGCCAGGAATAACAAATAATAAGACAACAACTTTAATTACAATTAGGAATAAAGGTTCAGTGCCAATCATGCCCGTAAGCACGCCAATTGGGGTAACCATACCTGATGTACCTGATCCTGCTGCACTTGGTGTACAAATAATAGGAATGATTGTCGTTGCCAATGCACCACAAATCGCACAAATAATCGTAGGACCGATTAATACTTTTGGATTTCGCATGATATTGGCTACTTGAATCATTGGTGAACCTGGAATTTGCGCCCAAATTCCTTTCCAACCATTTTCTTCAAAGCTCATGATGCCAAATGCCACACATACTGCACAGCAACCCGCTGCAGTCGCGCCAGAAGCTGCTCCAGTTAAATTAATCATTACAACAATAGCTGTAGAAGAAGTCGGTAACACAAGTAATACACCCATAGCAGCACCGATCACTAATCCCATCCAAAGTGGTTGTAAGTCAGTAGCGCTATTGATCATCGCGCCAATACCCTGCATAGCTGAATCAATTGGCGGACCAACAAAATAACCTACAGTGGCACCGGTAGCAATCGTTAACAATGGTGTAATAACGACATCAATGGATGTCTCTTTAGAAATTAACTTCCCAAATTCTGCACCAATAACTGCCGCAATATAGGCACCAATTGGTCCACCCAGCGAATAGCCGACCCAGCCAGTTATAGTGGAAGCAAAAACAACTAAATTCGGTGCTTTTAACCCCATTGCCACTGCTATAGCGATACCTGGCCCACTCATAGCTTTTGCGGCTTCAGCTAAAGGATCAACTAAAAAAGGTATATTCAGTACTGTGCCCAGGGTATCAAGCATGACGCCGACGATTAGCGTGGCGAATAGTCCCATAGCCATCATACCCATAGCGTCAATGAAATAGGCCTCAAAGCTAATATTGACATTCTTTCTTTCTAGAAATGCTTTCATAATCCTTCCTCCCGATATAAAACGTTTTCATAACATTACTTTTTAATCATACCGATAATCATAAGAAAGACCAATAGTCAAATTAACCAATACGAATTCGAAATATAAGCTGAGCAGTTAGTTATTGCAATATCAGAAAAAATATTATACAAAGGGGAGAATATGCACAAAATCAGCAAAGAGTACACTTTCCAGAAAAAACATGGTCAGATGACTATAAAAGCAAATATTCAATTAACTAAAAATATTGGCTGAGAATTATGGAGGTGAGGGGATTTGAACCACTATTTATATTTAAGCATTAAAAAAGGTGTGTCAATTAAGCCACACCTTTAAACTAAATAGTTTGGTAATTATTTTTCGTCGTCGCCTTTAGTGAAGCCATCTAAGCGACCTTGAACATCTTCTTTTGCATCGTTGAATGCATCTTTGGCTTCATTTACTTTTTCTTCAACTTCACCACGAGCTTGTTGGCCTTTACCTTTACCTTCTTGCTCTTTATCGCCAGTCACTTTACCGACTGCTTCATTTACTGATCCTTTAATTTTATCGAAAGTACCGTTGTTTTCATTTGACATGATATCATCCTCTTTCTTTAAAGTATACGCTTATTATAACATATAAGTGTTAGCGCTCAAGTAAAAGCACTTATACTTGATGAAATATTCAAAAATGATCTAATGTACCTATCGTACAGCCTTTTCGTTGACTTCACCCGTTAAATCGTGGTATTATTAAGAATACATTCACGGGGGTGTTATTGGATTCGACAGGCATAGCCCGGTGTATGACTACTGCTCGGAGGTTACGACTTCGCAACAACGTTACCAGTTTAAATATAACTGACAAACAAGAAACAAACACTTTAGCTTTCGCTGCCTAATAACAGCTAGCTAAGATTCGCCCGGCGTCACCTATGCGTTGGTTCCGAGTCCTATTATAGTAGGTTACGTTCTAAGCTTCCGTCTGTAGCAAGGAAAAGAGATTAATCAGACTAGCAATCTAATTGGTTTGTTTATTCACCATTAGTGCGCAAATTCGAGAATAAACTATAGTGGTAAAAGTTATATAATCGGAGTGTCTGGACAGGGGTTCAAATCCCCTCACCTCCATTCAATCATCAAAAAGGTCTCAAACATTTATTTGAGGCCTTTTTTCTTTATATAGTAAATTGTGCACACTTAATGGTTTTGCAGTGATATAATTTTTCAAATAGTGTTATCTACTTCTCATCATATAGTCTATAATCTAGTTTATAGAAATGAAATTTACCTAGGAGGTATTGTTTATTTATGAGACGTGTAATTATTGATTCTGATACGGCGGGGGACGACACAACGGCAATCTTGATGGCCTTAAAGTATTTCAAGGTTGAGGGGGTAACGATCGTTGCGGGGAATGTAGCTTTTGACCAGGAGGTTGAAAATGCTTTAACCACTATTGAAACCTATAATCCTGGATACAAGGTCCCTGTTTATAAGGGTTACCAAAGTCCAATGATTGCTTTACCAAATGAACAACATGATACGGTTGAAGATATTCAAGGTGGTAATGGCATGGGGGATGCTGTTTTTCCAAAACCGCAACAAAAACCGGAAAAAGACCACGCAGTTGACTTTATTATCGACACAATTAAAGCAAATCCTGGAGAAATTGAAATTTTAGCCTTAGCACCTTTAACAAATATCGCGATGGCGCTAAAAAAGGCACCAGAAATTGCGGCGGATATTAAGCATATTTGGATTATGGGTGGGGTTAATAACCGTCTTGGAAATATGAATGTTTCGGCAGAGTATAACTTCTATGTGGATCCAGAAGCAGCTAGAATTGTTTTAAATGCTTCTACCCCTAAAACAATGGTAACTTGGGATGCATCGTTAGATTTTGGTGTGATGTATGAGGAAGATATCGAGGAAATTCAAACACTGAATACTAAGGGATCAAAATTCTTCTTGGATATTAATATGTTTGTCCGTGAATTTGAATTAGCTAAACGTGGTATTGATGGAATCACCTGTACAGATTCTTTATTGGTTGCAGTTGCCGCAGTGCCAGAATTGATGCTACAAGCAACTGAATACTATGTTGATGTTGAGACACAAGGGCAATTTGCACGTGGTTATAATATCGTTGACTGGGAAGAAGAGTTTAAACGGGCGCCGAACTGTCGAGTTGTTGAACGAATTTCTAGTCAGGGATTCAAAAACCAATTAGTAGGTCTATTAGCAGATATTCAATAGGGAGGTTTCTATGGTAAATTGGCAATATTTAATTGAGGAAATGTATGACCACCGAACGGATGATGCTGAAGCGATGGCTAAGTATCAACGTAATCAGTTTCCTTTTCTAGGGATCAAGAGCCAAATGCGCCGAGATATTATGAAACCTTATTTAAAAGAGGCTAAATTGGAAGCCAAGCAAGGTTTTAAAGAAGATGCCAGTCAAGAAATAATAGATTGGGCTTTTGTTGAAGAATTCTGGTCATTTTCCGAAAGAGAGTTTCAGTATATTGTCTGTGACTATTTAAGAGAAATGAAAAAATATTTGAAACCGGATGATTTACCTCGATTAAAAATGTTAATTGTCGAAAAATCTTGGTGGGATTCTGTCGATGCTTTGGTTAAAACGATTGGCTTTATAGTTCATCAAAATCCTGATTTAAAAGAAGAGATGGTATTCTGGAGCTTGTCTGATAATATTTGGTTAAAACGAACCTCTATGATTCATCAGTTAGGGTTAAAAGGGCAGACGGATACGGATTTATTAGCCGAAACATGTGTGAATTGTTTGCACACTGACGAGTTCTTTATTAACAAAGGCATGGGGTGGATCCTAAGAGATTATGCAAAAACGAATCAGACATGGGTTGTAAATTTCTTAAAAAAATATGAGAATGCTTTATCAAATTTGACTTGGCGAGAAGCTACCAAGCATTTTTACCTAGAAAAAACCAGATGAAATAAGACTTTTCAATATAGTAAGCCTTTAAATTATTATTAAAATACAAAATATGATACAATGGAAATTAGAAGGCGCATGGTTGACTAGGAGGCTATATATGAGTATTAAAGTCACAGATGAAATGCAAGAATTAGTCGGAACTGAATTACGTCGTGGTACAAGTAAATCAAGAATTGCATCATTACTTGATTTACCCTATGATGAAGCAGTAGAAGTTATCAATGCTGTAAAAGAGTCTGTACGACCTGATATCGGGGACGAAATACGCTTCACCTTCCGTGAACGCAACATGGTAGGAAGAATAGAAAAATTATTAACAAACTCAGCAGTTGTTAAAATTTATTGGAAGTATTCCGATGAAGAAATGCGAGAAATTTGCGAAGACAAGACAATTGTTAATTTTAAAGATATTGATGAGTATGTTAAGGTGCCTTCTAGCTAATACATACACGTATGAAAAATAAAGAAGTAAAGTCGGGATGAATATCTCGACTTTTTTCTTTACCAAAAGCATCCTCACGTTTATAACTTAAATATGATAAAATATGGATAAGAAGATCTTAAACATTCAGACTAGTGAATAAATTTAGGAGGAATTGGATGCGTAGAACGTTAACACAAAGAGAAAAAATGTATACCGTGCTACTAGTAATAGCTTTTACTGTAATCACTATTCTCATGTCGATATTTTTCGTGGGTAATCAATTCTCGAGAATCGCAAATGACGATATCATGCCAGTTGTAACGGTAATGGTTGCCATAGTCGTAGTCCTCATGGGGATATCTATTAGTGGTGCCATTGTACATATTCTTGTGCAGCTGACAAAACCCAAGCAGGATGTGTCTATTGGCTTCACTTATTATATCTTTTTGATCGTCAACCTAGTGGTTTCTTTATTTACTTTTATTGTCATGGTAATTGTTGGTGCGAAGCAGTATCTCGTTTATGAAGAAATATTTGGTTACTTTACCGGCTTACTTAGCCATATTCTAATGGCTTACCTATTTTATAGGTATGATATCTTTACAAAGAAAAACGCCATCAAATTGGTGGTATACCTGATCATATTAGGTGTTATTTCTACAGCTATTAGTTCCTTGTTCGGTGGATAAGTCTACTAACTTAAAAAACGAATAAGACAAAAAGGATCTGAGACATTATTTTTGTCTCAGATCCTTTTCTATTAATTGCTTTAATAGATCCTGTTAAATGTTAACCATTAATAACATTATAGGTTAGGGTGGTTATCTACAAAATCTTTTTTCGCTATGTAGTATGAACCCAACCAAAATACTGTAATCAAAGCAGCGATAATAGCAAAAATATACCATGCTGTACTGTAAGAAGCAGCTTCTCCGATACTAGCAGCCAATAGTGAGCCGAACATCATACCTAGGGATAGGAATTGGTTTACTAAGCCAAATACTTTGGCGTAAGTAGTTGCTGGGAAGATAGAAGCTGTAAATAATGGCGGTAAAACCGAACCGTTTGCGCTGGCTAAACCGAAAAAGATCGCCAACATAATTGCAGAAGTATAGGATTCTGTGTAACCAGCTAAGAAATAAGCGATGGCCATTAGTACTGAAGAGTAAATAATCCCGAATCTTGGATTAAATTTATCCACTAAAACCCCCATGCTTAATTTTCCAATGATACCTATACCTGAGTAAATCGATATGATAATCGCTCCTTGACTGGCACCATGCATTTGTTGCATAAAAGGCGGGAATTGACCTAGGCCACCATTATTTGATAGGCCAACTAAAACTGCACCGATTAGTAATAACCAGAAATAAGGTTTTTTAATTGATTCTTGAATGGAAAAAGGTACACGTGCATGGTCAGTATGGTTTTCTGTTTGGTCTTTACTGTCGCTACCATAAGCTTGTAATCCCATGTCTTCCGGATGACCTGCAAAGATAAAGATCCCCACCAGTAAACAAACGACTAGCATAACGAAGCCGTAAACCATATACGATACACGCCAATTGATGTTATTGATCATGTGGGTAACAATGGGACTCCAAATCACACCACCTAAACCCAGACCAGTTAGCGCAATACTTAAAGCTAAGCCACGTTTTTCTTCAAACCAGTTTGAAATTAGAATAGACATCGGCATCACAGATGTTGATACAAAACCGAAACCTACAATGATAGAAAGTAAGTAAAATACCCAGACGTTTGTAACCAGACCAAAGCCCATATATGCAAAACCATACACGATAGACATAATAATGAAGAATTTTTTAAAATTCTTCGCTAGTTTACCGGAAATAAAGCCAGAGAATAAGACTGACACACCTAGAATTAAGGTATTAGAAATAGAGAACATACTGTTAGAAATACCCAAGGCTTCAGTCACAGCATTTTGGTAGACATTGGCAATAGCAACACTACCAGGGGCGGTAACAGCTAGGACTAAAATTGCACCAATTACTATCCGCCATCCATAAAACATTTTTGAACGATTCATTTTTCACCTCTTAAATTTTTTCCTTATTCAAAAAAATAACTCCTGCTTTTCGTCATAATGGCGCAAAGTGGGAGATAACTCGTCCTTGATAAGCTTCATTATATTAGCATATTAAATTTTTGCTTTCAAAATAAACTTTTCTATTTTTACATTATTTTTTGATGTGAACATTATAGTAGCTTTTGCTTATAAGCATACAGGGCACAACAAAAATTGCAATAAAAATCAAGTTAATTAAGTATTTTTACTTAAGTTGATGAAAGACTACTGCTAGGCCAAAGTTTTGCAATCTTTTAAAGCTCAAATTCGAGATATTTTGCGAATGATACAATTTTTGTTCCTAGTAAAATTTAGAGAATTTACGACAGTAGAAAGGCGAAGCCTTTGAATGCTTATTTTACAGCGCTTACAAAAAAATTGTTCTTTGAAAATGACTAAACTAGTTTCGATAACTAGTTGACAAAGTTATATATATAATTTAATATCTCGTTATTGACTTTAACTCATGTCAAACAAAATTAAATCTCGTCGTATTTATAAATCGATGTCCTTTTTGTAAGGATATGGGGGTTTAATACAAAATTACGCAAAATTATGGAGGAATATATAATAATGACTACTTTTGATAAAATCCAAGAATTAATCACTGAACAATTAGATTTAGAGGCCGGCGAAGTTAAAGCAACAACAAATATCCGTGAAGATATTGACGCTGACTCTTTAGATTTATTCCAAATCATCAATGACATCGAAGATGAATTCGATATTGAAATTGAAGATGAAGAGAAAATCAACACAGTTCAAGATTTAGTTGACTACGTAGAAGCGAACAAATAATTTTTGCTTAGAAACTAGTCGATTAAGAGAGGAAGTAATCCTTTAGTGAAAACAGATTTTTGGGAACGCATAGGTGTTGAATACCCAATTATCCAAGGCGCTATGGCTTGGGTTGCCGATGCGGATTTAGCATCGGCAGTTTCCAATGCTGGTGGACTTGGTGTTATTGGAACCGGGCACGATCCCGTGGATGTTGTAAAAGCCAAAGTTGAAAAAATGCAACAATTAACAGATAGACCATTTGCTGTCAATGTCATGTTATTAAATGAACATGTAGAAGAAGTAGTGGACTATATTTGTCAATCTGGTGTTAAAACAATTACAACTGGTGCTGGATCTCCTGGTAAATATATGGACAAATTCAACGCAGCGGGTATTTCAGTCATTCCAGTGGTCGCTTCTGTTGGACTCGCAAGACGTATGGAACGTGAAGGCGTTCATGCAGTGATTGTCGAGGGAATGGAATCAGGCGGTCATGTTGGTAGACAAACGACTATGGCTTTATTGCCTCAAGTGACAAAAGCCTTGAATATCCCAGTCATTGCGGCTGGTGGTATCGGTGATGGTCGAGGTATGGCGGCTGCACTTATGTTAGGTGCGGCAGGTATTCAAGTAGGTACACGCTTTGTAGTTGCAGACGAATCAAATGCACACGATAACTTTAAAGAGAGAATTATCAAAGCAAAAGATATCGACACTGTACTGACAGGCGAATCTACAGGGCATCCAGTCCGTGTATTACGGAATAAATTGACCAAAGAATATCTTAAAGTAGAAAAAGAAGAAGCAAGTAAAGCTAATCCTGATTGGGACCGACTTGAAGCACTTGGTTCAGGTGCTTTACGTCGAGCAGTTGTTGAAGGAAATTTAGACACGGGTTCATTTATGGCCGGACAAATTGCCGGATTAGTTGATAAACGTGAATCAGTTTCAGAAATTATTCAATCATATATGACGGAATGTAAAGAAACAATTGCTGCTCGAGCAAGTGAATGGCTTTAATGCTAAGAATGATAATTGACATATATGAGCAGTGGGATGGTATGTACATTTCACTGCTTTTCTATTAAGAGGAGAATAACATGGCAATCGCTTTTTTATACGCTGGTCAAGGCGCTCAGTATACTGGAATGGGGCAAGACTTACTTGACCACCATCCTGAGATTGCAACTTATTTTGATCAAGCTAGCCAGGTATTAGGCTACTCGATGCAAGATTTATGCTTTCAGGAGGATACGCAACTTAATCAGACAGCTTATACACAACCCGCAATTTTAACCGTTTCATCAGCATTTACATCTCTGTTAAACCAGGCTGGCATTACAGCCGACTACCTAGCTGGCCTAAGTTTAGGTGAGTATACAGCCTTGGTTACAGCAGGCGTTTTAACATTTGAAGAAGCGGTTGATTTAGTGAGCCATCGTGGACGTTTTATGCAAGAAGCAGTCCCTGCAGGTGCTGGGAAAATGGTCGCTGTGATGAAAGCTGACCGAACCTTAATTGAGGACATCTGCCAGCAAGTTCGTGAAGATACCGGTTTATATGTGGCACCAGCCAACTATAATACGCCAAAGCAAATTGTGATCGGTGGTGCGGCAGAAGCCGTGGATACAGCAGTAGCCAAGTTAACAGAATCGGGTGTAAAAAAAATGGTTGAACTAAATGTTTCAGGACCATTCCATACAGCCCTTTTAGAAGATGCAAGTCATCAATTAGCTGACTATCTAGCGGAATTTGACTTTAAACCACAAACAACACCTGTGATTTCTAATACTACGGCTAGACCACATCAAGACGGTCAAGTGAAGGATGTATTAACCCAGCAAGTGATGATGCCGGTAAAATGGTCTGATTCAATTGACTATTTAATTGCGCAAGGTGTGGATACCGTTATTGAAATCGGCCCAGGTAAAACTTTATCGTCATTTATGAAACAAATTAATAAGGACATTAAAGTGTATCGAGTTGAAGATGAAGAAACGCTGCAGGCTACGATTGCAGGATTGAAAGGATAAGCTATGACAGATAATACACAAGAAACAAAGAAAACAGCCCTAATCACTGGCGGTAGCCGTGGAATTGGCGCAAGTATCGCACATAAATTTGCAGATCAAGGCTACAACCTTGTCATTGTTTCGCGTTCGGGTTCCTCTGAAGCACATTTAACAGCTTTAGAAAATAAGAACGTGACTGTAAAAGATTTTAAAGGTGATGTAACAGATAGCGATTTTGCCAAAGAAATCATGACTTTTATCAAAAGTAATTTCCAAACCATAGACGTATTAGTGAATAACGCGGGGATTACGCGTGACACATTAATCATGCGTATGAAAGAAGCTGATTTCGATGCAGTGATTGATATTAACTTAAAAGGTACCTTTAACTTTATTCAAGCAGCAAGCAAGCTGATGATGAAGCAACGTCAAGGAGCTATTATCAATATCGCCTCTGTGATTGGTCAAATGGGTAATGTGGGTCAAGCAAATTATGCTGCTTCAAAAGCGGGTATCCTTGGTTTAACTAAAGCTGCTGCCCGGGAACTGGGTATGCGTGGGGTTACAGTTAATGCTATCGCACCAGGTTACATCGAAACGGAAATGACAGATGAAATTCCAGAAAAAGCCAAAGCAGCTATGCTTGAAAATATTCCTTTACAGAAACTTGGACAACCATCGGACATCGCTGAAGCTGTGTACTTTTTAGCTACGCAAAGCTATATCACAGGGACTACACTTGATGTTAACGGTGGCTTGTATATGAATTAGGAGGTAATAAATATGACAAATAGAGTAGTCGTAACAGGTCTAGGTGCAATCACACCTATAGGTAATGACGCGAAAACATTTTGGTCCAACTTGAAAGCCGGTAAACACGGTTTTGGTCCAATTACAAAATTTGATGCAAAAGACTTAAATGCGAATCTAGTTGCGGAAGTAAAAGACTTCAATCCAAAAGACTATATGGACCGTAAAGAAGCAAAACGTATGGACTTGTATAGCCAATATGCAGTTGCTGCAGCTGTTGAAGCTGTCGCAGATGCAAACTTAGACATCGATAATAGTGATGTTGACCGTATTGGTGTTTATTTAGGTACGGGTATTGGTGGTATTCAGGAAATCGAAAAAGGTGTCTTGAAAATGCAAGATAAGGGGATTAAGCGTGTAAATCCTTTATTCGTTCCGGTATCAATATCAAACATGGGTGCAGCAAATATTTCTATGCATTTTGGTTTAAAAGGACCTGCTTTAACGATGGTTACTGCATGTGCTTCTGCTAATAATGCAATTGGTGAAGCATTCCGTTACATCAAGCATGGCTATGCAGACATCATGATTGCTGGGGGTGCTGAAGGTGCCATTAATGAAATTGGCTTGGGTGGTTTTGATAATCTAACTGCTACAAGTGATTCAACTGATCCAGACCGTGCATCAATTCCATTTGATAAAGATCGTAATGGTTTCGTGATGGGTGAAGGTGCCGGCATTCTAGTATTAGAGTCTTTAGAATCAGCAAAAGCACGTGGTGCGCACATTTATGCTGAAATCGGTGGCTATGGGTCAACTTCTGACGCTTACCATTTAACTGCGCCATCTGAAGATGGTTCCGGTGCAGCAAAAGCCATGTTAAATGCCTTAGAAGAAGGCAACATTGCTAAAGAAGAAGTTTCTTATATCAATGCCCATGGTACAAGTACGCCAGCGAATGATTCATCTGAAACGGTTGCAATCAAACGTGCCTTTGGCGAAGACTTGGCTTACAAAATTCCAGTATCTTCAACTAAATCATCAGTAGGACACCTATTAGGTGCTGCAGGTGCTGTCGAAGCAATTGCAAGCATCATGGCTATCCAAGACTCATTTATTCCAGCGACTCTTGGCTACAAGAACCCAGATCCGCTATGCGATTTAGACATCGTACCAAATGTTGGACGTGAACAAGAAGTGAACGTAGTTGTCAGCAACACCCTAGGTTTTGGTGGACATAACACTGTGATTGCCTTTAAAAAGGTTGGTGAATAAGGCATGAATAACGAAGAAATTAAAGATTTGATCAGCCAGATTGATGGTTCAACAATTCAAGAATTTTCATTTCAAACACAAACAGACTCTTTATATATTTCAAAAATTAAAGAACGTCAAACGCAAAATGAAAGTACTACGACTCCACCAATCAATCAGTCAGCAACAAACACAGAAACGGCTGTTCCAGTAACACCACAAGAAACAGTAACAGCTACGCCGGTAGCAGAAGCAGCGCCAAGTGTAGCTACAGCAACTGGAAAAACAATTGACAGTCCTTTAGTGGGGGTTGTTTATTTAGCAAAAAATCCAGACCAACCCGCTTATAAAAAAATAGGCGATCATGTTGAAACTGGTGAAATTGTTTGTATTGTTGAAGCAATGAAGGTCATGAATGAAATTCCAGCAGATGTTTCTGGAACTATTGTGGATGTCTTAGTAGAAGACGGACAAGTAGTAGAGTTTGGCCAACCATTATTTGAAGTAAGCGAATAATTTGTTTGTATTTTGATAGAGGAGTATTGAAAAATGACTGAATATGCAGAACGTAAAGAACCTGTTTTAACAGCAATGCAGGTACAAGAGATCATCCCTAATCGTTTCCCAATCTCATTTGTAGATCGTGTGGACGAAATTATCCCTGGTGAAAAAGTAGTTGCCCGCAAAAATGTGACAATCAATGAAGAATTCTTCCAAGGTCACTTCCCTGGTAACCCAGTGATGCCAGGTGTCTTACAGGTAGAAACAATGGCTCAAGTAGGATCAATTCCATTATTATCTCAACCTGATTTTAAAAACAAAATCGCCTATTTAGCAGGATTGAACAATGTGAAATTCCGTAAAAACGTTGTGCCAGGTGATGTACTTGAAATCACAGTTGAAATTGTGAAGCTAAAAAAACGTATGGGAATTGGTAAAGGGACTATCCGTAATGAATACGGTGAAGTTTGTTCAGAAGCTGAAATGACTTTTATTATTTCAAACGTAGATAAAGTTGACTAATTTGCTACAGTAGCCTGATTTAAGGTGAAGAGCATAGAATAAGAGGTATTTGATGATTAACAAAATATTAATAGCGAATAGGGGCGAAATTGCAGTCCGTATTATTCGTACATGTATTGAATTGGGGATCGAAACAGTGGCTGTTTATTCAACTGCTGATAAGGATGCCTTACATGTGAAATTGGCTGACGAAGCAGTTTGCATCGGTGGCCCAAAATCAGTCGATTCTTATTTGAATATGCAAGCGATTCTTTCAGCAGCTGTAGTAACGAATGTCCAAGCTATCCATCCAGGATTCGGTTTTTTGGCGGAAAACAGTAAATTTGCCAAACTTTGTGCGGAAATGAATATTGAGTTTATTGGCCCTAGTCCAGAAGTGATTGATTTAATGGGGGATAAACAAAATGCCCGAGATACTATGAATGCAGCCAAGGTACAAACTGTACCGGGCTCAGATGGTATTTTAGAAAGCCCTGAAGCGGGTATTGAAATTGCTAAAAAAGTGGGCTATCCAGTCCTACTTAAAGCCACTTCTGGTGGTGGTGGTAAAGGGATGCGTATGGTTCATGAAGAAAGTCATTTCGTAGATGCTTATTATGAAGCGTCACGTGAAGCCAAAAATGCTTTTGGTGATGATCGTCTATATATGGAGAAAGTTATTTTCCCAGCCCATCATATCGAAGTACAAGTATTAGGGGATAAATTTGGGAACGTCATCCATTTAGGTGAGCGTGAATGTTCAATGCAAAGAAACCATCAAAAAGTCATTGAAGAAACACCGAGTCCGTTTATTACGGAAAAAACCCGCGCACAAGTGACACAAGCTGCTGTACGTGCTGCGGAACAGTTGAACTATGAATCTGCTGGTACCATAGAGTTTTTAGTAGATGCCAATCAAAATTACTATTTCATGGAGATGAATACCCGTATTCAGGTTGAGCACCCGATTACTGAAATGGTTACAGGCGTAGATATTGTAGCGCAACAGTTACGGATCGCTGCTGGTTTGCCATTAGCATATGAACAAAAAGACATCACTTTTACTGGTCATGCTGTAGAATGTCGCATCAATGCTGAAATGCCTGAGAAAAACTTTATGCCGTCCTCAGGTACTTTCGAGTTTGCGCATTTCCCAGCTGGTGGTTTAGGTGTCCGTGTAGATTCTGGTATTTATGCCGGCTACAAGTTGCCACCATATTACGATTCAATGGTAGCTAAGTTAATTACACACGGAGATAACCGACCGCAAGCCATTAATCGTATGTTGCGAGCTGTTTCAGAAATGACCATTAAAGGTGTCGCAACTAACCAGCAATTCCAATATGATTTATTGTTTGATGAAGCCTTTGTTAAAGGGGATTATACAAATGATTACCTAGAGGCCAATTTCTTACCAGAATGGATAAAGGGTCATCAAGCATAAATAAGCACGAAAGAAAGTAGATGAATTATGGCATTAAAACGCAGAAAAGCATATATTCCTATGCCAGAGGAAGATCAATCAAAACAAGGCTTAGCTAAGGATCCAAACAACCAAGCCTTTGTGCCGGATGGCATGTGGCAAAAATGCCCTCAATGCCATCAAACAATCTTGACGGATGATTTGGGCGCAGAAAAAATCTGTCCCCATTGCCAATACCATTTCCGAATCTCATCTAGCGAGCGACTTGCACATATAGTGGACAAGGGTACTTTTGTTGAAATGTTTCAATTGAAGGGTAGTCGTAATGAGGATCCGCTTGAGTTTCCAGGATACTTAGCCAAAAAAGAAAAAGCGCGTACTGCAACAG
Organism: Aerococcaceae bacterium 50-4; assembly: GCA_041223225.1. GTDB lineage: Bacteria > Bacillota > Bacilli > Lactobacillales > Aerococcaceae > Aerococcus. Next base: position 171,730 of record JBCLPQ010000002.1, read on the forward strand.
GTTTGGATGAAGCAGTCTTAACTGGTGTAGGTGAGATCTTTGGCTACCGCACGGCTATCGGTATCATGGATTCATTTTTCATGATGGGGTCGATGGGCACAGGATTAGGTGAAAAGCTTAAGGACTTGTTCAATTATGCAACAGAAAACCAGTTGCCAGTTGTTTTATACACAGCTTCTGGCGGTGCCCGGATGCAAGAGGGGACACTATCCTTAATGCAGATGGCTAAAATATCTATTGCTGTTCAAAATCACAGCAAGGCTGGCTTATTATATGTTCCAGTCTTAACAGATCCAACAACAGGTGGTGTTACAGCATCATTTGCTATGGAGGGAGATATTACCATTGCTGAGCCAGGCGCCTTAATAGGATTCGCTGGGAAACGGGTCATTGAGCAAACAATTAGACAGCAGTTACCGGAAGGGTTTCAAACTGCAGAGCACCAACTTCAACATGGTTTTATTGATATGATTGTTGAGCGTTGGCGTCAAAAAATTGTACTTGCAGAACTTTTACAAATGCATGGTGTAGCTAAGGGAGGTGCTCGATTTGAAAGTTAGTATGAAACAATTATTAAAAACGGTTGAGCAACCTAATGCAAAGATCACCCATAAGCTGCCTGCTGAAGTCGTGACCGCATCACGTGATATTAATCGACTGACTACTTCTGAACTTGCCAATAAAATATGTGATGTTTTCTATGAAATGCATGGAGACCGTCGCTTTGGTGATGATGGAGCAATTGTCGGCGGTGTTGGCCAGTTAAATGGTCGCCCTGTAACAATCATTGGGACTGAAAAAGGCCATACCGTACAAGAAAATATTAAACGCAACTTTGGGTCACCTCATGCTGAAGGGTATCGAAAAGCCATTCGCTTATTTGAACAAGCTGAAAAATTTAATCGCCCTGTAATCACTATCGTTAACACATCTGGTGCATTTTGTGATGTGGAAGCAGAAGATCGTGGTATCGGGCAAGCGATTGCTGAATCTATGCAAACTATGGCAGGTCTATCAGTGCCAACAATCACCATATTGATGGGTGAAGGTGGGTCAGGTGGCGCCCTAGCTTTGGCCGTAGCTAATAAGGTATGGATGATGGAAAACGCCATGTATTCTGTCTTATCACCTGAAGGATTTGCAACTATTTTATGGAAAGACCCAAGTCGTGTACCTGAAGCTGCTGAATATATGAAATTTACAGCTCCAGACTTATTAGGCTTTAAGGTGATTGATCAAATTATTCCAGAGCATTACGGCAAAAAGACCTTAGACCATGATGATCAAGCAGAATTGATTAAAGAAATGCTATTAAAAGAGATTGACCAGCAGTTAGCGATGTCAAAAGAAGATTTAATAGCGGCAAAAGAGGCACGTTTTAATCAGTTTTAATGAACAAAAAGAATAACCATTTTTTAAAAGAAGGTGTGGCTTGAGTTTGCACCTTCTTTTTCTAATACAATGATTCAATATTCAAGTTCATGTAATTATGATAAGATGAGTATATTCAAGAAGGTGTATTGTAGCCTTTTTAATAACAAAAAACAAATTTTAAGAGGATGTAGAATGAGAAACCAAGGCAATGATTTTGAGCGATCATTTAAACGAGATATTGAAGAAAGTATTCAACGAATAAAAGCCGGGGAGATGAGTGAATCTCTGAAATTATTGTTGATTGCGCGTAAGAAGAGAAAGAGTGTCGTAGATTTTAGAAATTATATTATCGGCGTCTTGTATGAAGAAGAATTAGAAAATGACTTGGTAGACCTGTTTTCACTATTAATTGAAGTATACGGTGAGGGTGTCATGGCGAATCCTGACTTGATAGATGTGGAAGCAGAAGTAGATTGGAAAGATTTTTACCAATTTATACAGAAGGCAATCCAAGGACAAGTGAAAATCAATTTACCCCAACATGGTTATTTGTCGCCTATTATGCAAGTGGTTATTGTGCCAGAAATGATGGATAAGTTAACACAATTTAAAAGTGCTAATGACGAGGAAGCCAGTAACGTAGAAGCCTTACAAGGTTTACAAAGGCTATTTGACCAATTAGTGGCAAAGGAAAAGCCCTTAACTATTCTTGAAAAAGCCCAAGTAAATCATTTGTTAGAACTAAGTGACCAGGTGGCTATTGATAAGTTATTGAAATTACTAAACCGTGATCGAGACTTTGTTTTTCAATCAGATATTTTACTGTATATTTACCACCATGCGCATGAAGACCAAGAAATTATCTTGTCCAATATTTATGATGAACCAACGAAATATGCATTAAATAATTTGTTTGAGATTGAAACCAATAACCACTTCTTAGCCTTGGTTTCCTATGTTGAAGAGGTCTATATTCATGAACCATACCGGGTAGCTTATCTAATGGAAAATATTTATGATATTTATACCGTAATGTATCCATTCGTGGATGAACTCAATCAAATTGACCCAGAAGATATGGTTGAAGCGATTAACCAATTGATGGAAAGCGGGGACCCCCTAGCCATTGAAAATCAAATCATTCAGGATATTTATCAGTATTGGTTCTATGAATATATGCAACACTTTGCGAGTTTTGAATAATTTAAAAAGCGTGGTATTTCAATTTGAATAGCTAGACAAAATTAAGGGTGACAAAATGTTAAAGGTAGCGATAGATGGATCGGTAGATGGACAATTTGGTCCTGCAGGCATTGGCATGGTACTGGTGCACGATGGCCAACAGAAGCAGTTAAAATTTCCACTAGAAGGTGAGATGGATAACCATGAGGCTGAATTCCAGGCACTATTGCTATTATTAAAGCAATTGGAAGATCTAAACCTACAAAATGAGTGGATTTTATGTCAAACAGACTCAAAAATCGTATTTGATGCTGTGAATAAACGGTTTCACAAACGTGATCCTTATAAAAGTTTGTTAGAGCAAATTTTGCAGAAATTAAATCATTTTCCCATGTTCACTTTAAAATGGGTACCAGACCAAGCAAATCGTGGCGCTGATAATTTAGCACGACAAGCTATGCATCAAGCAAAAAAATTAAATAACAAGCAGATTTAAGCTATGTACAAGAAAAAACCAGGGAAATGGCGGCTTTACCATTTTCCTGGTTTTTTGAATGATTATTCTGCATCTACTTTTTTAGGACGAGGTTTGCGTGCACCCCAATATTGGAATAAATCTGTACGGATAGCACCATTATATAATTTTCGTTTCTTGGTTGCTTTTTCACCATAGTATTCCTCAAAAGCTAAGTCAGATGTAAGGATATACTTACTCCAAGTTTTCATAGGACGATATAAGTCACCCATTTGTTTATATAATTTGTGTACATAGTCTTCATCGTTTAACCGTTCACCATATGGCGGGTTAGCGATAATGACACCATATTCTTTTTTAGTGGTAAAGTCTGATAATTGCATTTGTTTAAATTCAATTTGGTCAGCAACCCCAGCTGCTTCAGCGTTAGCTTTGGCAATTTCTATCATACGGTGGTCGATATCAGAACCCATAATATCAAGCTGAACGTCGTGGCGAATCGCCGCTTTAGCTGCTTCACGGGCCTTGGCGTACTCATCATGATTAAAGATATCCCACTCTTCAGAAACGAATGGTCGGTTGATACCAGGTGCGATATTTTTCCCAATTAGGGCTGCTTCAATCGTTAATGTTCCTGAACCACATGTTGGATCATAAAAGGGTTTATCTGGAAACCAATTGGTTAATTTAACCAGGGCAGCTGCCATATTTTCTTTTAATGGCGCGCCACCTTTTTCAGTACGGTAGCCACGTTTGAATAGGGAAGAGCCTGTGGTATCAATTGTGATTAAGGCTTCATCTTTATGGATGCTCACTTCGATCGGGTATTTAGCACCAGTTTCTGGTAGCATGCCACGACGGTGGTAATGGTCGCTTAAACGATTTACAATCGCTTTTTTAACGATTTTTTGAACATTTGGTACTGAATGCAATTTAGAGTTCACAGATTTACCTGAAACCGGGAATTCCGCATCCATAGGTAGAATTTCTTCCCAAGGAATCGCTTTTGTTGATTCAAATAATTGATCGAAAGTAATGGCTTTAAAATCTCCCATTACTAATTTGATTCGGTCTGCAGTTCGCAGGTTGATGTTGGTACGGGCAATATCATCTAGCGTACCCTGGAAGCGGGCACGGCCATTTTCAACCTGTACTTCGTAGCCCATTTCACGTAGTTCTTTACCGACTAGGGCTTCTATCCCTGCGGCAGCTGTTGCTATAAGTGGATAAGTTATCATATTGTACTCCTTTTGACTGGTAAGCTTTTCTGTATATATTCATATACATTTTACCATGAATTGATCACAATAAAAAAAGGTTGGAAAAGAATCCAACCTTTTGCCTGTTTGTAAATTTCGATAAGCCATGTTCTGTTCCCCGATATTACAGGTTTAATACCGGTTCGGTAATCATCTGTCTACTAATTCTTTAGTCTCTTATTCCGTTTGATTCCAGTCAAAGAGCGCCCCTACCAATGTTTGGGTTGCTCGCTCGAGGGGTTTACCGCGTTCCATTCAACTACTTTCATAGTTGACTCGTCTCTGTGGCACTTTCAAACTTACTAGCACATAGTCCGAAGACCTTAGCGGGTTCAGTTGCCGTCAAATAAATGCTTTAGCTTATTTTTTCGCTAAACACGAACACTACAAGCGTTACAGCTTGTGCGAGCATGGACTTTCCTCAGGTATAGTACTATACCCGCGATTACCTGAAATTTACAAGTCCTAATGATAACACAAAGGTATCAATTTTACTAGTTATTTTCAAAAATAATGGTGTGGTCTGTTTTATCATCATTATCATTTACTTCTGATGCATTTTCAGTTTTAGCATTTTGCCCACCAAATACTGCTTTTTCTAATTTCGACAAGCGACGCAAAATGTCATAGTTGGTAGTGCCTTTTGACTGTGGTACTGAAGTAGATTTTGATCGCTGATTTGCGGCTGAACGGCCATTTTCACCAGTGCCAGCTGAATGTTTCACACGTTCTAACTCATTTTTAAGTGAGGCAATCTCTTTTTCATATGACTCATAGTCACGAATAATTAAGTCTAAGAATTCATCAACTTCCTCAGTGTTGAAACCACGAAGGGCAGGTTTAAATTCTTTCTGTAAAATATCTTTTGTCGTCAAGTTACGATCGGCCATTTAAATAACACCTCATCATTTATATTTCTAACTTCTATTATAGCACAGCTTTCATTATTTGTAATAAATGTAATATAATAATAGTTTAAGATTATAACAAATTCAATGAGACCTACGACTGATTCATTTGACCTTGATAATAGTGACTTGGTAGTTATTTTTGTGTGGGTATATTATAATAATTAAAAATGACGAAAGAGGGGAATCAACGGATGCAAACCGTATACGCCTATCTAGAAGAAGCTTTGCAGAACAGCCATATCGACCATCCTTGGCGACTATCCTATGTATCGGTAGCGAAACAGGTTGTACTACAAACTTATCTGCCGGTAGTAGCCACTGATGATATCACATTTTTAGATAAACATAACCAACCTTTAAATCATATTGATTACTTGGAATTGAAATTTATTTTTACAATTGATCACCGTGCTAATGAAACAGAGGAAGGCATCTTTATCATTCAACCTAAAGATACAGATCAATTTCAGCAAGGGCATTTAGATATTTTGCTACAAGAAATAAACCATCTATTATACGAGGCACGCTTACAAATAAAAGAGCTGATTAATGGTGAGCGGATGGTAGTAGATTTAAAATGGCCAACTGAAGAAATAGAACAAATGATTACGACACGACGTACTATTGGTCGTTATGAAGATACCTTATTAATATTAGGAGATGATACAAATGACATGGTATGAGTTAACAATTGAGACGGACACAAAAAGTGAGAATCTATTAACAGAAATCCTATGGGGACTAGAATCGGCAGGGGTTTCAATCAAAGATGAGCAAGATTACATTGATTGGACGGATGATGGCTTCGGGTCAGTTAAAAATGACCAGCCAGAACCTGGCACTTATGAAAATAATCCAGTTGTTCTCGGTTATTTCTCAGCAGATAAAGACATTGAAGAAATCATCAATGAAATTAGAAAATATCAAGAAAACTACAACAAAGAACTCTCTGCTGAGCAACAAATAGTTATTCATGATATTCGCTACAGCCCATTAGAAGATAACGATTGGGAGACAGCATGGCAAGCGTATTATGAGCCGATTCATATCTCTCGTTTTATGGATATTGTACCCATTTGGGAAAAAGACGACCAACCGGCTGATTCGAAAAAAACAACACTATTTCTTGATCCAGGAATGGCGTTTGGGACAGGTTCTCACGAAACGACCAAATTAGCCTTACACTTACTAGAAATGGCTATGCAGGGTGGCGAAGATGTGATTGATGTAGGTACTGGATCTGGTGTACTAGCAATTGCTGCTAAAAAATTAGGCGCCGATAAGGTAGCAGCCTATGACTATGATGGGTCAATCTTAGATATTACCCGCAACAACTTCGCTTTGAATGACGTAGAGGATGCTATCCAAGTTGGACAAAATAACATTCTAAATGGTATCGAAACCCAAGTTGATATCATCACAGCAAACATTTTATATGGAATTCTAGAGCCACTTATTCCACAGGCATACACAAACCTGAAGGCTGATGGTCAATTAATCTTGTCAGGCATTTTCCATGATAAAAAAGACGCAATGTTAGCCTTACTGGATGCCAATAATTTTACGGTAGACATCGTCATGAACATGGGCGAGTGGTACGGCATTTTAGCCCATAAAGGACAAGATTAACATGCAAAGATACTTTATCGACAATCCAAACAATCAGGTTGATGATCAAATCGAAATGGACAAAGATGCCGCCCACCACATGCTAAATGTGATGCGGATGCAAATTGGTGACCAGGCAATTATAGTGACAAGTTCCGAACAAGTATTTATTGGCGAACTTGTGTCTGATGAAGGGAAAAGGGCTATCCTACGTTTAGTTGATGAAAGGGTAGAGAATAAAGAAATGCCCGTAGATACCACACTCTTTGTCGGGCTGCCTAAAGGTGATAAGCTAGACCTAATCGTACAAAAAGCGACTGAGTTAGGGGTGCGTCATATTGTGCCTGTTGCCATGCGGTATTCTGTTACAAAATGGGACCAGAAAAAAGCAGGTAAAAAAATCGATCGTCTGAAAAAAATTGCAAAAGAAGCTGCTGAACAATCCCATCGAACTTTCATTCCAACAATTGAAGAATTACACAGTGTGGCTATGGTTAAAGAGCGACTGAACGATTTTGATAAAGTTGTGATAGCTTACGAAGAGGTAGCTAAATCAGGTGAAAAGTCACTGCTTGCACAAACATATGCTTCATTAGAAGTAACGGATCATATTGCCTTTATGACAGGACCAGAAGGTGGCATTCACCCAGACGAAATTGACCTATTAACCAGTGATTTCAATCATGTACAACTTTGTGGGTTAGGACCAAGAATATTACGAGCAGAAACGGCCCCACTTTATTTACTATCTAGTTTGTCCTTTGTAATGGAGTTATTAGCCGAGAAATAAGGGGTTTATCAAGTTTCTACAAGCATTTTGTGATAAAATAATAGAAATTTACAATCCATAAAAATGAGGGAAGTAGGTGGTAACATGCCAAATAAAAAGAATTATACAAAAGCAGAAGTATTAGCCCTATGTGCAACTTATATGTCTGAGGCAAAGGTTGACTTTGTTCAGAAAGCAGCAGACTTTGCAGAACGTGCACATATTGAGCAAATCAGAAAATCAGGTGAACCTTACTTTGTCCATCCAGTTCAAGTAGCAAGTATTTTAGCCGAATTAAAAATGGATCCTGACACAGTGATCACAGGGTTCTTGCATGATGTTGTAGAAGATACTGGTATCTCATTAGACGATATTGCCTACTTCTTTTCACCAACAATTGCCACCCTAGTAGATGGTGTGACGAAATTAGGAAAATTCAAATATAAGTCACATGAGGAACAGCTAGCGGAAAATCATCGAAAAATGTTATTAGCTATGGCCAATGATTTGCGAGTGATCATGGTGAAGTTAGCCGACCGTTTACACAATATGCGGACTTTAAAATGGCACAAGCCTGAAAAACAAGTCATTATTTCAACCGAAACGCTGGAAATTTATGCCCCGCTTGCTGACCGTTTAGGTATGAACCAAATTAAGTGGGAACTAGAAGATACAGCCCTGCGTTATATGGATCCGGAATCTTATTATTCAATTGTTCAATTGGTAGACTCTAAACGTGATGAACGGGCAGAATTTATCCAAACAACGATCGATGAATTAGAAGCCCAAGTTGAAGGTGCCATCACAGGTAAGTTTGAAATATACGGACGTCCTAAGCATATCTATTCTATTTATCGAAAGATGAAGGACCAAGGTAAAGAATTTGATCAAATTTTTGACCTGCAAGCCATCCGTGTATTGGTTGAGTCTGTTCGTGACTGCTATGCAGTGTTAGGAATCGTCCATACCAACTGGAAACCATTACCTGGTCGCTTTAAAGATTATATTGCTATGCCAAAAGCCAACATGTACCAGTCAATCCATACGACTGTTGTTGGTAACCAACCAAGTCCAGTAGAAGTACAAATTAGAACTTACGAAATGCATGAGGTTGCTGAGTACGGGGTTGCAGCGCATTGGGCTTATAAAATGGGTAACCATGATAAAGTGGAGGCATCACCTTTAGATGCCCAATTAGATTGGTTTAACCAAATAGCTGAGCTACAAGATGATTCTAAAGATGCGACAGACTTCATGGAAAGTGTAAAAGAGGATATATTCCAAGATAATGTTTACGTCTTTACGCCAACCGGTGATGTGACTGAATTACCTGCTGGCTCTTATCCACTTGATTTCGCTTATTCAATTCACTCTGAAGTAGGGAATAAGACGATTGGCGCTAAGGTAAATGGGAAGATTGAACCCTTAAACTACCAATTGAAAAATGGTGATATCGTAGAAATTTTGACATCACCTAATTCGGCAGGCCCTTCTCGTGACTGGGTAAAACTAGTAAAAACATCGCGGGCGCGTAATCGAATTAAACGCTTCTTTAAATTACAAGACCGAGATCAAGCGGTAGAACAAGGCCGCCATGCGCTAGAAGAAACCCTTGAGAATCTAGGGTTCAAATTAAAGGATGTCTACAAAAAAGATGATATCGGCAAAACACTTGAACGCTTTAACTTTTCTACTGAAGAAGACTTATTCGCAGCAATTGGTTTTGGAGAGTTATCGTCTACAGCGGTAGCCAACCGATTGACCGAGCGAGAACGTAGATTACGTGCTGCTGAGAAAAACCGCGAATCAGTAGAAGAAACCTTAAAAGAATCCGGAGAGCAAAAGAAATTAAGTAAAACACAAAAACCTTCTAGCCATGTACGACGTAAAGCATCTAAATCTAGTTCGGGTGTTATCGTCGAAGGTTTAGATTCACTACTAGTTCGATTAGCACATTGTTGTAATCCAGTGCCAGGTGATGATATTGTTGGTTATATTACGAAAGGTAGAGGTGTTTCTGTTCACCGTAGAGACTGTAAGAACGTGCAAGTTTCCGAAGATGAACAAGATCGCTTGATTCCAGTTGAGTGGGAAGATGCAAGCAAGAATGCAGATAACCAATACGAAGTGGAAATTGTAGTTGAAGGCGAAGATAGATCTGGCTTCTTAAATGAAGTATTGCAGATTATTACACCAATTGCGGGTTCTGTGACCAATATTAACGGGAATGTCAACCATGACGATAATTCTGTCAAAGTGAGATTGCGCTTTGTCATTCAAAATGTGAATCAGTTAGACAAAATTATTGACCGAGTGAAGAATATTCCAGATGTTTATACGGTAGCCCGTGCCAAAGAATAAAGTAGCGTTAAACTTATACTTTTAATGGAGGATTAGATGCGAATTATCGTGCAAAGAGTCAGTCAAGCAAACGTTTCGATTGATGAAAAAGTTGTAGGTGAAATTAATAATGGGTTCGTGCTATTAGTCGGTGTTCATGATGAGGATACAGTGGAGACTGTGAACTATATGGCGCGAAAAATTGCCAATATGCGTATTTTTGCTGACGAGGATGACAAACTAAATTTGAATATTGATCAGGTTTCAGGTGACATTTTATCGATTTCTCAGTTTACCTTATATGCACGCACTAAAAAGGGGAACAGACCATCCTTTATTGATGCAGCCAAGCCAGAGCACGGGGATAAAATGTATCAATTATTAAATCAAACGCTTCGTCAAGATTACGGGCTAAAGGTTGCTGAGGGAGAATTTGGAGCGGATATGCAAGTTTCGCTTATCAATGACGGTCCAGTGACAATTATATTAGACTCAGAAGAAGCATAGTATTCCTTGTGACAACAAAAACACCGATTACGGAAAATTTCCGTAACCGGTGTTTTTTATCACTTTTATAAACATTATTGATAGTAAAGGGTTAAACCATTGTAGATTGAATCAGCAACTTGGTTCCAGTATTCTTCTTGACTAAAGACAGCTACGTCACTTGGTGTAGACATATAACCGAGTTCTAGCAAGACACCTTCCCCGGCTAAGTCACGGATGACTTGGAAATCACCGAATTTCACACCGTTTGATTCTAAGGCAGATTGTTCCATCAGCTGGCCCTGAATTGCTTGCGCAACTGGAATAGAGTCGTCTCCGTAGTAATAAGCAGTTGTTCCGGATGCACCAGTGGTTTCGATTGCATCATAGTGGAAGGAAATCATCAAGTCAGCTTCAGCTTGATTTGCCGTGTATGGGATATCAGACAATGCGACGTCTGAATCATCATCACGGGTCATAATGACATTTACACCAGCTGTTTCCAGACGTTCTTTGACAGTTAAAGCAGTTTGTAATGTCACTTCTTTTTCGTATAGTCCCTCTGTTACTGCACCTGGGTCAATACCCCCATGTCCTGGATCTAAAACAATTGTTCGACCGGCTAGCGTACTAGTAGCTTCTGCAGCTTTGGCTGCATCTGCCATAGCTGTTGAGTCACTTTCGGATAACCAGTTGACAAGGTAACCTTCAGTACCATCTACAGTCCGAACGTGATAGTATTCATTTTCTTGACCAAGGTAGGCGAATTGCTCATTTAAGGCACCTTTCGTTAATACTTCTGAATCTTTATTGGCTTCACTACGGATATTCACACCATCTGCAGTGGCTGTGACTGTATAGTCATAATCAGATAAAAATTCGTCAAAAGCTGATTGTTCTTCTTCAGTGACTTCTGTGTTTTCTTCATAGGCAATGGTTCCTGGCGTAACGTCAATTTCTGATTGTTTCACCCAACCAATTTCACCCGCTAGTTGAATTTGTGCCCAACCGTCTGCTTGGTGTAAAATTTGATATTTGGCATTTTTATCAGAAGAAGTAAAGATTGTAGCATCCTTAGAGTTTTCTTCATAAATTTGCGTATCATCTTTTAAAGTTGTGGCAATAAAATCGGTATCATCAATGTTTTGGTTACCAGCTAACCAAGTTGGAATCCAACCGATTTCATTGTTATCAAGTAAGACATAGTACCAATTATTTTCTTGTTTTAATACGCGATATGGATTATCTCCCTCAATTTGTCCTTTAATATCATATGTCACACCGGGACCCTCTCGAAGATTGACAACATTTGTTGCTAGTTCTTGATATGATTCCTTGTTATATTGATATAATTGGAAAGAAGACAATCCAACAATTCCAGAAACTAAAATCAGGTAGAGTAGGTATGCTACCTTGTTTTGTTGGAAGTGGTTATCATAATGATCTGTCAATTCATGTACACCTCAATAAATCACCGGAAAATCCGGCAGGTAAAGTTTATCATTTTGCTAAAATTTGGCATTGCTATCATTCAGTTTACCTTTCTTATATAAAATGAACAACTAGAAAATATACCATCTTGACACTTTTTTTGTTTTGATATAAGATGAAAGACGAATAATCCGATGAAAGAGCAAGAATAATTGTCGATATTTTTAGAGAGAGCTAGCAGGTGAGAATGCTCAATATCATTTATTTGCAAACACTCTGGAGGAGGATAGTGAAAAGCTATTCCGTTACGCACGTTACGCGTCGAGCAACAGCCATAGCTGTTGAAATTAAGGTGGTACCACGAAGTTAACTCGTCCTTATATTCCTATATTGGAATGTAAGGGCGATTTTTTATTTTATTTTGAAGGAGGGGTATTATGATTCAACGCCCAAAAGGGACAGCAGACATATTACCTGAGGATATCAATTTATGGCATTTTATAGAAGAAACTGCTAGAAGAATTCTAGACCAATACCGTTATTTTGAGATTCGTACACCCATGTTTGAAAGTTATGAGTTATTTTCCCGCGGGGTAGGCGAAACAACTGACGTTGTATCTAAAGAAATGTATGATTTTTATGATAAGGGCGATCGGCATATTGCATTAAAACCAGAGGGGACAGCGCCAATTGTTCGGGCATATGTAGAAAATAAATTATACGCTCCTGAACAAGTAAAACCTTATAAAGTTTATTATATGGGTCCTATGTTCCGTTATGAAAGACCACAAAGTGGCCGGTTACGCCAATTCCACCAAATCGGGGTAGAGGTATTTGGGGAAGCTAGTGCCGCTAAAGATGTGGAAACAATCGCATTAGCGATGGATTTATTTAAATCGTTAAATATTCAACACATCAAGTTGGTCATTAACTCGCTTGGGGATACTGATTCACGCTTAGCCTACCGTCAAGCCTTGATTGATTATCTAACACCATTTACAGAAGAATTATCAGAAGATTCAAAGACACGTTTACACAAGAATCCGTTACGTGTTCTTGATTCTAAAGATAAGAAGGATATTGAGATTGTGGCAAATGCTCCATCAATTTTAGATTATCTTTCTGAAGAATCTACAAAACGTTTCAATGATGTCCAAGCATTGTTGACTGCTTTAGGCATTGATTTTGAAATCGATCCAAATATGGTTCGTGGTTTAGATTATTATCAAGATACCATTTTTGAAATTATGTCTGAGGATAAGGTTTTTGGTGCTCAAACGACAATTTGTGGTGGCGGTAACTATGACGGTTTAGTCCAAGAGATTTCAGATGGCAAAGAATCTGTTCCAGGATTTGGTTTCGGTTTAGGGATAGAAAGACTAATCCTCTTAATGAAAGCGCAAGAGATCCAAGTACCTGATATGCATGAATTAGATGTATACGTGGTGAATATAGGTGAAGGAACAGACGAAGCTGCTATGAAGGTGATGCAACATGTCCGTCATGCTGGCTTCTCAGCTGACCGAAACTTCTCTGGTGCTAAACCTAAAAAACAATTTAGAGACGCCAATAAACTAGGCGCTGACTTAGTTGTCACAATTGGTGAATCAGAATTGGAAAATAATCAAATTACCGTAAAACATATGGCATCTGGTAAAGAAGCTGCTTATCCGCTAGAAAAATTTGCGGATGATTTTGCTGGTATTTATGAAGAATTAAACAAATAGATTTTTATTAAAAGGAGCTGCATAATAATGCAACGTAGTGTGTATTGTGGAAATGTGTCTAACGAATTTGTTGGACAAAATGTAACATTAAAAGGATGGGTACAAAAACGCCGTGACTTAGGTGGGGTAATCTTTGTTGATTTACGCGACCGTGAAGGTATTGTACAAGCAGTATTCAACGTAGAAAACCTAGGAGACCAGTTCGCTGACGCTGAGCGTTTACGTTCAGAATACGTCATCGAAGTAACAGGGGAAGTTGTTTTACGTGGAGAAGGCTTAGCTAACCCGAAAATTAAAACAGGGGATATTGAAGTGATGGTTTCTGATTTAACAATCTTAAACACATCAAAAACACCACCATTCCCAGTTGAAGATGACATTGACGTAAATGACGAAATTCGTATGAAGTATCGTTATGTAGATTTACGTCGTCCAAAAATGGCGAATAATATCAAATTACGTCACCAAGTGGTTTCAACAATTCACCGTTACTTAGATGATCAAGAATTTATTGAAGTTGAAACACCGTACTTAACAAAATCTACACCAGAAGGAGCCCGTGACTACTTAGTACCTTCTCGTGTACACCCAGGTGAATTTTATGCTTTACCGCAATCACCACAATTATTCAAACAATTGTTAATGTCTGCAGGTATGGATCGTTACTATCAAGTCGTTCGTTGTTTCCGTGATGAAGACTTACGTGGTGACCGTCAACCAGAATTTACGCAAATCGACTTGGAAACCACTTTCTTATCGCAAGAAGAAATTCGTGACTTAGTTGAAGGTATGTTAAAAACGGTTGTTAAACGTACAAAAAACATTGAAATTACTGAAGATTTCCCAATCATTACTTATGATGATGCAATGGCACGTTACGGTAATGATAAACCAGATACTCGTTTTGGTTTAGAATTAGTCGAAATTTCAGATATCGTTGACCAATACGAATTTAAGGTGTTTAACCAAGCTATCGAAAAGGGTGGTATCGTTAAAGCCATTAATATTAAAGGGGCTGGCGATAACTACTCTCGTAAAGACTTAGATAACTTAACGCCATTTGCTTCTACATACGGCGCGAAAGGTGTGGCTTGGATTAAAGTAACTGATGAAGGTTTATCAGGTCCTATCGGTAAATTCTTTAAAGATAATCCAGCACCATTAATGGATCGTTTACAAGCAGAAACTGGAGATATTTTAGTCTTTGTTGCGGATAAAGAATCAGTAGTTAACCAATCACTTTCTGAAATTCGCTTGAAATTTGGTCGTGAATTAGACTTAATGGATAAGGACCAATTCAACTTCCTATGGGTAACTAACTGGCCATTGCTAGAATACGATGAAGATACCAAACGCTTCAACGCAATGCACCACCCATTCACTATGCCTAACGAAGAAGATGTTGATAAATTAGCCGAAAATCCAGAAGATGTATATGCACAAGCTTACGATATCGTTTTAAACGGTTACGAAATCGGTGGTGGATCATTACGTATTTACCAAAAAGAAATGCAAATGCAAATGTTTAAAGCATTAGGCTTTACTGAAGAATCTGCGGAATCTCAATTTGGCTTCTTATTAAATGCACTAGACTATGGTTTCCCACCACATGGCGGATTGGCTTTAGGTTTAGATCGTTTAGTCATGTTACTAGCTGGTGAAGAAAATATTCGTGAAGTGATTGCCTTCCCTAAAAATGGTCGTGCCTTTGACCCACTAACAGAAGCACCAAGTCAAGTGTCAGAACAACAGTTAGAAGAATTATCATTATCAGTTACATCAATTGATTTTGATTAATCATAAGATAAGCCAAATAAAGAGGATGGGGAGAAATTAAATTTCTGACATGATATCATGAATTTGATTTTTCTTATCCAACAAATTTAAAGAGTAAATATATGTCATATGGTAGAATATACTTAGACATATATTTACTTTTTTTTATTGGAGGAGGACGAAGTTAATGAGTAAAAAATCATGGATATTAGCAATCGTTGCTGTTATTATCCTCGTGCTGGGCGCTATCGGTAGCCAATTAACCAGCCAAACCAATGTCAATCAATTATTTGCAGAAGGCTCAAATGCATTTTCGGAGTCGCAAAATATCATTGAACCAGGAGACGCAAACCGTCAAGTTGCGGTCTTAGAAGTTGATGGTACGATTATGGATAATGCAGGTGCAGGTTCTTTTTCTGAAGGTATGGATTACCAAGGAATCTTAGAGGCAATCGAAGAAATCAAAGAAAACGATGAGGTTGAAGGATTATTATTAACCGTTAATTCACCAGGTGGTGGGGTTTATGAAAGTGCTGAATTATATAACGCCTTGTTGGATTTAAAAGAAAGTCGTGAAATACCAATTTACGTTTCTATGGGACAAATGGCTGCATCCGGTGGCTATATGATTTCTATGGTTGGGGACCAAATATATACTGATAATGAAACAACAACAGGTTCGATCGGTGTTATTATGCAAGTGCCAAACTTTTCTGGATTTATGGAAGAGCACGGCCTAGCAATGGACACTTATAAATCTGGTGCTTTGAAAGATATGGGGTCATCATTTAGAGGGGCTTCAGATAATGAAAAAGATGTATTAAATTCATTCATCCAAGAAAAATATAATCGTTTTGTTGAGATCGTGGCAAACGGACGTGATATGTCAACTGATGACGTGAAAAAATTAGCAGATGGACGTATTTATTCAGGTAACCAAGCGGTTGAGAACGGGTTAGCTGACCAAATCGGTTACCAAGAAGATGCACTAGCTGCCCTTAGAGCAGATAATAACTTAGAAACAGCTACTGTTGTGGATTATACGCCAACTTCTGCGACATCATGGATGACAGATTTTATGTCATTATTAGCTGAGAAGAACTTATTTTCTGGTCAATCTGAAACAAATACAGCTGATGAAATGACACAAATTTTAGAGGTTCTAGAAGATACCTCAACACCTCAATTCTATTATATGTACGGAGGTGAATAAGATGTTTAAACGTCGAAAGAAAGCCAATGACAAACAAGAAAGTATCGAATTACCAAAATTAAATGATCGCTTGTATGAAGGGTCAGTAGAAAAAACTTTTAAAGAAAAGCGAAGCGAACGAAAGATTAAAGCGATGAAAGCTTCACCACAGGAACTTTTCTCTAACTATCGTCGAAATCTTGAGGAGGATATTGCTTCAGGATATGCGCGGAACCTATATGGTGGTTTCTGGATTCGTTTACTTGCCTTTTTAATTGATTTAATCATGGTCTATGCTTTACGTTCGTTAATTACTGGTGTATTAAATGCTGTAACTTCAGGTGTTTATAGCACACTGCCGGTATCCATTACTTATTTAGTAGATCAATTTGTTTTAATCGCTTATTTCACATTATCAACATTCTGGACAAATGGGCAAACACTTGGAAAAGGCCTATTAGGTCTTCAAGTTGTAGCCAACAGAAAGCACAAGTTGTCATTTGTGACTTGTCTGGTTCGCGAGGGTTTAGGTAAAGTGATTTTAACGACAATTCCAATCCTAGGAATAATGGTTGTTTTTTCAAATAAACGCCAAAATTTTATGGATTATTTCACTGACACTAATGTCATTTCTTTGGGGCAGTTTGCCATGTTATTCGAAGAAAATGCGATTTAAATAGTGACTTTTACATATATGAACAGGAATCGAGGACAAATAGTAACAGTTTGTCCTTGATTTTTTTCATAGGTGGGGTATAATGGTGGCAATATAAATGAAAACCTTTAACTTGCGTCCAGAGAGACGAGGAAGGCAATCACGTCTAGTTTTAACCAAATAGGGGAAAGACTACTTCTTTTTTGCGCACGCAAGTAGGAAGTAGTCTTTTTTCTTATTTTAAGCAGATAATGGAGGTCATATCATGGTAAAAGTCATTATGAATGAAAAAGAGATAAGCCGCGCTTTAACACGTTTGTCTCATGAAATTGTTGAACGTTATAAAGGAATCGATAATTTAGTACTTGTTGGAATTGAAACTAGAGGGGTACCCTTAGCAGAACGTTTAGCTGCTAAAATTCAAGAAATTGAAGGGACTATTCCTGTAGAGAAAATCAATATCGATGGCTACCGGGATGATGCAAAAGAAACAATTCAAGTGGCTAAAAATGGTACCGATTTAACGGATAAAAAAGTTATTTTAGTGGATGATGTCTTATATACTGGGCGCACAACTCGTGCAGCCTTGGATGCTTGTGTTGATCTTGGTAGACCAGCTGAGATTGCCCTAGCAGTATTAGTTGACCGCGGACATAGAGAGTTTCCAATCCGTGCAGATTTTGTTGGTAAAAATATTCCAACGGCTCGCGAAGAAGATGTTGTTGTATCTTTAAATGAAGTTGATGATAGTGACGAGGTATTAATTAAATAGACGTAGTGTATTACTTTAAGTAGGTCCGAGAGACTACAAGTGATTTTCTATGTGAACTGGTTTTTTGTGGAACCAGTGTATTCACCTAGCAAAGTGCCTGTAGAATTGGATCTACAGGCACTTTTTTGATGAAAGTAGGTATATGAATGCGACATTTCTTAACTGTGGAACAATTTAACAATGAAGAATTTATGATGTTAGTGAAACGGGCGTCTGACTTTAAACACGGTCGAGATAGCTTTAAAAGTGATCGAACAATTGTCAATATGTTCTTTGAAAATTCAACTAGAACTAAAATGAGTTTCGAAATGGCAGAGCATAAAATTGGTATGCATCAGATGAACTTTGATGTCACCACCTCATCTGTCAATAAAGGAGAGTCTTTATATGACTCGGTATTGACCATGCAAGCAATTGGTGCTGATGTGGTCGTCATTCGTCATCCAGATGCCAATTATCCAGATCAACTTGTCAACCTCGATGTCCAAGTGGTCAATGCGGGTTCTGGATCTGGTCAGCATCCTTCTCAATCATTACTTGACATTATGACCATCTATGAAGAATTTGGTGATTTTAAAGACTTAAATATCGCTATCATCGGAGATATTATGTATTCTCGAGTAGCTGTCTCTAATATGATGATGCTAAACCAACTAGGGGCAAATGTTATTTTTGCGGGTCCAGACCAATACTTTGATAAACGGTATGAAAAATATGGTGAATGGATGTCGGTTGATGATGCTGTGAAAACAGCAGATGTGGTGATGATGCTAAGGGTGCAATTGGAACGCCATCCGAACGGCGACAAACCTTTTGAAAAAGCTGATTACCATGAACAATTTGGTTTAACAAGGGAACGATTCCAAACCATGAAAGACCACGCAATCATCATGCATCCGGCACCAGTAAACCGTGACGTTGAAATTGCTGATGAATTGATTGAATGTGAAAAAAGCCGTATCGTCTCGCAAATG
The DNA here is from genome assembly GCA_041223225.1 of Aerococcaceae bacterium 50-4. GTDB lineage: Bacteria > Bacillota > Bacilli > Lactobacillales > Aerococcaceae > Aerococcus. The sequence goes on from JBCLPQ010000002.1 coordinate 190,661, forward strand.
TCAAATGGGGTTTACGCACGTATTGCAATCTTGGAATGGGTATTGAAAGGGAGATATGATGAGCTTAGTAATTACAAATGGTAAACAAGTAACGAAAAATAATGACATGGTTGATATTCATTTGAAGATTGACGGACAAAAAATAGTAGCTATTAGTGATCAACTAGATTTTGACATTGCGGATACGGATCAGGTAATCGATGTAGCTGGAAAATTAGTCACTCCTGGTTTAACAGATGTTCACGTACATTTTCGCCAACCAGGATTTGAAGATAAAGAAACCATCCTAACAGGTAGCCAAGCAGCGGCTCGCGGGGGCTTTACTCGGGTTGCAGCGATGCCTAACTTAAACCCAGCACCAGATACACCAGAAAAATTAACCGCCATTCAGGCATTAATTGATCAAGATGCGGTCATTGAGGTGCTACAATATGCCCCAATCACAAATGGTTTAAAATCAGATGATTTAGTGGATATGGCGAATATGCGACAAGCATTTGCTTTCACCAACGACGGATTTGGCGTGCAGACCGCTGGTACCATGTACCTGGCCATGAAAGAAGCCGCTCGCGTCAATAAACCAATTGTTGCGCATACCGAAGACGAAAGTCTATTGTTTGGCGGTGTGATGCACGAGGGGATAAAAAACAAGGAATTAGGTTTACCCGGCATTTTGAATGCAACAGAATCTAGTCAGATTGCCCGCGATATCCATTTAGCAGAGGAAACAGGTGTGCATTATCATGTCTGCCATGTATCAACTAAAGCATCCGTTGCGGCAATTCGTGATGGAAAAGCGCGAGGAGTTCATGTTACAGCTGAAGTTGCCCCGCACCATTTAATCTTAAATGAAATGGATATACCTGCTGATGATGCGACTTATAAAATGAATCCGCCATTACGATCTGAGGAAGACCAATCTGCCTTAATAGAAGGACTACTAGATGGGACATTAGATATGATTGCTACTGACCATGCACCCCATACCTTAGCTGAGAAGTCAAACGGCTTTATGGGGTCACCATTTGGAATTGTAGGTATCGAAACAGCTTTTGCTGTAATGTATACGTACTTCGTAAAAACTGGCGTCATGTCCTTAGCTTTCTTACTTGAAAAAATGGCTATTACACCGACAGAAGTCTTCAACTTAACACCAGCAACATTAGCAGTCGGTAGCCCAGCAAACATTGCAGTATTTGACTTAGCACAGTCTTATATAATAGATCCAGCAGATTACCTGTCAAAATCACACGTAACACCATTTAATGGCGAAGAAGTTTATGGTATGTGTGCACTGACTATTTTCCAAGGAGAACTTGTTTACCAACAATAATAGCTGATAGGACATTTATAGGAGGTTATCATGTCACGTTTAAGTATTCAATTACCAGGATTAGCAATAAAGAACCCTATTATGCCAGCATCTGGATGCTTTGGTTATGGGGAAGCCTTTGCGGATAAATATGATTTAAGTATCTTAGGGGCGTTAGTAGATAAATCCACTACGCTAGAAGAGAGAATAGGAAATGCAAATCCGCGTTATTTCCATTCTGGCGAACGGATTCTAAATTCTGTAGGATTGAAAAATCCGGGTGTTGCAGGAGTTTTGGCAGAAAAATTACCCTATTTGACACAGTTTGATGTACCCATCATTCAGAGTGTAGCAGGGGCAACTGTTGAGGATTATGTGGAAGCGACAAGGGCACTTTCACAAGCTGAGAATGTAAAAGCGATTGAACTAAATATTTCCTGTCCAAATGTAAAACTGGGTGGTTTACAATTCGGTACCGATCCAGAAGTAGCAGCAGATTTAACTAAACAAGTTAAGGCTGCGACAGAGTTACCAGTTTATGTGAAATTAACGCCAAACGTAACAGATATTACTGCCATTGCAAAAGCAGTTGAAGCAGCGGGGGCTGATGCCATTGTGATGATAAATACCATCACTGGCCAGACTTTTGATTTAGAAACAAGGCAAGCTGTTTTAGGTGGTATAACTGGTGGCCTTTCAGGGGCTTCCTTAAAATTTGTGGCCTTACGTATGGTACGGCAAGTGGCTGAAGTTGTTGATATACCAATTATTGGCGTGGGCGGTATTGAAAGTGTGGACGATGTATTAGAAATGATGATTGCTGGTGCAAGTGCTGTTCAAATTGGTTCAGCAAATTATGCTAATCCTATGATTTGTAAGGAAATCATCGATGACCTACCGGGACGGATGGATGAATTAAATATCGAATCTATTGAAACTTTGGTTGCTGAAATGAAAATGATGATTCAACAATAAAATGAAAAAATTTTCTATGCCAAAAAACCGCGCATGAGCTCCTTCATGCGCGGTTTTTTGGTTTGCTTTATCTTTGACCATTTTTATTGCATTTCTTGTGTTTTAGTAGCGTTAAAGAACATAATAATTAAAGTAGCTGTTTCTTCTATTGAACGGTCTGCCACATTGATTACTGGACAGCTGAGTTCTTCGTATAACTGGTTTGCATAGGCTAATTCCTTTTCGATACGGTCATCGTTCGTATATAAACTGGCATTTTCAATGCCATATGACCGCATCCGCTCTCGACGGAATTTGTTTAATACGTTTACATCATTCGTTAAACCGATAATTTTTGACCGATCAATTTCATAAATAATATCGGGCACTTTTGATTCAGGTACTAAGGGTAGGTTAGCAACTTTATAACCCATATTTGCTAAATACATACTTAGTGGCGTCTTAGAGGTTCTTGAAATACCTAATAAGACGATATCAGCATCAATAAATCTTTTGGGTTGTTGACCATCATCATTATTGACCGCAAACTCTAAAGCCTCAATACGCTTATAATATTCGTCATCAAGTTGGTGGCGAATGCCTGGTTTGCCAGAAGGTTTTACATTCGTTTGTTCGAAAATTTGATCCATTAATTGGTCTAGAACATTTAAATAGAAAATACCTGCCATATTACAGTAATCCTCAGCCATTTGGTTGAGGTCTTTATTGATGAAAGAAGCAACAATTGATGCATTTTCAATTTTTGCCTGTTTTAATATGGGTAATAACATATCATCATGTTGAATGAACGGGTAGTTGGTAATGTCAAAGTCAACAGTAGGGAATTGTACTGACACACTTTGGAAAATGTCATTCACTAGCGATCCAACTGCGTCGGAAATAAGATAATATTTTGGCTTCTGTGTGGTATCTTGGCTCATCTTTTTGCCTCCATGAATCATTTTAGTAGTTATATTTTACCATATTTGTGCGGGGGAAATAATTGCAGGCAAAATAATTTGAATTCGAACCATAAGTATGCTATTATAATAATACGAATTCGAAATATAAAAACTTAAAAGGTATTTAAATTAAAGGAGAGACAAAAATGACAAACGATTTATTAGGTATTCACCATGTAACAGCCATTACTTCTAGCGCTGAAAAGAATTATCAATTTTATGCAGGAATTTTAGGAATGCGTTTAGTTAAAAAGACTGTAAACCAAGATGACATCCATACTTACCATACATTCTTCTCGGATGATGAAGGGAATGCCGGTACAGATCTTACTTTCTTTGACTTCCCAGGTGTCCCAAGTGGTTATTATGGGACGAATTCAATCTCACGTATTGGTTTACGTGTACCGAATGATGAAGCTTTAGCTTACTACGAAGAGCGTTTAAAATCATTTGATGTGAAAACTGAAGAAATTAGAGAAATTTACGGTAAAAAAGTTTTACGCTTTGAAGACTTTGATGGTCAGCGACTACAAATCTTCTCAGATGAAAAAAATGAGGGGGTTGCACCAGGTAAACCATGGAAAAATGGGCCAGTACCAGCTGACAAGGCAATTTACGGTTTAGGGCCAATTGAAATCTCAGTATCTTACTTTGAAGATTTCGGTAAAATTCTAGAACAAATTTATGACATGAAGAAAACTTCAGACGATGGCCAGGAAGCTTTATTTGAAGTTGGAGAAGGTGGAAATGGTGGACAGGTAATCTTACGTAAAGACCTAGTGACACCTCCTGGATTGCAAGGATATGGTGAGGTACACCATGTATCATTCCGCGTTGCCGACCATGATGCAATTCAACATTGGGTGAATAAATACCAACAGATTGGTTTGCCAAGCTCAGGTTTAGTAGACCGTTTCTTCTTTGAAGCTTTATATGCACGCATCGGGGATATCTTAATTGAAATCTCGACAGATGGTCCTGGTTTCATGGGCGACGAACCATACGAAACATTGGGTGAGTCATTGTCATTACCGCCATTCTTAGAAGAAAATCGTGCGCATATCGAATCACAAATTCGTCATTTTGATACGACTCAGCCTAATGATTATGGCTTCAAATCGTAATCAATCCGTGTTAGAATAGGTAGGAACTGGAGTGATAACTATGAATTTTGTAGATGAGTCCATGCAAGTCCTACACGAAGCTGGTTTTAAATATACCAAGAAACGTGCTGATATGTTAAATGTCTTTGACGAAGAAGGCGGCTATTATCTTAGCGCTAAAGAAGTACAGCAACGATTAGAAAACTTATATCCAGGTATTTCATTTGATACGATTTACCGTAATTTAAAATTATTCGAAGACCATCATTTTCTTGAAACATCAGAAGTGAACGGTGAAATGGTGTTTAGAAAACATTGTGATCCACATTTAGGTCACCATCATCATTTTATTTGTACAAATTGTGGCAAGACACTGCCAATTAATTCTTGTCCCATATCATTCTTTGCGGAACAATTACCAGGTTGCGAAATTATCAGCCATACGATTGAACTACAAGGTTTATGTAGCGAATGCAAATCATAAATATTGAGAAAGCGGATCAGATGTTTTTCTGGTCCGTTTTTTGCCGCAAATTCGAAATGTATAAGTCGTTTCCTTTGTAGTGAAAATGCATACAAGATTTTTTGTAATGGCTTAAAAAAATGATGACTTTTTCATAACAAAATTAATCTGGGATAATTGACTTTATAAATTTAATAGCGTATAATTCACTAGAACGTTTTTTCAAGTATGAAAGAACGATTTGTAGTAACGAGGGGAGGGAAATGTCATGTCAAAAACTGTAGTTCGTAAAAACGAATCACTTGACGACGCTCTTCGTCGCTTCAAACGTTCAGTTTCAAAATCTGGCACAATACAAGAAGCACGTAAACGTGAATTCTACGAAAAACCTTCAGTAAAACGTAAGAAAAAATCTGAAGCAGCTCGTAAACGTAAATTCTAATCGTTTACCTTGCGATAAAGGAGGCGGATCATGGCGTTATTAGACCAACTAAATACCGATATGAAGGTAGCCATGAAAGCTAAAGATAAATTTAAGTTATCTGTTATCCGTATGTTAAAGGCAGCAGTTCAAAATGCTGAAATTAACAAAGGTAGTACATTGTCTGAAGATGAAGAAATTGAACTTTTGGCTCGCGAGTTGAAGCAACGAAAAGAGTCGGAAGCAGAATTCCGCCAAGCAGACCATGTAGAACTAGCAGATAACGCAGTTGCTGAAATTGCGATTATTGAGCACTACTTACCTGCACAATTATCAGAAGCTGAATTAGAAGAAGGTGTCCAACAAGTCATTGACGAAGTTGGCGCTACATCTATGAAGGACTTCGGTAAAGTCATGCAAACAGCAGTGGCTAAATTTAAAGGTCAAGCTGATGGTAATGCAATCCAAACAGTAGCAAAAAAATATTTAGGTTAATTCACCTAAATGCAGAAAGGGAGTCTTTTGGCTCCCTTTTTTGGTTTGCCCAGCATGGGCAAACTCTAACGGGTGAAAGTCCCCAATGCAACCTAACAGTGGTAAGCATATAGCGGAAGACAAGGGTGTCCACCGTGAGGTGGGATCTGAAAGAAGTCCTACGCATATCTCCGGTCTGACGAACAGAAATCACATAGAAGGCGAGATGAGAGGATAAGACTGCCAAAGAAGTTGAAGTCCGATAACTGTTAATATCTCATTTTGTAAATGTGGCAGATAGATGGAAAGAAAGAGTTTGCACCTTAACTGGGAAGGTTTCATAATGTTATCCCAAAATCGCTTAGTGATAAGCGCCTGACCTATGAGAAGTCAGCAGATGCCGTAGTAGTGAAGAGATCTAGTGAAAGCTAGAAGGAGCGAAGGGCTGAACAATTTTATCGTTGGAAATATCTTGATTGGGAATTTCCGAAGACCACTGGCTAACAGCATAAAAGTGGATAGAAATTCTACGAGATAGAAAGGAACAACAAAAGTGAATAATAATATGATTTTAGATTCAATATTATCAAGGGACAATTTGAATGAAGCATTCAAACAGGTAAGGAGAAATAAAGGCTCCGCAGGAGTGGACAATATGTCTATTGACGAAGCCTTCCTTTATATCAAAGAAAATAAAACAGATATTATCCATGCTATCCAAAAGCGGAAATACACACCAAAACCAGTACTTAGAGTCGAGATACCAAAGCCTAATGGAGGCACATGACTGCTAGGGATTCCCACGGTAGTGGATAGGGTTATACAACAAGCTATTGTACAGGAAATAACCCCTATTTTTGAACCAACTTTTCACGAGAATAGCTTTGGATTCAGGCCAGGGAAAAGTGCCCAAGGGGCAATTTTGAAATTCCTAGAATACTGTAACGAAGGTTATGACTGGCTAGTTGATATTGATTTAGAAAGTTTTTTTGATAAGGTCAACCATGATAGATTGATGAACTTAGTTTCTAGAAAAATCCATGACGGTGACGTCATCTCGCTAATAAGGAAATTTTTAGTAAGTGGGGTTATAGTGAACGGCAAATTTCATGAAACTAAAGTGGGTACTCCCCAAGGTGGGAATCTCTCTCCAATTCTTAGCAATATAATGCTGAATGAGCTCGACAATGAGTTAGAAAATCGAGGACTGCGGTTCGTGCGTTATGCTGATGACTGCGTCATTATGGTTAAAAGTGATTTTTCCGCAAGGAGAGTCATGCGTTCTATTACTCGTTTTATCGAAGATAAACTAGGCTTGAAAGTTAACGCAACTAAATCTAAGGTAACCAGACCAAATGACCCAGATATGAAATTTCTCGGATTTGGATTTTTCTACAATAGAGAAGAACAAGCTTATAAAGCAAAACCCCACCCTATATCAGTTGAGAAATTTGATTACGAACTTCATAAACTTTCAAAAAGAAATTGGGGAGTATCTATGGAGTATCGTTTAGTTAAAATAAATCAATTGGTTCGTGGTTGGGTTAATTACTTCAAAATTGGAAGCATGAAAGGTGTGCTCAAAAGCATCTCGGGACACTTGCGATTTAGATTAAGAATGTGCATCTGGAAGCAATGGAAAACCGGAAAGAATCGTATTAAGAATCTAATTCAACTAGGTATGAGCCCTTTATTGGGCTCATAGATTTGGTAATAGCTCAAAAGGGATTGCACGAATAGCAAGCTCCTGGATAATGACTACAACAGTCACGAATGAGAAACTAGCCCGGAAAGGATTAGTTTCACCATACGACTATTACCTTAAATAAATTCATGTTACATAAAATTGAACTGCCGTGTACAGAACCGTATGCACGGTGGTGTGAGAGGTCGGAATCGAAAGATTCCTCCTACTCGATTTCTACAAATTTATAAATATGCACTTTAATATTAAATTATAATTAAAATAAAATTAAAAACATCTTGTAATCATCTCTTATCTTTGATAAATTGTTATTAACCATTTGAAAGGAGTGACAACTATGCGTCAAATTAAGACATCTACAACTACATATATGCATAAGGGCGCAAATGTTGCGTCTCCATTTAAACTAAGACAAGATTTATTATTATTATTAGCTAAGTAGGATTCTTCTCTAGGAGAGTCCTTTTCCACGTGAAACGGGCTTTAGCTAATTATACGGCGGCCTGTTGAGGGTCGTCGTTTTTTTATTTGCTGAAATAATAAGTCCATAGTAGTTTCTGAATGGGACCTTGGTTTTCAAATGCTTAATATCACAAGTGAAGGAGCGATTTCATGGATTTAGGACTAAAGGGTAAAGTAGCAGTCATTACGGGGGCTAGTAGGGGCATTGGCTTTGAGACGGCTAAAACATTAGCTGAGGAAGGTGCACATGTGGTGATTACAGCGCGACATGAAGACCGATTAATTGAAGCGCAAACTGCCATTAAAGAAGCTACCGGTGTTGAGGTGGATTATGCAGTAGCTGATGTAACTGACTTGCCGGCTGTACAAAAAGCCATTGCAGATACGGCTGCAAAATATGGGACAATTGATATCTTAGTGAATAATGCTGGTGGTCATCGAGCTGGTTCTTTTGAAGAAGTGGATAATGAGGCTTGGCGTTTTGACTTAGAAATTAAAATTATTGGTGTAGCGAACTTCACACGCGAAGTTTTACCATACATGCGTAAACAAGCGTCTGGATCGATTATTAGCGTCGTATCTAATTCAGGCAAAACACCTGGACCTAAGTCTGTACCTACATCACCTGCCCGTTCAGCAGGATTAGCTGTCATTAAAGAATTAAGCAAAGAATACGGTGAATATAATATTCGGGCTAATGCGGTGTGCATTGGTTATATCCGAAGTGAACAGGTTGAAAAAATGTGGCAAAACGACCCAGAAAATCCAACATGGGAAGAGTTTTCTAAACAAAAAGCTAAGGATACACATACCCCGATGGGCCGAGTTGGTGAAACTACAGAAGCAGCGAAAGTAATCAGCTTCCTTGCATCTGATGCAGCCTCATACGTGAGTGGTGCGGCAGTTAACATTGATGGTGGCGCATCAGATGCTATGTAAAGTTTCAGGAGGAAATGCTTATGATGGACCAAGAAATTATTCATGCGAGTAAGATGTTATACCAAGCAGATAATGAAAAAACACCGGTACAATATGGTAAATTTGGCATTGTAACCGAAGAAGATGGGTATCGTGTACAAGAAGCTGTTTTAGATTTAAGGCAAGCAGAGGGCGAAGTGATTGCGGGCTATAAAATCTCATTGTCAGCAAAAATTCAACAGTCATTTTTCAAGACAACTACGCCATTGTATGGAGTGATGACGGACAAGGGGGTATGGGATGAGGAATTAAATTTAAGTAAACTCATGGGTCCCTTGTTGGAGTTTGAAATAATATTTAAAGCGGAAGAAAGGATATCTCCAGAGGATACTGTTGAAAATATTATGGCTAAATGTAAAGTCGCGACAGGTTATGAAATACCAGATTGCCGGTACGCAAATTGGTACGGTAATATATCTAAGTTCGAATTGATTGCTGATGGCGCTGCTAATGCTGGCGTAGTAGCGGGAGAGTATGTTAAAAGAACCTATGAAGAAATTGATGACATTATGGGAACTGTTACACTAAACGGACAAGCATATGCTAAAGGATCTTCTAAAGAAGTAATGGATCATCCAGCCTATTCAGTCCAATGGTTAGCACAAAAACTAGCTGAAAGTGGTCAATTTATTGAACCCGGTATGTTTGTAGCATCTGGCGCCGTGAATATGCCCAAAGTAATTGAACCAGGCGTTTATGTTGGTCAATTTGAAGGATTACCTCCAGTCAAATTAATCGCAAAATAAAAGAGAAAAAGCATTTGCTATTCCAAATTACGGATGATGGCAAATGCTTTTGTTGTCTATAGTTCTTATCAGTTTTAATAGCCTTTTTCTTTTGAAACAAGATTGACTGTTAAGTCACCATCATGTACGTAAGCACTTAAGTTGGCTTGGAAAATCTTATATGTTTCAATGGCAAAGTGTTCTACTTGTCCCGTCATATGAGGCGTTACATCAATTTTCTCATGAGTCCAGAATGGATGATTTGCTGGTAATGGTTCTTCTTTAAATACATCAAGCGCTGCGTAGGCAATATCTCCCTTATCTATAGCAGCGATCAGGTCGTCATCCACAACAGCCGAACCGCGACCAACATTAATAAATAAAGGTTGGCTTTCCTGGCGACTGAAAAAGGCGCTATCGAAGACATTCTGTGTTGCATCGGTTTCAGGAAGGACATTGACGATTATATTGGCATCTGAAATTTTTTCAAAGCCATCTGTAGTATTTACCGTTTGGTCAAAGTATTCAACATCTCGTCCTGAAGTGTTTACACCAATGGTTTGTAGGCCAAAAGCTTGTCCAATACGAGCAATTTCTTTCCCTACATTTCCCGCACCGAAAACAATCATTTTTTTCTCTGGTAGAGACATGTGTTGAGCGTATGCCCAATGTTGATTCGCTTCGCGCGACTTATAAATATGTAGGCTACGGTAGTAATTTAAGATATAACCAAATACGGTTTCAGCGATTGGTGTTGCATGAATTCCACTCATGTTGGTAATTTGAATATTCTCATTTGCCACAATCTCTTTAGGTAACTGATTGATCCCAGCGAATTGCACTTGGATCCAGCGTAGACTATCATAACCGTTTGCTGCATATTTTTCTGCCAAATCTGCGTTCCAACCATATTGAATTTCAATATTTGGAAAGTCAGCATCGGTTAATTCATCCACCATCTTCACCTGATAGTTATCTGCAATTTCGTTGATGTCATTGATCTGCCAATCCTTTACCAGGTTAGCAATGGCTAATATTTTACGCATATTGTCTGCCTCCTTAAAGCGTTTTCTCTATTGTATCATTCATTAATTCACTTGCGGAAGCAAATGCCTTTTTCCCGGTTAAAGGGGTTATCATTTGAAAAATCACGACCTGTTATTCGTATTTGTCCTATATTTTTGCTATAATTTACTTAATACGAAAAGGGGGAAGTTTTCATTTGACAGAATCTGCAATCAGTAAAAGTGTAGCATTGATGAATCCAGCATTAGCCGTACAACTATTTGGTACTGAAGACCGTAATCTTTCTTTAATTGAACAAGCTTTTGAGGTAGAAATATTCGCCAAAGATGAGCATGTTGAAGTAATTGGACAAGGAACGGATGTTGCTCAAGCAGTTGATTTACTGACAGAGCTACAAGTGATTTTACAATCAGGTATTACTATTGGTGAACGTGATGTGATAACTGCAATCAAAATGGCAAAGAATGGGACCTTGAACCATTTTGTGAGTTTATATGAGGAAGAAATTGGCCGGACATTTGAAGGAAAAGCTATTCGGACAAAAACTGTAGGTCAACGTCAATATTTACACGCTGTCAATAAACATGCCATTACTTTTGGGATAGGTCCAGCTGGTACTGGGAAAACTTTCTTAGCAGTGATGATGGCAGTACAGGCTTTAAAACAAGGACGGGTAAAGCGGATTGTGTTAACAAGACCAGCAGTTGAAGCGGGTGAAAGTTTAGGTTTCCTACCGGGAGATTTAAAAGAAAAAGTTGATCCTTACTTACGTCCTATTTATGATGCCTTGTATACTATCTATGGTCGTGAACATACAGAGCGTTTATTGGAACGTGGCGTAATTGAAGTGGCGCCTCTTGCATATATGCGTGGCCGTACTTTAGAGGACGCCTTTGTGATTTTAGACGAGGCACAGAATACAACTGTTGCCCAAATGAAGATGTTTTTAACCCGTCTTGGTTTTGGTTCTAAGATGATTGTCAACGGGGACAAAACACAAATTGACTTGCCAAGAGGCGCAAAGTCAGGGTTAGTTGATGCTGAAAGACATTTAAAAGGGATCAAAGACATTGATTTTGTACATTTTACAGCAACAGATGTCGTACGTCATCCTGTGGTATCAGCAATCATCAATGCCTATGCAAATGACGATGATCATAAACAAGCCTAATAGAAAATGGGTGATATAGTGTTAGATTTAATTTTTGAAGATAAAACAAATGAAATAACAATTGAAGACGAAAAGATGTTGAATGAATTACTGAATTTTGCCGCTGATTATATAAAATTAACTGGTGAAATTGATCTGTCATTAACAATCGTCAATGATGCAGAAATCCATGAGATTAATAAAACCTATCGAAATATTGATCGTCCAACTGACGTGATTTCCTTTGCGATTGAAGATCTAGGTGAGGATGAATTAGCGGTAGTAGGTCTTCCAGAAGATATGCCACGTGAATTGGGTGATTTATTTATCTCTATAGATAAAACACGGGAACAGGCTGAAGATTATGGACATTCATTTGAACGTGAGTTAGGTTTCTTGGCAGTGCACGGATTCTTGCATTTGAATGGATATGACCACATGAATGAAGCGGATGAGAAGGAAATGTTTGGCCTACAGAAAGAGATTTTAGATGCTTATGGACTTAAAAGAGAGTAATCATACACAAAAATCGCCCAAAGTAGACAAGAATCATAATTTTTTTGAATCAATGGGATACGCTCTAAGCGGTATTAAGTTTGCTTTCGTCAACGAGCGCAATATACGCTATCAAATACTTGGATTAGTATTTGTGATGCTTGCAGCTTGGTTTTTTGCTTTACCTATTGAAAAATGGCTAATTTTAATATTAACTTCTGCCATCGTCATTTGTATGGAAATCACCAATACAATTGCTGAGTGGATTATCGATTTGGTCACTGACCACCAATATCACCCAATAGCTAAAAATGTGAAGGACGTTGCTGCCGGAGGAGTATTAATTTCCTCTGTGGTAGCTGTAATCATTGGTTTGTTAATTTTTGTGCCAGAAATGCTACTTTTTTTCCAATAAAAATATAAATAAGGGAGACTATTTTTGAATATAGAAGATTTTAATATAAATGATTTTGACAACATTGAGGATTTAGAGAAATTACTAGAGGATGACAACGCGCAATCTAAAGAGGACTTTGATGGCTATAAGTCTGGTTTCGTTGCAATAGTTGGTCGTCCCAATGTTGGGAAATCAACTTTTTTAAACCGCGTTGTAGGCCAAAAAGTGGCTATCATGTCTGACAAGGCCCAAACAACTCGTAATAAAATTCAAGCAGTTTATACAACTGATGAGGCACAGATTGTCTTTATCGATACACCTGGTATTCACAAACCCCATAACGAACTGGGTGAATTTATGAATAAATCTGCCTACCAATCACTAGAAGAAGTGGACGCTATATTAATGTTGGTGAATGCAGAAGAACCTATTGGCCCTGGTGATAAGTTCGTGTTTGAAAAAATACGTAACTACAAAACTAAAAAATTCTTAGGTGTGAATAAAATTGATAAGGTATCGCCAGAAGCCTTAGCCGATTTTATGCAAACAATTCCAAACCCGGAAAGCTTTGACGGTATTATGCCATTGTCAGCCTTGAATGGGAACAACGTGGAAACCTTGATTGATACCTTGACTGGGTTATTACCGAATGGACCACAGTACTATCCTTCCGAATTTATCACAGACCATCCAGAGTACTTTGTGGTTTCTGAATTAATTCGTGAACAAATTTTGCTAAACACCTACGAAGAAATTCCTCATTCTGTCGCTGTACAAGTGGATTCTATGCAAAAAGATGAACTAGACCGTGTACATGTATATGCAACGATTATTGTTGACCAAAAGAGTCAAAAAGGAATCATCATCGGTAAGGGCGGCAAGATGATTAAGAAGATAGGTGTAGAAGCTCGTAAAGAGATTGAAAATCTATTGGGTTCTAAAATTTATTTGGAACTATGGGTGAAAATTATTAAAAACTGGCGGAATAATAAAGCTAACCTTGGCGACTTAGGTTATAATCAAAAAAACTACAAGGGTTAATTAAAAATCAATTTACACACATTGACATGCGTATTGAAAGGGGACAAGACCATGCGAAAGGACCATTATGCGCGTTTCGATGGGATTGTCCTCTTTACGCGTAAATATAAAGAAAAAGACTTGTTGATTAAGATATTGACAAAAGAATTTGGTAAGCGGATGTTTTTTATTAAAAATATTCAACGACAAAATAATGGTTTGAGAGAGATTGCCTTTCCTTATTTACGGGCATCCTTTGTCGGTACGATTAATGATAAGGGCTTTTCTTTCTTAAATGATTCGGGGGAGATTCTATTTCCCAAAACCACAATAGTTGATATTCAAGCGAATGCTTACGCAGCCTACATGACAGGGTTAACGGATGCTGCATTTGAAGATTTTATTCAAGAGGACAAGGTATTTGATTTGTTATGGCAAGGGCTAGGTAAAATAGAAGCTGGTGTTGACCCTTCAGTCGTTGCCAACATTTTTGAAATACAATTATTCCCTAAATTTGGGGTCACCCCTAACTTTAAATCCTGCGCGATTTGCGGCCGAGACCAAGGTAGATTTGATTATTCTATGCGGTATGCTGGTATTTTATGTGAGCAACATTTTCATATGGATGAACGGCGATTACATTGGTCTCCGCGAGCTAGTCATTTTATCCGGCTCTTTAGTCAAATCCCCTATGATAAATTGGGACAAGTTGATTTACAAGCGACTACAAAATCTGAAATTCGCCAGGCTTTGGACGATATTTACGAAGAATATGTTGGCATCCATTTGAAGAGCAGAAGTTTCATTAGCCAAATGGAAAAATTTATCAATCCGCTTGACGAAAAAAGAGAAAAAAAGTATGATAATAGCTGAATAAAAGAGGTACAGTGAAAATACTAAGTAACATGATGTGGATTCTAAAGCGAGGCCGGATAGTGAAAGCGGCTGGATTGAAATCTTGTGAAGGCATATTGGAGTACTTAACAATAAAGCGCTAATGGGGAGACTCATTAGAAGTAGGGTGGAACCGCGAGATTATCGTCCCTATGTGTTTGTTTTGCAAATACATGGGGGCTTTTTTGTGTCTTCATATGTATTTGACCACTAAAGATTAAGAATGAGGAAGTGAACATCTTGGCAAAAAATCATAAAACATTTCAAGATATAATTTTAACTTTACAAAACTATTGGGCTGAACAAGGTTGTTTAGTTTTAAACGCTTATGACACAGAAAAAGGTGCCGGAACAATGTCACCATATACTTTCTTGCGTGCAATTGGTCCTGAGCCTTGGAACGCTTGTTATGTAGAGCCATCTCGTCGTCCAGCAGACGGACGATATGGTGAAAACCCTAACCGTTTATACCAACATCATCAGTTCCAAGTAGTCATGAAACCTAATCCAGAAAATATTCAAGAATTATATATCGAAAGCTTGAAACAATTGGGCATTGACCCATTGAAACATGATATTCGATTTGTTGAAGATAACTGGGAAAATCCTTCACTAGGTTGTGCAGGTTTAGGTTGGGAAGTATGGTTAGATGGGATGGAAGTGACCCAATTTACTTATTTCCAACAAGTAGGTGGTTTGGAATGTAAGCCAGTTACTTCAGAACTTACTTATGGATTAGAACGCCTAGCTTCTTATATTCAAGAAGTAGATTCTGTTTATGACATTGAATGGGTAGAAGGCGTCAAATACGGCGAAATTTTTGGCCAGGCAGAATATGAGCACTCAGTTTATTCATTTGAAGAATCTGATGTTGATATGTTATTCTCGGCCTTTAATAAATATGAAACAGAAGCCTTGAAACAGATCGATAATGAGTTAGTTCATCCAGCTTATGATTATATTTTGAAATGTTCACATACCTTTAACTTATTAGACGCCCGTGGTGTGATTTCTGTTACGGACCGAGCAGCATACTTAGCACGAATTCGTAATATGGCGCGCCGAGTGGCTAAGATGTTTGTGAAAAAACGTGCTGATTTAGGCTACCCATTGTTGGACCGCGAAACAGCAGAAGCGTTATTGAAGGAGGAAAAATAATGAGCCAACATACATTTTTATTTGAAATTGGTTTGGAAGAAGTACCTGCTCAATACGTACGTAATGCCGTTAACCAATTAAAAACTTTAGTTGAAAACTTTTTAACCGACAATCGATTAACCTTTTCAGATGTCGAAACCTTTGCTACTCCACGTCGTTTGACTGTACGAGTAAATGGTTTAGCCGATAAGCAAACGGATTATTCAGAAGTTGCTAAAGGACCCGCTAAACGTATTGCCCAAGATGATGAAGGTAACTGGACTAAAGCAGCACAAGGGTTTGCTCGTGGTAAAGGCGCATCAGTAGAAGACATTTACTTTAAAGAAGTTAAAGGCGAAGAATATGTTTTCATTGAAATTTCTAACCCAGGTAAACCTGCAGCAGAAATTTTGCCAGAAATTGTTACAGTGATTGACCATATGTCATTCCCGGTCTCTATGCACTGGGCATCATATGATGTGAAATACATTCGTCCAATTCACTGGATGGTTGCTTTGTTAGATGATCAAGTAATACCGCTAACTTTCTTAAACTTAACGGCGTCAAATGTTTCTCGCGGACACCGGTATCTTGGTTCGCAAACAGTTGCAATTGCGGATGCCAATGCGTATGAGTCTGCATTAGCCGAAGAGTATGTCATCGTTAACCAAGACGAAAGAAAAGCCTTGATTGAACAACAAATCGACCAATTAGCTAATGAAAATAACTATCAAATCGATATTGATGAAGCCTTACTTGAAGAAGTCACTCAAATCGTTGAATATCCGACAGCTTTTATCGGTAACTTTGATGAGAAATACTTGGCATTACCAGATGAAGTATTAATCACTTCGATGAAAAACCACCAACGTTACTTCTACATTAAAGACCAAGCTGGAAATTTATTACCGTTATTCCTAGCGGTCAGAAATGGGAATGCTGAGCATTTAGATAATGTTCGAAAAGGCAACCAAAAAGTATTAACTGCGCGTTTGGATGATGGTTTCTTCTTTGTGAATGAGGATAAAACGAAAACCATTCAAGACTTCCAAGACCGTTTAGCAAAAGTAACTTTCCACGCTGAAATTGGTTCATTACAGGAAAAAATGGATCGTACAGGTCAGATTGCGCAATACCTAGCTGAAAAATGGTCAGCTAATTTAGCAGATGTACAATCTAAAGATATCAAGCGCACGGCTGAAATCTATAAATTTGATTTAATGACTGGAATTGTCGACGAATTCTCAGAATTACAAGGGATTATGGGTGAAAAATATGCTTTAGCCTTTGGTGAAGCACCCGCAGTAGCTACTGCTATTCGCGAACACTACATGCCAATTTCTGCTGAAGGGGAATTACCGGATAGCCAATTAGGTAAGTTATTTGCCATTTCAGATAAATTAGATTCAGTCATTTCATTCTTTAATATTGATCGTATTCCATCAGGTTCAAATGACCCATTTGCCTTACGTCGACAAACTTCTGGAATTGTGCGTATTCTGATCGAAAATGAGTTAACTTTTGACTGGAAAACTGATATTATTAATATCTTGCAGACTGTTTATCACATTGAAGACCAAGATCGCCTAACTCATCTACAAACGGCATTAAGTCAATTTGTGAATGATCGCTTGAAAGCTATCTTAAATGATCAAGAAATTCGTTATGATATTGCAGATGCAGTATTACAAAGTCGTTCAGCGGATATTTTAACCAAACTAGCAGCAAGTAAGGTTTTACAGGAAGCTAGCAGTAAATCGACATTTAAGGAGACTCTTGAAGCTTGGAACCGTATCCTGAACTTAGGGGCTAAGGCACGTGAATTAAATGTCCAAAATGTTACAATAAAGGAAAGTCGTTTCGAAACTGAATCAGAAAAAGCATTGTTTAATGCTGCTAATGGGTTAGAGGTGACAAATGACATGCAATCCAACTATAATCAACTAGAGACATTAACGCCTGTGATCACTGAATTCTTTGATCACAATATGGTTTTTGCTGAGGATCAAACGGTACAAAACAATCGTTTAGCGATCTTAAGTATTATCGCTCAAGCGATTTTAACAATTGCTGATACGAACCGTATCAACACGAAATAAGAAAAATAAAAGAAATTGAAAGGAGGGGTAACACATGTCTACATTTTTTGATTATGCCAAGATCTGGGTAAAAGCAGGTAAGGGCGGTGACGGTATGGTTGCCTTTTTACGAGAAAAATATCGTCCAGACGGTGGTCCAGCCGGAGGTGATGGTGGTCGCGGAGGCGATATCATCTTTAAAGTTGATGAAGGACTTAGAACCTTGATGGACTTCCGTTACAATCGCCATTTTAAGGCGAAGCCCGGTGAAAACGGGATGCCTAAAGGTATGTACGGACGTGGTGCAGAGGATATGTATGTTGCTGTACCCCCTGGAACGGTTGTCAAAAACTTTGACACTGGTCAAACGATTGGCGATTTAGTAGAAAACGGTGAAGAACTTATCGTTGCACATGGTGGACGTGGTGGCCGTGGAAACATGAAATTTGCTACACATAACAATCCAGCCCCAGAAATTGCCGAGAATGGTGAACCAGGTGAAGAAATTACCCTACAATTAGAATTGAAACTGATCGCGGATGCAGGTTTAGTTGGCTTTCCATCAGTTGGGAAATCAACACTCTTGTCTGTTGTAACAGCGGCAACGCCAAAAATTGGTGATTACCACTTTACTACAATGACACCAAATTTAGGTGTGGTAAATACCCGGTCGCACGAATCATTCGTATTAGCGGATTTACCTGGGTTAATTGAAGGAGCAGCTGACGGTATTGGTTTAGGTTTCCAATTCTTACGCCACGTTGAGCGGACTAAGGTAATTTTACATGTTATCGATATGGGTGGTTTTGAAAACCGTGACCCATTTGATGACTATGTTGCGATTAATAAAGAATTGAATAACTATGATGACAATTTAATGTCGAGACCAACAATTATTGTAGCGAATAAAATGGATATTCCTGAAGCAGAACTATATATTGAAGAGTTCAAGGAAAAACTAGCTACTTACTTTGCAGAACATTATCCAGACTTAGAATTACCAGAAATATTCCCAATTTCAGCATATACTAGAGAAGGTTTAGATCCTTTAATGGACCATGCGGCTGAATTAATTCGTATTGAGGAAGAACGTATTGCTGAAGAAGGTAGACAAGCTTCTACTGAAACGGTTGTTTATGAAATCCCTGAAGACGAAGAGCCACCATTCTATGTGGGGCGTGAATCCGACGGTACTTTCTATCTGTACGGGGATCAAATTGAGAAAATGTTCAAAATGGCAAACTTGGAATATGATGAGTCTGCACTACGATTTGCTCGTCAATTGAAGAACATGGGTGTTGATAAGGCCTTGGCCGCACGTGGTGCCAAGCAAGGTGATATTATCCGTATCTTAGATTACGAGTTTGAATTCCAAGAATAATGGTGGACTTTAAGTCATTTAATATTGGCGGACTGGAGCAAAATATCTTTTGAGCCTATAAAAGCTCAGACAATTATGGCCAGGTTATTGGCATTAATTTGCAAATTTACCTATCATATTGGCTTTAGACATTTCAGTCTTAGTCCCATTGAAAGATGAGCGCACATTGAACAGGGAAACTTGGATTTAATGTGCGCTCTTGATATTTACGAATAAATATAGAAATGAGCGAAAAAAAGTGGAGATAACTTTTTTAGGAACAGGTGCTGGCGTTCCGAGTAGAAGCCGGAACGTTACAAGCATTATGTTGAAACTATTAGACGAAAGTAATGAAATGTGGATGTTTGACTGTGGAGAAGCGACCCAACATCAAATTATGAAAACCACGTTGAAACCGCGAAAAGTCACTAAAATTTTTATCACGCATCTTCATGGTGATCATATTTTTGGACTGCCAGGATTTTTATCATCAAGAAGTCATCAAGGTGGAGAATCACCAGTTACGGTATACGGTCCAAAAGGCATTAAAGCTTATATCGATAATTTTCTGCAAGTCACCCGCACAAGTTTAGCTTATGATTTAATCATTCAAGAGCTATCTGATGAAGGGATTGTTTTTCAAAATGATCAATACCAGGTCATATACAAGAGTCTAGACCATGCGGTACAATCGTATGGATATAGAATTGTAGAAGCAGACCAGGTAGGTGAATTATTGGTAGATATAGCGCGAGAAGCTGGAGTGCCTAATGGTCCCTTATTAGGCCAGTTGAAACAAGGAAAAACAATCACCTTGGAAGACGGTCGACAGTTAGATGGCCACGACTTTATTGGTCCAGATAAAAAAGGACATATAATAACGATTCTTGGCGATACACGTTATCACAAAAATGCGATAACTCTGGCAAAAGACGCGGATGTTTTAGTCCATGAGGCTACCTTTGCAGCTGGCGAAGAGCGGATGGCACGTAATTATTACCATTCGACTGCTAAACAAGCGGGTAAGGTCGCTGATGAAGCGAATGTAAAACAATTATTATTAACGCATATCTCAGCAAGATACGTGGGTAAGGCCTCGCAGCAGTTAGAAATTGATGCAAAAAAAGTTTTTGAAAATAGCCGGATTGTGAAAGATTTCGATACAATTAGTCTTGGATAGGTATCTACGTAAATAGGAGTGGTGAAATGTCTCAAACATATACAGTCATTACAGGTGCATCTTCAGGTATTGGTCAAGCCTTTGCTTATAAAATGGCTAGTGAAGGTAGAAATTTAATTATTAATGGACGTAATAAAAAGCGATTAAATGAAACTAAAAAACAAGCCTTAAATCTGGGAGCTGGTCAGGTATTAGCCTATACAGCTGATTTGGTCACAGGTGATGAAGCAGAGAAATTTGCTGAATACTGTTTTGATAAAGGATTAATTGAGAATTTCGTGCACTGTTTAGGTTATGGTGATTTCTCAGAAATTAGCGACCAAGAGTATACACAAATAGCCAAACTAACTCATACCAACTTGCTGTTGACTATGTTCCTTTCAAAACGCTTTGCGGCAGCTATGCTAGAACAAGAAATTGAAACCAATAATATTACATTAATTGCTTCAGTAGCTGGCCTTATCCAAACCCCTAAATCTGCTGTTTATGCCGCAAGTAAGGCCGGTGTGCACGCTTTTGCCAATGGTTTACGACAAGATTTATGGTCCACCAAAATTACAGTGACTTGTATTTTACCTGGTCCAGTGGACACTGCTTTCTTTGAAATTGCGGATAAAAGCGGCTCATATTTTGAAAATGTCCAATCTTTTGCAACGACTGCAGAACATGTTGCTGAAAAAATGGCTGTTGCAATTGAGCGTGGTCAATTTGAAGTAGTTGTGCCATTTTACTACGATATCTTGAATCGCCTGATGAGACTGGCACCAAACCTATCGTATCGGTTGATTCATATGGCTTTTGAAAAAGGTCAATTTAGAGACTAATTTTCTATGAAATCTAGAAATGAGGATTAATTTTGTTGCAATCAGTTTATAAATGGATAGAACCTGAATATTTAACCAAGGATGACGAAGCTACAGCTAGTTTTATACAAAAGTTAGCTGAAGACTTATCCCTACCTCAAATGGTCGTACAGGTCATTTATGATAAGGGCTACCAAACGGAAGAAGCAATTCAGGCTTTTATCGGCAAAGAACCGATCTTCCATGATCCATTTTTATTAAATGATATGGATAAGGCAGTTGCAAGACTCCAAACTGCTATTGAAGACTATGAAGAAATTTTAATCTATGGGGACTATGATGCAGATGGGATCACATCTACTACAATACTGTATGAGACCTTAGAAATGCTTGGCGCTAATGTATCCTTCTATTTACCCAATCGTTTTGAAGACGGCTACGGCCCAAATAAGGATGTCTATGCTTATTACATCAAAAAAGGCACGCAATTAATTCTAACTTGTGATAACGGTGTGGCTGGGCATGAAGCTGTGGCTTATGCCAAAGACCAAGGTGTTGATGTCATTATTACTGACCATCATGAAATCGGGGATAGCTTGCCGGATGCTTACGCAATTGTGCATCCAAGACATCCTAATGGCCATTACCCCTTTGGTGATTTAGCAGGTGCTGGTGTTGCTTTAAAACTAGCGACAGCCTTATTAGGTGAAACGCCCAGTGATTTGCTGGATGTTGCCGCAATAGGCACCGTCGCTGACCTAGTATCCTTGACTGATGAAAATCGGATAATTGTTGCCTCTGGATTAGACCAAATGAAACAAACTGAGCGATTGGGCTTACAGATGTTTTTTGAAAAAGAAGGCATTCAACCAGATCAAATTGATGAGCAAACCATCGGTTTCATACTAGGTCCAAGGTTAAATGCCTTGGGTCGACTAGGTGACCCAAATCCGGGTGTTCATTTTTTAACATCTTTTGATGATGTAGAAGTTAGCGACTTAGTTGACTTGCTTGATTCAGAAAATAATGCCCGTAAAGCCATAGTAGATAAAATGGTAAGGGAAGCTGAAAATTTGGTGGATAGTGAAAACCAATTACCAAGCATGATTATTTTAGGTCAAGAAGGTTGGCATGAGGGTGTACTAGGAATTGTTGCGAGTCGCCTTGTTGAAAAGTATCATAGGCCTACGATTCTATTGAGTAAGCAAGTTGAAAAGGGGACTTATAAAGGATCAGGCCGATCTATAGAAGGTATCGACCTTTTCCAAGTCTTACAAGCCGGTAGCGATTACGCAGACAAATTCGGTGGTCATGAGATGGCGGCAGGTATGACTGTGAATATAGACCAGTTTGAAGATTGGAAACAGGCTTTACTTGACCATGTCTCAGCCTATGCAGAAATTTTTGATCAACAAACGCCGTTGAAGATTGATGGCATCATCAATATGACGGATATCACGCTAGATAATATCAAAGCCCTCGACCCAATTAAACCTTTCGGTACAGATAATAAGCAGCCTTTATTTTTGATTAAGGACATTCAATTATCTCAAATTCAATTGATTGGAAAAGACAAGAATACGTTGAAGTTGACGGTAGTTGATGAAGACGTTAAGACGACGATGATTGCATTTAAGTCTGGTGCCTTAGCTAAACAATTAGTGGCGAATGAGCCGGTTGATGTCGTGGTGACCCTATCCATTAATGCTTGGAATGGTAACCAGTCGCCGCAAGCCCAAATCAAAGATATTCGACAATCTAGCAAGAGTATTTTTGACTTACGCAATATGCGTGAACGCGATCAAATTATGTCTATTGAAAACGCCACTTATGTTTTTGAAAATGACCCCTTTTACCAGGCTTATAAGGATGAAATTCCTTTTACGAGTGAGGCCATTTTGTCTAGCGACATCGACCAAATTATCGAAAATGAGGTACAATTACCAAGTTGTGACAGTCTTGTCATTTTTGATATTCCAAGTAATTTAACTGCTATTAAAAAGCTGATTCATCAACAAGGAATTGAGAATGTCTACATCTATGCTTATTCAGCTGTGAATGCTTATATGGTTGGTAAACCCACACGACAAGAATTTGGACAACTATATACTTATTTACAGGGCCACGGTACAGTCCCACTTGCCGGCAATGAACAAGCCCTAGCAGACTATTTTAAAGTGCCTAGAGTAAAACTTGATTTAATGATAAAGGTTTTAGAAGATGCTGGTTTGGTTAAATGGCACAATACAGATTTAGTGACAATTCCCGTTAATGATAAAGTTGACTTATTGGCAACGCAAACCATGACTAATTGGGAAAGGCAAATCAATAACGAACGCCTTTTACGGTATAATGATGTTACAATGATTAAAGATTATTTCTATTCAGGAGGAAAATAATGGATTTTAAAGAATATATTGCAGATGTACAGGACTTTCCAGAAAAAGATATTTTGTTTAGAGATATTACACCTTTGATGGGGAATGGGCCGGCTTTCCACGAAGCAATTAACGAAATCGTCGAATTTGCACGTGAGAAAGATGTTGATGTTGTTGTAGGGCCCGAAGCCCGCGGATTTATCGTTGGCTGTCCTGTTGCTTACGCATTAAATATTGGTTTTGTTCCTGCGCGTAAGAAGGGTAAACTACCTCGTGAAATCGAATCAATTGATTACGGTTTAGAATATGGTCAATCAACTTTGCAAATCCATAAAGATGCTATTAAACCAGGTGATAAAGTATTAATCGCTGATGACTTATTAGCAACAGGTGGTACCATTGAAGCCTGTGTTTCATTAATTGAAAAATTGGGTGGAGAAGTTGTAGGCGCAGCATTCTTAGTTGAATTAGATGAATTCCAAGCAAGAGAAAAAATTGCGGGTACCGATGTATTCTCATTAATGCACTATTAATCATTTCGTACATATAAGATAAAACAAAAACATGATGCTCTAGACCGCTAGTAGTGGTGCAAGAGCATCATGTTTTTTGATATACATTCGAAAAATACGATTATAAGAAAAAGCCATGATATAACCGACTATAAGGCTACATCATGGCTGTATATATTTAATAGGTGTGTTCTCTAAATAAGCTAATGACACGGCCTAATATTTGTACGTCAGGCAAAATAATAGGTTCTAAGCTAGGGTTTTCAGGTTGAAGACGGATATAGCCATCTTCCTTAAAGAATCGTTTACAGGTGGCTTCACCTTCTTCTGTCATGGCAATCACGATATCACCATTTTTAGCAGAGGATTCTTGACGAACAATGACATAATCACCATCCAAGATCCCCGCTTCAATCATAGAATCACCTCGGATTTTTAACATAAACAAGGATTCAGATTGATTTTTTAAAGTCGGTGGGATAGGGAAATAATCTTCTATTTCTTCAACGGCTGTAATGGGTTGACCTGCTGTTACAGTACCAATCATTGGTATACCTTGGCTTGAAACACCTAATAACTCTAGGCCTTTATCTGTAATTTCCATAGCACGCGGTTTGGTTGCGTTCCGCAATAAGTAGCCTTGTTTTTCAAGCTGGGATAGGTGCCCGTGGACTGTAGAAGTGGAAGAGAGATTTACCGCTTCGCAGATTTCTCTTACCGTCGGAGGAAATCCCTGACTTTGAATATTTGTATAAATACATTTTAGAATTTGTAGATGACGTTCTTTCATTAGCTGTACTCCTTTATATTGTGGGTTATGAGTTCTAACTATTCACGTAATGTTTTAATTCAGTATAGCACATATGTTCGGTCAATACAAACATACATTCGATGAAATGTCATTTGAATATCAATATTCGTTAGTCGATGATTATTTGGTATAATACAAGTAATATTCAAAAATGAGATGAAAAAAGGAGGGTACTGGATATGGGGAAAAAAGGATACTTATTTATATTTAACCAAGCGGCGGGCAAAAGGAAGAAAGCAGATATGAACGCTTTGATCTTAGATCGTGCTGCTAAGCTTGGACTGGCTAAGGAAGATATCTTTTTAGTTTATTCAACCTCTAAAACATCTAGTCAATTTTTAATTGATCGGTTCGCTGAAAACTATCAAGAAGGTATTGTTGTCGCTTGTGGTGGGGACGGTACAGTACATACTATTGGTAATTTAGTGATCGGTACAAAGTTTACTTTTGCTATTTTACCCTTAGGCACTGGTAATGATTTTTATGGGGGACTATATGGCAAGCGTTCGGTTAAAGAGCAAATCGACCATATATTTAATGGCACTACCGCTGATACGGATGCGATTTATATACCTGAACTCGACTTATATGTGATAAATATTCTGAGCGTTGGCTTAGATGCGAATGTCGTTTTTCAGGCGAATAACTTTAAAGAAAAGAACAAAATATTTCAAAAATATGCCTACATGGCTTCAATACCCAAAGCCTTACAAGGGGGAACGGCCTTTGATATTGAATTAACAGCTCGTTTAGCTGGTATTAATCAGGAGATTGCGCCAAGTCCTTATATTATTGCAACTTTGTGTAATGGCATTATGTATGGTGGTGGCTTCAAAGTGAATCCAACTGGGCAAATCAATGATGGACTTTTAGAATTAGTTTATGCGCAAACAATTTCGAAATCTAGGATTTTTAGCTTATTATATAAATTCTTCTCAGGTCAGCATGAGAATGTAAAAGAATTACACCGTGTTATTTGTGATGAAGTGATCTACCAAAGTAAAAATAACAGCCCCATGGTGATAAATTGTGATGGTGAAATTTATGAATTGCCTTATTTTACTTGTCAGGTTAAAAAACATGCTTATAAACAAATTGTTTAGGGGATGTATTGAAAGAGCTAAGGAATAAACTTAACTTAAGGCAGTAGTTTCCAAAAATTTGAAGTATTAGTTATATAAAAAGGCCAGACGAATGCGTCCTATCCTCATGAGCAGTTTGGCTAGTAGGGGACTTTCGTCTGGTCTTTTAAAATAGCTATTTAAACGATTTTTGCGGGTGTAACAAAGATTGTTTTTTGTTCAAAGTAATTGACAAAACCTGGTTTACTACCGTTCGGTTTTTTTACATGTTTAACTAACGTGTAGTCAACAGGGACGTTGTTTGATTGACTATATTTTGAAAATGCTGCAGCTAATTCAGCTGCTTGGGTAATCTCAGCTTCACTTGGATCACTAGATTCTAGAATGACGTGCGATCCCGGTATATCTTTCGTATGGAACCAATAATGATTTTTATTTGCTTGACGCATGGTTAAATGGTCGTTTTGTTTATTATTACGACCAACTAAGATGCGATTTCCTGCAGCTGTTTGGAACTCGCGTGGTTTTGCTGATGCATTATTTGACCGCTTTTTCTTATCCTGTTTTTGTTTTTTAAGATAGCCTTGGTCAATTAATTCGTCACGGATATCTGCTAATTCATTTGGTTCAGCAAAATGTAATTGCGTTTGAATAGATTCCAAATATTGAATTTCAGCTTCTGCAACAATTTTTTGTTTCTCGATATGATTAATTGCATTCCTTAATTTGTTGTATTTGTGGTAATATCTTTGTGCATTTTGAGATGGCGTAAGGGCCGGATCCAAACTAATCGTAATTGGTGCATCATTATCATAATAATTGGCTAAAGTAACCTCAGATTGTCCCTTTTCGATTTGATAAAGGAAAGTTGTGAGCAATTCACCTTTTAATTGAAATACGTCTGCTTTTGCTGATTTTTCCATATCTTGGTTAAGGTTTGCTAGACGTTTGTGTTGGTGAGAAAGGTTTTTTTCTACTACTTGAATAATGGCATTACCAACTTGCCGGACATAGTCATGCTTACTTTTTTCTGCATAATAAGCAGTCAGCAAGTCACTTAAACTTTCATAATGACGTTCTTCACCAGTTACTGTCGTGTAGGGGAAGGCTAAAAAGTGTTGCTTTTCTTCCTGAACAACTAAAGTTGGTATAGGATTTTCAAACGCGCTACTAAAATCTTGAATGACTTCATAGGGTTTTCGATCATCTTTTTCAATACGACTAGCTAACTCTGTCGCTGAATCGCGTCCAAGTCCCATAAGTTGATTTTGTAGAAACTTGGTTGTCATAAGTGACTTGTCAGTTTCGAAATTTTCCCCGACCTTAAATGGGTTGATTTGATTCTGATTTGGTGGCAACTGGTATGTTGCACCTGGTAAAATTGTTCTAAATGTATTTTGGTACATGGGTACATGTTTAATTGCGTCGACAATCTTTTTATCTTTGTCTAATAAGAAGATATTTGAATGACGTCCCATAATCTCAACAACTAATTGTTGTTGGCTGGCATCACCTAATTCATCTCTTCTGGTTAAATTAAAGATGATGATTCTATCGTTATCATACTGTGCGATGCTATTAATGATGTTCCCTTCAACGTACTTACGCAATACCATGGTAAAGTTTGGTGGCGTTTCTGGGTTATTATAAGCTTGTTCAGTTACTTGGATACGCCCAAAGTTCGGATGGGCCGAAATTAATAATTTATGATTTTTACGATTTGCGCGGATGGTCAATACCAATTCCATTTCGTAAGGTTGTTGGATTTTATGAATGCGTCCGCCCGCAAATGCTGTGTTTAATTCTTTAATCAGTGCATGGGTAAACATACCGTCAAAAGACATGTAAGCACCACCTTCCTAACACTTTATTATAAGGGTTATTGGCTTTTTTGGCAAAAAAGGTGATTTTGGATAATAATCTATTAGTATTTTTAAATGTTTTTTTATGATCTTACACTTGTTATTTTTCTCATGATTTGTTAATATTTGATTAACAAGAAATCAAAAACGAAGGGAGCCACTCAAATGTTAACTGCTGTGCAAACAATGAAATACTGGCAAAGCCACATGAATTAGTTGTATCTGCACAAGTGCGCATAGATACAACTTCAGTTTTCTGGACTGTATTTATGTGGTGATCATATTTGAGCCTTTCAAAATAATACCCCACATAGACAAAGTAGTTATGATTTTATGAATCAACTATGTGGGGACCTAGCGTCCTACAGTTTAGAGTGGGGCGTTTTTTTATTGCATATTTAGGAGGAAAGACATGAAAAAAATTTCGAGTATTGGTGCTACTTTAGTGATTGCACTTTTCGTTTTATATTTGGCAATGCCGACACTAATTGCCAAACGGGAAGGTATTGGGACAACTACAAAAGAAATCGATACATCTCAATTAGTGGAAACTGAAGAAGACATCACAATTGGTTTATTACAATTTATTCAACATCCATCATTAGATCAAATCAGTCAAGGATTCTACGACGGTATGGCTGAACGAGGTTATGTAGATGGTGAAAACATTACTATTGACTATCAAAATGGCCAGGGAAATCAATCTGACTTAGCGATGATTTCAGACGCTTTTATCGCTGAAAATGCCGACATTTTAGTAGGGATCGCAACGCCAGCAGCACAAGCCTTAGCCAATGCCTCGAATGGTGACCGACCAGTTATCTTATCAGCTGTTTCAGACCCTGCCAATAATGGCTTTATCGCTTCCGATGAAGAACCAGGTGCTAATGTTACGGGTGTAACGGACACTGCGCCTGTGAAAAAACAATTTGATTTAATGGAAACCTTGTTACCAGAAATGGAAAATGTCGGTATTATCTATAATTCATCAGAGTCTAACGTTACCAAAACTGTAAATGACGCGAAAGCTGAAGCTGAGTCAAGAGGGTTAAATGTTGTTGAATCCACGATTACTTCTACTAATGATTTAGCATCAATAGCAGAACAACTGGCGGGTCAAGTTGACGTCATCTGGGTGCCAAATGACAACACGATTGCGAGTGCCATGGATACTTTGATTCAAGTAACAGACGCCAATAATATTCCAGTAATCCCGGTGGTGGACGCCATGGTTGCTGACGGTGGCTTGGCAACTGTAGGAATCAACCAATACCAGTTTGGGCTAGATACTGCTACTGTAGTTGCAGATGTGATTGAAGGTGCTGATACAGCGAGCTATCCAATTATTTATAATGACAAAACGGATACCTATATCAATACAGCCAAAGCAGAGGACTTGGGAATCAACATCCCACAAGAGTTGATCGATAATGCGATTGATGTAAATAGTTCAGAATACGCTGAATTAGTTGGCGAATAAGGAGGGATTATATGGATATGATCATTAGTGCTTTTTCTCAAGGAACAATTTGGGCTGTAATGGGGTTGGGGATCTACATAACCTTTAGAATTCTAAATGCCCCTGATATGACAACTGAAGGATCCTTTGTACTTGGTGGTGCCATTGGTGCGCAGATGTTACATTTTAATATTGATCCATTTACTAGTCTACTTATTGCCTTTCTTGCTGGGATGGCGGCGGGTGCTATAACCGGTTTCTTAGTGACACGGTTGAGAATTAATCCACTATTAGCTGGTATTATTACGATGACAGGAATTTATTCAATAAATTTAAAAATCATGGGTAAAGCAAATATGTCTTTATCAACTGTCACAACCTTAAAATCGGCAATTGCTGGTTTATCATTACCACGAAACGTGGATACTATTCTAATCGGATTAGTTATTGTTACAGCGATCATTCTTTTACTTACTTATTTCTTTAAGACAGAAATGGGACAGGCCTTGATCGCAACTGGTGATAACATGCAAATGGCCAAGTCGTTAGGTATTGAAACATCTGAAATGACAATGCTAGGGTACATGCTAGCGAATGGGTTGATTGCCGTTTCAGGCTATGTCGTATCCACAGATAACGGCTACGCAGATATTCAAATGGGTGTTGGTACAGTTGTAATTGGTTTAGCTTCTATTATCATTGGGGAAGTCTTATTCCGTAATGTGAAACTAGGCGTTCGTTTTGTAACAATCTTAGTAGGTTCAATCATTTATCGTTTACTGTTAACAGCAGTATTAATGTTGAATTTTGAAGCGAATGATTTCCGTTTATTCTCAGCAATTATTGTGGCCCTATGTTTAGCCATTCCAACCATTCAAAATAAACTATCTGACTACCGCGAATATAGAAAGGTGGCTAAATAATGACGACCTTATTAGAAATTAACCAAGCTAGAAAAATATTTAATAAACGCACACCGGATGCTTTTGCAGCTTTAGATGATCTATCGCTTAAAGTAGAAAAAGGGGATTTCATTACAATTGTTGGGGGAAATGGTGCCGGAAAATCAACGCTTTTAAATGCAATCGCTGGGACATTTTTATTAGACTCTGGATCCATTACATTGAATGACAAAGCTATTACACGTTTGGCCGAAGAGGACCGGGCTAAATTTGTATCCCGTGTCTTCCAAGACCCATCGATGGGAACAGCACCTCGGATGACTGTTGAAGAGAACTTATCATTAGCCCTTAAACGTGGCCAAAAACGAGGTCTAGGCTTGGCCATTAAAGAGGACAACCGCAAACGATTCCAACAAGCTTTAAGTCAATTACATCTTGGTTTGGAAAACCGCTTGGATGCAGAAATTGGCTTATTATCGGGAGGGCAAAGACAAGCCATTGCCTTGTTGATGGCTACAATCACAAAACCCGAAATCTTATTATTAGATGAGCATACTGCTGCCTTAGATGCAAAGACTTCTAAACGCATTCTAGAAATATCATCGGAGCAAGTGAAAGACCATAATTTAACTGCCCTAATGATTACGCATAATTTACAAGATGCTTTGGTTTATGGAAACCGGATGATTCTCTTGCACCACGGTAAAATTATCAGAGATTTTAACCAGGAAGAAAAAGCTCAGCTAACTGCTGGAGAATTATATCAAATCATGGCTGACCTAGCCGAATCAGATTATAAAGAACAAGAAAGTACTATATAAAGTACAGCGCTTTGCTTAAGTCCCAAGCAAAAATAAGGACTTTGAGCTAGCGCTTTTTTGTATGAAAAAACGACTGAAGTATTCACCTCAGTCGTTGAAAATTTAATTTATCCTAATTTTGCTAAACGGTCTGGTTGGAAACCGTAGAAAGCTTCTTCGTTTTCTGCAACGATTACAGGTACAGCTTGGAAGCCCATGTCTTTTACTTTGGCTAATGCTTCTTCTGATTCTGTAATATCGATTGTTTGGAAGTCGATTTCTTTTTCAGTTAAATATTTTTTAGTGAAATTGCATTGCATGCAATTTGGTTTAGTATATACAGTTACCATAATGATCCCCCTAAATATGCCACATATAGTTGTGGTTTATCTTATGAACACAATATATAGGGTTTGGAACAGGGAGTCAAGTTGTTTATGTTAAATTCTTTGCATAAATATATCGACCCATTCTAAAAGGCTGATGTATCCGAATTTCTAAAAATATAAAATTTAAATACAAGTTTGAAAGTGCAAAATTGGTATTTCATTTGACCAAATCCTAAACCCACAAGATAGCACTTTAACAGAAAATCATGTATTTGTCACTTATATTTTGTAATCAAGTCAAGCAAATGTATAATGAGTCAAATAGTTAAATATCTCTTGGGAGGCTATAATTTATGAAGAAATTAGTATTAGGAATGGTATCTGCAGCCTTACTGGTAGCTTGTAGCAATGGCGATTCTGCCGATGAAAAAGTATTAAATATCCAATCAACTGATGAAATTCAATCAGCGGATACAGCCTTCGCCGCTTCAAACATTGCGACAATTACAGCAAACACAAACTTCTATAATGGTCTGTATACTTATGACCAGGACAATCAAATAATTGCTGCGGATGCGGAAGATATGCCAGATATTTCTGAAGATGGAAAAGTGTATACCATTCATTTGAAAGAGGCGGCTACTTGGTCGAACGGTGATCCAGTCACAGCAAATGATTATGTCTATGCCTGGCAAAGAATGGTAGACCCTGATTTAGCTGCACCATATGCTTATATGTTCGATGGCACAATTGAAAATGCAAGTGAGATCATGGCGGGTGACTTGGCATTAAATGATTTAGGTGTTCGAGCATTAGATGATAAAACCCTAGAGGTTACCTTGGAGAATCCTAATAGTTACTTTACTGACTTGTTAACCGTCCCCGCTTACTATCCACAAAATCAAGCTGTCGTTGAAGACAGCGGTGACCAGTACGGGTCCACCAGTGATAGCGCTGTGTACAATGGGCCTTTTGTATTGACTGACTGGGATGCAGGTACTGGGAACACCTGGACTTTTGAGAAAAATAATCATTATTGGGATGCTGACAATGTGCAAATGGACAAAATCAATTTCCAATACTTACCAGAAACTGCTACTGTGCTCAACTTATATGAGTCTGGAGAACTAGATGTCATTGAATTGACCGGTAACTTTTCCGTCCAAAACCAAAGCCATGAAGACTATTTAACTTACCCGATTCCGCGGACAAATTATATCGAAATCAACCACGAAACGCCTGGATTAGATAACTTAAATATCCGCCGAGCACTATATCAAGCCATTGATCGTCAAGCTTTTGTAGATAATATCTTACAGAATGGCTCAATAGCGACCAATGGTTTTGTATCTCGTGAGGTTGCGTGGAATCCAGATACGGCTACAGATTTTAGAGATGATGCCCAAATAGACCTCAATTATGATTTAGAAACTGCTAAAGAGAATTGGGAAGCAGGATTAGAGGAATCTAACTTAGAAACATTGTCTTTAGAAATGGTTGCTGCAGATGATGAGGAAAGCCAAATATTTGCAGAATATGTGCAATCACAGCTTACACAAAACCTATCAGGTATTAAAGTGACTATCCGTACGATGCCTTCATCCGCACGCTTTGCTGCTTTATCTGATGGTGAATATGACTTAGGAATCACTTTCTGGCAAGCCGATTTTGGTGACCCAATCAATTACTTGGAACGTTTCGACTCATCTATTACCCGTGGAAAATATCAGTATGATGAACTCGATGAATTAGTAACTCAAAGCCGGGAACAAGCCCTTAACCCAAGTAGACGATGGGAAACATTGATCCAATTGGAAGAAAAAGGATTAGATGATTACGCAGTGCAAATACCAGTCTATCAATCTTATCAAGCTATACTAGAGAATCCACAGGTATCATCTATTAATCGTCCTGGACAATCCTATATCAACTATAGATGGACAGATATTCAAGAACAAAAATAAATTTATGTTAGAAAACCTCACAAAAAGATAACCCTTTCATAAAAAAATGTAAATTTGTTTATCATTTTGTAACAAAAAACTTTTCTTAGTTGTTGATTTTGTATATAATGGGTACAGTTCTCATTATCTTGTAATAATTAAGAACAGAAAGTAGGAATTAACATGAATGCACAAGAATATATAGAGGTCACTCAAGATAAATGGCACAAGCAATATGAAACAGAACCAGAATTCATCCAAGTTTTAGACGAATTCTTAGATTCTGTGGCCCCAGTAATTGAAGAGCATCCTGAATATGTAGAAAAAAATATTTTACAAGTTCTTGCAATACCAGAAAGAATTATTTCTTTCCGTGTACCTTGGACAGACGACCGAGGAAATGCGCAAGTAAATACTGGTTATCGCGTTCAATTTAATTCAGCGCTTGGCCCTTATAAAGGTGGGCTTCGTTTCCATCCTACAGTAAACCAAAGTATTTTAAAATTCTTAGGATTTGAACAAATATTTAAAAATTCGCTTACTGGCCAACCAATCGGTGGTGGTAAAGGTGGTGCTGACTTTGATCCAAAAGGCAAGTCAGACAATGAAATTATGCGATTCTGCCAAAGTTTCATGACTGAATTACAAAAATATATCGGACCAGATACAGATGTACCTGCAGGTGATATCGGTGTCGGTGGACGTGAAATTGGTTTTCTATTCGGTCAATATAAAAAATTACGTGGCTTTGAAAATGGCGTCTTAACCGGTAAACCATTATTATATGGTGGTTCATTAGCAAGAACTGAGGCTACTGGATATGGTGCTGTATACTTCTTGAATGAGATGTTAAAAGCTAAAAATGAATCTATTGAAGGCAAACGCGCGATTATTTCCGGTGCTGGAAATGTCGCGATTTACGCTGCTGAAAAACTACAAGAATTAGGTGGTACTGCCATTTCAGTATCAGATTCATCAGGTTATATCATTGATGAAAGTGGTATTGATATTGCACTTTTACGTGAAGTGAAAGAAGTTCGACGTGAACGATTGACCGCCTATGCAGAAGAAAAATCTACGGCAACTTATTATGAAGGTTCAGTTTGGGACCATGACATAGCCGCTGATTTAGCAATTCCTGCAGCTACGCAAAATGAAGTGAAAAAACCACAAGCAGACCAATTAGTTAAAAATGGTGTGAAATATATTTCTGAAGGTGCGAATATGCCTTTAGATGCACCAGCTACAGAAGCATTACTAGAAAACGATGTTTATATTGGTCCAGCTAAAGCTGCTAATGCTGGAGGTGTGGCCGTTTCTTCATTAGAAATGGCACAAAATAGTCAACGTCAAAGCTGGACATTTGAAGAAGTTGACGGCATGTTACAAGATATTATGAAAAATATCTTTAAGCAATCGAAAGAAGCTGCAGACAAATATGGTAAAGCAGACAATCTAATTGTTGGTGCAAACATTGCCGGCTTCATGAATGTTGCGGATGCGATGATTTCTCAAGGCGTTGTCTAAGTAATACATGTCAAGTGTAAACAAAGGTTGGGTAATAAACCCAGCCTTTTTAATTTAAGGAAATGGTCACGGTCTACCGTTAATGCTAAAATGGATAGTACAGAGGTGATAAATATGGCTTTTTCAAAGGTAGATTTGAATTTAGCAGTGGCAAAAGATCTAGTTCCTGTTCGTGATAGCAGTGCCTATAAAAATAACTTTGGTCATGTATTCATCATTGCGGGTAATGCGTCTATGGGAGGTGCTGGTCAAATGGCAGGTATGGCGGCCGTCTACTCAGGAGCTGGCTTAACTAGTATCGCAACTGATCAGGTAAATTTGCCAGCTATTCATACCGTATTGCCGGAAGCTATGGTGGTTGATTGGACAAATGCGGCAACCATTGACACGATGATTGAAAAAGCAGATGTGGTATTAATAGGCCCAGGATTTGGTAGAGATAATACATCTTTATGGAGGCAGATCAAAGATGCTTTAGCTAAAGCTAACAAAGCCCTTAAAGTGACTCTTGATGCTGACGGGCTAAATCTACTGGCAGATGATTTGAATGGTGATCCTATAAAAAGTATTAAAGCGTTGCTTTCACCTGAAGACCAACATACTATAATTTTGACGCCTCATATCGGAGAATGGCGGAGATTAACAAATGGAAAAATCCCTGCAGATGATTATGTTAGTGTGCAGGAATGGGTAAACCATGAAGGCGTCATCCTTGTGCTGAAAGGTGCCCCAACTGAAATTTATTTTCCAAATGATCAAGCTATTTGGCGAAATACTGGTGGCAATCCAGGAATGGCGATCGGTGGTATGGGAGATACTTTAGCGGGGATGATTGCAGGTTTATCAGGCCAAATTTCTAAGACACATGACGCTGTGAAATTAGCTGTCTTTCTGCATTCTTATATTGCTGATCAACTATATGAAACGCAATACGTCGTTTTACCCAGCCAATTGAGTGCTGAAATCCCTAAAGTAATGAAGAGTTTAAGTGAGAAAAAATAGAGAGTGTGAACTAGTGATGATGAAGAAAGAACGGTATAAGAATCCATCAGCTGGTATTTTAATCCTGACAAGAGAAAAAGCTGGCCAAAAACAAGTTCTCTTGCAACATAGAGGGCAGACGGAAATGTTACCCAATATGTGGGATTGCATATCCGGACATGTTGAAGCGCAAGAGACTGTGCGTCAAGCGATGAAGCGCGAGGTTTATGAAGAATTAGGCATTGAAATTGATGTTGATGAATTGCGTTTTGTTGGAATAACGCATCTTCGGTTGAATGAAGAAACGACCTACTATAATATCTATTTAACGACTGACCGATTTGCAGGTACCCCTCAAATTATGGAAAAGGATAAGCATGACGACTTAAAATGGGTAGCGATAAGTGACTTACCTACAATGGCGAATGAGATTGTTAAAAATAGGTATGAAGCGATTCAACATCTTGGTAAACCACCATTTTATACAGAAGAAGGTTTCTAAAAAGTAATTTATCATTTGTATAGTGAATTAGAGAACATCTTATAGGTGTTCTTTTTTATTTGGAAGAAAATGATTGATTATGAATGTTTTTGCGTGTATAATGATTGTGGTATTGAGTAAGCGTTTGCATTACATATGAAAAATTCAATGAAGAAAGGAGTTAGCCGAATGTTATTAGAAGAACGAAAAACCATTATCCTAGATTACCTTAACCAACATCATATGGTCGATTTACAGACACTGGTGATGATGACGAATGCTAGCGAATCTACTTTGCGTCGAGATTTAGATAGTATGGAAGACGAAGGACTTTTGGTGCGCGTTCATGGTGGCGCTAAATTAAAGAAAGGCGCCAATCCAGTAATCGGTCATGAACCTCGTTTTAGTGATAAGGTGCTTGATAATGCTAATGAAAAAAGAATCATTGCCCAGCATGCCGTCAGCCTTATTCAAAAGGGTGAAACGATTTATCTTGACGCAGGAACGACTTCCTTACTTATGCTTGATTTTATTACACCAGAAATGCAGTTAAATATTGTGACGAATGGTGTTGACCAAGCGATTGTCGCAGCGGGTAAGGGGTTAAATATTCAGTTATTGGGCGGTACTTTGCGCGCTAATACCCAAGCTATAGTTGGTCAAAGTGCGCATAAACAACTAGGAAAATATCATTTTCACCATGTCTTTATAGGCATGAATGGTATTGATTTAAATGATGGCCTTACGACAACTGATGAAGCAGAAGCCTTTCTCAAGGAACAGGCAGCAGGACAAAGTATCGATGTGCACGTTTTAATAGACCAAAGTAAATTTGATAAAACCTATCCAATCACTGCGAGCTTAGATTGTGACTTCCAAATTATTACAAATATATTTAAAGATAGAAATGTAAAAGAGAATTATATGCAGGTTTATGAAATAAAGGAGGTAAATAATTGATTTATACACTTACTTTAAATCCTTCAATTGATTACTTAATGTACATTGATGAGATTCGAACTGGAAAGACGAATAGATCAACTCGTGAACAAATGCTACCAGGTGGTAAAGGGATTAATGTTTCTCGAATACTCAACCAATTTGAGGTACCGAATATCGCCTTAGGATTTGTGGGTGGTTTTTCAGGGGCATTTATCCGTGAATGGTTGGAAAAAGAGGGGTCATCAACGCAATTTATTGAAATTGCTAGTCCAACCCGTATCAATGTCAAAACAAAAGGGACTAATGAAACGGAAATTAATGGGGCAGGACCTGTAATTGAGGAAGAAGCAGTGAATCAATTACGTCAACAAATTCAAATGATGACTTCAGATGATTTAATCGTTTTATCAGGTAGTAAAGCGCAAGGGATGCCGGATGATTTTTATTTGAATATCATTCACTTACTGAAAGAACGCAATATACCCTTTATCTTTGATACAGCTAGCCAAGAATTAATTGAAGCCTTACCTATGGCACCGCTATTAGTAAAGCCAAATCAAGACGAACTTGCTGATTTATTTGGTGTTGAATTGAATTCTTTAGCAGATGTTGTTGTTTATGGTAAGAAACTACAAGAAATGGGTGCAGAAAACGTTATTGTATCCCTTGGTGGTGACGGGGCATTATTTATTGATAATGAACGAATTGTTAAAGCAGATGCGCCTCAAGGACAAGTCATTAATACAGTAGGTTCAGGAGACTCAATGATCGCTGGATTTATTGCTGGTTTACAGCAAGGATTACCAGCTTCTCAAGCTTTCGTGCTTGCAGTACAAAGTGGGAGTGCTACAGCATTTAAAGAAGACTTAGCAGAGAAGCAAGATATCGACGCCTTGAATGGGGCAGTCGGATTGTCATTTTTACATAACAAATAATTATTGTCGTAAATGAAGGAGATAGAGATGAAAATTACGGATATTTTACGTGAAGAGTTAATGATTCTTGATGTGAAGGCAGATAATAAAGCCGCAATTTTGGATGAAATGGTGCAAAAACTAATGGACGCTGGTGCTGTAAATGATTTTGAAAGCTTCCGTGCAGACATCCAAAAACGAGAAGATACCATGAGTACTGGTTTAGGTAATGGTATCGCTATGCCCCACGCGAAGAATGAAGCTGTAACAAAAACTTCAGTCGTTTTTGCTAAAAAACCTGAGGGACTAAATTTTGAATCCTTAGACGGTCAACCAGCAGAATTATTCTTTATGATTGCAGCTGAAGGTGGTTCTGCTGATACTCATCTGCAAGTACTGGCTGAGCTTTCAAAATTATTAATGAATGAAGATTTCATTGCAGCCTTAAAAGGTGCCCAAGATACTGCAGCTATCAAAGGTGTTTTAAATCTAGCTCAGGCACAATTGGATGCAGAAAATAAAGAAGAGGCAGCATCTACTGACGTTTCAGCGGCTGATGTTGATGAAAAACAACCATATATTGTTGCGGTAACTGCATGTCCAACGGGTATTGCGCATACTTATATGGCAGAGGATGCTTTGAAGAAAAAAGCGGAAGAAATGGGCGTTCAAATTAAAGTTGAAACACGCGGATCTGAAGGGATTAAACATGGTTTAACTAAAGAAGATATTGAACGTGCTGATGGTGTCATCGTTGCTGTAAGTAAAAATGTGCCGATGGGCCGATTCAAAGGGAAAAAAGTAGTTGAGCGTCCCGTTGCTGATGGTATCAACAAAACAGAAGAATTAATTAATTTATCACTATCTGGAGATGCACCTGTTTATACCTCTAACCGCCAAGACGACGATGAGGCAACAAGTGATGATGGTGCGGGCTCAGGTCGTTTCAACTTCAAATCTTTATATAAAGATTTAATGAATGGAATTTCAGCAATGCTACCATTTGTAATTGCTGGTGGTATCATTATGGCCATTTCCTTCTTGATTGAACGATTTGCTGGTAGTGAATCAGCCTTCTTCCTAGGATTCAATGGTATTGGGTCAGCTGCCTTCGCCTTTCTAATACCAGTGTTAGCAGGTAACATTGCTAAATCTATTGGTGGTCAACCAGCATTGGTTGCAGGTTTTTCAGCTGGTGCTTTAGCGAATACAGCGGGCGCTGGTTTCTTAGGTGGTTTAGTTGGTGGTTTCCTTGCAGGTTACGTGACTTTACTAGTAATTGAAATCCTTAAAGGCCTACCTAAATCACTAGCAGGAACAAGAACAATTTTATTCTATCCGGTATTTACTTTATTAATTACTGGTATCATTATGTACTATGTTTTAGGACCAGTTTTTGCTGGTATTAATACTGGTATGTTGAACTTCCTTGAAAGTCTTGGTACGGCTAACTTAGTACTACTTGGTGCATTATTAGGTGGTATGATGGCAATTGATATGGGTGGTCCATTTAACAAGGCTGCTTATGCTTTCTCTATTGGTATTTTTACAGATACTGGTGATGGTAAATTTATGGCTGCTGTAATGGCAGGTGGTATGGTACCACCTTTAGCAATCGCATTAGCTTCAGTTCTTTTCAAAAATAAATTTACAAAAACTGAAAAACAATCTGGTTTAACAAACTTTATTATGGGCTTAACTTTCATTACTGAAGGTGCGATTCCATTTGCCGCTGCTGATCCATTGCGTGTGATCACTTCAAGTGTGCTTGGAGCTGCAGTTGCAGGTGGTCTGACACAATTTTGGTCAACTAATGTACCGGCACCACACGGTGGTATCATCACTATGGTAGCTTTAGGTAACCATCCACTGCTATTAATCATGGCTGTCATTATTGGGTCAATTATTTCAGCATTGATTTTAGGTCTATGGCGCAAACCAGTAGTAGAATCTGAAAGATAAATAAAATTTGAATAGTACAAAAAATGCACGAAATGACGGAATAAGTCTTTCGTGCATTTTTTTGATATTTAACTATCTAAGTTTGCATTTTTGGAATTTCAATCGTAAAAATAACCAATTTGTCACTAAAAAGTAAAAAAACGCTTGCATAAAATATAAACTACTTTATAATAAATTTAACGATTAAGTTAAGCGCTTACATATAGTTGAATATTTTTATTTTGGGGAGGACTCGAAAATGGCAAATCAGCAAGAAAACAAAGGTTATGAAGAAAAATATAACCGTGCAAAGTTATGGGAAATAGGCTTGTTTTCATTTAACAACACGGCAACAAATATTTACTTATTCGGTTTTGGCTTTATTTCATATTATTCAACCGGCTTGTTAGGATTAACAGCCTTAGTGATTAGCCAAATGCTTGGTTATATTCGTATATTTGATGGTGTAATTGACCCAGGTTTAGGTGCTTTTATTGATAAGTTTTACTCTAGATTTGGTAAATATCGTCCATTAATGGCAATTGGGAATATTATTACGGCAATTTCATTTATTATTTTATTCCAAACACACTTAGTCAGTGAAGGTTGGCGTTTTCCAATTCTGGTGATTTCCTTACTTATTCATAAAGTAGGCTATTCTCTACAAGCCTCAGTTACGAAAGCAGGTCAAGCAGCTTTAACAAATGATCCAAAACAACGACCAGTTTTCTCTATGTTTGATGGTATTTTTACAACTTTAATTTTTACAGGTGGACAATTCGTTGTATCTAACTTTATATACCCACAATTCCAGGAATACAATTCAGCATTCTTTGCCAACTTTATTCCTTACATTATCGGTATTTCAGCCGTTTTAACAGTTTTAGCTATTATTGGTATTTCAAGTAAAGATACAATCGAAAACTTTGGTATCGGTGAGAATACTGTTTCAACGAAATTGAAAGACTATTGGCCAATCATCAAGGGTAACCGTCCATTACAGACACTTGCAATGGCAGGTGCTTTTGTAAAATTAAATACACAATTATTCTCAGATCAAGTCACACAGATGATGATCTTTGGTATCCTATTTGGATCATTTGCAATTTCGGGTCAAGTTTCACTTATCATGGTGGTTCCTAACGTATTGATTGCAATGGCGGCCTCGGCAGTTGCTCGTAACAAAGGGTTGAAATGGTCTTATGTCACTTGGTTAATTATTGGTACAATTTCTTTAATCGTTTTAGGATTCTTAATGTGGAACGGCGAACCAGGAATGATTGATTTTAGCAATCTATCATTATATACAATTATGTTCATCGTATTCTATATCTCTTCACGTAGCTTCTCTGCAGCACCTTCAGGTTTGATTTTAACTATGGCAGCGGATGTTTCGGATTATGAAACTTCAGAATCTGGACGTTATGTTTCAGGTATGATGGGGACAATCTTCTCATTAACAGATTCAATTGCATCTTCATTAGCACCAATGTCCATTGGTTGGGTACTTGCTGCTGTAGGGCATGGTGGTGCTTATCCAGATGAATCAACAGCCTTAACACCTAGCTTACGGATTGCCATGCTGATCATTATGGTTGGTATTCCAGTGCTTGCAAACTTATTAGCTTTAGGATTCATGAAGTTCTATGCGTTAGATAGAGAAACGATGGAAGGTATCCAAAGCAAATTATCAGATATGCGTCGCGCTCGCAGCCAAGCAGAAGCTGAACGTATTGCTGAAGTTGAAGAAGTAGTTGTTGACTAAGTAAATTTACAAATATATTCGACCTAACAGGAGGCCGGGACTTAAAATGTCTCGGTCTTTTTAGGTGTTTAGAGAAGGCATCAACAATAAAATATTTATTAAGAAAGCTTATGGGGGCTGAATTCTGCCAACAATGTCTAAAATAGTGGTATGATATTTTAGAATGAAAAAAACGTGCTAGGAGAAAATGTATGCGGGTTAAAGATATATTACTTAAGAATAAAGGACAGGCTTTTTTAGCCTTTATGGCTAAAGTAGCAGAAGCAATATTGGAACTATTAGTCCCTATTGTGATGGCTTCATTGATCAACCTAGGTATCAATCAAGGTAATCCTTCAGTCATAATCAGACAAGGAATTTTATCAGCGGTTATACCTTTTTTGGGCTATCTTACTGCCTTAATTTGCCAATATTTGGCATCAAAAGTTGCTCAAGACATCGGGACAGAAGTTAGACTAGAAATGTTTAAAACCTTGAATCGTATGGATAGAAAACAGTTAGACCAGATTACTGCTTCTTCAGTAGTTGTGAGAATTCAAAATGATACACAAAACTTACAGTTGGCAATTGCCTTAATGATACGGTTAGGGTCAAGAGTGCCCGTGTTATTAATTGGGTCTATTGTGATGGCTTTCTATGTGAGTCCAACTTTAGCACCTATTTTTATGGTAGGTGGTTTAGTCATCGGTACTATTTTGGTATACATCAATCTGTTTACCAATAAACAAAATGGGGCCATTCAACGTCGTATGGACCAATTGTCTCGAATTGTACGTGAAAACTTTTCTGGCATTCGGGATATCCGAGCATTTGCTAACGAAAACCATGAAATTGATCGTTTTGAAAAACAAAATATTACCCTTAGAGCAGAACAATTAACCATGGGTGGAGTCCAGGCCCTTGCGAACCCATCCAGCTTATTCTTAGTCAATATAGCTATCTCATTTATCCTATTCTTTGGCGGTAGGTTGGTTAACGGTGGCCAATTTATGCAGGGGGATGTCGTTGCCTTAGTACAATATATGAATAATATTCTATTAGCGCTGAATGTACTAGTGAATATTTTGCTAGTGTTTAGCCGAGGGATAGCCGGTATTAAACGTATTGACCAAGTATTAATGATTGAACCAGAAATTGTATCAGGTAGTCAACAACTAGCAGATGATGAACCACTTGCCATACATTTCGATGATGTGTCTTTTGCATACGGGGAACGTAATACCATTGAAAATATTACCATGGATATTAAACCGGGCACTTTTTTCGGTATTATCGGGGGAACGGCTTCAGGGAAATCCACGCTAGTTAATCTGTTATTACGGAATGATGATGTGAATGATGGTCAAATTTACATTAATAATTATTTAATCCAAGACCTAGATTTAACAGATTATCGCCGTAAAATTGGTTTGGTTCCTCAAACAGCTTCGTTATTTACAGGTACACTGCGAGAAAATCTATTGATGGGTAAAAAGAATATTACTGATCAAGACCTTTGGCAGGCGTTAGAGATTGCGCAAGCAAAAGACTTTGTTGACTCTAAGGAGTTGGGATTAGATTTACCAGTTCACCAAGGCGGTAGAAATTTCTCTGGTGGTCAAAAGCAAAGACTTACAATTGCGCGTGCCCTAGTTGGGCGTCCACAAATCCTTATTTTGGATGATTCTTCTAGTGCGCTTGATTTTGCAACGGAATCTAAACTACGTCAAGCTTTAAATCAGTTAAATACAACAATCATCATGATTTCTCAGCGGGTATCTTCCGTACAGCATGCTGATCAGATTTTGGTAATGAATAATGGTCAAAGTGCAGGAATTGGAGACCATGATGCACTACTTAAATCTAGTGAAATTTACCAAGCTATTGTTGCGTCACAAACGCAAGCAGAAAAGGAGGGTTAG
The DNA here is from genome assembly GCA_041223225.1 of Aerococcaceae bacterium 50-4. Taxonomy (GTDB): domain Bacteria; phylum Bacillota; class Bacilli; order Lactobacillales; family Aerococcaceae; genus Aerococcus. The sequence goes on from JBCLPQ010000002.1 coordinate 234,290, forward strand.
TAAATGGATAAAACGACATTTTCATGGTTGATGACTTATATTAAACGTTATCGTTGGACAACAATTAGTCTATTTCTATTTTCAACTATCACCGTTCTATTTCAAGTGTTGATCCCCATTCAAATCGGTCGTGCAATCAATGAGATTGTTGGATTAGACCAAGTTGAATTTCAGTTACTATGGCAGGCCATCATCTGGCTAGGCATTTTTGCTGCTATTGCAGCAATTGCGCAATATTTTCAAAACCAAATGTCTAATCGATTAACCTATCACATTATTGCTGATTTGCATAGAGATGCCTTCCATAAGATCCATAAGTTACCTCTATCCTATGTGGACAATCATTCCTTAGGTGACTTGGTTAGTCGTGTGATTAACGATGTGGATTTAGTGGGCAATGGTTTATTGCAAAGTTTTAACAATCTATTCTCAGGTGTGATTTTGATTGTGGGTGTCATCGTCATGATGCTGTCCCTAGATGTCAAAATAGGTTTAATCGTTATCATTTTAACGCCTATATCAGTCCTTGTGTCTTACTTTATCGCAAGTAGAACCTACCACCGATTTACTGAACAAGTGAACTTGAGAGGTGAACTAGGTGGCTATGTAGATGAAATGGCGCAAGGTCAAATGATTGTCCGCGCCTTTACCTTTGAAGACGATGCTATCGCTCAGTTTGATGACGTTAATCAACGAGTACATGAATCAGGACTATGGTCACAATTTTATGGGGCTTTAATCAATCCTACATCACGAGTCTTAAATTCAATTGTTTATGCTGTTGTCGGCGTTGTCGGTGCCTTTACGGTATTATCTGGTCAACTAAGCGTAGGGATTTTTTCTTCCTTTCTTACTTATGCTAACCAATATAACAAACCATTCAACGATATTTCTTCTATTATTAATGAAATGCAAACATCTTTAGCTGCGGCTAGCCGAGTACATGAACTGATGGAGGCTCAAGAAGAGACAACTTCGAGAAATCAAATCGAATTATCCAATGTTGAAGGCGCAGTTGATTTTAAGAATTTAGACTTTTACTATGATTCTCAACGGCCATTGATTGAAGATTTAAATGTCCAAGTGAATGCAGGAGATACAGTAGCAATTGTTGGGCCAACCGGAGCTGGTAAGACAACACTAATCAATTTATTGATGCGGTTCTATGATCCAGTGGTGGGTGGTATACATATTGATGGTGTAAACACTTTAGATATGCAACGCAGCTATCTGAGACAAAATTTTGGGATGGTTTTACAAGATTCTTGGATTTTCGAGGGCACTATTTTTGATAATATTGCTTATGGTAAATCCGACGCTGATATGGACGAGGTAGTTGCTGTCGCTAAAAAAGCACAGATCCACGATATGATTATGCAAATGGACCAAGGCTATGAATTCAAATTAAGTGAGAATGGTAGCAATATTTCAAAAGGACAACAACAATTAATTTGTATTGCACGAATTATGCTGACCGATCCAGATATGTTGATTTTAGACGAAGCAACATCTTCAATAGATACAATGACAGAAAAAGCCATTCAAGAAACCTTTGATCAAATGATGGTTAACCATACTACTTTTATCGTCGCTCATCGTCTTTCTACCATTGAGAATGCAGATAAGATTTTATACATGGAAAATGGGCAAGTCTTAGAGCAGGGAAATCATCAATCATTAATAGAAAAACAAGGCAAATATTACCAATTGTATCAATCTCAATTTGACCATCAAGCAAATTAGCAATTGAATGTAAACAAAAAAACTAGGGAATCCTTTCTCTAGTTTTTTTGTGCTATAAATTATAAATAATTTAGGATTGTTGTAATGTCTCGCTGAGTGACAATACCAATTATATCCGCTGGTTTTCGAATTTTATTGGTTTCTGAGATTAGTAAAACTTCATTGCGGTTGTTACGCATCAAATCAACCATTAGATCATCTAGTTCAAAAATCGGTATATCTGGTAGGATAATTTGTTTACCCGTAATTTTCTTGTGTTGACTGTGTTGACTGTGTTGAATAATATGTTGGACTTTAAAATTAGAAAAATCCATATAGTACCAGCTGTTTTTGGCAATTTCATCTGCAATAAATTTAGAAATAAGTTCTGCAGAAATAACAGAAACTAAGCCATCATCATTGAAGACTGGTAATTGGGATACCTGGTGGTGATGAATATCCAACAAGGCTTTTTCCAATGAATCATTAATATGGATTGAATACACTGGTTTAACAAATTTACGGGTCGTGGGTAGGGCTATCAGCAACTGATTAATATCGAATAATTGTTGTGTAGTCTCCTCGGAAGGGTAAGCCAGATTGGTATTTACATCTGTTTTATGGTGGGTCAATAGATTTCTTAACTGTCTAATTTGGTCTAGAAACTGATGATTGCGTTTGATAATTTGATTTGTTTTGGCTAAATCTTCCACACATTTGAAAAAAGTAGCATCATCATTCTGTAACAAGCTCTTCATTGTCTGGTGTAGGGCATTAAAATGACTGATAAAAGCCACAGTTACAGAGTATGGTTTATCTTTTGAGAATTCATCCGAATAGTTATTGTTCATCTTAGCATCCTCCTTTTACTTAAAATGATTATAACAAAAAGAAATTAAAATAATAAATTGCAATAATTTTGAGCAACTAATTCGTATAATTTATAGAAAACACTTACAATTGTTTACTATATTGATATATTTTTTAGATAACGCGTTATCGTTTATTGGTATAAGTGTTCATAGATATTCAGTGCTAGAATGATGCTATGTTCAAAAAGATTTTAGGAGGCAGTTATAGATGAAGAAATTTTTTAAGTGGTTTAGCTTTGCCACAATCGCATTGCTTTTAGCAGCATGTGGGAATAGTAATGCGGAAGAAGCATCCGGTGATAAGGTGTTACGTGTGGGTGCTACAGGCCAGTCTTTTCCTAACTCATACCAGGAAGAAGGCGAGCTAACGGGATTTGATGTTGAAGTACTTGAAACAGTTGCTGAAAACTTAGGATACACAGTAGAGTGGACAACTGGTGGCTTTGACGGTTTAGTGACCCAACTAAACACTGGCAAGTTAGATACGATTGCCAATAACTTTGCAGAAACACCTGAACGTGCAGAGGTGTACCAATTCTCTACACCATATGCATATGCACATACTGCCTTAGGTGTATTGGCCGGTTCTGATTACCAATCAATTGAAGAATTAGAAGGACAAACGATCGGTGGTGTAGCGGGATCAAATAAAGTGGATATTATTTCTAAATACATTGAAGCCAATGGACTAGATATTGAAATTCGCACTTACGAAAACCGTGAAGGTCCAGAGTTGGATCTTGAAAAAGGTCAAATTCAAGCTTATGTACAGGATTACGCGATTATTCAATCAAGTATTACTTTAAAAGACAAACCTTTCCGTACCCTTGAAGATACTTACTCAGATGATAGTGTCATCTTCCCATTCGCACAATCTGATGAGGGTACCGCATTGAAAGAAGCTTTTAACGAAGAACTTGAAACTTTACGTGAGGACGGTACTTTAGCAGAACTTTCTACGAAATACTATGGTGAAGATATTACACAAGAATAGTTTTATCAAATGCAAGGAGGAGCAGATATGAATGAAAACCTTTGGATCAAGCAATTGGTCAATGTAGACCCGACAATAAATGAACTTGCAGTTCGGGAAGCAAAAAGGGGTATTCAAGATTATCTAGCCTCCTCTTTTTTTGCCAATAATGAATCATTACCTAGGCAAATGAATCAAGGGGAACCTTTTGCTTATGGCGCCCAAGATAAAAGGCAAAGGATTTCGGTTGCATCTGCTAGTCAAAGTTTGGTAAATGGCTTTCGGGCTCATTATCTTGACGTAGATGACACCCAACCGGCAATGCGAGGTCATGCGAGTGCCGTTATCTTATCAGCTCTATTTGCAGTTGCTCATCCACATGATAAGGGGAGAGACTTCATCGCTGCTTATATCGCTGGTGTAGAGATAGGTGGACGTCTAGGTATTTTGTTTAATCCATACCTTTACGATAGTGGTTGGCATGCGACGGAATTTATTGGTGGTTTTGCAGCAGCTGCTGCATTAATTAAGTATTTAAAATTGGATATAGATCAAGCTGACAATGTATTTTCAATAGTCTCCAGCCAAGCATCTGGATTTAGGTTCCAGTTTGGCACTGATGCTAAACCATTACAAGCGGGTATTGCAGCTAGGAATGCGGTTGAAGCAGTTGACTGGTCGATGAAGGGGGTAATAGGCTCGCCAAATTATTTGTTTGGCGATAAGGGGTTATTTGATATGTTTGAAGTTAATCAAATGACTGCTTGCGAAATACTAAATGCCTCTTGGGATGAAGATTTGCAGATTGTTCAGCCAGGTTTATGGTTTAAAGCCTATCCCTTCTGTTCGGCGGCATTTAGAGCTGCAGATGCTGCAACAACAATCTTTCAAATAGCCGCTTATGATTTTTCAGATATAGATCAAGTGACAATTTCCTTTAACCCAGGTCGAGATGCTGCCTTAATATACAAGAATCCTGTTACAGGTCTCGAGGGCAAATTTTCAGCAGAATATATTACTTATTTAGGGTTGAAAAAAGGTTATTATGATCAATCCGATTTCACCACGAAAGCCATCAGTGAAAGCGACCAACAAGCCTTAAAGAAATTCTCTAGAGTCATTCAACCACTAGGACAAAAAGGCTTATCAAGTGTCGTAGAAGTAACTTTTAAAGATGGCTTATCTTTAAAAGAAGAAGTTTGGCATCCAAAAGGGACACCGGAAAATCCTTTATCTAATAAAGCTCATTTTCATAAACTTGCTGATAGTATTCAAGATAAAGATTTAGCTAAAGCTATCCAAGATGATATTCAGTCACTTGACCAGTCATTACTCAAAGATTTTTTTAAAAGCATTAATGGAGGCAATTTATGGGATCACATGCAATAGACTTAATTACAATTGGTAATAATTTTGGAACGGCAGAAATGCGGGCATTATGGAATGATAAGGCGCGTATTCAAAGACAATTGGATACAGAGGCTGCACTCGCAGAAGCAGAAGGTAAATTAGGTATTATTCCAGCAGAAGCAGCAAGTAAAATTAGTGCTGCTGCAGATGTTGAATTATATGATATAGAGGCTATCGCAGCTGAGTCAGCCCGACTACGTCACTCATTGATGGGCACAATCAATGCGCTGGAACGTCAAGCAGGAGATGCAGGCGAGTTTGTGCATTATGGTGCTACCACCCAAGATATTGTAGATACAGGTATGATGTTACAGTTACGTGATGCTTATGCCATTATTGAGCGGGATGTTTGGCTAATTTTAGATTTGCTGGCAAAACTAGCAAAAACACATCAAGATACCGTAATGATTGGTCGTACGCATGGTATGCATGCCTTACCAACGACTTTTGGTTTTAAAGTCGCTGTTTGGGTTGATGAATTTCTCCGTCACGCAGAACGATTACAAGAGAGCAGAGACCGCATTTTTGTAGGCAATATGAATGGTGCGGTTGGAACTTACGCATCCTTTGGTGCAAAAGGTAGCCTTGTTGAAGACTATACTATGGAAATCTTGGGTTTAGCCAGCCCGAATATTGGCTGGCAATCTGCTAGAGACCGTTTTTCAGAATTTGGAAACATAGCGGCTTTAATTAGTGGAACAGCTGGCAAGATTGGAAATGAATTTTATAACCTGATGCGGACTGACATTGGTGAAATCGAAGAACCATTCAGTGAAGGTGAAATTGGTTCTTCAACGATGCCACATAAACGAAATCCAGCTTTATTTGAAGGACTTGCATCACTAACCTCACCTATCTTAAAATCGGTAGCCCTTTTGCATGAGTCAATGGGGACTGAACATGAGCGTGATGCCATGCATTGGCGCCAGGAATGGGTAGCATTACCAGAAATTGCTATTTATCTTTCTAGTCAATTAAATACTTTGAAAAATGTGCTAGATGGATTAACCGTACGTAAGGACCGGATGCAAGCAAATTTAAACCGCCAAGCTGGTTTAATTATGTCAGAAAAAGTCATGTTTGAGTTGTCCAATACACTTGGGAAACAGACAGCTCATGCCAAAGTATACACATTAGCCATGCGAGCATTTGAGGAAGGCATTGATTTTGGTCTTGTTTTAAAGGAAGATCAAGAGATTTCAGCAAATCACACGGCTAGCGAAATTGACCAATGGTTAGATCCTAGTGCCTATACAGGACTAGCCCACGATAAAGTCGACCAGGTGCTGGCAGTATATGACGCCTATAAAGCGGGTCATGTGTATGGATAATCATCATGTTCATTTCAGACAGTTGCTACTAACAGATCAACCTGCTTATCAAGCTCTCATTCAATCTGCATATCAATCAATCAACCAAAACGTGGTGTCATTTGATGCAGCGTATGAAAGTACAGAAGATAATATTCGTTGGTTAAAAACTGTGCCTACATTTGGTCTATTTAATGAAGAGGGGATTTTAGTATCGAGTGTTTCTCTAAGATTTCCTTGGGGGCCAGAACCTGGTCCTAAGATATATCCGCATATCGGTCGGTTAGCGACACACGCTGACTATAAGGGTCAGGGTTATGCTCGGATGACCTTTGAATATATCGAACGTTATCTACGAGATGAATTGAAATGCCCAATTGTGACCTTAGGGACAGCTGACCGATTACCTTGGTTGGTATCTATGTATGAACGCTGGGGCTTTCAAGAGTTCGACCGCAAACATTTGGGTAATAAAAAACATATCACTGTCTATTTAAAAAAAGACCTAGCTTAAGTTAAAGCACTTTTAAACTGAAAAGAAAAAAGGGATTACAAAAAGGAAGTGAAAGAAAAATGGATTTTCCATATATGTTAGAAATCCTACCAGAAGTTGCGAGTTACATACCCACAACGCTAGTGTTAGCATTTGTATCAATGTTTTTTGCGGTAGTCATCGGTTTAATCGTAGCCTTTGGACGACGAAGTAAGCAAAAGATCATTTCGAGTGTATCTGCTGCTTATATATCTATATTTCGTGGGGTACCCACAGTTGTGCAATTATTTATCATTTACTTTGGACTACCGCAATTATTTCCCTCAATGTCTAATTTGTCGGCAATGACTGCAGCAATCATTGGTTTATCCTTTAAGGAAGCCTCATATTTGGCAGAGATTTTTCGCGCTGCTTTAGACTCAGTAGACAACGGGCAAATCGAAGCGGGTTTATCGGTAGGTATGAAAACTTGGAAAATTTACCAGACTGTTGTTATTCCCCAAGCGGTGGTGAATGCTGTACCAGGTACGTTGAATGTTTTTATCTCCCTTGTGAAGGAGTCCTCAATTGTATTTACTTTAGGAGTAACGGAAATATTTGCCTCTGCTAAGTTAATTGCTTCATCCTCGATGTTGTATTTTGAAACCTATGTTGTCGTCGGTTTTATATATTGGCTAATTATCGTTGTTATTTCATGGTTACAAGGCAAATTAGAAAGAAAAATTGCCCTACCTTATAAACGTAGCTAGGAAAGGAGAAGCAATATGATTACAGTTGAAAAATTAGTGAAAAAATTCGGGGAGAATACTGTATTAAAGGGCATCGACTTTCAGGTAAATGAAGGGGAAGTCGTGGCAATCATAGGACCATCAGGTTCAGGGAAATCTACTTTTTTGCGTAGTTTGAATTTATTAGAATTACCTGAATCCGGCACTATAGAAATTAATGGCGTTAAAGTCACAGCGCCAGATATCAAAAAGCAAGAAGCTTATGCATTGAGACAACAAACGGCTATGGTCTTTCAGCACTATAACTTATTCAAAAATAAAACAGTATTAGAAAACGTCACCCTGTCTTTAATTTCTAATGGCAGTATGAAAAAAGAAGACGCTGAAGAATTTGGTGAAAAACTACTTAAACAAGTTGGTCTATCTAAACAAAGGAACCAATACCCAGTTACCTTGTCTGGTGGTCAGCAACAGCGAGTGAGTATAGCTCGCGCACTAGCTGTTCAGCCTAAGGCAATTCTGCTTGATGAGCCAACTTCTGCTTTAGATCCGGAGCTGGTGAATGAAGTGCTCGAAACAATTGAACAATTAGCTAAAGGGCACACAACCCTAGTGATTGTTACACATGAAATGAATTTTGCCCGTAAGGTGGCAGACAGAGTCATTTTTATGAATGATGGATTAGTAGTGGAAGCTGGTCGACCGGATGAAATCTTTACTAATCCGAAAGAAGAAAGAACCAAGCAATTTCTAAAAGAGTATATCGGCATACAAGACTATGTGATTTAAAGCGGTTAAAATTTGATAGTTATAAGGTACTTTTATAACTTAAAAGTAGAAGATTGTATATTGTTGAACTTGTTAATTGACTTTCAAAAAGTAAGCATGTAGACTAGTAATAGTTCTAAATAGAACATTAAAGTATCTATTAAATTTTGAATTAAAGAGGAGTATTTATTAAATGTCAGATTTCAAAGATTTACTAACTAAACGTCGCTCTCATTACGCTATTGGTGCGAATACGGATGTAACTGCAGCAGATGTAACTGCGGCTTTAAAAGAATTACTTCCTCAGGTACCAAGTGCATTTAACTCACAAGCTACTCGTGTGGTAGTTGTTTCTGGTGAAAAAAATGCTAAACTTTGGGACTTGATCAAAGATGTTCAAAAAGATGTCTTAGACGAAGGTACGTTAAATTTCATGACACCAATTATGGATGGTGCCCGCGGTGCAGTTGGTACAATTTTATTCTTCGAAGATCGTGACGCTGTTGAAGCAGGCATTCCTGCCAACGAAGAACGTCGTTTAGTATACAAGAACCACGCTTCAGCGAATGCGCAATTAACTGCTTGGTTAGCATTAACTGAATTAGGTTTAGGTGCAAACTTACAACATTTCAACATTGGTTACGAGCAAGGATTTGACCGCAGCATCCGTGAATTGTTAGATGTTTCAGAAGCTTGGGAATTAATCGCTGAAATGCCATTTGGTTCTATTGAAGCGCCAGCGGCTGCTAAAGAATCAATCGCAGGTGCTGAATTAGTTATTGAACGTTAATCAACTCCTATAGAAGGTCCACCAGCTTGGTGGGCTTTTTCTTTTTTCAAAAATATGTTCAATGCTATAATAATAGTAATACAATTCTAGGAGGCACAATATGCGGAGTGAAGTAATCAAACTATATGAAGACAGAGATGACGTGACGGTAACGACATATTTATTAGATCCGTTCAAAACAAACGATGACAATAGAACTCGTCCAGCCATCATTATTTGTCCTGGTGGGTCGTATATGTATTGTTCTGACCGAGAAGCAGAACCTGTAGCCATGGCCTTTAACGCAATGGGATTCAATGCATTCGTATTACGCTATTCTGTCTATGGTCAAGGAAAAACTACTGATCAAATTTTAGCTGAAGGGGAATTTCCAGTTAAAGAAGAGGTGATTTTTCCGCATGCCTTAAAAGAAACTGCCAAAACATTTGAGTTGATACATCAACACGCTAGTGAATGGCAAATTAATACTGATCAAATTGGGTTAATTGGATTTTCTGCCGGTGGTCATAATACTGGTATGTATGGCAATGTGTGGAACAAACCTGTGATTCAAGAAGCCACAAGTTTAAGAGGTGACCAGTTAAAGCCAGCCTTTAATATTTCGGCCTATGCGCTAACAGACATTGCTTACTACTTCGGCAAAAATGTCAATAACCCAGATCCAAATGTGCAAGCATATGCGACTGCTATTTCCCTAGCTTGTTTTGGAAAACCACAACCAACAGAAGAAGAAGTCATTAAATACTCAATTCCAGCAACAGTCAATGCAAACACGCCACCTACCTTTATCTGGGCGACAAGAGAAGATAAAGTTGTAAATGTGCGAGATTCTATCTCATTTGCCTTAGCATTAGAAGAAGAAGGTATCCCATTTGAAATGCATATCTTCCAAGAAGGTCCACATGGTTTATCTGTCGCCAATGAATTTTCTGCCTTGTATCCAAATCAAAGCAATCAAACTGCTGCACAATGGGTGCCATTAGCTGAAGATTGGTTAAAAAATGTGATTTTAAAATAGGTATCAATTGTAATGCTTAACAGTAATCATTAGTAATCTCACATGTTTTGTAAAATTTCTTGACATGACACAACATGTTTCATAAGATATTACTATATAAATAAATGCGGAGTAGAGAGAGGCCGCTAATAACATCAGTATCCAGTTGGAGAAAGGGTTGTTAGCCGAAGCAGCAGAATATGCTGTTGGGGGTGTATTCAATAAATGCATCACTGCCAAAAAGGAATGCCCAATTCCTTCCAGGAGCGCTTTCTATTTTGCGGGCAAAAGTGATTTCTGTATTCAACCAATACCAAGTCGAGCTTTTGCTTGCCTTGGTATTTTTTTGTTTAAAAATTTTAAAGGAGCTTTCTTATGAAATCAAAACTTTTTTCTAAAAAGTTGCAAATGCCAAATGCATTGGTACTTTTATTTTCCATCATGATTGTCATGATGGTGTTAACATGGATCATTCCGGCCGGGGAGTTTGAAAGAACAGTGGTGGAAGATCGAACAGTGTTAATTCCAGATTCTTTCCATTTTATTGAAGCAAGCCCTCAAAATCCATTCCAATTGATTTTGGCTTTGCCACAAGCCTTTATTGAAGTAGGTTCGATTGTATTCTTCCTATTCATTACTGGTGGTTCATTCAAGTTAATTAATGAAACAGGTATTCTTGAAGCTTTGATGGGACGGTTAGTGCGTGCCTTAAAAGGGCGAGAAGAAATTTTCATTCCAATTCTAGTATTTGTTACTGGTTTAGGTGGTGCAACGCTGGGACTGTCTGAGGAAATTATCCTCTTCATTCCAATTGGTATCGCTTTGGCTAGAGCACTTGGTTACGATGCTATGACAGGTATTGCCGTATTAATCCTTGGTGCCGCAGTAGGATTTAACTCAGGTTTCATGAACCCATTCTCAGTAGGGGTTGCCCAAGCATTAGCAGAATTACCACTATTTTCAGGTGTTGGATTACGTATCGCAATGTTTATCGTACTTTGGGCAGTGACAACATTCTTTATTATGCGTTATGCCAAAAAAGTAAAAGCTGACCCAAGTAAAAGTGCGGTAGCTGACTTAGAAGCTGCAGACAGGGCAGCAGATGACTATACAGACTTGAATGATCAAGAGCTACCTGCCTTTTCTACTCGTCATAAATGGATTTCTTTAGCCTTGTTAGCAGGTTTTGCTATGATGGTCTACGGTGTATTCCAAATTGGTTGGTTTATCGATGAGTTAGGTGCTATGTTCTTCACTATGGCCGTTGTATCTGCTTTGATTGGTGGTTTATCTACCGGTAAGATAGCGGATACCTTTGTTGCTGGTGCAGGTGAAATGATGTTCTCTGTGTTAGCTATTGTATTTGCACGGGGTATTTTAGTCGTTATGGAAAATGGGATGATTTTAGATACTATCATTTTCTACCTAGTACAAGTGGTAAATATTTTCCCAGCTATTCTAGGATCAGTTGGTATGTATGTGATTCAAATTTTGATTAACTTCTTCATTCCATCCGGTTCAGGACAAGCAGCCGCTACAATGCCAATTATGTTACCAATTGCTGACTCATTAGATGTTACACGGCAAACAGCTGTACTTGCCTTCCAATTAGGTTCAGGCTTTATGGATTCCATTATTCCAACGTCAGGTGTCTTAATGGCTGAACTTTCGCTAGCTAAAATTCCATACAATAAGTGGTTCAAATGGTTCTTACCATTGCTTGCAATTTACATCTTAATTGGATTAGCGTTCTTAATCTTTGCCCATGTTATCGGCTACGGTCCATTCTAGAAAGGAAGGAAATGATTTATGTCTGTAAAAGAAACATTACATCAAGAAGTCAGTGCCTTAGAGACTGATTTGAAAGGATTAAGCGATTATATCTTTGCTAATCCAGAACTAGGGCACCAAGAATTTAAGTCATCAAAGGCGCATATTGAATTACTTGAAAAACATGGTTTCACTGTAGAAACGCCATATGCAGGATTCGATACAGCCTTCAGAGCGACTTTCGATTCAAATCAACCAGGTCCAACCATTGCTTACTTATCTGAGTATGATGCCTTACCATCTATCGGCCATGGCTGTGGTCATAATATGCTTGGTACGGTGGATACTGGGGCAGGGATTGCCTTATCTAAAATCATCAAGGAAATTGGTGGTCGTGTGGTAGTACTAGGGACACCTGCTGAAGAAACTACGGGAACTAAGGTAGATATGGCAAATACTGGTGTATTTGATGATGTAGATGTTGCTATGTGTACACATCCTTCAGATGAAAACACCATGTCTGGTACATCAATGGCGATTCATCCAATTGCTTTTGAATTTTTTGGAAAACCAGCTCACGCGGCTGAAGCACCAGAAGAAGGCATCAATGCCCTAGACGCTATGTTAAACTTATTCAATAACATTAACAGTCTTCGCCAAGAGATGCGTTCGTCAGCACGTGTGCACGGTATTATCACTCACGGTGGTGACGCAGCTAATGTAATTCCAGAATATACACGTGCAGAATTTTACGTTCGAGCACTAGATACGCCATATATGGAAGAATTATCTGAAAAAATCATCAACTGCGCCAAAGCTGCTGCATTAGCTAGTGGCTGTACGATGAAACACAATGATTTTGAAAATATTTATAAAGATATGATCACGAACGAAACCTTATCTGCAGTTTATAATGACAATGCAGGTGATTTAGGGATTGAAATGGTTCCAGAAAAAATGGGTGAAAATGGATCAATCGATATGGGTGATGTAAGTCACGTTGTCCCATCAATCCATTCATATTACTCGATTACAAATGGTAAACGTGTGATTGGACATACACCTGAATTTAGAGACTGTACACAAACACCATTTGCCTATGATATGATGATGAAGGTCGTTGAAACACTAGCTCGTACTGGTGTAGATGTCATTACGAAACCTGAGTTATTAGCAACAATTAAAGAAGAATTTAACAATAGATAAGAAAAAGGCTGTGATTGCTCACAGCCTTTTTGCGTATTAAGAATAGTATTGTACCTTTACTCTGCAGACTCTAATTCGTCTTCAGACATCCATTTGTGGTTAGTGAATGGTTCACTGCCATCGTTCGGCTCAAATGATACCATATAGGCAGGACCCACTTGTATTCCTGTGATAACTGCTTCTTGGCCTTCCATTCCTTCCATGTGTTTGGCTAGAAGAGTGACTGTATCGCCTTCTTCAAATGATTCATCGTCATCTTCTGCTGCCATTTCTTCCGCAACAACCCATTTGTGGTCAGCCATTTCCATATCTGAATTTTCAGGTGTGAAAGTGACCATATATAAAGTAGTGTCATAGGCACCAGTAACCTCTGCTGTAACACCTTCCATAGATGACATATGCGGTTCAGTCATATGAACCTTGCTACCAACTGGATAAAGTGGATCTGTCGCCTCGGTCATATTTGTGGGCGCCTCCTCATTTCGGTTATGGGCCATTTCCATATGTGCACCCATATCCCCCATGTCCTCGTGACCATCCATGCTTTCTTCATCCATATCCATTGATGAAGATTCTTCAGAAGACTTGGTAGAATCCTCTGTACTTGTAGCTTCGTCAGTTTGACTTACACTCACTTCACTACTTTCACTAGTTTCTTCTTGTCCAATGTTAGTACATGCAACTAAAGTTAGCGCAATCATACTTGTTCCAAGGAACTTAAACCATCTTTTCATTATATCCCTCCTATATATAATATAGGATATCATTAATGTTTACGGATGTAAACGAATATGGTTATTTTTCTGCTTGCTTTGCCATCCATTTTTGTTGATGACCACGGGAGATACGCATAATTTCTGTATATAGATCAGCCAATTCTTCTTTTAATTCAGGATTTTCTAGGTAAGATTGTACCTTCTCAATAACCATTTTTTCACGGCCAGAATCCAAAATTTCTTTATTGTTTGCTAATTTAATTTCAGCAACTTCTTCTACAGTATTTGTTCTTTGTTCAAATAGTTTTACAATCTCGCGATCAATGCGGTCAATTTCGTTACGTTGTTTTTCTAACATCATTCTTCTCCTTTAATTAAACCAAGTGACTGAGTAATTGACTACCTAGTAAGTATCCAATAAATACGGCACTAGCTGTAGTCCATAATAATAAATATAAACCATATAAGAAAGTATCTTTAGCTGTCGTCCATTCAGAACCTATTGAAATGGCCACATAAGGCATAGCAGGGGGTGTCATTAATGCTACTGAAGCCATGAAACCAATTAAAGCTGTGAGTACAGCAAGATTGATGCTTGTATCACCTAAAGATCCGTGAACTGTAATGACAATTGTTGTCACTACTGAAGCAGTTACTAGGTTAGATGAGAAATTGGTCTGTAAGCCTGCCCATAATAAGAATAGGGCCACCATGAATAAAGGCGATAATGATGCCATAAATGGTGTTAAAAAGGCTTCGATTAAGGAGATTACGCCCATGTCTGGATTAGCTAAAACACTTCCTAAAGTTAATGTAGCTGCAACGATTAACAAGCTAGGCCAGAAGACGCCTTTTGAAATAGCTTCTTGTAGTTTGATAATGGGTTTTCCGTCAACATTGATGACAGCTAATAACAGTGTACCAACCATTGGCGGGAAGGCGATACCAGCATCTTTTAGAAAGGCAGCTATACCAGGTAATAAAAAGCCGAACAACTCCGGCATCAACCATAAGAAAATAACGAAGCTAAATATTGCAACAACGCGTTTTTCCTTGTGGTCTGCTTTTGGTAAGTCTTCTAGAGAGGCGACTTTACTCAATTTTACTTTTGAAAGATCTAGTCGCCAAACCCATTTCAGCGATCCCAACAGGATAACAAAAACAGCTAAACCTGCAGGTACTGCGAAGGACATGTAATCACCGTTAGATAAACCAACACCTGTAGCAGATTCATAAATCCCCATTGCTGTAATCGCAAATACATGATTGATTGGTGTCATTGCGGTACCAATCGCGATTGTTGAAAATAGGGCGATCAATAATTTTGATGCTTGTTTATTCCCTTTTTCAAAGCCAAACTGATTAGCAATTTCTTCAAAAATTGGGAATGCGATCATAAATAGAATCGTTGGTGATACAAATGTGGCAATCAGCAACATTACCCCCAAGAATGCTAATACGAATCGCCAGGGACTCGCTTGCGCCCAAGGACTATTGATTGCCCATGCAGAGACCCTTTTTAAAAATAAAGTCTGCTCTAAGGCATAGGTCACTATAAAAGTGAAAAATAAAAAGACAAAGGTGACATTACCAAAAGATTGTTGGAATATTTCACCATAAGTCATATTGGGCAAGAAGCCCAATGCAATTAAGCAAAGTATACTCGGCCAATCAATTGAAACGAATAGCCATAGGGTAATACTCGCTAAGAATATAGCTAATACTGAAAAAGTAACGGCTGGAATATCAAATAATGATAGGTTCATTCCTGCGTTTATAGTAGATAGTAATAAAAGAAGTCCTGCTACTATAATAGCCAACCATTGATTTTTCGTAAAAGCTTTAAAAAAACCTTTACTCATCTTACGCCTCCTAAATTATATTAAAAAAGAGACCACTCATGATAACTGAGTAGTCTCTAATATGGTTGAAATAACCGCTCAGTTTACCATTGAGCGGTTTACAAAAAAATGCTATCTACCGCCACTAAGAATATGTAAGCACCTTAATAGGGTTCATATCTCAGTGGATATAAACCTTAACTATAATAGTGATAGCCATATTTAATGAAAGTAGATTGCGTAATTTGCATGTTTGAACACCTCTTCTTTCCTTCATTATATGTAAAGGCATATTTAAAAGCAAATATTTTTTTTAAAGCTGGGCATATTGCAAATCATTGACGTTACCGATATATTTCGTTATAATTTTTTAGTTGAAAAATGTGCGTTATATAAAATAAATGAAATTAAACGAAGGGTGGATAGATATGTCAACAGCATCTATTTCCGAATTAACAGAACAAGTAAATCAAAAAACATTGGGTGAAATTCGTGACCGGAAACCTGTTTTCTGGGCAAATGATAGTCATGTCCCATTCAAAAATATACAAGGGCAGCTAGATATTTCTATCTTAGATATCAAAGATGCAGAAGAACGACTAAAACGTTTTGCACCGTTTATCAAAACAGTATTTGAAGATACTGTGGAATTAAATGGGCTAATTGAGTCGCCAATATCTGAGATAAGTGAATTTAAAGCTACTTTAGAAGAAACTTACGATTTCACTTTTCCCGGGCAATTCTTATTAAAACGAGATGATTTACTACCAATAGCCGGTACAATTAAAGCTAGAGGGGCAATTTATGAAGTCCTACGCCATGCGGAAGCCTTAGCTTTTGAAAATAAATTGTTAGCTGGTTATGATGATGATTACACCCAATTTGTCAGTGAAGAATTCCAACGTTTCTTCAACCAATATACGGTTGTTGTAGGGACTACTGGTAATCTTGGTATCTCATCTGGTGTAATGTCGGCAAAAATCGGTTTTAATGTACAAGTACATATGTCTCATGAAGCGAAACAATGGAAGAAAGACTATCTAAGAAGTCACGGCGTTCAAGTGATTGAACATAAAACGAACTTTACTGAAGCTGTAGAACAAGGACGTCAATCAGCCTTAGCTGACCCATATGCTTACTTTATTGATGACGAACATTCTGTCCAACTATTTTTAGGCTATACCACAGCAGCTTCAAGACTAGAAAAACAATTAGAGGCACAAGGGATAACTGTTGATGCAGAACATCCATTAATGGTTTACTTACCATGTGGTGTAGGTGGTAGTCCAGGAGGTATTACTTTTGGTCTTAAACAAATTTATGGTGATAACGTTCATTGCTTCTTTGCGCAACC
The DNA here is from genome assembly GCA_041223225.1 of Aerococcaceae bacterium 50-4. Lineage (GTDB taxonomy): Bacteria > Bacillota > Bacilli > Lactobacillales > Aerococcaceae > Aerococcus. Next base: position 251,240 of record JBCLPQ010000002.1, read on the forward strand.
AACTCATGTGCCATCCATGATGTTAGGCTTGATTTCTAAAAAATTCTCCGAAATTTCAGTATATGATTTCGGTATCGATGGACTGACAATAATGGATGGTTTGGCTGTTCCTAGAACTTCTCAAATTGTTGCTGAATTAATGTCAGATATTTTTAATGGCGGTTATACGCTAACAGATAAAGAATCTAACCGGATGCTTACTACCTTAAAAGATGAAGAAGATATTTTCCTTGAACCAGCTGCAACTGCAGGATTAGTTGGACCGCAAAGATTGTTTGCGACAAAAGCTGGCCAACAATATCTAAAAGATAAAGGATTAATGAACAAAGTAGAGAATATGACACATATTGCATGGGCAACAGGCGGCTCTATGGTTCCGGCAGAAGAACAGACTTTATTCTATGAAAATGGTTTAGCTAATCAATAGGAGAAGGAATCGAATAAATAAGTAACAGCATGATCGAATTATATATTTGGTCATGCTTTTTTATATAGTTTGAATATTTTTTTGCCATTTTAAGAAGGTTGCAAAAAGAGCTATCATTATTGCAGTGGCTTCTACTAACAATAAATACATTTTTTGTTCTATTACAGAGTCAATTCTGTCATTTTTTGCCTTTTTAAAAATTTGTTTTTATTCAAAATTGTGAGAAATCACACAAGGTATAAGGTTTTTTAAATAAAACGTTTGCAAAATTATCCAATTAACCGTTTACATTCCCGAGGTGTTTGAGTACAATATGAAATATAAATAAGTGCACTGATTATTTTATATTGTGAAATTTGCAAAAATATTTTTAAAACAAAAATGTGGGGGTTAATATGAGTCAAGAAAATAAATTGAGAGTCAGCCGTCCTTTCGGCATGAGCGACAAGCTTGGATACATGATAGGTAATTTCGGTAACGATTTAACTTTCTTCCTAGCTTCAAACTACTTTATGGTATTTTACACAAGTATTGGGGTTTCTGCTGCAACAGTAGGTACACTATTTGGTATAGCGCGTCTAGTGGACGCTTTTACTGATGTTGGTATGGGGGTTATTGCCGATAATTCACCAACTACATCTATCGGTAAGTTTAAACCTTGGTTGCGCAGAATGGCTTTCCCGGTCGGACTTGCAAGCGCTTTAATGTACAATAGTTTCATCATAGATTGGTCACCAACAGCAAAAGTTATTTATATGTTTGTTACTTACTTATTATGGGGATCAATTTTCTACACTTCAATCAATATTCCATACGGGTCGTTAGCATCAGTTATTTCAGGTAAGGCTGAAGACCGTGCAAACTTATCTACCTTCCGTTCTATGGGATCAACATTGATTCAATTTTCTTTAGGTTTCCTAGTGCCATTCTTTGCTTATAGTGCAAATGGTGAAGTATTACAAGATAACTTCATGTGGTTAGGAATCGCTTTAGGTTTAGCAGCTGCAGTTTGTTATCTAGCTTGTTATAAGATGGTTGAGGAACGTGTTGAATTGCCTCAAGCAGCTAAATTCAGTGGTAAAGAAATGTTGAAAGACTTAGGCGAATTAATCAAAGACCGTGGTTTCTTAGGTTTAATGTTCTCAACAATGTTTATGTTAGCCGGATTAATTTCATTAGGACAATTACTACAATATATGTATTTAGATGTATTCCAAAATACACGTATCTTACCAATTGCTACTGCAGGTATGTCTGTGAGTGCGTTAGCTATTGCTCCTTTCGTAAGTTCGATTACTAAGAGATTTGGTAAAAAAGAAGCAGGGACTTTCTCTTTAATTGGTGCCGGGTCAATTTATATTATTGCTTTCTTCTTGAAAATTGAAAGTCCATTAGTATTTGCTATCTTAGTGCTAGCTGCTGGGTTAGTAATGGGTTACTATACAATGGCTATGTACGCATATGTTACTGATGTTATTGATGACTTCTATATCAAACGTGGTACACGTAAAGACGGTACAATTTACTCAGTATACTCGTTTACACGTAAAGTTGGTCAAGCAATTGCTGGTTTCTTAGCTGGTGCATTATTAACTGCTATTGGCTATCAAGCAGGTGTCGCTGAGCAGACGACTGAAGTTGCTAATAATATCTATAATGTTGGTACTTTATTACCAGGCGCATTATTACTAGCAGCTGGATTGATTCTATTATTCATGTATCCATTGAATAAGAAAAAAGTTGCAGAAAATGCTCGTATTATTGAAGCTGAATTAGGTGAATAATTCAGACAATATAATGAAAGTGCATTTATAAAAAGACACCCTCTATGAAAGATAATGTATCTTCATAGGGGGTGTTTTTGTGTCTTGAAATTATGCTAATAGATTTAAAAAATTATAAAGTATGAGATAACGACAAATAGGATACTAAAGAGGGTACCAATCAAATAGTATTCCGCAAATCCTTGGTTTTCTTCTATTAATTTAAAACGAGCAATAGATTTAGCAGTATAGATTAAACCGATTGAAGATAAGGCATTTAGTGAGAGAAAAATTGCGGACAAAATACGTTCCAAATTTCCAATCATTGCACCTGCGCCAGGAACGGTTACTGTTTCAGATTCATTACCACTATAGTTTTGATATTGATTGAATAAGACTTTAAAGGTAATATTTGCCGGTTTAGTAATCAGTACAGACAGAAGGATCCATTTCAAAATGTATATTGGCACAAATAATGTTATTTGGTCTATTCTAGGGACTAGAAGATAACTCAATATCATGATACTTGAAATATGTAGTATTTGATCAGTAAGATACACATAAGCTTGTACCTTTCCATTAAAAACCCATTTTCTTTGAATGGTGACTTTAAACAGGTCAATAATGATATGAGAAATCCATACCGTTAAAAAGAGTGGCAGTAAATCCAATTGCCAAGTGAATAGCCAAGCCATTAGTAATAGTAAACCATGGATAGCCAGGTGTTTTGCTAAAGATAGAAAATTATCCCCTTTAGCTTGAGATAGGGCCTCACTTTGAAAATGATAATCACCTAAGAAGTGGCTAATCAATAAGATGAGGGTTATTGAACTATGTATCAGTGTCTTCGACCTCCTTGATGAAATTCTCGAGGGTTTCTTTACCAGTTAAATAAACCCTTATATTCGCGGAATTCAACCTTTTGCTAAGGGCTGAAGGTGATAGGTCTAATTGTTCAGCAAGTGCTTTCTGGCTGAATGTAGTTTGATATATGCCCATTGACAGTAAACCATCAAATACAACAGCCTGTGTCTTAGTCCAACCTGAGCGAATGGTATCAGTAAGCAATAAAAGTGTGTTAATAGTGTCGTCATTGTCTCCCAAACCAATAAAGTATTGTCTTAAATTACCACTGTAATCATGCTGTTTAACCTTTTCAATTGCAGTTCTAGCATGCCAATAAGCAGGGCCGTCAGCACCTATACTCATTTCCGGATCAATATCAGTTGCTATTGTGCCAAAGCCAATGCCAAAGCGAATAGGGTGTGGAATTAACCGTTGAATATCATCAATTAGCTGAAATACTAAATGGTGGGGTTTTAACAATACTTGAAATTCATCTCCCAGAGTAATGGTTAGTTTTGAGACAATTACATGGTCGTAGTTTTTATTGAGATTAGTAAAAGCATCAAGCAAGTGTTCTTGTAACATGTCACGATCGTGAGCACTTTTTGAATTGATTAAATCACCAATAATAGCTATATAATTTTGGGGCATAGTGCACCTCCTTTATTTCCATTATAACGGAAATAAAAATTATTTTCCAATATAACGGAAATAAAAATGTCCTATATTAAGGAAACATATAAATATTTCCATAAAAAGGGCAACAAATGAAACAGCTGATGAATTGTCATCAATTTAAAGGCTGAGTAATTGAATAGGGTAAAGTAAGTTGAGACGAGTCAATATTTCACAAACTGTTTTATAGCTGATTAACTGAATATGGCTCCAGATAAAAGGTAGAATGAGGGCGGTTATTGTCAAAATATTTGTCGGCAAGCATATCATGAAAAAAATCAGTTTCTAAAAATCAAAAAAGGATAACGCAAATATTAATATTTTCTATGTCTGCTAATTACCCTTAGCGGACATAGGCGGTAAAATAAAATAGCAAACATATACCCTAGCTATTATAAGGAAAAAAGTCAAAAAATTAGTTTTTATATGTATTTACCCCCAAAATAGTATCTAGAGAGGGGGCTTTTATAAATAACTAAGCTTTAATGCAAGTGTTATTAATTGCTTTCAGATTCTGAATTTTTAAGTATTCTTGATTGATCAATGAGATCTTCAATTAATTGACTGGACATGTTTAAGTCTTCATTTAAATCTTGTGCGTAAATTTCTGTTGTCCGTACGCTTGAATGACGTAGCATTTTTTGCGTTTCACGTAAGTTACCACCATTAATTAAGCTCAAGGTTGCTGCTGTATGTCTGAGCGAATGTGGTGTAATTTTAGATGAATGAATACCAACTGCCTCATAAGCATTGGCTATGATTCTAGAAATAGACCTTGCTGATATTCGACCACTAACATTTCGATTTCCATGAGATGCAAACAATGGTGCTAGATCCGTATTTATCATTACACCTTGGTCTTCGCGGAATCGTGTATAGTCACGGATAACTTCCTTGGTTTTCCGTGGAATGATGACGAATTCATCTTTTTCCCGGCGACCTTTACCTTGTACATAGATGACGGTATTTAAACCACGACGTTGTACATCTTCAAAGTTTGCACGACTTAATTCAATGGTTCTAAGACCAGTTGTCACAGCTAATAGAATTAATGCGTAATTACGTTTACCAATTAGTGTGTCTGTTGCTGATTTAAGGTAATCTAGCAGCTTTTCAACATCTTCAATGTCCAATGCATCCTTAGCATGGCCGTGTGGTATCGGAATATTGTTATTGGCTTTAGTTACAATATTCTCATATAAATGTTCCCGTTCCAACCATTTAAAGAACTGATTAAGCATGTTACGGTATGACTTAATGGTACGATCCTTATAACGGAATTGGTCTAGCGCGCGTCGTTGTTCATCAGTAACTTCATCATAATCGATGTCATTGATTAATATATAGGTCTCACTAGGATGGTTAATTAAATCATCGAAATACCGTTCTATGTCATGATAAGTCGGATGAGTAATTTGCTGTTTTTCCAGGTAAATAAAGAAAGGTTTGATGTTCTTTAAGTAGCTTTCCTTGGTGCTAGATTGTTTCTGTGCAAGATAATCAGCGTATAGTTCATAGAAAGACTCTTTATCAAAATAATTATCCATATATAAAACTCCTTCAAGTACTAAAATCCATTATACCAAACATACGTTCTAAATAACAGATACGGAAAGTAGAATATAGGACAATTACTAAATAGACAATGTTTAGTGGCTGCAGGAGGCAATTTTAGACAATAAGCTGAAAGATAATAAGATATAGAAGTTTATCTTCGATAATGATCGTTAAATAGATAAAGTAAATATACAGCAGATAAGCATTCGCTGATAGTAATGGTGATAAATATACTTGTAGAAAATAGGAATATGTACATAATATATAGATATATGTTGATTACCATTAATTTACACCTTTTAGTTTACATAACATATATTATTTAAAGCGATTAATATTTTATATAACTGGTCTATGTCCACTTTATGATGCCCTCTATCGATCATCGGTCGACAATATTTTATATTAGTCTATACGACCTGCTAGTGATAAAATTGAATAAAACCAAAAAGTTAGGAAGATTATTTATGACAGACCCTTTATCCTATACAAATACGATAGCAACTGACCAAGTCATTATCCGTCCCGCTGAACTTGCTGATGCAGCTCAGTTAACGGCTATCTATAATTATTATATTCAACACACGACAATTTCTTTTAGAATCGCCCTAACTGACGTTTCCTTAAAGGAAGAACAAATTACTGAACGAATCGGTTTAAATCCTTTCCTAGTGGCTGACTATGACGGACAAGTCGTTGGATATGCATACACAAGTGATGCTGGTGCCTATGAAGGCTACCGTCCTTCTAAAGAGATCTCTATCTACCTCGATGCTCACGTCAAAGCTAAAGGTATTGGTAGTCGCTTGTATCAAGCATTAGAACAAGAAATTATCGATCATTACCCTGACATCTATAAATTAGTTTCTCAGGTAACCGGCACTAACGAATCGTCAATTAAATTCCATCAGAAACATGGCTTTAGCCAATACGGTATCTGTAAAAATATGGGCTATAAATTTGACCAATGGTTAGATGTTGTCTATTTGGAAAAAGACATTCGCCCTCTTGTTTAAAAAATATGACACATAAAAAACATACTATGACACATAAAAAACATACTAAGATTAGAGGGAAGAATCGTTGACGGACGACTCTTCCCTCTATTTTATTTGAAATTATTTAGAAAAAAGCGCAAAAAATCTATACCTCTTGTATAATATAAGTGAGTTAAAAAAATTTAGTTTTGCACTAGAGCTTGTTGCCGCAAGCCTAGTGCTTTTTTAATGTCATAGTGGACGCCTTCAGATAAAACCTTGTATATAATACGAAGTAACTTATGTCCACAAGCAACAACTGCTTTCATTTTAGATCCTTTCGCCGCAATTCGATGATACAAACTATTGAAAGCAGGATCTTTCGATTGTCCAGCGGTACCCCCACTATTAAATAATGCTGTCTTTACATATTTATTTCCTTTCTTGAAGTCAGCCCTTACACCTTAAAAAGCCGAACAATAACGGAATGTTATTGGAGCATTTTAGGAAGTATCGGACAATTCTGACTTTTGTAAAGCAGCCATTGGAACGTAGTGACTTATGGATGTTTATGCGTTAGAAGAACCCGATTATAAATATTCTTGTATAAAGAGACGAGGCTGGGACACTTTTGTCCCAGCCTCTTTTTACTTTGATTATTAATTTAAATTATAAAACTAAGTTGTATACTAAAGCAGCGATAATCGCACCTACAATAGGACCTACGATTGGTACCCAAGCATAGCCCCAATTAGAACCGCCCTTACCTGAGATTGGTAAGATAGCATGTGCAATACGTGGACCTAAGTCACGAGCTGGGTTAATAGCATATCCTGTTGGTCCACCTAATGAAAGACCAACTGAACCTACAATAATACCAACAATCATTGGGTTTAATCCATCTGCAAGTTGGTTAGCACCAAGTGCCATAACACCAATCACTAATACAGCAGTACCGATAATTTCAGTCATTAAGTTCCATACAGGACTATCAACTTGCGGACCAGTTGCGAAAGTACCTAAGATTGAACCTTCTTCTGAAGTTGCTTCAAATTGTTCGTGGTAAGCTAACCAAACCGTGATAGCACCTAAGACAGCACCGATCATCTGACCAGCAATGTAAGGTACAACTTCCGCCCAAGCGAATGAGCCGTTAACAGCAAATGCGATTGTTACAGCTGGGTTTAGATGTGCTGCTGATAAGAAACCAGAGGCGTATACACCGATTGTAACTGCTAATGCCCAACCCATAGTAATGACAATCCAACCGCCTTCTTTAGCGTTTGATTTGTTTAAGTTCACACCTGCGTTAACCCCACACCCTAATAGGACCAGCAGAAAAGTACCAATTAATTCACCAATAAATCCATCCATATTAAAACCTCCCATGGTTTTATTTATAATAATACATTATGTTTTGTATATTTACACGAAAAAATGAATTATTTTAAGTATTGTAGTTCAGCTTTAGCAATTTCAGCGTCTAATTCAGCTTTTTGTTGATCAGCAGTTGCTTGATCTAAACCAAGATAGTCAACAATTGTTCGGCTAACACCGTCTTTAACTTCTAGCATTTTATCGTGTTGGAATAACATTAGTGTTGTACGACGGGCGAAGAAATCTAATGGTGTATATACGCCTTCGTCTTCTAACGCGTAAATTAAGCTGACAGCAATTTCTACTGGATAGTCATATTTGGCAGCATATTCTTTTGCTACTGGTAGGTAAGCAATTACGCGATGCATATTTGAACCATATAATTTTGCTAATTTTAATGATGGACCATAAGCTAAACCACGAGCAGCACCTACGTTAGCAAAGTTTTCCATAGCTGTTTCATAGCTATTTGGATCAAATTGCCCACCAGATACTGGGTAAGTAGCTGACTGTACTAAGTCATAGTTCTTACCAGTCATTTCAGTTACAGCAGGGATAATTCTTTCCATTGCCCCTTTAGCCATTTTACGGTAATCAGTAATTTTACCACCGGCAAGTGTAAATAAACCTGAATCAGAAACAGATAAATCTGAACCACGAGACACGCTTGATGGGCTACCATCGCCACGTTCAGAGGTGTTAGAACCTAAATCTTGCAATTTATCTTCAATCGTACTACGTTCTACTTTATCGTTGCTGTAGTCATTGAATAATGTCACTAATTCGTCAAATGTACGTTCTGACAAACGTCCAGCGTCACCGCCGTTATAATCAGAGGCGTTATTTGAATCAATTAATGGACGCAATCCAGCCCATGAAGCTTCAATATCATCAATCGTCAGGTTGGCATTTGGGAAGCGGTGATTGACAACGCGTAATAGATAATCTACGTCTTCTTGTGTAACGGTTGGATTTTCAAAGTCGCCTGTGTAGTCAGTATCTGTTGTACCAAAGTAGGTTTTATTTTCACGTGGTAAAACAAACACCATACGGCCATCTTGTTCACCTGTATCGAAGTAAATTGGTTGAGAAACACTTAATTTAGATTGATCCACAACAAAGTGTACACCTTTAGTTGGTCGCATTTGTGCAGGTTTTTCATCCGCATTATCTAACTGACGGATAGTATCTGACCAAGGACCAGTAGTATTAATCACTACATGTGATTTGACTGTAAAGGTTTCGCCAGAAACTAAGTCTTCCACTTTAACAGCAACAATTTTGTCATTTTCATATTCAAAACCAACAACTTTTGCGTGACTTAGTAAGTCAGCACCATCATCGTTAGCTTGTTTAATATTTTCAATTACTAGACGTGAATCGTTGTTATTGAAATCTAGGTATTTACCACCACCGATTAAACCTTCGGCCATCAAGTCAGGTTGACGACTTAATACTTCATCTTTAGTTAGCATTTCATTGGCATATTGCGAATCTTTTACACCTGCTAAGGAATCATAGATATCCATGGCAATTTGTAGGCGCAGAGGATTGAAAGTAACTTTTGGTTCGTCATATAGAGGCATTAACATTGGATCCGGTTGTGGAATATGCGGTGCAATGTTATGAACCGTTGCTCGCTCAGTTACTGTATCTGAAACAACTTCTAAGTCAAAGTTTTTCAGGTAACGAATACCACCGTGGACCAATTTAGTTGAACGACTTGAGGTCCCTTCAGAGAAGTCTTGCATCTCTACTAAAGCTGTTTTTAGTCCAGATGCAGCTGCTTGTATAGCTACACCTGCACCTGTGATACCCCCACCAATTATGAATAAATCATATTGGTTTTCTTTTAAATTTGCCAAAGTTTCTTTTCTATTTTTAAATGATAATTTAGGCATTAAATATATACCTCCTGTTAATTAGTCGTTTGTTTCTTCTTTAAAGTATTGTGAGTATGCACGAGTTGCGCGAACTGCATTCGTCCAACCAGCATACAGATCTTGTTTATGAGAACTATTCATCTTCGGTTCAAAAGTTTGACCAGGTTGCGTAAATGATTTCAATTCATCAATATCTTTCCAATAACCAACAGCTAAACCTGCAAGATAAGCAGCACCTAAGGCCGTCGTCTCTAAGTTGGCAGCACGAGTAATTTCAATACCAGTAATATCTGATTGGAACTGCATCAAGTAACCATTCATGGCTGCCCCACCGTCAACTTTTAGTAATGGAATATCGATACCAGTATCCTTCTTCATTGTATCAGTTATGTCACGAACTTGGTATGCAATTGATTGTAAAGTTGCTTTAGCAAAGTCAGCTTTTGTTGTTCCACGTGTTATACCGAAAGCTGCACCTCGGGCATCTGAATCCCAGTATGGTGCCCCTAAACCTGTAAAGGCTGGCACTAGGTATACTTCGTCTTCGTTTGTTGATTGATTCGCTAATTCTTCGGTTTCTGCAGCATTTTCAATTAATTCTAAACCATCCCGAATCCATTGAATAGCTGAACCAGCAACGAACACTGAACCCTCTAAGGCATAAGTTACTTTATCACCAATCACAAAACCAACTGTTGTTAATAGATTGTTTTTAGATAATTTTAACTCACTACCAGCATTCATAACGATGAATGCACCAGTTCCGTAAGTAGATTTTACTGTACCTTCCTCAGTAGCTAATTGACCGAATAAAGCCCCTTGCTGGTCACCTACCATACCAGAAATCGGCACTTCGTAACCATAGAAGTGGAATCCTACAGTATGTCCATACACTTCAGAGTTAGAACGAATTTCAGGCATCATAGATTTTGGAATATTCAGCATGTCTAACATTTCATCGTCCCATTCAAGGCTTTCGATATTCATCAACATTGTACGAGAAGCATTTGAATAGTCGGTTGCATGTACTTCACCATTGGTTAACTTCCATAATAACCAAGTGTCAATTGTACCGAATAATAATTCGCCTTTTTCAGCACGTTCTTGTGCGCCTTCAACATGGTCTAAAATCCAACGAATTTTTGTTGCTGAGAAATAAGCATCGACGACTAAACCAGTGTGTTCTTGGATTTTTTCTTTAAATCCTTGGTCAATTAAGTGGTCACTGATTGGGGCAGATTGACGGGATTGCCATACAATCGCGTTATAAATTGGTTTACCAGTCTCTTTGTCCCACACCACAGTTGTTTCACGTTGGTTAGTAATCCCAATACCGGCAATTTGATCTGGACGTAAGCCGCCATCGATAAATGCACCCGCGATAACCGCTTGTACTGAATTCCAAATTTCGTTAGCGTTGTGCTCTACCCAACCAGATTTAGGGAAAATTTGTTCAAATTCTTTTTGACTAGAAGCAATAGGTTCAGCCTTATGATTGTAAATTACTGCTCTTGATGAAGTTGTCCCCTGGTCGATTGCCATAATGTATTTTTCTTGTTCACTCATTAATAATCCTCCTACTTAAATAAAAATCCTCGGTAAATAAGCGCTTTCATTACCTAGAAAGTATAACCCATAAAAAATAGAAATGCTAGAAAATTGATTAATAAAAATACAAATGTGCATTGCAAAATTTTGATGTAAGGACGTGGAATTGACGAAAATGTGATAAAAAAAGGAATGCGCATACAAGCAACATTCCTTTTTATTTGTTTTTCGAAAACAAAATTGTATATACAAGTGGCGGTTAGAATTTTCGCCAAGTAGAACGAGATAATAAGATTATCACTGGATATATTTCTAAACGACCGATGATCATCCCTACCGACATTACAATTTTAGAAAAATTGGATAATGAAGCATAATCTTGTGACGGTCCTAATAAATCTAAAGACCCACCAATATTCGATATGGTGGCAATGGTCGCAGAAAAGGCAGATGAGAAGTTCTGTGCGTCAAATGATAAAACCAATAAGATTAGCACAAAAACTGCTAGATAAGTCATCAGATAATACACAATACCGTAATGAACATTCTTCTCTATACGTTTACCGTTATAGGTCATTGGAATCACTCGATTAGGCGCCAATAAGTGCTGAATTTCGTGTTTTATCGACCGTAAGTATAAACCTATCCGGATGACCTTTAATCCAGATGCTGTAGACCCTGACATTGCCCCAACAAACATGAGCAATAGAATCATCGTATGTGCAGCGATGGGCCACTCTAAAATATCTACTGTAGTATATGCAGTTGTCGACATAATAGACACAATATTAAAGAGTACATCGTGGATCATTCGGAAGAAATTATCGTAATATGGTATAAGCGCCAGGCTGATAACTGCTAAGGCACCCAGAATGATATAGATATACCACTTTAACTCTTCGTCCTTAAAAATTTCCTTCCAGCGTTTTTCATATGCTAAATAGAAAAAGTTAAAGTTTAAACCAAAGGTAAACATGGCAATCATTAGTATTGTCTCCACTACCCTTGAATCGAAGTGGGCAATAGAATCAGGATAGATGTTAAACCCCCCTGTTCCGGCTGTCCCCATGGAAAGTAACATAGACTCAAACCAAGGAACACCTGCAACCCAAAGTAATACAGCAAATACTACTGTTAAAAATAAATAAATAAAGTACAAGATATAAATGGATGACGATACTCTAGATTCTAGCTTACCAGTAGTTGGGCCCGGCAACTCAGCTCGCATCACGTACACCCCTTTTGCCCCCATATTTGGCACAATATAGAGGAGGAAGATAAGCATCCCCATTCCCCCTACTAGCAAGGTAAAGGACCGCCAGAACATTAAAGATTCAGGCAAAACGTCTAATGTATCGACTAAGACACTGGCACCGGTAGTGGTAAATCCAGAAACAGATTCGAACAAGGCGTCAACATAAGAATTTACCGCACCGGATAAATAAAACGGCAAGGCACCAAATATAGATATCAAAAACCATGATAATGAAACAAGGACAAAACCTTCTCGGGCAAAGAAGATATCTTTATCTGGTTGTCTAAAAGACATGATTTTTCCAACGATAAATGTGATGATCATCGAAATGATAAATGCCAGGATTACTTGTCGCTCATTCTGATAGATGACAGCTACAAATAATGACGGAACCATCAATAAGGATAGGACCATAAGTAGACGGCCGATTAAGTATTGGATGTAAGGCCAATTCATTCGCCATCTCTCCTATTCTTTTTGACTACAATATCATTAAAGTTTCGAATTTTATCTTCAGTATCAATGACAAGCACGTGGTCTCCAGCTAAGAATTGATCATCACCACTTGGAATAACCATTTTCTTGTTGCGGACAATGAGTCCAATCATTAAACCAGGTCTAAAGTTCATATCTTTAATGGGCGTATCGAGAATTTTACAATCAGGGCTGAGCACAAATTCTAAAACGGCGGTTTTATTATCAGATAACCGGGCATAGTTTTCTAGCTTATCTGATTGACTAGAGGCAATTGAGCGGACATGACGCGTGATGGCATCTACAATCGCCTTTCTGGGTGATAGAATGACGTCTAATTTACTATCATCAATCAAGCGGATTAATTCTGGGCGATTAACCTTAGTAATCGTCTTACGGACGCCTGCATTTTTCCCGTATAAGGAAACCATCAAGTTTTCTTCATCACTATTTGTTAATGTAAGCAGCAAATCAAAGTTTTCTACCCGCTGTTCATTTAGGACATATTGATCTGTCCCATCATCATAAATCACTTCTGTAGAAGTAAATAGGTTGGCTAATTCTGCAGCCCGCTCTTTATCATGTTCAATTAATCGAGTATGAATTCCTCTTGCATGTAGGACTGGGATTAAGTAGTTATTAATTCGACTACCACCAACGATTAAGGCCGATTTGTACCGTTTCACTTTTTTATGTCCAGATGCTATGAAAAAGTCTTGTAATGCCTCACGTTTAGCAAATATCTCTACGAAATCTCCGGCTAATAGAATGGTGTTCCCGTCTGGAATATGCGTTTCACCGTTACGTTCAACAGCAACGACGATAACTTCCGGGATGTTTTTCCTAATGTCACGAATATACTGATTGACAATACGAGATTTCTCCATAATACGTACTTTAATTAAGTGCATTCGGTTATGGTAAAAAGGCTCGACAAAAGTTGCTGATGGGTAATCAATGACTTGGATAATGTCACGCGCAGCAGCCCTATCTTGATTAATCAGATAGTCTATCCCTAAATTCGACTGGATAAAACCTTGTTGCGCTGTGAATGCTTGGTTGCGTACACGGACAATCAGGAATTCAACGCCTAGAGTTTTAGCAATCATAGCGGAGATGATGTTGACTTCATCGTGAGGTGACGCTGCAATAAAAACTTGGGCATTCTGTACATCGGCTTCACGTTGAATTTCAACGTCTACACCATTTCCTACTACCCCTTTGATATCTACTTCATCTATTAAATCATCAATCACTCGTGGATCGTTATCAATTAAGGTCAGATTATGCCCTTCTTTGATTAAACCATGAAGGATCTCCTCACCGAGTTTTCCTCCACCTACAACGACTATTTCCATATGTCCTCCTATAACTTGTGATATAAGTTATTCTCTAAAATGCACAAAATGCCTTCTAAACAAATTGTTTGGAAGGCACTTCATGATTTTACCCGATGGTTACATTAAAATGTAGCTTCTAATGGTGGTACAACTTGTTTTTTACGTGAAACAACGCCTGGTAAAGTGATTTGGTTGTCAACTACTTGACCACCAAAGGCTTGTTCAGCGTGTTGCATAAAGTCATCAGAACCTACTAAAAGGCCTTCTGAATCACTTGTTAAAATGTTTGTGACCACTAATAAGAATGCAGCATATTCATTTTCAGTTACTAAGTCTTTCATCGCTGTAATAACTTCGTCTTTACGTTTTAAAACGTCTTCGACATCAACAACATTGATTTGACCAATACGTACTGGTTTACCATCCATTTCAAATGATTTCGCATCGCCATCAGCAATTTCTGTAGCAGATTTAGCATCTACATTTGTACCTGATTTTAATAAAGCTAAACCATAAGATTCAACGTCAACACCCGCAATTTCTGCTAAGGCTTGTCCAACTTCTTTATCTCTTTCAGTTGTAGTTGGTGATTTGAACAATAAGGTATCTGAGATAATAGCTGACAACATTAATCCAGCAATATTTCTAGGGATTTCAATACCTTTTTCTTGGAATAGTTCGAAAATAATTGTTTGCGAACAACCGTATGGTTTAGCAATGAATGTTAATGGTGCAGCACTTGTAAAGTCACCGATTTTATGGTGGTCAACAACTGAATGCACTTCAACTTCAGCTAAGTCAGCAACAGATTGTTGAGACTCATTGTGGTCTACTAATGCAACAACATTAGTTTCAGTTCCAATAGATTCAATTACACGTGGCGCCTCTTGACCAAATTCTTTTAGGGCATAAGCAGTTTCTTCGTTGACTTGACCTAAAGCTACAGCTTCCGCTTCAATTCCTTGTTGATTTAATAAATAGGCATATGAAATAGCAGACGTAATCGCATCTGTATCTGGATTTTGATGTCCGAAAACTAAAATTTTATTCACGTTTATTGCTCCTTTTTGAATTCAATGATATTGCCATTTTAACATAATTTAATCCGAAAAAAGGAACTTTTCGAAAAATCCGAAAAATTCCTTTAATAGGCTGTTTTTGTTTAAAATTCTTGATATACAGCTGGATCTTGGTTAGCTGCACGCCCGTCTTTTTTGTCTAAGCGGTCAAAAACGGCTAAATCTTCTTCGTCCAATTTAAAATCAAAGAAATCTAAGTTTTCAATTTGACGTGCTTTTTTACTAGATTTAGGAATAGGCATGGCGCCTAATTGCGTTTGCCAGCGTAAAATAGCTTGACCAGCAGTTTTACCGTACTTATCCCCAACTGCTTTAATATCTTCATTTTCTAATACAGAATGATCAATTTTTTCATTTGCACGAACAAATGGCGACCAAGATTGTGTAATAATACCCTTTTCCTCATGATAAGCTCTTTGCACCTTTTGATGGAAATATGGATGCATTTCTACTTGGTTGACTACTGGACGTACGCCAGTTTCTTGCTCAATACGATCGATGTGTTCAGGTAAAAAATTACTTACACCTAAGTGTTTCACGTAGCCACGTTTTTGTGCTTCGATTAAGGCTTCCCAAGCTTCAACATAGTGGTCTTCTTTTGGATTAGGCCAATGAATTAAATAAAAATCATAGTAATCTAAATTTGCCCTTAATAATGATTCTTGAATGGTTACCAACGCGTCATCAAATTTGTGGTAACGACCTGGTAATTTTGAGGCAATCTGAATATCTTCTCTTGCGATTCCTGAGCGGCGAACAGCTTCACCAACTGTTGCTTCATTCTCGTAATTATAGGCAGAGTCAAGGTAACGGTAGCCTGCTTCTAAAGCTGATTGAATAGATTCAATGCCGTCAAATCCCTTGAGTTTGTATGTACCGAAACCTATTTGAGGTACTTTTGTCCCATCGTGTGCTGTATAGCTTGGAATTGTCATAAAATTGTTCCCTCCAAAGTAAATTATTTACTAATAGTGTACCACGAACAACGTTTAGACCAAATTTTTTGCTTTACCTTTTGATATTAACCGTTTTGTTTAACGATTACAGAAACCCCTTGTCCACCACCGACGCATAGGGTAGCTAAGCCATATTGAGATTGGCGTTTTTGCATTTCATGAATCAACGTCACTAAAATACGGGCACCAGAAGCACCAATTGGGTGTCCTAGGGCAATTGCCCCACCATTTACATTAACTTTGTCAGCTGGTAGTTCTAAGCTTGTAGTAACACATAAAGCTTGAGCAGCAAATGCTTCATTCGCTTCGATTAAGTCTAGGTCTGCAGCTGTAATTTTAGCCTTTTCTAAGGCTTTTTTGGTGGTTGGAATTGGACCAGTTCCCATAATTGAAGGGTCTACACCACCTGTTGCATATGAGGCGATAGATACCATAGGTTTTAAACCTAGTTCATCCGCTTTATTTTTTGACATCAAGACTAGCATGGCAGCACCATCATTTATACCAGATGAATTACCTGCTGTGACTGTACCCTCTTCTTTGAATACAGGTTGCAATTTATTCAAACGCTTAGGTGTAATCCCTGTACGTGGGCTTTCATCTTCAGTGATGACTTGTTGACCATTTTTTTGTTGAATTGTTACGGGCACAATTTCATCAGCAAAACGGTTGGCTTCTTGGGCAGCGACTGCCTTTATTTGACTTGCCGCTGCAAATTCGTCTTGGGCTTCACGAGAAATCCCATATTGATCAGCGATATTTTCAGCCGTAATCCCCATAGCTTCGTTTGAAAAAGCATCTGTTAAGCCGTCGTGTTGCATAGTATCAATCATTTGGCCGTTGCCCATACGTTGACCCCAACGTGCAGACTCAATGACATAAGGGGCACGTGTCATATTTTCTGTACCACCGGCTACAACAATTTCAGCGTCACCTAACATAATAGCTTGTGCACCCATCATGACTGTACGTAATCCTGAACCACAAACTTGGTTAATGGTTACGGCGGTTGACTCATTGGCTAATCCAGATTTTAAAGCTATCTGACGGGCAACATTTTGCCCAAGACCAGCACTTAAGACATTGCCCAAAATAACTTGTTCTACTTTTCTAGGGTCTAAATTAATTGAAGCAAGCGTTTCTTTTAACACTTCTACCCCTAAATCTACAGCTGAAATACCTTTAAATTGGCCACCAAATTTTCCGATTGCAGATCGTTTAGCTGCAACAATGACTACTTCTTTCATAAAAATCTCCTTTTTCATTTATTCATCGTCCTTGCATTAAATTGAGCGAATAAATGTTTGTCTCTTACATTATAGCGAAGAATGCAAGTAATATCTAGTTATCAATACTAAGTTAAGTGATTATCGTTCTTGAATAATCTTAGCCTATAATAAAAAGACTGCCAAAACAATATATATTTGGCAGTCACTAGATTCTTAATTAAAAATTTATTTCTCAGCATCAAAAGATGTAAAGTCAATAAGTGGTGTGACTAAATTTACTTGACCATGATCTTTTTCATCTACAAGCATTGAGCCGTTTGAGTAACGAGTGGCAATAGGCACATCGCCAGCTCTGAAGCTTTCTCTGTGGGCCTGGCTCGTTGTCACTTCAAACAATTGATTCGTATCTGTTACTTCAAAGGCGGCAACAATACGGTGCGGATTTGTTTTAAGTTCTTTTAATGCCACTAATCCACGTTTAGCACGGCCTAGTACATTAATTTCCGACCATTTTAATCGTTTTATATGCCCTCTTTGTGTCACCATCATCAATTGTAAGTTATCCTCAGGGATCGCTTCATATGATAGACCCACTACATAGTCATCTTGTTTTAAGTTAATCGATTTAACCCCTTTAGCACGTGCACCGATAATCGAGATTTCATCGATACTGTATCTCAAGGTAAAACCGAAATGCGTTACTAGAATGACTTGTGCCTGGCTTTGATCAGTATCGGCCTTAATGCGGTAGACACCAACCACTTGGTCGCTGTCGCTCGATAAGTTCATAGCCAATGATGATTTATTCTTATGACCACGGAATTCTTTAAATTCAGCTAGGCCGGTTTGTTTGATCATACCAGCTGATGACGCAAGCAATAAATTATCTTTGCTATTTTCATCGTATTTAAAGACACCAATAATTGATTCATCACTCGCAAAGGCAATTCTTTGCGAAATGTGCTCACCTAAATCTTTCCAGCGAATGTCTTGTAGTTCATAAACTGGTTGGAAAATATAATTTCCTTTGCTTGTAATAAAGACTAATTGGTCTAAGGTAGTCATTTTCTCTAGGAACTGGACATGGTCTCCGTCTCGAAGCCCTACTTCTTCCACACCAGAAGCTTTGAATGACCGTATACTTGACCGCTTGATATAACCACCGCGAGTAACGACTACAACTACATCTTCTTCAGGTATCAGTAATTGTTTCTTCACGACTACTTCTTGTATTTCATCTTGAATTTCTGTACGTCGTTCAGAAGCATAAGCTTTCTTAATCGCCTTTAATTCTGATTTCATCCGGCCGTATAAGACTTTGTCATCTGATAAGATTGCTTGATAAGAAGCGATATCCTCATTTAGTTGCAGACGTTCGTTTTCCAATGCAGTCACGTCTGTATTCGTCAAACGGTATAATTGTAAGCTGACAATCGCCTCTGCTTGTGCTTCAGAGAAGTCAAAAGACGCAATCAGATTGTGTTTAGAATCTGATTTGTTTTTTGAATTTCGAATTGTCGCAATTACTTGATCCAATATAGACATCGCTTTGACTAATCCATCAACGATATGCAGACGACGTTGCGCTTTATTCAAGTCAAAGCTTGTTCGGCGACGAATAATGTCATAGCGGTGGCCTATATAAGCTGCTAGCGCTTCTTTAAGCCCTACAAGCTCAGGACGCTGGTTGTTTATAGCCACCATGTTGAAGTTGTAGTTGATTTGTAAATCTGAGTTCTTGTAGAAGTAATTTAGTATGGCTTCCGCACTGGCATCTTTTTTCAATTCAATCACGATTTGAAGGCCGTTACGGTCTGTTTCATCCCTAACCTCTTGAATACCATCAATTGATCGGTTTAATCGTAATTCATCCATCCGGCGCACTAGGTTTGCTTTATTCACTTCATAAGGAATTTCAGTGATGACGATTTTCTCTCTACCACCACGTTCAGTTTCAATATGGTGTTTTGACCGTACGACTACTTTACCTCGACCTGAGCTATAAGCTTTTTGTAATTCGTCTTTTCCTTGGATGATTGCCCCAGTTGGGAAGTCTGGTCCAGGTACAAAATCCATTAACTTATTGACACTCGCATTTGGATGGTCAATTAAATACGTCGTAGCATCAATGATTTCACCTAGATTATGCGGAGGGATTTCCGTAGCATAACCTGCTGAGATACCCGTTGCCCCATTTACAAGTAAGTTAGGGAAACCAGCAGGTAATACTGTTGGTTCTTCAGCCGTGTCGTCAAAGTTTAAAATCATTTCAACAGTGTCTTTATCTAAATCACGTAATAGTTCATCTGCAATTTTAGATAAACGGGCTTCCGTATAACGCATAGCCGCGGCTGAATCTCCGTCCATAGACCCGTTATTCCCGTGCATTTCGACTAAAACTTCACGGTTCTTCCAGTCTTGTGACATCCGGACCATCGCTTCGTATACAGAGGAATCCCCATGTGGGTGATAGTTACCAATTACATTACCGACCGTTTTCGCTGATTTACGGAAATTTGAAGAGGATGTATTCCCTTCTTGGAACATCGCAAATAAAATCCGGCGCTGTACTGGCTTCAATCCATCTCGAATATCGGGTAAGGCCCGGTCTTGGATGATATATTTAGAATAACGTCCAAAACGGTCCCCCATTACCTCTTCTAATGTTAATTTTTGAATTTCAACCATTAATAATCACCATCTTCATCAAATAAATTAATCTGGCCACCAGCAGTATCATCGTTGATAGCCATGCTGGCATCGGCTTGATTTTGGTTTTCTAAAAATTCAGCAACTTCTTCCTTGTCAGTTAAATCTGTATCTGAAGCATGCTCTAATAAGGTGTCTTCCTCGTCCATAGTAAAAGCGACATTATCTTCTATCCATTTACGTCTAGGTTCTACCTTATTCCCCATCAAAACGGCTACCCTTTTCTCAGCTAGCGATAGGTCATCAATGGTTACTCTAACCAAAGTACGTGTTTCAGGATCCATTGTTGTTTCCCATAACTGGTCTGCGTTCATCTCACCTAAACCTTTATACCGTTGTAAGATATAGCCTTTTCCGACCTTATCTGTGACATCTTTTAATTCCTCATCTGTCCAGGCATATTCAATGACCTCATTTTTACCCTTACCTTTAGAAACCTTGTATAGCGGTGGCATAGCTAGATAAACTTTCCCTGCCTCAACTAATGGTTTCATGTAACGGAAGAAGAAGGTCAAGAGTAGTACTTGAATATGCGCCCCATCGGTATCCGCATCGGTCATGATAATGACTTTATCGTAGTTGGTATCTTCAATTTGGAATTCTGCACCAACACCGGCACCTATGGTATAAATAATCGTATTCAACTCTTCATTTTTTAAAATATCTTGAATACTCGCTTTTTCAGTGTTTAATACCTTACCTCGTAGGGGTAGGATTGCTTGGAATTTACGGTCTCGTCCTTGTTTAGCTGAACCACCGGCAGAGTCACCCTCCACTAGGAATAGTTCATTCTTTTTGGCATTACGGCCCTGAGCTGGCGTTAGCTTACCAGACAGCAAAACTTCCTTACGTTTACCCTTAGCACCACGAGAGGCCTCTCTTGCTTTGCGGGCAGCGTCTCTAGCCTCGCGCGCTTTTAAGGCTTTCCGGACAAGCATTTGTGCTGTCTCACCATTTTCAATAAGATAAACCGCTAAGTTTTCAGATACGATTTTATCAGAAGCAGACCGTGCTTGTGGCGTACCTAATTTAGATTTTGTTTGTCCTTCAAACTGTAGAATTTCTTCCGGTATACGTAGGGATAAGACGGCTGTATACCCTTCCCTTACATCAGAACCTTCAAGATTTTTCTCTTTAGCTTTTAATAAGTCCACCTTGCGGGCATACTCATTAAATGACTTGGTTAAGCCTGTACGCATCCCTGATTCATGGGTACCACCGTCAGCAGTTCGTACGTTGTTTACGAATGATAAGACTGTCTCAGAATAACCATCGTTATATTGGAAGGCTAATTCTATTTCAATTCCATTCTCTACCCCTTGGAAAAAGACGACATCATGTAATACATCTTTATCCTCATTCAAGTAATCGACAAAAGCCTTAATACCTTCTGCATAGTGGAAGGTTTCTTCGGTTTCGTTGATTTCATCAATAAAATCAATGCGTAAATCTTTTAATAAAAAGGCAGATTCACGTAAGTGTTCTCGAATAGTGGATGGATCAAATTGAATATTGCCAAAAATTTCAGCATCCGGATAAAATTGAATTTTTGTACCCGTATTTTTTGTTTTAAACGCTTTGGTTTTTGGCTTAGAAGGTTTACCACCATTTGTAAATTCTTGATAGTATTCTTTACCATCACGGTGGACAGTTGCAATAAATTTGCTGGATAAGGCATTTACAACAGAAGAACCTACACCATGTAAGCCCCCGGATGTTTTATAACCTGATCCACCAAATTTACCTCCAGCGTGTAACACAGTTAAAATGACCTCTACGGTTGGTTTGCCACTGGTGTGTTTACCAATCGGCATCCCCCGACCATTATCGGTAACAATGGCTGACCCGTCTTTTGCGAGCGTCACAGTAATATGGTCTGCATAACCACTTAAGGCCTCATCAATTGAGTTATCTACTATCTCGTACACTAAATGGTGTAAACCACGTGCATCTGTTGACCCGATATACATACCAGGACGTTTTCTTACAGCTTCCAGGCCTTCTAATACCTGGATTGAACTTTCATCATAAGTTGTTTTATTGTTTTGTTTTGTTGGTTTGGCCAAATTGTTTACCCCACTTTCAATCTTTTTCATAATATATTAAAACCGCGGATTTGCCAAATGGTATCCATAATCATAGCCGCAAACAAACGCGGGCAACTCATCCATTATAGCCTAATTTGTATCAAAAGTTTGAAAATATTCTAAGAAAATATTAGTTTTCATAACTAGCAGAATGGTTATGCAATATTTAAAATATTCTAATAAACCTTTATTCATTCGAATTAATGATATAATATAAAGAGTCAATAGATTTATTGAAAGGAATCACATCATGTTAACGATACTATTACTCGTCGTCGCTTATCTCTTAGGATCTATTCCCTTTGGATTAGTTGTCGGCAAATTCATTTATAAAAAAGATATTCGCCAATTTGGTTCTGGAAATATTGGGACAACTAACGCCTTCCGTGCTTTTGGTACAGTTGGTGGTATTCTAGTCTTTGTCTGCGATATGTTAAAAGGCGCAATTCCAGTATTACTTGCCCAAGGGTTAGATGCTGGATTACATCCCTTATTATTTGGGGGTATGGCGATTGTCGGACACTCTTACCCACTATTTTTAAAATTTAAAGGTGGCAAAGCAGTGGCAACCTCATTTGGTGTAGTATTAGCTTATCATCCGGTATTTGCTTTAATTTCTATCGCATCATTTTTTGTTTCTTTATTTATTACAAGTATGGTGAGTTTCTCTAGTATCTTTGCCATTACCTTTGCCACTATTTTTAGCTTATTTTATCAAGATTGGGGCTTAACTCTAGCTACTGTCTTAGTATTAATTCTCGTAGTTGTGCGTCACAAAGATAATATTAAACGTATTCGCCAAGGCACAGAGTCAAAAGTGCCTTTTGGCTTAAACAAGTCTAAAAAGAAATAAGGATATATACTGAATAAATAAACTCAGATCCTATATAAAAAAAATCAAAGAGCATTTCCAAGTTAGTTTTACTAATCTTGGAGACGCTCTTTTTTCTGCTTAGCATGGGGATGGAACTGTAAGTAATTATCCCTTAACTTTTCTTTAGACAGGTGGGTATAGATTTGAGTAGTAGATAAACTCGCGTGCCCTAGTAGCTCTTGCACTGTCCGAATATCCGCCCCATTGTTTAATAAATGTGTAGCAAATGAATGCCGCAGTTTGTGAGGGTGAATAGACAAGGTGGTGGCTGATTGCTTGACTATTTGATCCAGGATATAGGCAATTCCCTGGCTTGTAAGTTGTTCACCCTTGTAATTTACGAATGCGAACGTATGTTCTTTGGTGTTAAATTGACTCTTAGCCATAAGCTGGCCTCTGCCATTTTCAAAATAATCAGTCAGTGCATCATGACAAAAAGAGCCAATCGGTACATAGCGGTCTTTCTGTCCCTTACCATGCAGCAATACCATGTCCGCTGTGAGGTCAACTTGTCCTAATTGTAGGTCACGAACTTCACTCACCCGAGCGCCTGTTCCATAAAAGAATTCTAATAAGGCTTTGTTTCTTAGAGAAATAGGGTCGGTGCCTTGAACTGAATCAAAAAGCGTTTGAATTTCTGACTCATAGAAAAAGTCTGGCAATTTTATACCAGTTTTGGCCGTTTTAACATAATTAAATGGATTTTCGCTGACCAACCCACGATCTAGCATCAAATTATAGGCAGAGCGCAAACTAGATAAGTGGCGGGAAATAGATTTCCTTGACAGACCTTCACGTTGTAAGTTACCTAAATAAATTCGGATATCACGGTAAGTCACCTGGTCAAGTTCATCAATGCCAGCATCTACCGTAAAAGCCTGAAAGCTATCTAAATCAGTTAAGTAGGCCTTGATTGTTTCCTTTGAATATTGTCTTTCATGTGCTAAATAATCCCTGAATATGTTTTTAAAATCTTGTGTTAGCATTAAAAAACACCCTCTCTATTAGTGGTTTTAATGTACCACAATAAAAAGGATGTTTTCAAATATTGGCTTATTTTTTGTCTTGATGATGGATTAAGCTTCTAAGGCTTCACCTTTTTGAACATCTTCTTCGTAATCACCATTCGGACAAATAATTTGTTTACCGCCGCGGATTTTCTTCTCAACCAAATAATGTTCACACTTAGGACAATTACGGGCAATTGGCTTATTCCAGTCAGTGAAGTCACAGTCAGGATATCTTGAGCAACCGTAGAAGATACGGTTTTTCTTCGATTTACGTTCCACTACTTGACCCTCATGACATTTCGGACAGGTAACCCCAATCTCTTTCACAATTGCTTCAGTATGGCGACAATCTGGGAAGTTTGAACATGCATAAAATTTTCCATAACGGCCCATTTTGATGACCATTTCACCGCCATCGACTGGGCATTTAAAGCCAGCTGGCTCATCTTTGATCTCAATTTTTTCCATTTCCACTTCAGCTTTCTCAAGCTCTTTATGGAAGGGTTTAAAGAAAGCATCGATGACTTCGACCCATTCTTTTTGGTCTGTTTCAATTTCATCTAATTCTTTTTCAAGATCAGCTGTAAATGAAGTATCCACAATTTCAGGGAAGAATTCAGCAATCATTTTATCAACGATTTCACCTAACTCCGTTGGTTCAAAGCGCTTCGCTTCTAACTTCACATAGTAACGTTTAATTAACGTTTCAATAGTTGGTGAGTAGGTAGAAGGACGACCAACGCCATCTTCTTCTAGTTTTTTGATTAAAGAAGCTTCAGTATAACGTGCAGGTGGTTGAGTGAAGTGTTGGTTTGGTTCTAAGTCTTTAGACTTCACAGTTTCACCATTCACTAGCTCTGGTAGGATGTTGTCCTTGTTATTCGCTTCTGTATACACTTTTTGATAACCTTCAAATTTAATTTTAGAACCATTTGCTCTAAAAGTAGCTTGATTTTGTACTAGATCAGCAGATACGGTGTCATAAACGGCCGGTGCCATTTGACTAGCCATAAAACGAGACCAGATTAATGAGTACAAGCGGAATTGGTCGCGTGACAAGTAGTCTTTAATCGCATCCGGAGTCCGGTCAGCTGCTGAAGGACGAATGGCCTCGTGAGCGTCTTGTGACCCTTGTGCTTGTTTATTAGTCGCTTGGTAACCTAAATACTCTTTACCATAGGTATCCGTAATATAGGATTTAGCACCTGCTTTGGCTGAATCAGATATACGTGTCGAGTCTGTACGCATGTAGGTGATTAAACCGACTGGTGCGCCACTACCTAATTTAATTCCTTCATAAAGCTGTTGAGCTACCATCATTGTTTTGCGTGTACGGAAGTTTAATTTTTTCGCTGCTTCTTGTTGCATTGAAGATGTCGTAAAAGGTTTTTGCGGATTACGTTTACGTTCCTTTTCAGTTACATTCTCTACCGTGAAATCTTGTGTTTTGATTTCAGCCATAAATTCTTTCACATCAGCTTCATTTTTTAAATCCAGTTTCTTGCCTTTAAATTTTGAAGCATTCGCTTTGAAAGTCTTACGGTTTTTAATGAATGATCCTTCAACTGTCCAGTACTCTTCTGGTTTAAAGGCACGGATTTCATTTTCCCGGTTGATGATCATGTGTAAAGCAACTGATTGTACCCGACCTGCAGATAATCCTTTTTTCACTTTTTTCCATAACATCGGAGATAAGTTATAACCTACCAAACGGTCTAATACACGTCTAGCCTGTTGTGCATCTACCAAATCCATATTTATAGGACGTGGGTTTGCGATTGCCTCCTTAACTGCTTCCTTAGTTACTTCGTTATAAGTTACACGAATCGGGTCTTTGTAGTCTAAACCTAGGATGTGCGCTAAATGAAAGGCAATTGCCTCCCCTTCACGGTCCGGGTCACTTGCAAGAAAGACTTTTTCTGCTTTTTTTGCATCTTTTCGTAACTCTTTAATCAAAGGACCTTTACCACGGATGTTGATGTAATCTGGTTCATAATCATTTTCGATATCAATACCCATACGAGATTTTGGTAAGTCACGTAAATGACCTTTACTTGCTACAACTCTATAATTTCTGCCTAAGTATTTATCTATAGTTTTGGCTTTCGTCGGAGATTCTACGATTACTAAATATTTATATGCCAACGACAAGCTCCTTTCTGATATCCATTTCTAAATCGCTTTACATATTATGCTACTCTAATAGCATTTGTCAAATATGAAAATTTATCGCTACAAATGAATATATAACCTAAAGATAAAATAAGCAAGTATTAAATGTTTATTTTATAATAGTAGAAAGTTGTCAGCAGATGGTATATTTGTCACTTTAGTCGTTAAAAGAGAGGTCTCGTAAAATTTCAGATGCCTTTAAGGCGGGCGTTGCACCGTAATATAATAATTGATTGCTACCAACAGATAAGTCTGCTCCTATAGGTCCTGGTACAGCAAAGACTAACCTATTTTCTTGTAAAGCATAGTTGGCAGTAATTAAAGAACCAGATTTTTCAGCAGCTTCAATCACTATGGTGGCTTGACTGAGACCGGCAATGGTTAAATTACGGTAGGGGAAATGCCATCGCTGTATTTTTGCATGGTTAGGTAATGGCGACACTAATAAATGTGCTTTTCCAATTTCTCTCTGTAGTTTGTGGTGTTCACTGGGGTATGCAGTGAGTAAGCCTGTGCCAATGACTGCAATAGTTTGGCCATTTTCCATCGCTTTTTTGTGGGTATAGGCATCTACGCCTTTGGCTAGACCTGAAACAATTACCCTTGCTTCGCTTAATTCGGGTACGAGTTTGTCAATCGCAGTTTGACCATAACTAGACATTTTTCGTGAGCCAACGATTGCCAAGGCTGGTTTTTGAAAAATAGTCACATCCCCCTGACAAAATAGCACTAAATTAGGCTGATAGGTTTGCAGTAATAACTTTGGATAAGCTTGTAGGTTGAGTATAGTGACTGGCTGGATATTGTAACGCGTGTATAAATCCCTAAAATACGCAAGTGAATATCTTTGTTTAAACTTTAACCAAGCCGTTAATTTACGTGCATCACCTGCTTGGTGAATATGTGCATCCAATTGGTCAATCGTCGCTAATTGGGCTTGGATCATGCTTGCCAATTCTTTATAAGTAAAGATGCCCGATTCAAAAGCATATACCAACATCGATTCAGTCATAGCAATACCATCTTCGTCATTTTTTAGCATGACATCAATATATGGATTCTCAATTTCAAATAACAAAAAAACCACCCCTCTATAGATATATACGTAGAAGGAAGTGGTTTTTGACTGTGGAAATTATAAATAATTTTTAACTGGTGCAAAAGTCTTGCGGTGGATTGGACTTGGTCCATATTTTTCCAAACCTTCAAGGTGTTGCTTAGTGCCATATCCAGCATTGGCTTCAAAACCATATCCAGGATACAGATCAGCATATTTGGCCATTAATTGGTCACGGTATTCTTTTGCATAGATAGATGCAGCTGCTATGGCATAGACCGTGGCGTCTCCCTTGATAATGGCTTCTTGAGGGGCTTTTGAATAGTCATTTAAGTGCACGGCGTCTATTAAGACATAGTCGGGTGCCGGATGTAACTGGTCTAAGGCTGACATCATGGCTTTCTTCGTGGCCCCTAAAATATTAGATTGGTCTATTTCTTCAGCGGTTTGAATGCCAATTGATTTTGCAATGGCATATTTTTCTATATCTGCTACCAAGGCTTGTCTTTTCGCATGGGACAGTTGTTTAGAATCATTGAAGTAAACAGCGGGCATGTCAGCGGGTAAAATCACTGCACTTGTGACTACTGGACCAGCCAAAGGGCCCCGTCCAACTTCGTCAACACCAGCAATCAAAGTATAGCCAGCCTGACGAAGTTCATTTTCTCGCGTTTTTAATTTTTCAATTTGACCCAGAATAGCTTTTTGCTTAAGTAATGCCTTATCGTACCGTAGTATGGCATTTTGCACCCCTTTACGGCTATCCTGCCTTAAAGTTTGTAGGTGTAGTGGGTCAACATCATTGGAGGCTAAATAAGCTTGAATTTGGCTGATTTTTAAATTCGCTAAATCAGCTAAGTCAAAGGCTGTTCTTTTATCATCAGTCATTTAATTACTTCCCTTTTCAGATGTTAGGCTTTCACTTTCTTCAATTCTGTCTAAGGTCATCCGGCCCAGTTTTCCGTCTCTGTAGTCGCGAATGATTTTGTCAGAAGCCCGTTCATAGTCTTCTAACATCCCCATTTTTTGAGTTAGTTCCATCAACAAGTCTGGATATGGCGGATGCACTTCTTCAGCTTTGATTGGGTAATGGTTCGGAATGGCATCAGGATAATAATGGAGGAAGAATTCAAGTGCAAATAAGGCTACGTCATCTTTATAGAAATGTGTATCTTTAATGCCACCAGTTAAGGCTAATTTGTCAGCCACTTCCTGATCTTCAAATTTAGGCCATAAAATACCTGGTGTATCTAGTAATTCAAAATCTTTATCAATTTTAATCCATTGTTGTCCTTTAGTTACGCCAGGTTTATTCCCTACTTGGGCTTTTTTTTGTTTGGTGAACTGGTTGATAAAAGTTGATTTTCCGACATTAGGGATACCAATCACCATCACCCGGATAGACTTATGTAAAATGCCTTTATTCAGCCATTTTTCTTGAATATCTTGGGTAAATTCTTTTAAAGCTTGGCGGAAAAATTTCATGTCGCTATTTTTTTTTGAATCGATAGCAATGGCCATCTTATTTTCGCCACTTAATGCTTTCACCCATTCTTTAGTTTGCTGTGGATCAGCCAAATCTTGTTTATTTAGGACAATCATGTGTCGTTTATTTTTAATAATCTCATCTAACATAGGATTCATACTGGCAGTTGGTATACGTGCGTCTCTTATTTCAAGGACGATATCCACTGCACTCAGTTGACTTTGAACCTCTTTTTTCGCCTTAGCCATATGGCCAGGATACCATTGAATATGTGCCATGGTTAAGCTCCTTTCATGTAAAAAAGTTGGCAAATTCGCCAACTTTTTTATGCTTATTCTTTACTATTGTACACTACCGAAGTCGGCAAATGGCCAATATCTGAAATGCGTAGTTCCTTCAACGCTATCCGCTTCAATGAAACCAAAATAGCGTGAGTCATGGGATACTTCACGGTTATCTCCTAGTACGAAATAACTACCATCTGGAACAGTGGTTTCACCCGTTATTTCTTCAAGAGTGAAGTCATTGGTGAAGGTAGTATCGTCAGGAAATCGTTCGAAGTAATCTTCTTTAATCGAATCTAAATAAGGTTCATCAATTGCTTGGTCATTGACATATAACACATCGTCACGGTATTCAATTGTGTCACCTGGGACACCAATAATACGTTTAACATATTCATCACCAGACCCATCAGGTGCTGGAAAAACTACGATATCTGATTGGTCAATTTCTTCTGTTAAACTCAAGACAAACCGGTCTCCATCGATCATTGTGTTCGCCATCGAATCACCATCTACTCTAAAGGGATAGAAAAGATAGGTTCTCACCACCCAAAAGATCACAAGGGCAATGACGACAGAAATTACAATCGAAAATACTTCATCAAAAAACTTTTTCATAAGGTCAATCCTTTACTCTGGGCAAACTTCGCCCATTCATTTAGTATATTCACTTGTTTATTATAACACTACTATTTTAGCGTTTCTGTCCCGATTATTCCAGAACTTCAATCGCTTTATCTAATTGTGTGTCGTTATCGGTGATCAATTCTTGAATGGCTGATATTAGCCCATTTGCAGTTTCCTTATCAATTACACCTGTTTCTGATAAGCCTTGATTTGCTTGGAATGCAAGGACTGCATTTGTTGTATCCTCAGCAAAAACAGCATCTGCTTCATTATCTTGGTAACCTATTGCAACCAAAATAGCTTCAATATTTCGAATAGCCTCAGAAGCGTCGCCCTCTTGATAAGTTTGACTCGTGTCAATTAAGGTTAACGAAGCATAGTCCGGCAAACTGGCTTCAATATCCGGTGTGACACCTGTTTCATTAATCCAATTGCTTTCTGGTGTTAACCATTTGGCAATCGTAATTTTCAATTCTGAATCAGCTTCAAGTGAGAAGACATTTTGAACCGTTCCTTTACCAAAAGTCTGACTACCCACAACTGGGATACCAGCTGATTCTTGTAAAGCTGCAGCTAGAATTTCAGAAGCGGAAGCAGATCCTTCATTGACCAATACAACCACATCTTCGTCCACTTGGAAATCGCCGTAATCTGCATCCGAAGCTTTGTAGACATATGGGTCTGCCCCTTTTTCTTGAACCTGCATAATCGTATCCCCATCACTTAAGAACATATTAGCGATTTGTAAGGCTGATGTTAATAGGCCGCCTGGATTACCTCGAACATCTAATACAAATTTTTCAGCACCTTGACTTCTTAAGTCTTCAATAGCAGTGACTAATTCATCGTATGTTGGCGTTGAAAAACTGGTAATTTGGACATACCCGGTGTTTACTTGCCCTTCTAACATCTCAGCATAAACCGTTTGAATTGGCACAGTGTCTCTAGTGACAGTTATGTCGATTGTATTGTCGCCACGTTGAATGGTTAAGACGACTTCTGAACCAGCTTCACCACGTATTAAGGCAACCGCTTCGGTAGCCGTATAGCCTTGAATAGATTCACCGTCTACAGCAGTAATAATATCGTTGGCTAATAATCCAGCTTCTTCAGCGGGCGAACCTTTGATAGGACTGACAATTTGAATAAAATCGTCTTTTTCCATAATTTCAGCCCCAATACCTTCAAAAGCGCCCTCAATTGTTTCAACTAGTTGTTGGGCTGATTGGTCAGTTAAGTACTGAGAATATGGATCTTGTAAGATTTCAGTCATACCAGTTATTGCACCATCAACGACTGCATCACGGTCCACATCTTCTACATAACCGCCCAGGATAGTAGAGAAAGCTGACTGGATTTTTTGCATTTCACTACTTGTCAATGTAGTAGATGCCGTTCCTGTGATATAACTTTGACCAGGTAATTGCCCAGTTAAGACGTAGGATGTACCGGCAAAAGTGGCTAGGCCAACTACTAGGATTGATAAGCAATAAACTAGCCAAGATACCCCTTTTTTTCGGTTTGGTTTTTGACCCCTAGGATTCGTTCCCTTTGAAGATTGGTCCTTTGCTTTTTCTTCGTGGCTATTGCTTTCGTTTGTGTTTTTTTCTTTTTCTATTAACTCTTCATTTTCTGACATATGATTCACTACTTTCTGAACGTCAAGTTGGTTTTCATACTACCCAATATTTGAACCCTATAGCTGATATTTATCAGCATAAGATTGCCAAACTTCATCAAATATCGAAACGTAGTCAGAATAGCGCTGGTTTAATTCGATATAATTGCTGATTGTTTCAAAATCACTCGCTGATTTTGGGAAATCGCCATCTAAAAAGACCAGTTCAGCAAACTGCGCCTGCTGGTCTTTTTCTAGTAAATCGGCATTTCTAAATATCTGAATATAATGGTAAAAGGACTGCGTAATCATCACTCTTTCTAACTTATCTGCTTAAAATAACTAGTTACTTTCTTCCGCTGACACTTGTGACTCTATATAAGATAGAGGCACATCTATAAATACATCAATTTCATCATTGGCTAAATCAATCGAGCTAGCTCGGATGGCAAAATCCATATCTGCTGAAACATGGTCTAAACGGATAATAATTTGCTCTTCCGCTGCTAACACTTGCATCGGTAAATTTGTTGGCAAGGTTAATTGAAAAATAGCCAATACGGTTGAAATTGGTAATTGTAAACCAGCTAACTCAATATTTGTCACGTCAATAGCAATATTGCCATTGTCCATGACTGAAGGATGTCCTTGCATGGTATAAGCGACTTCAGTGCCTAAGGCATCAATCGTCCCTGCAAATGAAACCTGATCATCCACCGTTAATTGGTAGGGCACATCTTCTCCACCAATTACCGCAGATACTAAACGGTTGAATGATACTGTTGAAAGGTTGGCCTCAGCTGTTATAGTTTCATCATTAGTTTCAGTGCTTGTAGGTGCCTCGGTCATATTAGCCCCTTCTTGATCAGCTGTTTGAATATATAAGTAAAAACCGATTACCGGTAACAAAATAGCCAAAAGTAAAAGCCAAAAAGCCCATTTCCAAGGATTCCATCCCTTCTTATGTGACGTATTTCTTGTATCTACCAAATAATCTACCCCTTATCCGCTTGTCGACGGTAGAAGACGAATTTATGCGGATAAGCATTTTTCTCGTCTACAACACCTTCAATAACTTCGTATGCTTCAAAATCGTCAATGTTCGGATCAAAATATACATCACCATCAAACTCATGATGAATTGTGGTCACGCGTAACTCTGAAATATATGGCCAGAATAGTCTATATATAGACCGGCCACCCATAATCACGACATCTTCTTTCTCAGATAAGGCTAAAATATTTTCGATAGAATCTGTTAATTCAACATCCGACTGGTCGTAATCTGAATCAAATGGTGACTTTTGATGCGTAATCACAATATTATGACGGTTTGGTAATGGTTTATAATTTAAACTAGCATATGTTTTCCGACCCATCACAACAGTTTTTCCAACAGTTTGTTCTTTAAAGAACTTTAGATCATTCGGTAAATGCCAAGGTAATGTCCCATCTTTTCCGATTAAGTGGTTGATGTCTTGAGCCCAGATTGCAATTAACATAGTAATTCCTCCTTATCAACGCCAGGTGGTAACGATATTTATAAAACTATTGATTATTACACCGCTACTGGTGCTTTAATTGCACCATGCGATTTATAACCAGTCACCTTGATGTCATCTTTTTCTAAGTCAAAAATAGATTTGTCTTCTCCACCAATTTCTAAATGAGGTAAAGGTTGAGGGGCGCGGCTTAATTGTTCATGAACTTGGTCAAAATGATTGTTATAGATATGTGCATCTCCAAAGGTATGAACATAATCACCAACTTCTAAACCTGCCTCACGTGCTAATAAATGAGTTAATAAAGCATAAGAAGCAATATTAAAAGGTACACCTAAGAAAGCATCTCCAGAACGTTGGTAAAGTTGACAAGATAACTTACCATCTTGAACATAAAATTGACTCATTGTGTGACAAGGTGGCAATGCCATATCCGGCACATCCTCAGGATTCCATGCAGATAGGATAATACGGCGAGAATCAGGGTTATTTTTCAATTGATCGATAATGTTCGCAATTTGATCAATTGATCCGCCATCTCGAGTTTCCCAATGGCGCCATTGTTTACCATACACATTCCCTAATTCACCGAATTCTTCAGCAAATTCATCGTCATTCAAAACGCGTTGGCAAAATTCTTGCTTAACTTCCTGATAAATCTTGTTAAATTCGGGATCAGCTGCAGCACGTAAACCAAAGTCAGTCATATCTGGACCTTGGTAAGCGTCTGATTCAACCCAACGTTTAAATGCCCACTCATCCCAAATATGGTTGTTATTCTCTAATAGATAACGGATATTGGTATCCCCTTTTAGAAACCATAATAATTCGCTTTTAATTAAACCGAAAGGGACTTTTTTAGTTGTTAGTAAAGGGAACCCTTCACTTAAATCAAAACGCATTTGATAACCAAATACGGATCTTGTACCTACACCGGTACGATCACTTTTATCTTGACCATTGTCTAAAATGTGCTGTAGAAAATCTAAGTATTGTTTTGCCAAAATAATTGCCTCCTAATATTGATCATATATTTCTAGATTGATGATTTTAGCTTTCTAGACCAGAAAGGTATTCCCAATAGGTCATCTTTTCTAGCAAATCATTTTCTTTGCTTTCTTTCTCTAACTGCAATTCATTTAATTTTCCGTAATCATTTCCGTTTTCATTCATTGCGATATCAATAGCTTCAATTTCGCCTTCTAATTGCTCAATCTCATGCTCAATAACCGCCCAATCTTTTTTCTCTTGATAAGACATGCGCTTCGCTTTTGTGGTAGCTTCGGTCGGTTGCTCATCAGTTGTTTTTGATTGCTTTGATGGTTTATCGATTTGCTCACTATGGTTTTTAGATGCTTTTACTGCATCTCTATAATCATGATAATTACCATAGAATAATTGTACTGTATTATCTATGCTATCCACAATAATTAGCTTTTCTACAACCTTATCTAGGAAGTAGCGGTCATGGGAAACAGTAATGACAGTACCTTGGAAGGTTTCCAAATAGTCTTCCAGAACAGATAAGGTATCGATGTCTAAATCATTTGTCGGCTCGTCTAAGAGCAGCACATTTGGTCTAGTCATCAATATTTTTAATAAATACAGACGTTTTCTTTCTCCACCTGATAAAGTGCCAATCAACATACCGTGCGATTCACGTGGGAATAAGAATTGTTCCAACATTTGTGCAGCCGAGGCTTGTGTCCCGTCATCATACACATACTCCGATGCAATTTCTTGTACATAATTGATTACCCGTTTATCTTCTGGTAAATCAGTGGGAATTTGTTGGAAGTAGGCGATGCGAACCGTTTCGCCCGTTTTCACTTCTCCTGATAAAGGCGGTTGAATACCTGCAATAGTATTCAAGAAAGTCGTTTTACCAGCGCCATTATCGCCTATAATCCCAATACGTTCTTTATTCTGTAATAGTAGATTAATATCAGTAATTAACGGTTTATTAGGATACCCTACCGTCAAATGATCAAATTCAAGTACTTTATTACCTAGACGTTTAGTGTCTAAATCGACTGTTAATTCACTATCATCTGATTTTTGGCTGACCTTTTCTTTTAAGTTTTCAAAGCGGTTGATTCGGGCTTGCTGTTTCGTTGTTCTTGCCTTAGCACCTTTACGCATCCAAGCTAATTCACTCTTATACAATTTCTTTTGTTTAGCCATTGTTGCCGCTTCAATCTCATGCTCAGAAGCTAATTTTTCTAAGTAAGTTTGATAATTGCCTTCGTATTGCTTCAAATTCCCACGGTCTAGCGCAAAAATGTGGGTAGTAATTTGATCCAGGAAGTAACGGTCATGGGTAACGACTAAGACAGATTTCTTATAATTAGCGATGTAATTTTCTAGCCATTCTACCATCTCAAAATCCAAATGGTTAGTAGGCTCATCCATTAGTAGCAAATCTGGCTCTTCAATCAGTACTTTAGCCAAACCTACACGTTTACGTTGCCCACCTGATAAAACCTTTACTTCTTGGGTTAGGTCATGAATACCTAATTTAGATAATATTGTTTGGATAGTTGTGTCCAACGTCCAAGCATTTTGGGCATTCATTTCTTGCTCGATTTCCTGAAATTTCTTTTGTAATTGGCTATTCTCTGGATCTAATTGCAGGTCCAAAGTTATCTCTTCATAACGCCCCACTAGCTGGACAATGGCGCTTTCTGAGTGGTATACCGCCTCAAAAATTGTTTGATTTTCATCTAGTTCTGGCTCTTGGGTTACAATGCCCACAGTAAAATCTTTGGGATGCTCAATCTCTCCTTGGTCCAAGCTTGATTTACCGGCAATGATATTTAATAAGGTCGTTTTACCAGACCCATTCGCACCAACTAAACCAACGTGTTGTCCTTCTCTAATTAAAAAAGACACATCGTTCAATAGTTGCTTCATGCCATATGTTTTTGACCAATTTAATGCTTTATAATCTTTCATATATAACCTAGTCCTCTCCATTCATTCTTTTTTATTTTACCATAGAACCCTACCTAATCAGAACGCTTTAGCCATTCTATTTCTATAGCTGTTAATTAACCAGAAACATTTTCCAAAATTGCAATAATTCGGTATAATAAACAAGCAAGTGCCAATTGGAGGTGACCACTTATGAACAATAAACGACGAGTATATGTATACAATGGGTCATCAGGCCTAGGTTGTTTAGGCCTAATCCTGATTCTCGCTTTATTCATTTTTCTATTCATATTCTTTACGAAATTATTTATTCAAATATTCCCCAGCCTATTACTCATTATGTCAATTGTCCTTCTAGGCCATAGCGCCTATAACTTATGGCAATGGCGGAAAAAGGATAAACACGCGCAAGCTGGTGGCTTTATTGAAGTTGATGGCGTGATTGAACCAATCGAATCTCCAGACTATCAAGCAAAAGACTACCATAAACAACGCGTTTTCGCATCGATTGCTGGCATCCTTTTATCCCTACTATTAATGAAATATCTTTAATGAACAAATACAAATCACTGGAGGCATTAGATTGCAAGAAAAACAAGACCGTGTCAATGTGAATCAGTCACAGCTTCAAGCAGATAAATTCAAAGAAACTATACGAAAGGTCACCTATCTAGTCATCACCTTACTAGCCATCGTCTTATTCACTGGCTATCGTCTAGGTTGGTTTGATTCAGCAGAACCATTGAAAAACTTTGCGCTCAACATGGGATGGCCCGGCTTTATTTTGCTGTCTATTCTAGTCATTCTAAATAACATCGTGGCCGTAATTCCAGGAAATTTACCTGGATTAGCAATGTTTCTAGCCTATGGCCCGATTGTTGGCTTTGTATCTTCTGTGACCTTTATTATTATTGGTTCATTTATATGTTTTATCATCTCACGACAATATGGTGATATGTTCGTTCAGGCGTTTATCCCTGAACAAATTTACCACAAGTATATTGGCATGATTGATAAAAAGTCGAATGCCACTAAATTAGCATTGATTGGCTACTGGGTTCCTGGAATTTATGACGGCGCTGTCACCATGATACTTGGTTTATCAAGTATGTCATGGCAGAAATATCTTGGTATTCTCGCTTTTTCAAAACCAATACCTACTTTTATTTACTTTGCTGGTGCGACCGGATTCGGTAATGTTTTAATGAATTGGCTTTCAACCATCATTTAAATATTTTTTAACCTAAAGGGGCTGTGATCATGATCACAGCCCCTTTTTTGGTGATTATTTATTTAAGATTTCCATGAATTGTTTACCTGTAATTGTTTCTTCTTGAATCAGATATTCAGACAATTCATCCAATTTTTGTCGGTTATTCATTAATATTTCACCAGCCTCTTGGTGGGCACGTTTTATTAAAGCAATAACTTCTTGATCTACTTTTTCAGCCGTACCACCTGATACGTTACTTTGGGTATTGTCAGATAAGTAGCGGTTGGTACGATTTTCTATCTGCATCATGCCAAAGGTATCTGACATACCGTATTGTGTGATCATAGATCGCGCAATTTTTGTCATTTTTTCAATATCATTTGATGCACCGGTCGTGATTTCGCCAAAGACCACTTCTTCAGCAGCACGTCCACCAGCTAGCGTCATTAATTGATTGTATAGCTCTTGTTTGGTATAAAGAGATTTTTCTCCTTCTTCTACCTGCATGGTGTAGCCTAGTGCACCTGACGTCCTTGGAATGATTGTAATCTTTTCGACTGGTGCTGAACCAGATTGTTGGGCTGCTACAAGGGCATGGCCAATTTCATGATAAGAAACGACCCGTCGTTCGTCTGGTGAAAGGATATCATTCTTCTTAATTTGTCCTGCTAGCACCACATCAACAGACTCATCTAGGTCAATTTGGGTAATTTCTTTATGCTTGTTTCTAACAGCGCGTAAACCACCTTCATTGATGATATTGGCTAAGTCCGCTCCGGATGCACCAGCAGTTGCCCGTGCAATATAACGGTAGTCAATATTTGGCCCGATTTTGTAGTCTTTAGCATGGAGGCGAAGAATTTCCTCACGACCTTTTAAGTCTGGTAGCTCCATAGAGATTTGTCGGTCAAATCGACCTGGGCGTAATAAGGCCTTATCTAATGACTCAGGTCGGTTGGTAGCAGCTAGGATGATAACCCCTTGGTCACCTTCAAAACCGTCCATTTCAGTAAGCAATTGGTTTAACGTTTGCTCACGTTCGTCATTAGTTGAATATGAATTATCACGCGATTTACCGATGGTATCAATTTCATCGATAAAGACGATACATGGGGCTTTTTCATTTGCTTGCTTAAAGAGGTCACGTACTTTCGCAGCACCTCGTCCAACAAACATTTCCACAAATTCTGAACCAGCAATAGAGAAGAATGGTACACCAGCTTCACCAGCCACTGCTTGAGCCATCAAGGTTTTACCAGTTCCTGGAGGTCCTACTAGTAAAACACCTCGAGGGGCTTGAGCACCTATTTCTTTATATTTTTTAGGTTCCTTTAAATAATCAACCACTTCAACCAAGGATTCTTTGGCTTCATCTTGACCAGCTACGTCTTTAAAATTACGTGAATTATCTGATTTAACATAGATTTTAGCATCTGATTTACCAAAGTTCATGCCGCCAAAGCCACCGCCGCCTGAAAGGTCAATTTTAGAATCATTACCGCCAGTTATTTTTTTCATTACCTTACGCATCAACCAATACATTAACGCAAACGGTAGAATAAAGGTTAATAAGAAAGAAATAATTGGTGAAGTTGGTTGGTAAATTTCGGTTTGGTAGGTCACATCGTTAGACTCTAAACGGTTGACCAATTCTGGATCATCCACTTTACCTGTTGTATAAACCTGGCTTTGACCATCCGATTCAGCGGTCCAAGTTAGATCATATTGATTAATTTCAACATTTTCTACCTGTCCACTATCTACTTGGCTAACAAATGAAGAATATGGTACTTCTTCAACCTGCATCCCGGTAATAATTGGTAACAACAAGTTTAAACCAAGTATGATTAGAATAATCCACCAGAAAGCATTCATAAAATTGAAGTACCCACCATTTGGTGAATTACCAAAATTAAAGCCTTTCTTTCGGTTCTTGTCTTGTTTTTTATTTCTGCTCATATATTCACTCCTGCTCATATTATTAAAAATATATAAGTTATTTAGATGTGACCGCTTTGTCACAATCTACACTCCTTAACTACATTTATATTATAACGCATGCAAAGTCAAATTAGGTCAAAGCAAACTTACTTTCACAAAAAAAGCCATATTCATGGCTTTTCTTCACAAAATATTCATAAAATTAGCTTGAAATTACTGAATGAAATCCTGGTACAAACGCGACTCTTGAATACCTTGGTTGTTTGCATATTTTCCAGAAGAATATAAGTCATACTCACCATTAATTGTATGATAATAAATCTGACAAATTTCTACATTAGGATAAATACGAATAGGTTGTAAACAATGCATCTCTAAAGTCCAATAGCCAGAAAAACCGATATCCCCAAATCCTGCTGTGACATGAATGTATAAACCCAACCGGCCAATTGAAGACCGTCCTTCTAACATCGGGACATACTTATCCGTTTCTGTATACTCCACTGTTCGACCTAGATACAACTTCCCTGGCTCTAATAAGATGCCCTCTTCTGGAATTTGGATTGTTTTGAGTGTAGGCTTCTTCTTCATGTCTAACACGTCATCTTCATAGTAGGCCAAGTCATTTGAAAGTCTTAAGTTATAAGAATTGGGATTCATTTGGCTTTCATTAAATGGTGTAATCTTAATGCCCTTGCCCTGCTCCTCAGCGATCTTCTTACCTGATAAAATCATGTACTCACCCTTTATTCACTATTTTACTTTATTATACCGATTATTTGGTAAATTGAAAGAAGTGCTGGGAAAATCATATAATATAAAATTAAAATCAGTGAAGATAATAAAAGCTGGAACTATTAAGCTCCAGCTTGATCCGACTATTATTTTAAATAGGTTTTAATGGCTTCCTTGAATATATCGATTTTACTTAAATAGTCTTCAACAGAAACATATTCGTCTAATTGATGCGGTAATTTTTCTTCACCCGGACCGTAAATAACTAAATCAAAATCTTTGTCCATACTAGCAAATGCTTCTGCATCTGTAACTGGTGAAAGGCCACCTGGTTTAACGTTATCTGGGGTCAATTGATCAAAAATTTGTACCAATTCAGAATCGTTGGATTTTTCGACTGCATTGTCATCCACATCATAAGAAATAGATAAGTTGTAATTTTCTTCTTTATTTAAGTCATCTAAAATACCATCCAATACTTTTTTCACTTCCGCATTTGGAAACTCAGGAATAGTTCGAATGTTCCCCTCAACAGTAGCCTTAGCTGGAATAGAGTTGACTTGGTCTCCACCGTTAATAACGGTTACTGATGCTGCGACTCGACCTAATTCACTGTTGTCATACTTGTTAACCACTTCATCCATAGCTTCGTTGAACCGTAAAACGAATGCTGCGATATGGTCGATGGCATTGACACCTTCAGCAGGCATTGATGAATGGGCTGATTTACCTTTTGCAGTTACCGTAAAGTTCATAGACCCTTTATGCGTGTAGGCAATAACCGAATTACATGGTTCAGCGATAATTAAACCGTCAATTCCGTCTGCATAGCCCTCTTTAACTAATTGTTTTGATCCAATACGACCAATTTCTTCACCAACGGTACCAAGGAATCTTACGCTACCATTTAGGTCTACACCCTCTTCTTTTAACTCGCACATAGCTATGGCTAAAGCAGCTAAGCCCGATTTCATGTCTGAAGTTCCACGGCCGTATAATTTATCACCATCAATTTCTCCAGAGAAAGGTGGGAATTTCCATTCCGATTCATCACCAGCTTCAACTACATCCATATGGCCAGAAACTGCTAATTTTTTGCCCTCGTTAGAACCCATATCCGCAATGAGATTATGACGTCCTTCAGAATATTCAACTTGTTGGGTTTCGATGTCATATTTTGCGAACAGGTCTGCTAGGTAATCAGCTACCGCTACTTCGTTTGCATTAACCGATTTAATTTTGACGATATCTTGTAAGATTTGAATTCGTTGTTCTTTTTCCACAATAAAACCCCCTAATTTTTATTACATATTTAGTATAAAACTAGAAATGATGAAATACAAATTATCACACTTTTCCTCAAAGGATTCCGATAACGAAATGGATTTTCTAATCAAAAGAGGCCGAGACAAAAGTGTCTCGACCTCTATAACGTTGGGTTACTATTCATCACCCATATCTAAAATGGCTAAGAATGCTTCCTGTGGCACTTCGACAGAGCCGATGGCCTTCATACGTTTCTTACCTTCTTTTTGTTTCTTCAATAGTTTTTGACGACGTGTGACGTCCCCACCATATAGTTTGGCAGTAACGTCTTTACGTAAAGCCTTAATGTTTGTACGGGCAATAATTTTATGGCCAATAGCCGCTTGAATTGGTACCTCAAACTGTTGTCTTGGGATAACTTCTTTCAGTTTACTTACTAAGGTACGACCACGACTTTCTGCAAAGTCTCTATGGACAATAATAGATAAGGCATCCACTACATCACCATTTAATAGGACGTCAAGTTTAACTAAGTTAGATTTTTGGTAGCCACCAAGTTCATAATCTAAAGAAGCGTAACCTTTTGTATGTGATTTTAACTGGTCAAAAAAATCAAAAACAATTTCAGATAATGGTAACTCATACTTCACATCCACACGGATATCGTCTAAATAATCCATTGTAATAAAGTTACCACGTTTACGTTGCGCTAATTCCATTACGGCACCGACATATTCCTGAGGTACCATAATATTCGCTTTAACGATTGGTTCTTCGATTGATTCAATATATGTAGGATCTGGCATTTCAGATGGATTGGCCACTTCTACCATAGAACCATCAGTTTGATATACATGATAAATAACAGATGGTGTTGTCGCAATCAAATCAATATTGAATTCACGTTCGATACGCTCTTGAATAACATCCATATGTAGCATGCCTAGAAAACCACAACGGTAACCAAACCCTAATGCTTGAGAAGATTCAGCTTCAAATTCAAGTGACGCATCGTTCAATTGTAATTTTTCTAATGCTTCACGTAAATCTACATAATCTGAAGAATCTACTGGATATAAACCACAATAAACCATCGGATTCATCGGTTTATATTCCGCTAATGGCTCAGTTGCAGGATTGTTCGCTAAGGTAATCGTATCCCCTACGCGAGTATCTTGAATTGTTTTGATACTTGCCGTGATATAACCTACGTCACCAGCCATTAAGTAATCACGAGGGATTGGTTTAGGAGACATAATTCCTAATTCAGTTACCTCGTATTTTTTACCATTTGACATAATTTGAATCGTATCTCCAGGACGAATCACACCATTTTCCACTCGGATACTTAATACAACGCCACGGTATGGGTCATAAACTGAGTCAAAAATTAATGCTTGAACTGGGGCATCAAGGTCACCGGACGGTGCTGGAACTTTTTCTACGATTTGTTCAAGTAATTCATCTATACCGATATTCGCTTTAGCTGAAGCTAATACGGCATCTGAAGCATCCAAACCGATAACATCTTCGATTTCTTGTTTTACTTTTTCAGGATCGGCCGCTGGTAAGTCAATCTTATTAATAATTGGCACAATCTCTAAATCGTTTTCAACCGCTAAATAAACATTGGCAAGTGTCTGTGCTTCAATCCCTTGCGCTGCATCCACTACTAATACCGCACCTTCACAGGCTGCCAATGAACGCGAAACTTCATAAGAAAAGTCTACGTGTCCTGGTGTATCAATTAAATGGAAAATATAGGTTTCACCATCGTTCGCTTTATATTCTAACTCGATGGCATTCAACTTAATTGTGATACCACGTTCTTGCTCGAGGTCCATAGAATCTAACAATTGGTCATTCATCTCACGCTCTGAAACTGTTCCCGTATTTTGTAAAATACGGTCAGCTAAAGTAGATTTACCATGATCAATGTGCGCGATGATGGAAAAATTTCTAATTTTTTCTTGTCTTTCTTTCATCTCTTGGATATTCATTTTCCATCCTCCTCTTATTTTCAGCAATTATCATTATAGCAAAAATACCCCATTGCCACAACATTTTGGCCACTATAAGAGTCACAAGTCAAACTGTTGTGCTGAACAAATGCAAGAATGAACCTTTCTCTTACATTTCAAATTAAAATCTATATAAAAATATGATATCCTAACTTTAAAGTAAAGCTAATGAACAAATATTATGTAGAATTCATATAAAGCCACGGAGGTAAAAGATATGCTAATTCAAATCACCCAGAAAACTGAACCTTTATTTTCTGCTATCGATAGCAAAATGACCAAATCCGAAAGTAAAGCTTACGCAGAAAAGAATCCATTGTTCACCTGGACAGGTAAATATATCACTCAAAACCGAAAGAAAATTTTATGCCTAGTCAACAATCAAACCCTTGCTGTAGTAATTATTAATGATGTGAATGCTACTAAAAAGAAGCAACTAGCAGAACTCATTAAAACTGGCATTTCTGCTTCCTTTGAATTGTGTGCCATACCTTATGAACAAATTCAAGCCTACTTGGAAATTGATCCAACTATTAGTTATGGTCCAACCAGTGACCGACGAGTAACAGGTATTTTAAACGAAATGGCACTTATGATGGAGGCTTATGGCATTGACTTGAGTAAAGAATTCCCATTGTCTTTAATACTTACCTTGAACAAC
This sequence comes from Aerococcaceae bacterium 50-4, assembly GCA_041223225.1. Classification (GTDB taxonomy): domain Bacteria; phylum Bacillota; class Bacilli; order Lactobacillales; family Aerococcaceae; genus Aerococcus. The sequence goes on from JBCLPQ010000002.1 coordinate 294,823, forward strand.
GCGGTTATCACCACTAGTCAAGATCCGGCTACGGATGAAGCAAGCAAGGCTTTTGATCAACCGTTTCAATTTACACCACTTACAGCATTACCTGTTGTAGATGAGAAGCACAAAAGCACTGACACTAAAAAAGTAGTAATTGAAAAGAACTGGCAATCTTATAAAGAAATTACAAAAATTAAAGATGAAAAGCTAGAAAACGAGGAAGCTTTAGATAAACGGTTGGAAGCCAATAATGCTATTGTGCTCGATACTTTTTCCGACTACTTAGAAAAAGTGAAAGAATTGGGGCCGAAAAGTGTCCGCAAACACCGGTCTAGAATCGAAACTTTTATCCAAACATACCTAAGATATTATGTCATCACTACACCGATTGATTCGACAGATGACTTTTTGATTGTTGAAGACTTTTTGAGTAATTTTATCGTCACTAAACATATCGCTACTTCTAAGGCAGATTTTTCATCTTATAAAACTGCCCTAAAACACTTCTATACCTTCTTAAATTATATTGGTGAAATTTCTGATGATCAATTGAAAGAAGCTAAGAAGGCAATCACCATTGGTGGCGACGACAGTTTCTATGAACTAGGCAATATGGATTCCTTTTCCTGGTTTTAAGACTAGATGAACATCGCTAAATGCTCATAAAACGAAAATAGTAGCATGAGTCAAATCCGACTCGTGCAAGTTAAAAAGAGGCTGGGACATTTTGTCCCAGCCTCTTTTTGCTATATAAGAACGCTTATAATCGGGTAATTATAACGCATAAACATCCATAAGTCACTTCGTTCCTATGGCTGCTTTACAAAAGTCAAACTCTTCTGACGCTTCTCAAAATACGCCAATTACTTGCAGTAATTGTTCGGCTTTTTAAGGTGTGAGAGCCTACGCCAAGAAAGGAAACTTTGGAAGATTAGTGCAGTAACTGACGTAGTCAGTTGCAATCTAATTCTACCGCATGTAAGCGAGTAGGTGCTAAAGAACCAACTCGCTCATAATCTGAAAAGCAGTCCTTTCTGAAGGCTCAATCCCGATTTTTGTCCAGTTTATGGGAGAGTTACGCTTTAGCGTTTACTCTCCTAAGTGCGTTAGAAACGTCAATTTTAAACGACTTTTATCACACCTCAAGCTTAAGAAAATGCATCTTTTAATTTATCAAAGAAGCCTCTGTCCTCTTCACTCACTTCATCATTAGAAGCTTTAGCGAAGGCTCTCAATGAAGCTTTTTGTTCTTCATTCAGATTCTTAGGTGTAATGATTTTTACAGTTACTGTTTGGTCACCATTTGAATTACCATTCAACTTAGGTGCACCTTTACCGCGTAGACGGAATTTCGTACCCGTTTGTGTACCGGCAGGCACTTTCATAGATACCTTACCGTGAACTGTTGGCACTTCAATTTCGTCTCCTAAAGCCGCTTGCGCAAAGTTAATTGGCAGTACATAGCGGATTTCAGAACCTTCACGGTCGAATGTTTCAGAACGTTTTACTCGGAAAACAACATACAAGCTACCAGCTGGTCCATTATTTTTACCAGCATTACCTTGCCCATTTAAGCGCATGCTTTGACCGTCTTCAACACCTGCTGGTACGTTCACTTTTACTTTATGTGTTTCAGTTTCACGACCAGCACCGTGACAGTGGTGGCAAGCTTGGTCATAAATTTTCCCTTTACCTGAACATTGGTGACATACAGATTGAGAAACAACACGACCTAGTGGTGTTTGTTGGTAGACTTTTTCAACACCAGAACCTGAACAAGTTGGACAGGTATGTACTTCGGTTCCTGGTTCGGCACCAGAACCCTCACACACTGTACAGTCCACTTCACGACGGTAAGAAACTGTTTCTTCAGTACCAAAAATAGCTTCTTCAAACTCTAGATCCATATTGTATTGTAAGTCATCACCTTGTTGCGGTGCATTAGGGTTAGCCGTGCGGCCGCCTCCACCGAAGCCACCACCGAAACCGCTGAAGCCACCGCCTCCGCCACCAAAGAATTGCTCAAAGATGTCTTCAAAACCAGAGCCACCGTATGATTGGTAACTTCCGCCACCAAATCCACTGCCTCCGCCAAAGCCACCATCAGTAGCTGCGTGACCATATTGGTCGTAGGCTGCACGTTTTTGCTCATCACTTAAGACTTCATATGCATCAGAAATTTCTTTAAATTTCTCCTCTGCATCTGCTTCTTTGTTAATATCTGGATGATATTTTTTTGATAATTTTCGATAGGCTTTTTTTATTTCATCCTTACTCGCGCTTTTAGAAACGCCAAGGACTTCATAGTAGTCTCTTTTTTCAGCCACGCTGTACTCCCCCTTGATTCCTGCGTTATGTAGTTTTCATCATAACATAAGAAACCCCGCCCTCAAAGAAGACAGGGTTTCTAACTTATGCATTATTTATCGTCGTTAACTTCTTCGAAGTCAGCGTCTACATCGCCGTCGTTATCTGAAGAATCGTCTGAGTCAGCTTGACCTTCAGCATCTTGGGCTGCTTGTTCATACAATTTAACTGTTAATGCTTGAATTTTTTCGTTTAATTCATCTTTCTTAGCAGTCATTGTTTCAATATCTTCAGTTTCTTGAGCTGCTTTCAGTTCATCTTTAAGTGCATTTGCTTCGTCAAGTTCAGCTTGATCAACTTTACCTTCTAATTCACCAGTAGTTTTTTCAACTTGGAAAATTAATTGGTCAACTTCGTTGTTAAGGTCTGCTGCTTCTTTACGTTTTTTATCTTCTTCAGCGTTTGCTTCAGCATCTTTCATCATACGATCGATTTCTTCGTCTGATAAACCTGAGTTGGATTGGATGGTAATTTGTTGTTCTTTACCAGTACCTTTATCAGTAGCTTTAACATTTACAATACCGTTTTTATCGATATCAAATGTTACTTCGATTTGAGGTACACCACGAGGTGCAGCAGGAATGTCTGTTAATTGGAAACGACCTAAAGTCTTGTTATCTGCAGCCATAGGACGTTCACCTTGTAATACATGTACATCTACAGCAGGTTGGTTATCAGCAGCTGTTGAGAACACTTGTGATTTAGATGTAGGAATCGTTGTGTTACGGTCGATTAATTTAGTGAACACGCCACCCATAGTTTCAATACCTAATGATAATGGTGTTACATCAAGTAATACAACGTCTGTAACGTCACCAGAGATTACCCCACCTTGGATTGCAGCACCCATAGCTACTACTTCGTCAGGGTTCACTGAACGGTTAGGATCTTTACCTGTTTCTTGTTTAACCATATCAATAACAGCTGGAATACGAGTAGAACCACCAACTAAGATCACTTGGTCAATGTCAGATTTAGATAAGCCAGCATCTGATAAGGCATTTTTAACTGGTTGTTTAGTGCGTTGTACTAAATCATAAGTTAATTCATCAAATTTAGCGCGCGTTAATGTTACTTCTAAGTGAAGTGGACCTTCAGCACCTGCAGTGATGAATGGTAATGAAATTTGTGTAGAAGTTACACCTGATAAGTCTTTTTTCGCTTTTTCAGCTGCATCTTTAAGACGTTGCATTGCCATTTTATCAGAAGAAAGATCAATACCATTTTCTGATTTAAATTCAGCGATTAAATGGTTTACAATCGCGTTATCAAAGTCATCCCCACCTAGGTGGTTGTCACCTGAAGTAGATAATACCTCAAATACACCGTCACCTAATTCAAGGATAGATACGTCGAATGTACCACCACCAAGGTCAAATACTAAAACTTTTTCTTCTGCATCGTCTTTGTCTAAACCGTAAGCTAATGCAGCGGCAGTTGGTTCGTTTACAATACGATCAACTTCTAAACCAGCGATTTTACCAGCATCTTTAGTTGCTTGACGTTGTGCGTCATTGAAGTAAGCAGGTACAGTAATAACTGCGTTTGTTACTTTTTCACCTAAGTAGTCTTCAGCATATCCTTTTAAGTATTGTAAGATCATTGCTGAAACTTCTTGTGGTGTGTATTTTTTGTCTTCAATTTCAACAGTGTAATTGTCTTCACCAATGTGACGTTTAATAGAAGCAATCGCATTTGGGTTAGTTACCATTGAACGTTTGGCTACTTCACCTACTTGGCGTTCGCCGTTTTTGAATGAAACAACTGAAGGTGTTGTACGGTTACCTTCTGGGTTTGCAATAATTTTAGGTTCTCCACCTTCTAATACAGAAACTGCAGAGTTCGTTGTCCCTAAGTCAATACCAATAATTTTTGCCATAATAAAACATGTCTCCTTTTTTATTAATCTATCAATTTAAATGAATCTTGTGGTTACTCACTATGTTAATTGAATTATTGTGCAATTGTAACCATCGCAGGTCGTAGCACACGGTCTTTTAACACATAACCTTTTTGGAAAACAGCAACCACTTCTTCAGCTTGCTGACCTTCTTCGGCCGGCACAGCACTTACAGATTGGTGGAAGTTTGGATCGAAAATTTCACCCTTAGGATCAATTACTTCAATACCTTCCTCTGCTAATGCTTGTAATAAGCTAGCATGCACCATTTCGATACCTTTAACTAACTGTTGAGAAGACTCATCATTTTGAGCCATTTCTAAAGCACGTTCTAAGTTATCGATTGCTGGTAGAATACCTTTTGCTAAATTCTGTGACCGGTATTTTGAAGCTGATTCGCGTTCAGTTTGATTGCGACGGTGCATATTTTGAATTTCAGCTGAAAGACGCATAATTTGGTCTTCTTTAGCCTCTAAGTCAGCTTGTAGAGACGTTAATTCGCTATCTTCAGTAGCTGCATCCGCTTGTTCTTCTTGAACGTCAGTTTCATTGATTTCTTCATCAACATTTAAATCTTGTTGATTGTCGTCCATTTTTGTCAATTGATAGACCTCCTAAGATTTATAATAATTGTCCAGGTATCTCGCCATTTCTTTTGAAACACTTTGGAAGAGTTGTGCCATACGGATGTATGACATACTTTCATGCCCAAGCACTGCAAAAGTAATGAGTTTACCTGAGTTTACGGTACCCATGCTAGTAGACATCAAACTCATATTCTCCAATGTGGGATCTTTAAGTTCTTTTCCTACTCGGACTTGGATACCCTGGTCTGTGGTATTAATCAGTGAAGAAATCACTGAACGGTCTTCTAGTAGTTGGCTCAACTGGGGAATATTAGTTCCGTTTGCTGATTCAGCCAACGATGAAAATAAATAATTTTGACCATTTACCCTCATGCCATCACTATTAAATTGACTCATGAACCGGTAAATCAGATGATTACTATCTTCATTTGAATGGTTCATTTGTTCAATATCTTTTAAATAGTGTGTTTGCAGTCTTTCAACCACTGTTGCAAGTTTCAGGCCTACAAGTTCATGATTCATGATTTCTGCAATACCTTCAATCAACTGCGATGTTACCACCTCATTGAATGTCACCACTTGATTACGAATCACACCTTTATCTGTCACAAGTATGACCATTGCCTGATCTGCTGTTAAAGATAATACTTGAAAATTGGCTAGACGCTGCGTTGCAATGTCTGGACCAAGCGAAATTACGACGCTTTCTGACAGTGAGGCCAAAGCCGCCGCCGTTTTTCGAATCACTTGACTCAAATCGTTATAAGGATCGTGGAAAATGTCTCTAAGTAAAGCATCTTCTTCTTCCTCTAGTTCTAAATCAATTAAACCACCATAGTAGGGCATAATGTGATTAATATAATAACGATAACCTGCTTCAACTGGCACACGTCCAGATGACGAATGGGTTTTTGAAATCAAGGATAAATCTTCAAGTTTGGCTAATTCATTACGTATTGTAGCGGAACTTGCATTTATTTCTTGATGTTGAGATAAAGTTTTCGAACCGACTGGTAATTGGTACTTTGAATAATGGTCAATTACCGCCTGTAAAATTAAACTTTGTCGTTTTGTTAACATCTTATCACCTCATTAGCACTTAACAACTATGACTGCTAACATGTTTATAATATATCATCTAATATTTCTTTTGTCAATAATAGTCAAACTTTATTTTGACTTTTTTTGACATTTAAAACCTTCTTTTCCGGTATACAGTATAAATACCCCTTCTATACCCTCTTGAATCAAAAAAGACACCAAACAATTGCTTGTTTGATGTCTCAAAATAACTTTTAAATACGCATGGTCACAAATTATTTATTGTCACGTAACCAGTTTGTCGCAGAAGTTGCTAATGTTGCTGAACCAACGATTAAAGCTTCTTCATTGAATTGTACTAATGGGTGATGAACTGGATAAACTTCACCATTGTCATCTGGTAATGGACAACCTACAAAGAAGTAAGTTGATTCTGGTAATTTGCTGGCGATATGTGCGTAATCTTCTGAAGCCAAGTATGGGTCTACATTTAATACATCGTAATTATCACCTAATGCTTCTTTAGCAGATGCCATTACTTGATCAGACATTTCTTCAGAGTTGATAAGCGTTGGACAGTTTGCCATTACTTCATACTCAGTCTCAGCACGGAAAGCTTTACCAATATGTTCAACGATTTCTGGTAAACGTTTAGCTACATGTTCAGCTGATTCTGGGAATAATGAACGAGAAGTACCTTCTAGGATTACAGTATCAGGGATAACGTTAATTGCACCGCCTGGCGCATTAATGTAACCCATAGATAATGAAGCACCTTTGTTAGATGGTAATTCACGCGCTAAAATACCGTTAGCGCCATTGATGATTTGGCTTGCTACGAAGACAGGGTCAATACCATTATTTGGCATTGCTCCGTGGGCACCTACACCTTTAATCGTGATACGGAAGTTTAAAGCTGAAGCTAAAGCTTCTTTGCGATGAATTTCAACGTCCACTTTACTGCCATTTGGCCACATATGTAAAGCCATACCAGCGTCTGGTGCTGGGTTTTCTAAAATACCTTCTTCAACCATTACGCGACCACCGTTTAAAGTTTCTTCCGCTGGTTGGAATAAGAATTTAATTTGACCTTCTAATTGATCTTCGTTTTCTTTTAACATTTTTAAGACCATTAATAAAATAGTGGTATGCATGTCATGACCACATAAGTGCCCATTTTCATTTTTAGATGTACATGCTGATTGAGATTTTTCAGTAATTGCTAAAGCATCCATATCTGCACGTAATAACAATGTTTTACCTTTAGCACCATCACCTAATGTACCAGTAATACCATAAGTATCACCTACATTTTCGTATGCAATTCCAAACTCATCAAGTTTTGATTTTACTAGTTTAGTGGTTTCCGGTAATTCAAAACCAACTTCAGGATTTTCGTGTAATTGGCGACGAACCTTCACTGCATCATCAAAAATTTCTTTAGCACGATCTAAATATGCCATTTGACATTCCTCCAATATTTATTATTTTTCCTATTTTATTTTACTACTATTCTAGAATTTGTCTAATTATATCTTAAAAAAATTACAAAAAAATCCCTTTATATCAATGTTTCCCCTTACATTGATGATTATTGCATGATTTTTCAGATGAAAAAACGCTAAGGATAACTCCCTAGCGTTGGTTAAATTTGCAAAAAATGTTAACTACCACTTTGCTATTTTTGCAAATTTTTTAAATAATTTGAAGCATCCATTGCATCTTGGTCCATTTGTCGAATCAAGGGGTCGATACCATCAAATTTAAGTTCTGGGCGGAGATATTTGTGCCAGTATACCGTTACATATTCTCCATATATTTCCCCTTTAAAATCTAAGAGGTGGATTTCCACAGTTCGTTTGCGGTTTTCACCAAAAGTGATGTTTTTGCCAATTGAAGCAACGCCAGGATACACTTGGCCATTCAACAGCATTTCGACAACATAAACACCTTCAACTGGAATTAAAGATTCAGCAGCAACCATTAAATTAGCTGTTGGATAACCCAATTCACGCCCACGCTTTTCCCCGTGCACTACGATACCATCAATTGAATAAATATAACCCAATTGTTGATTTGCTTTCTCAACCTGTCCTGTGTTTAGGTCATGTCTAATTTCGGTAGACCCTACTTTACTCGCAGCTTCAGATAATTTGTTGACTTCAATAATATCAAAGCGACCAGCAGCGTGCGTAGCTAAGGTTTGCATATTCGCAATATCTTTCTTTCCATAGGTATAGTCAAAACCAGCGACAACCGTTTTAGCATGTAATCCGACCATATACTGATCCACAAAGGCTTGTGGCTTTAATGCCGCAAAGGCAGAGGTCAACTGAGTAACATATAAGTAATCAACCCCAAGTTGAGCCATTAAACGTTCTTTTTCTACTAAGGTTGTTAAATAAGTTACTTCCTCTGGTCTAATTTGCTGGTACATAATTCGAGGTGCCATATTAAAGGTCATCACCGCCAACGGCAATTGAAGACGGTCAGCTTCAGCTCGAGCCGCCTGAATCACCGCTTGGTGACCTCTGTGCACCCCATCAAAAAAACCTAAAGCCAGTACAATATCCCCAGCATAGACGGTTGATTGTTCAAATGGGTGATGTAAATTTATTGTTTTCATTCAGTATCGTCGTCCAATCTTTAAAACATTTTGCTTGGTTTTATTTTACCATCTTTGCTTGGATGGACATCATAAAGTGCTTTTAATTTACCATCTATATAAGCCGTTACCGGTAATTGCCCTCTTAATGGTTCTGGTAAAGCCGTTAATGGTAGTACCGAGCCATTGTCTACTAATTTAATTAATTGCCTATCTTCAACTGGTAAATGCCAAATTGGATATGCTGCTAAGGCTGATTCGATAGGCACTAACCAAGAATAGTCCTCATTGTCAACAGCCTCTTGCAATTCAGATAAAGTTAAACAATCCGCCTTGGAAAAAGGTGTTGAGCTTTGCCGAGTTAGACTTGTCATTGTTGCCGGTACACCTAGTTTTTTACCCAAATCACTAGCCAAAGTACGCACATAAGTCCCTTTGCCACAGACCACTTCAAAAGCAAAAATTTGTTTGCCCTCTTCAAAACGTGAAGTGCCGACTAACTTAAAGTCATGGACAAATACGGGATGCTCAGGACGTTCAACTTCGATACCTTCACGCGCGTATTCATATAATCGTTTACCTTTTACCTTAATTGCTGAATACATTGGTGGAATTTGAACAATGTGTCCGGTTAATTCACCCATGAAGTCTTGAATTTGTTTATCGTCAAAAGCCTTATCTAGCGTTTCTTCTGCGATCACATCACCATCTAAGTCTTCAGTAGTTGTCGCAAAACCTAATGTAATTTCCCCTGTGTACACTTTGGTCTTATCCATTAATAATTCAACTAACTTTGTGCCCTTGCCTAAGCAAATTGGCAAAACACCGTCCACGTTTGGGTCCAAAGTCCCTGTATGGCCAACTTTCTTCATTTTCAAAATTTTTCTAACTTTAAATACACAGTCATGACTCGTCATGCCGCGTTCTTTCCATAAAGGCAAAATGCCATCCATAAACTCACCTCATATCTAGCATATTGTAACATATGACAAGCCATAAACTGATAAGAATTCATTGTAAGAAAATGCGTTTTTTAAAGACATGATTTTCTAATATAGCAAGATCAATGGTGCTAAAATTACTATAAGCATAAAAAAGGCCAAGAACTAAGTGATTTAGTCCTTGGCGTAATTTGCCATGCTAATATACAGTGACATATTATCGTATAAACGAGAAAACATGATTCCAACTAGCTGGATTTAAGAAATTAAAAGCTGAATTATCGGAAGAAAAACCATAACCGATTAAACCACCGACTATGAAAAGGATCAACCCTACCAAAAGAAGTAGTAATCCCCAAAATAGTAATTTCTTCCATGGTTCATTAATATATTGATGATATCGTTTCATTTACTCACTACCAATCTAATCTAGTAAACTAGCAAGTTCTGCATCAGATTTTCCATCAACATCCACTCTAAGTACATTAGCACCAAGGGCTTGTAATTTCTTATCGAAAGAATGATAACCACGGTCCAAGTATTTTAATTCAGACACCTTTGTGATGCCTTCAGCTTTCAATCCAGCTAAAATCAAGGCTGCAGCTGAACGTAAATCTGAGGCTGCTACGGCGGCACCTTGAAGTTTCGCTGGTCCGTTCATAATCGCTGTATTGCCATTGATATTAAAGTCTGCATTCATTCTCCGCAACTCTTCTAAGTGCATAAAGCGGTTTTCAAAAACTGTTTCTTCCATTTCTGAAGCACCTTCTGCTAGGATTTGTGCCACTGTAAATGGTGATTGAATATCAGTTGGGAAGCCAGGATATGGTAACGTTCTGGCTTTAGTAGGATGTAATACAGCTGATCCTTGAACGCGAACACCAGATACATCTTCTGTTATCGTTGCACCTAATTCTTTTAATTTTGAAATTAAAGGTTGATTATGCTCCGAAATCGCGTCCTCAATGTAGACATCCCCTTCAGTAATAGCCGCAGCTACCATAAAAGTACCCGCTTCGATACGGTCAGGGATAACAGAATGTTCAGTTCCCTCAAGGCTTTCTACACCATGAATTTTAATAGTATCAGTACCTGCACCTTGAACACGGCCACCCATTTTGTTAATAAAGTTGGCTAAATCTACAATCTCAGGTTCACGAGCAACATTTTCGATAACCGTTGTGCCTTCAGCTAAGGCTGCAGCCATCATAATATTTTGCGTAGCACCTACACTTGGGAAATCTAAATAGATATTCGCACCCACTAGTTTGTCGGCACTTGCTTCAACATAGCCGGCTGTGGTCGTTACCTTAGCACCTAGCGCTTCAAAACCTTTAACATGCAAGTCAATTGGACGTGAACCAATTGCACAGCCACCTGGCATCGCAAATTTTGCATGTCCATATCTAGACAATAGTGGACCCATTACAACAATACTTGCACGCATTTTGCTGACTAGTTCAAATGGTGCTTCGGTTGTTAAGTCGCCTGAAGCATCAACAATAATCTCGTTTTGCGCTTCATTAAAATCAACTTGTGCATTCAAGTTCCGTAATACATCGTTCATTACGTATACATCAGATAATAAAGAGGCATTCGTAATGCGACTCTTCCCTTGGTCTGCTAATAGTGTGGCAGCAAGCAAAGGTAGAACAGCATTTTTAGCACCGTCTACCCTTACGCGCCCTTTTAATTGATTACCACCCTTAACAATCATGTTTTCCGTCATTTTTATTATCACCTATCTAAATTAATTTATCTGTTTCAATTGTTTATGCTATTTTCCATATACCAAGAGTAGCATATACATGTAATTGATGACAATTATAAGGTACCAAATAGACGGTCACCAGCATCACCAAGACCTGGTAAAATGTAGCCATCTTCGTTTAATTTTTCATCAAGAGCACCGGTAAAAATGTCTACATCTGGATAAGCATCGTGTAAAGCTTTCACACCTTCAGGCGCTGCAACTAAGCAAACAAACTTAATACTGTCTGGTTTTACATTACGTTTAACTAAAGAGTCAATAGCCATGATAGCAGAACCACCAGTAGCTAGCATTGGATCAACAACAATCACTTCACGTTCTTCAACGTCTTGAGGCATTTTAAAGAAGTATTCTTGTGGTTGTAAAGTTTCTTCATCCCGGAACATACCAATGTGGCCTACTTTTGCAGCTGGCATCAGTAGTAACATGCCATCCACCATACCTAAGCCTGCACGTAAAATCGGTGCAATCGCTAATTTTTTACCTGCAATCACTTTTTGGTTTGTCTTCACTAATGGCGTTTCAATTTCAATTTCTTCCATTGGCAAATCACGCGTTACCTCGTAACCTAAAAACATGGTAATCTCATTTACTAATTCACGGAAATCTTTTGTTCCTAAATCTTTATCACGTAACATAGCCATTTTATGTTGTACTAATGGGTGATCGATTACGACTAATTTATTCATGGTAATATACCTCGCTTTTTAGATTTTATGCATTCAATTAATTTTGCTCAAACTCTAAATATTATATAGGACCTGAAGGCCTAGTGCAAGTTTACTAAGCCTTCAAGTCCTGTATTTTTATTATTTTAATGGAAAAGCATTTGTTAATTCTGAAACTGCAGCAATCACATGGCTGCGAACAGCTTCATCATGAGGGTTTTTGATAATTTGTGCAATCATCCGGGCAACTTGTTCAGATTCTGCTTCTTTGAATCCACGTGTTGTAATTGCTGGGGTACCAATACGGATACCACTTGTTTTGAATGGACTCAACGTTTCGTTTGGAATAGTATTTTTGTTAACTGTAATACCCACTTCGTCTAAAGCTGTTTCGATATCAGCACCTGTCACATCAAAATCAATCACTTTCAATAGCAGTAAATGGTTATCCGTTCCACCAGACACCATAGGAATACCTTCTTCATGGAAGATTTTTTCAAAAGCTTTAGCATTTTTAATCACTTGGGTTTGGTAATCTTTAAATTCTTCTTGTAACGCTTCGCCAAAAGCAACTGCTTTAGCAGCAATCACATGCTCTAATGGCCCCCCTTGAATACCTGGGAAAATAGCAGAATTCAATTTTTTACCATAGTCTGCATTAGCAGATAAAATTAATCCACCACGTGGGCCACGTAATGTCTTATGTGTTGTCGAGGTCACAACATCTGCGTAAGGAATTGGATTTGGGTGAAGACCTGCTGCAACTAAACCAGCAATGTGGGCCATATCCACCATAAAATAAGCGCCAACGGCTTTGGCAGTTTCAGCAATTTTTTCAAAATCAATCGTACGTGCGTAAGCAGAAGCACCCGCAACAATCAATTTTGGTTGATGTTCTTTAGCTAAGCGGTCAATTTCATCATAATCAATGAATTCTTCACCATCAGTAACATTGTAAGCAATAAAGTTGTATTTTTTACCAGAGAAATTCACTTGTGAACCATGCGTCAAGTGACCACCATCGGTTAAATTCATGCCTAAAACTAAGTCTCCGGGTTCTAAGAAGGCATCATAAACCGCCATATTCGCTTGTGACCCCGAATGAGGTTGAACGTTTACATAAGCAGCACCAAATAATTCCTTAGCACGGTCAATAGCTAATGTTTCAATTTTATCAACTACTTCACAGCCCCCGTAGTAACGTTTACCTGGGTAACCCTCAGCATATTTATTGGTTGCGATAGAACCTTGGGCACGTCGAACAGCTTCTGACACCCAATTTTCACTTGCGATTAATTCAATTCCGTGTTGTTGGCGGTCCATTTCCTCGTCTAATAAATCAAAAATAATATCCTTACTCATGCATCTGCCTCCAGCTTTATATTTTGATAAATATTCCTTGGTGTTTTTCTCATCCAATTCAAATATCTGTTTCTATTCTACCACGGTTGAGCTCGCTTTGATTAAACGATTGCGATATGCCCCATTTTTTTCAGTCTCGGGGTACAATTCTACCACGATTTTTTGAATGTTTTTTTGATTATCAAAAGTTCTTAACGCTGCAAAAAGGTGTTGTGTAGCGGTTTCTATACTGGGTCCTAGCGACAATACTGCTGCTACTGAACTATTGTATTTTTCGATATTTTTTTCACTTGCAGCTAAAGCAACATTTACCGACTGACGAGATAGCTCAGCTAAAACTGTTTGCATTTTTTCAGACGAAACAGCAATTACAGGTTGATTTGGACTATAGTGAATATACTTCATGCCCGGTGCCTTCGGTGCTTCTTCTGCATTGTTTGCAATCGTACCACCCATATAAATCGGTATATCCCCCGCTACTTCCGCTAACATGGATTTTGTAATATAACCTGGGCGCAAAATAACTAAGCCTCGCGAATCTGTCAGGTCTAACACTGTAGACTCTACGCCAATTCGAGTTGGGTCAGCATTCACAACGCCACCAATTACCCCATCAAAATCATGCATAACATGTCCTACTTGGGTTGGACTTGGTTTGCCAGAGATATTTGCTGAAGGGCCAACAATTGGGAAACCAGTAGCACGAATGAGCTTGCGGGTAGTTTCATGGTCTGGTAAGCGAATGCCGACCGTATCCATGCCACCAGTAACGACGCTTGGAAAGGTATTCGCCTTCACTGGTACAATTAAGGTTAATGGTCCTGGCCAAAACACTTGTGCTAGCTTTTCAATTAATTGATGGCGTACTGGATCATTATCCATCATATACTTGAAGATATCTGCTGAGTCTGCAATATGGACAATCAATGGGTTATCACTGGGGCGTCCCTTCACTTCATAGACAGATTTAACCGCTTCTGCATTATTAGCAATTGCGCCTAAACCAAAGACTGTTTCAGTCGGAAAAGCAACAAGTTTTCCTTGCTGCAGTAATTCAGCGCCTTCTTCAATTTCAGTTTCATGAATTATTTTTGTCATTACAGAACAAACTCCTTTCATATTTGTATTATTTTGTTTAAATCCTTTATTTACAGTGGACAACAAGAATACGATCATTACCCGTATAATCTTGAATGATGGCTACTTCAGCATCAGAAAATTGCAAACGATCCTTGGCACCTGCTAGTAAGGCTTTCCCTTGTTGGTAGCCAAATTCACCTATAAAATACCCTGGTTTCTCCAAGTAATCATGTAATTGATCGAAAATGCGCCAATAAATTTGATAACCACCCTCCTCTGCAAAAAGGGCTACATCTGGTTCAAACAAGACTGTCGATTTTGACATAACCATCGTTTCATTCTGGCCAATATAGGGTGGATTGGAAATCACAAGGTCAAATTGTTGTCCTTGTACAGGGTCAAATAAATCTCCTAAGCGAAAATCAATTTCCACTTGTTTTTCCTCTGCGTTATCACGGGCAACTTGTAATGCGTCCGGTGAAATGTCGGTTGCGGTCACTTGTAACAGTGGAAAAAGTTTTTTTAACGTGATGGCAATAATACCTGTCCCCGTACCAATATCTAAAACCCGTGCATCGGATGCGATTTCACCCTTTTTAATGGCATTAGCCACGTAAGCAATCAAATCTTCAGTCTCTTGTCTTGGGATAAGGGTTGCTGGTGTTACCTTAAAGGGCTCACCATAAAACCAAGCTTTTCCGACAATATATTGCCAAGGATAATTTTCTAACACCACACGCTCTATAGCTGCTTGATAAGCTTGTTTTAAATCATCTGGCATATCTTGCTTGCGGTTGAGCACCCAATCTGAAACGGTAAAATCTGCCATGTCTAGCATCAAATGGTAAGCTATTTCTGGTTCGTGTTTATTTATTTCTAAAAAAGAAGAGGCCCATCCCTGGACCTCTAAATACGTTTGATTAATCATTTAACTCCTCTAATTTATTGGCTTGATCGGCTAATAATAAAGCGTCAACGATTTCATCCAATTCACCTGCCATGATACGGTCTAATTTTTGAATAGTTAAACCAATCCGGTGATCAGTCACACGATTTTGAGGATAGTTGTAAGTACGAATTCGCTCTGAACGATCTCCAGTACCTACTAAGTTTTTACGTTGTGAATCATATTCATTTTGTTGCTCTGAAGCAATTTTTTCATATACTCGTGAACGTAAAATCATCATTGCTTTATCTTTATTTTGTTGTTGTGAACGTTGGTCTTGCATAGCAACCTGAATACCAGTTGGCTCATGCGTTAGACGAACGGCAGATGACGTTTTGTTAACGTGCTGTCCACCGGCACCAGAAGCACGGTAAATATCAACACGGATATCTGCATCATCTAAATCAAAATCGATATCTTCTAGTTCAGGCATTACGCCGACAGTTGCAGTTGATGTATGGACACGCCCCTGCGACTCAGTATCAGGTACACGTTGTACACGATGCGCACCAGATTCAAATTTTAATTTTGAATAAACATTTTCACCTTGGATTTGCAAAGTAATTTCTTTGAAACCGCCGATATCATTACTTGACGACTCAACGACTTCAACTTTCCATCCTTGGGCAGTAGCATAACGACTGTACATTTCATACAGGTCACCTGCAAACAATTGGGCTTCGTCCCCACCTGCTGCACCACGAATTTCCATGATGATATTTTTATCATCATTTGGATCTGAAGGAATCATTAAGCGTTTGATTTCTTCTTCAAGGTCTTCTCGTTCAGCTTTCAATTCTTTTAGTTCTTCTTTTGCTAATTCAGTCATTTCATCATCAGAGGTATCCGCTAATAGCTCTTCTGTATCCTCAATGCCTTGGATAACATCTTTGTAATGATTAAATGTTTCTACTTTTGGTCTTAAATCAGCTTCTTCTTTAGAGATAGCACGGAAACGTTGATTATCGCTAATCACATCCGGGTCACTCATCAATTCCGTTACTTCTGTATAACGGGCAATAAATGAATCTAATTGATCTGTAAACATTCTTTCAACTCTTTTCTATTACTTTATTTGTAACTTATCGTCTATTGGTTTTATATCCTTATTGATATTGGTAGGCTCAGTCACCTATTCACCAGCATTACGCTCAATATAAATTTTACCATCTTTCAACGGTGGATGGTGATAATGTTTTCGACAAACTGGATAATAAGCTTCATTACCACCAATTTGTACTTGCTCACCTTCGTATACCGGTTTACCATTAGCTACTCGCATATTCATAATGGCTTTCTTCGCACAGAACCAGCAAATTGTCTTCACTTCTTCTATTTTATCTGCTAACAATAACAAGTATTTAGACCCTTCAAACAAGTTATTTAAAAAGTCATTTTTCAAACCAAAAGCCATTACCGGAATGTCTAACTCGTCTACGATACGAGCTAGTTGATAAATATGCGCTTTGGATAAAAATTGGGCTTCATCAATTAGTACACAATAAATCTTTTGGTCATTGTCACGCATGTAGGTGGTTAAATCCTCATACACATCTGTCTCTGTTGTAATTGCTCTTGCTAGCCTTTCCTCACCTACACGACTAGAAACATTGCCCACACCTGCACGGTCATCAACAGCACTAGTATACACCAAGACATGTTTGTTTTGTTCTTCATAGTTATGCGCCACTTTAATGATTTCAAAAGACTTACCACTATTCATCGCACCATAACGGAAAAATAACTGAGCCATTTAAACACTCCCATACTTTTTAATATCGAATTACTCAGCTATTCATTTTACTTTTATTCCTGTCACTAGTCAATTTTATTTCAGCAGACAAGAAAAAAATGTCCGAAATGTTTAAAGAAATTTTAAATGACTTGAATTTTTTCAGAATTGACTCTTACTATGGTAAAATAATCTCACTAAGTGTTCGCAAAAACTGCGAAAAACAAATGATTAGAGGAGTGCCAAAATGAAATTTAAAAGTCAATTAGCAACAGTAGCTGGCCGAACTAGCCAACAATTATTAAAGAGATTCACCAGTGGGGGTACTTCTCTACCCGGTAAGATTGCACAAAAGATTGATCCGGAAATTTTAAAGTCCTTAGGCGAAAACTACCGAGTAGTCATTATTACAGGTACAAACGGGAAAACAGTGACAACTGCCCTAACTGTGAATATTTTAAAACAAAAATTTGACCACGTCATGACAAACAACTCTGGTTCAAACATGCTACAAGGAATTACTTCTTCCTTCATCGAAGATTCAGGAAACAAATCGAAAGATAAAGTAGCTGTTCTTGAAGTAGACGAAGCTTCACTAAGACATATCACCGAACATATTAAACCCGAAGTTATTTTAACAACGAATATTTTCCGTGATCAAATGGACCGATATGGTGAAATCTATACAACCTATGATTTCATACTTCAAGGAGCGGCTAAAGCAAAAGATGCCATCCTAATGCAAAATGGTGACGCACCGATATTTTCATCACGCAAGGTAGAAAATAAGCAAGTCTTCTTTGGTTTCAATACTGAAGACCAATCTAAAGACTTCTTAGCTGATAACAACACGGACGGCGTTATCTGCCCTAACTGTGAACATGTATTGCATTACCACTCAATTACCTATAGCAACTTGGGTGACTTCTTCTGTCCTAACTGTGGCTTCCACCGTCCAGAACTAACTTATCAAGTCAACGAAATAAACGCCTTAACACCTGAATCAGCAAGCTTTACGATTGATGGTTATCAATACAGCATTCCTGTTGCAGGTTTATACAATGTCTATAATGCCCTATCAGCTTACTCACTAGGTCGTTATTTTGGTGTAAGCCAAGATGATATCGCTAGAGGGTTACAAGGTGCAAAACGTATTTTTGGCCGTCAAGAAGCGATAAACGTTGAAGGTCACGACTTACGCATTAACTTAATCAAAAACCCAGTAGGATTGAATCAGATTATTGAATTATGTTTATTGGAAAAAGCACCTTACACATTGATTTCTGTCTTAAATGATCGCCCTGCTGATGGTCAAGATGTATCTTGGATTTGGGACGGTAACTTTGAAAAATTGGCTGCAATGGAAAATATTGAAGCGACTTATGTAGCAGGACTACGTGTAGCTGACTTATCCAAACGAATGACAGTCGCTGGTTTTAATGAAGACCAATTAGTCCAATTAGATGATCCAAAAGCAATCAGTGAAACAGTTAAAAATGCGCCAACTGAAAAAGTATATATCCTAGCGACTTATACAGCTATGCTAGCGATTAGGAAAGAATTGGCTGAATTAGGATACGTGAAGGAGCGCATGAGTTAATGGAACAAACTTTAAAAATTGCCCATCTATATGGCAACCTAATGAATACATACGGTGATAACGGCAACTTATTAATGCTACAGCACGCTGCAAAACAACAAAATGTACAAGTAGATACCCAATTAGTGTCTATCGGCGATGATTTTGATCCAGCCCAATTCGACTTGGTATTCTTTGGTGGTGGCCAGGATTATGAACAAAAGATTGTCGCTAGAGATATTCAAACTAAAAAAGAAGCCTTAACTCAATACATTGAAAATGATGGTGTGACAATTGGTATATGTGGTGGTTTCCAATTATTAGGGAAATACTATATCAACGCTGCTGGTGAGCGTTTAGAAGGAATCGGTGCCTTGGACCACTATACTTTAAATCAAGATAATAACCGCTTTATTGGAGATATTGTGATTGAAAATGACCGATTTGGTCAGACTTACTATGGCTATGAAAATCATAATGGTCGTACTTTTTTAGGCGAAAATACGCAGGCCCTTGGTAAAGTAGTTACCGGCTTTGGAAACAATGGTGAAGACCAAACTGAAGGTGTTATGTATAAAAATACATTTGGTTCATACTTCCATGGCCCATTACTTGTCCGCAATGAACAATTAACGAATGAAATTGTCAATTTAGCGATCAAAAATATGCGCATGAGATTAGCCAAAGAAAAACAAAATGACTTAGTGTAATAGTGCAATCCCATTTTTAGCCATTTTTAGCAATGAGTAAAGGAGTTATCTTATGTGCGGTCGATATCTATACGATAAAAATGAGCAAATTTTATTTGACTATTATCAAGAAATCGCCAATCGTGGTGTAGATGTTTCAGGCTTATCGGAGGGTACCATTTACCCTTCTAATAAAGTCGTAACCCTTGGTGCGAATCCGGACGGTGAAATAGTCCCTGGCATTACACGTTGGGGATTTACTGGTTTTAAACCTAGCCAATTATTGATCAATGCACGGGTAGAAACAGTCAGGGAAAAGAGAATGTTTCAGACGTCATTTGAAGACCGCCGGATTGTTTTTCCAATGTCGGCATTCTTCGAATTCACAGATGATAAAACGCCTTACACCTTTGCAGAAAAAGGTAACATTATATATGTTGGTGGTTTTTACCGCATCTATCCTGATAAAAAGACAGGTCAAAATCAAGCTGAATCCATTATTATCACCACAGAACCGGATGAAACTGTAGCTACCGTTCATGACCGGATGCCCTTGCTGATAGCTGAAAGTGATGTAAGTAAATGGATATTAGATGATGACTTTGCTTTTCATTATCAGACACCAACTCATCAGCAACTCATTTCGACTAAAGTAGTATAAAAAAAAGCAATCCGATGAATGTCGGATTGCTTTTTTGTTTCTATTCTATTCAAATTCACCTTTAACAAATTGCGAATTATATAGATTGTAATAGAAACCTTTTTGCTCTAATAGCTCTTCGTGATTACCTGTTTCAATCACGTCACCATGATTTAAGACAATAATGTTATCTGCATCTTGAATCGTTGATAATCTATGTGCGACGACGAACGAAGTTCTACCCTCAAGTAATTGATTCATTGCTTTTTGGATTAATTTTTCTGTACGTGTATCAATAGATGAAGTGGCTTCATCAAGAATTAAAATTTCAGGATCAGACATAAATGCTCTCGCAATGGTCACTAATTGTCGTTGACCTTGGGAAATATTTGACCCGTCTTGATTAATAATTGTGTCATAACCATCCGGCAATGTACGCACAAAGTCATCTACATGGGCTGCCTTAGCAGCAAGAACGATATCATCACGTGTGATATTTGGATCATTAGAACCATAAGCAATATTATCTGCAATTGACCCGTTAAATAGCCAAGTATCCTGCAATACCATACCCATTCGGGACCGTAATTCTTCTTGATCAATATCTCTTGTGTCTACGCCATCATATTTAATAGACCCACCAGAGATATTATAGAATCGTTCAATCAAGTTGATAATAGTAGATTTACCAGCACCTGTAGGCCCTACAATGGCTACCATCTGCCCCGGTTCAACTGTAAGGTTAAAGTCGGTCATTAACAAGTTTTCTTCACCAGGCTCATAACCGAACTGTACGTGGTCAAAAATCATTTTATGATCTGTCTCAATAGCTGGTAATCCAGAGTCTACTTCTTCCATTTCTTCAACATCTAAAAATTCGAAGATACGTTCAATTGAAGCGACCATACGTTGTAATTGATTAATCATATTTGCAGTCTGTTTTAATGGTTCAGATAAGATACCTGCGTATTGGAGCATCGCTTGGACATCACCAATCATCATACTACCGTTTGCTACTGAAAAACCACCTACAATAGCCACAGCAACGTAACCAAAGTTTTTAGCTAAGTTCATTAACGGCATCAAAATACCAGAAATAAACTGAGCTTTCCATGAGACGTTATAGTATTCTTCTGATTTTTCCTTGAATTGTGCTACCTTTCGCTCATTTTGATTAAAGGCATTATTTTCGGTTTGACCAGAATAGTTTTCTTCAATATAAGCATTCATATTCCCTTGAACTCTTTGTTGTGCAGCGAAGAGTCTTTGAGAAATTGGCGTAATTGTCAGCATGACGATTGTCGATAGTAGGATTGTACCCGCTGCAATCAAGGTCATTTTTGGGCTAATTAAAGTCATCATTACTAGCGTCAATATGAATTGCGTAGAAGACATTAATACTTGTTGTAAGGTTTGTTGTAGCGTCATTGCGATAGCTTCCACGTCGTTAATCGCACGAGACATGATTTCACCGTTTGGTGTCGAATCTAAGAAAGAAATTGGTAAACGATTTAATTTTTCTCGCATGTCATTTCTTAAATCTTCGATAACTCGTTGTGCAGTTCTACTTAATAATATCCCTTGCAAGAGATTAAATAACGCACTTAATAAGTAAAATATGATGACATTGATTAATATTTTAAATAATCCGGCAAAATCAATCACAAACATTTCTCGGCCATTTACATTTTGTAGACCGTTACTAACCCCTTCTGAGATTAATGTTGTGGCTTGACCTAGAATTCGAGGTGATACAATTTGAAATCCTGTAGCCAAGACTACCAGAATAATGATTAATAAGAAGGTCCACTTTCTAGTAGCCATGTATTTGATAAAACGTCCAAGGGTTGACCAAAAGTTTTTTGGTTTGTGACGACGACCGTCTAATTTTTTCTTATTATTCGCCATTAGTTCGCCCCCTTCATTTGTGAATCTACAATTTCTCGGTAGACTTCATTAGACAATAGTTCTTGATGTGTCCCGATACCAGAAATTTCACCTTTATCCAAGACGACAATCGTATCCGCTTCAATAATCGTTGATACTCTTTGCGCGATAATAATTGTTGCCGCATCTTGTGTCACTTCATTAAGCGCTTCACGTAGGTTACGGTCAGTTGTATTATCAAGTGCTGAGAAAGAATCATCAAATACGTAGATATTTGCTTGTTTAACGATTGCGCGTGCAATACATAGTCTTTGCTTTTGCCCACCGGAGAAGTTATTCCCTCCCTGTGCAACATGAGCGTCTAGCCCATCTGGTAACTCTCTCACAAAATCTTCAGACTGTGCAATACGTAAGGCATACCATAATTCATCATCGGTTGCATCTGCATTTCCGTATTTTAAGTTTTCACGAATAGTACCAGCGAATAAATTTGCTTTTTGTGGCACATAACCAATTAAATCACGTAGATTTTTTAAGGATAAGTCGCGTACATCTTCTGAATTGACTTTGACTGAACCAGTAGTCGCGTCAGAGAATCGTAATAATAAATTAGCGATTGTCGTTTTCCCAGATCCAGTCCCACCGATAATCGCTAAAGTTTCCCCAGGATTCACTTCAAAGTTGATGTCATCTACAACTTTCTTTTCAGCTTGGCCAAATCTAAAGCTTACATCGTTAAATGACACTACTCCTGGTGCTTTCGGATCAATATAGGCAGGATTTTCAGGAGAATGGATGGTGATTTCAGTATCTAATATTTCATTAATACGTTGAGCAGAAACTTGTGCCCTTGGTAAAATAACAAAAATCATCCCTAACATCATAAATGAGAACATAATAATGAATGAGTAGTTAACGAATGATAGTATAACCCCTACACTTAAGTTTTGAGCAGCAACCAATTGCGCCCCTCTCCATGATAAGGTGATATTTGTTAACGATAGAATTGTTGTCATTATTGGCATTAAAAAAGACATTCGGAGCATTGCTTTGATTGCAGTATCCGCATAGTCCTTATTAGCTTCAGCAAAACGTTCAACCTCATAGTTTGATTTGTTGAAGGCACGTACAACCCGTACACCTGTTAATCCTTCACGGAAGATCAAGTTCAAGTTATCTACTTTTTGTTGCATAGACTTGAAATATGGTGATACGATTCGTAAAATAACAAAAATTAATATAGCTAAAATTGGTCCAGTAACCGCATAAACCATACTCAATTGTGGGCTAGCCATTACAGCCATGACTACGGCTGAAACTAACATAGCTGGTGATAAAAGCACCATACGCATGATCATCATAATGGTTATTTCAACTTGCTGTATATCATTTGAAGATCGAGTAATTAGGGATGCTTCACCATATTCACCCATATTTTCTTTCGAAAATCGAAGTACCTTTGAGTAAATTTCATTTCTTAATTTCCGTCCCAAATTTTGACTTGTCCGAGCTGCAATAAAGACTGAGACGGCGGCAGATAAGATGACTAGTAAGGTAATCAGAATCATCTGTCCACCTATTGAATAGATAGCATTCATATCCCCAACTGCCACACCTTCATCAATAATTCGAGCAGTTTGTGTTGGTAGTAACAATTCACCTATTGCCTGCGATAAAGCAAAGACAACGGCACCAACCATGGCCCAAAATGGGATACGTTTAATTAATCGCCACATCTTATTCCTCCTTTAAATAACAAATTTTGCAAAATACAGTTCAAGAGGACATTATACGCCCTTTTAATCGAATACTCAAATAAATTGAATTGTCAAATGATTTAATCATTACCCTCATCTTCCTGGTTAAAATCTTCCTCAACATATAAACCAGAAACCTTTTTATACCAGGCAAAGAAATGTTCAAAAATCACTTTGAATACAGCATAAATTGGGATAACAAAAACAACACCTGCAACCCCAAAGAGACTACCGGCAGAAATAAGTAGCAACATAATCGTCACTGGGTGAATTTCCATATTCGATCCTAGTACTTGAGGTGAAATAATGCGACTTTCAATCGTTTGCTCAATTGCGAAAACGATTGCTACTTTTACAATCATCACTGGACCCACGACTATCGCCACGATAAAAGCGGGGATCATTGCTAAAAATGATCCCACATACGGAATAATATTTAGAAATCCAGCTGTCACCCCAATGATAGCACCATAAGGTAGATCAATAATTGCGTAGCCAATCACAAACATGATACTGACTGCAATAGCAACAATGATTTGACCACGAATGTATTGACTAATTTGACGGTTCATATCATCTAGTAGATTTAAAGTCGCTTTTCGAATCCGAACAGGTAAAAATTGAGAAAAATAATGGGGTAATTTGTAGCCATCTCTTAGCATATAGAAAAGGATAATTGGTGCTGTAAAAATAGCAACGGTCACTCGTGTTACAGTACCAACGATAGAAGAAAGACTAGTAATTGCAGAATTTGCAATGGTTTCCCAATTGAAATTGGATAAATCTTGCACATTATCCATTAGACTTTGTGTTACAAGATTGACTTGATCGTACCAATTGCCACGAATAAATGTCTGTAAACGATCTTGATAATTCATCCAGATTGTATCCCAGTTATTGATTAAGTTTTGCCCTTCATCTACTAAAGTTGGGATTAATGCAATTAATCCGGTAACTACAATGGCTATAATAATTAGCACAATCGTAGATCCCCAGGTTCGGTTCAACCCCTTTTTTTCAATGCGATTAACCAATGGGACAGTTAAATAATAAAAGATAGCGGCAACAATTATCGGTAGAGAAACATATTGAATGAAGGCAACAAGTGGGTCTAGTAGATAGGATACCCTAGTAAAAACACTGATGAATAAAACAATGAGTATCCCTATCATTAAAATACCAACATATTTATTGTTTAAAACATTTTTGAAAAACCATGAGTCCACAAATTTAGGATGGTTTTTATCCGTTTCCTTCTGCTTTTGTCTTGGATCATTCGTTTCGTATTTTGATTTTGAAAGGTCTTTTTCGGTCATGATCATACCTCCTGTTTAACATAATATTATTATAGCAAAAATTATATAGAATAGATGGCCCTAAGCTATTAAAGGATAACCCTTTTAGATGTTAAAAACTGCCTTTTCTTGTATAATGAAATTAACTTTAGAAAGAAGGGATTTTTAATTATGGAAACGATTTATGTATCAGGTTATACTCGCGAAGACAATAAGGGTATTCATACCTTGAAGCTGAACGCTGAAAAGCAAGCTTTTGAAAAAAGTGAATTGATTATTGAGGAAAGCAACCCCACTTACATTAGTTTGTCAAAAGATGGTCAACATCTATTTACCTTAAGTGATGGTGAAGAACCTGGGGTAGCCCACTATGAAAAAAATAATGGTCAATTCGAACTTAAGGATCGTATCAAGGTGTTCAACGAAAATGGTTGTTACTTGACTTACGATGAAGAAGCAAATGTACTTTATAATGCGAATTACAAAAAAGGTGAATTGGCAGTGATTAAAGTAAACACAGACGGTACATTGGCTGTCACGGATCTAATCCAACATACATCTCCTGTTGGTCCGCACGAAAACCAAGATTTCGCTCATGCACACTTTATCCATCCAACCAATGACCATAAATATATTCTTTCTTGTGATTTAGGGACTGATGAAGTGCATACGTATACCCTATCTGATGACTACAAATTGACTGAAGTGAGTGTATACAAAGCGGCACCTGGTACAGGTCCCCGTCACCTTGCTTTCCACCATTCTGAACCAATCGTTTACCTTTTAGGAGAATTAGACTACACTGTTGAAGTGTTAAATATTCAAGCAGACGGTTCTCTAGTCCCAGGTAATCGCTACGATACTATTCCGAATGACTGGTCTGAATTTAACTCATCAGCAGCTATCCGCTTGTCTAAAGATAACAAATATTTATATGTTTCTAACCGTGGACACAACTCTATCACCGTATTTGAAGTATCTGCGGATGGTCAAAGCTTAACTGAAATCCAAAATATTTCTACTGAAGGGGACTTCCCTCGTGATTTCAACTTTAACGCGGACGAATCATTCGTCATTGTTGGACATCAATTCCAACCACAAATTTCGCTATTCGCGCGTGACCAGACTACTGGTTTACTATCATACGTAGACAGTACGAACATTAACGAAATCGTTTGTGTAACGCCAGTATAAGGAGCTTAATTATTCATGTATCATTTAGCAGCCAATCAAATGGACGAAAAGTTACAATATAAATTGCTATCTGGTGCCATTGTTCCTAGACCAATAGGTTGGATAACGACTGAAAATAAAGAAACGGGTGTCATCAATTTGGCGCCCTTTTCATTTACTAGTGGTGCCGGACAGAAAATGCCACTTATTTCGATGGCCATTCTGAGAAAAGAAGACTACTCGATTAAAGATACCGCACGAAATTTATTAGACCATCCTGATGGTGTCGTGAATATTGTCAGCAAATCATTTATTGATAAAATGAATGCCACTGCTGCTAAAGTTGGCGCTGATATCAGCGAATTATCCTTAGCCGATATTCAGACAGTATCTTCTAATTCAGTGAGTGTGCCTGGCGTATCCGACGCATTGATCCGCTTAGAAGTTAAGGTGTACCAGTATATCCCAATCCGTGACCGAGAAGATCGTGTCATTACAGATATGTTTATCCTCGAAATTACTGACTACCATTTGGATGAATCGGTATATGATGAAGACAAAGGTTATGTTATATATGAGGCTTTAGATCCTGTAGCCAGATTAGCAGGCAATTTATATACAGATATTACAAAACCCTATGTATTAGAAAGACCAGAATGAGAAAAAAGGATTTGGCTCAGCCAAATCCTTTTTTTTTGATTATTTTGATTGAATAAAGGTTTTTCCTAATGCTTTAGGCGCTTGAGCTTTCCCAATAAATACAACTAAGACGATGATTGTCAGAATATAAGGTGCAATATCTAAGTATACGGATGGTACATCTTGAATAATTGGAATGTAATTGGCAGTAACTGATAGACTTTGAGCAAATCCAAAGAAAATAGCAGCAAATAATGCACCAACTGGATGCCATTTTCCAAAAACCATTGCAGCCATGGCCATGAAACCTTGACCGGCTACCGTAATCACTGAGAATTCATTTTGTACAGCCTGTGCTTGAACAGCCCCACCAATACCACCTAATAATCCAGAAATTAAAACGCCAGCGTATTTCATTGCGTTAACGTTAATTCCCAATGTTTCAGCAGCCTCTGGATGTTCACCAACTGACCGTAAGCGTAAACCAAAACGGGTCTTGAACAAAATAAACCAAGCTATAACAGCAACCAATAGACCTAAGTAAGCTGGTCCAGAAGTGTTTTGGAAGAAGATTGGTCCTATGACAGGAATTCGGTGTAAACCTAAAATATTGTAGGTTACAAAAGGTTTCGCTAAGGGACCTGTTTGCGCTGCGCCATAAATAGCTCTGACTAAGAAGACAGATAAACCAGGGGCAGCTAAATTTAATACCGTTCCAGAAATCGTTTGATTCGCACGGAAGTTAATAGATGACACTGCATGGATAGCTGAATATATCAAGCCAACTAAGCCACCGACTAATAAACCAATCCAAGGTGTCATCGCACCAAAAGCTGTGGACATGGCAATATTAAAGACGGCTGAAGCGAATGCCCCCATTACCATAATACCTTCTAAACCAATATTTACTACGCCAGACCGTTCTGAGAATGCCCCACCAATAGCGGTAAAAATAAGGGGAGCTGCGTACATTAATGTGGATGATACAATCAATTGTAAAATAGTACTTAAATCCATTAGTTATCCCCCTTAATAGTAGATTTCTTACCCTTACCAATTTTTTCTAAACCATAGCTAATGATATATGAAGATCCGATAAAGAAGATAATTGCAGCAGTAATTACGCTCGCTAATTCATCTGGTACTCCCGCGCGGTTTGGCATAAAGGTTGCCCCAATATTTAAGATACCAAATAATATAGAAGCAAAGAATGTGCCGACTGGTGTTCCCATACCAAGTAGTCCAACGGCAATACCATTAAAGCCTTCAGACGGTAGCGAGCTTAGCGTGTATAAGTTTCCAAATGTACCGATACCATGGATGACACCTGCTAGACCAGCCAAGCCACCAGATAGGAAAATAGCTAAAACGATATTTTTTTCAACATGAATACCCGCATACTCTGCAGCGTCCTTGTTTAAACCAACTGCTTTTAATTCAAAGCCCATTGTTGTATGTTTCATAACAAATCCGTATAGAACTACCATGATAATCGCGATAAAAATCCCTATATTTAAACGAGAGCCACCTGTTAAAGTGGTAATAAACCCTAATGCTAAAGAGGCATTCTCCCCAACTTTTTCAGTCATATTAGCTGAGCCAAGAACCTCACGAATTAAATAATTGGTTGTATATAAGATGATGTAGTTCAACATTATCGTCACAACTACCTCATTTGTACCAAGATAAGCCCGTAATACCCCAGCTATCGAGGCATATAATGCACCACTTAAACTACCGATGACCAGTACCGCCGGCACCATAATCACTTGGGGTATTCCAGGAAAAGCCAAAGCAAAGGTAACTGAAGCTAACCAACCTGCAAGTAATTGACCGGATAATCCTATATTAAAGAATCCAGATTGGTAAGCGACATTAAAAGCTAGTCCTGTTAATGTTAGTACAGTGGCTTGTCTTAATACTTCACCAATGAAATATGGACTAGATAATACTGTCATAATCATCGCATCATAGGCCACAATCGGATTGTATCCGAAAAATAGCATGATGAGTGCACCAAGAATGAAACCACTCAAAATAGAAATGAAAGGGATAGTTAACTTCTCTAAAAAGGAATTTGTTTTAAATGCTTTCAATTGTTTCAACTCCTTCCATTGTGGCATCTTGTCCCACTGGATTAAGGGCACTTTGAATGCGTGCTTCTTCCAAAGATACACCTGCCATCAATAAACCTAATTCGGTCTCATTTGTTTCGTCAGCATTTACAATTGCATTTATTTCACCATCATGCATTACGGCAATGCGGTCAGAAACACCCATTATTTCATCTAACTCAAAACTCATTAATAATACACTCTTTCCAGCATCCCTATGCTGCACCAATCGATCATGCACAAATTCAATCGCCCCAACGTCTAGCCCTCTTGTTGGCTGAGCAGCAATCAATAAATCTGGATTACGATCTAATTCACGCGCAATAATCACTTTTTGCTGGTTACCGCCTGATAAAGCACCAGATAAGGTATCTTCACTTTCAGTTCTAACATCAAATTCATCAATTAAAGTTTTTGCATGGTCTTTGATAAATCGATGATTCAATAGACCATTTTTTGAAAATGGATTTTTATAATAAGATTGCATTGCCATATTTTCTGCAATAGATAATTCTAAGAATAAGCCATGTTTTTGACGGTCTTCTGGAATATGCCCTAAACCAGCTTCAGTAATTTTACGTGGACGTTTATTCGTCACATCTTTACCTGATAGAACTACCTTACCGGATACCACTTTTCTTAAACCAGCAATAGCTTGGATTAACTCTGTTTGACCATTACCATCAATTCCAGCAATCCCTAATACTTCACCAGCGCGTACGTCAAAGTCTACTGATTTTACAGCCTGTAAGCCTCGAGATTCGTTAACTATCAAGTCTTCAACCTGCAAAATGACACTTCCAGGTTTCGCTGGCTTTTTATCCACTGTAAAATTCACGTGGCGTCCAACCATCATATCAGCTAAAGCTTGTTTGTTTGTCTGCGCCACATCAACCGTATCAATACTTTGACCACGACGAATGACAGTACATCGGTCAGCTACAGTGGTGATTTCATCTAGCTTATGAGTAATTAGAATAATCGACTTACCTTCCAGCGTCATCGCCTTCATGATTTGCATCAATTCATCAATTTCTTGTGGTGTTAATACAGCTGTTGGCTCATCGAAAATTAGAATATCAGCACCTCGGTACAAGGCTTTGATAATTTCAACCCTTTGTTGTTGTCCTACTGAAATATCCTGTACATAAGCATCTGGATCCACGGCCAAATGATATTGATTTGAAAGTTCGATAATTTTTTCTTTAGCAGCTTTTTCATCTAGATAGCCAAATTTTGTAGATTCCTTACCCAGCACAATATTTTCTGCAACAGTGAATTTATCAATTAACATAAAGTGCTGGTGAACCATGCCGATCCCAAGTTTGTTTGCTTGTTCAGGTGAACCAATGACTGCAGCTTGCCCATTTACCAAAATTTCACCCGATGTTGGTGATAATAACCCAGAAAGAATGTTCATTAAGGTTGATTTCCCGGCACCATTTTCCCCTAATAAAGCGTGTACCTCACCTTTTTTTAAATTGAAATTGATATGATCGTTTGCTTTATAAGCACCAAAAATTTTGGTTATATCACGCATTTCAATGACATTTTCATTTTGCATATGAATTTCCTCATTTCTAACTTGCTTCAATAATCAAAAGAAAAGCGTCAGTCAATTTGACCGACGCAATTTTCATTTGCTTTATTCGCTTACTCTGCTGAATAAGAGAATTTTGGAACGTCAATTTCACCATCAATGATTTGTTGTTTCGCTTCTTCAATTGTTGCCCAAGTTTCATCATCTAGGTTACCTTTTGTAATATCAACAGTTTCATCTGCTAAACCATACTCTACTAATTCACCACCAGGGAATCCGTCACTCATCGTTTGCTCAGTAATGGCTACAATAGCTGACCCAGTATCCTTAATAGTCGAGGTTAAAGTAAAGTTACCACCTGACCATTCACCTTCTTCAGTTTGGTCACGGTCAACACCGATAACCCAAATACCAGCGTCACTATCTGCTTCCAGACGGTTACGTGCTTCTGTGAACACACCGTTACCTGATCCACCTGCGGCTGTATAAATGACATCAACGCCACTTGTGTACATGGCGTTTGCAATTTGTTGACCAGTAGCTGCATCACCAAATGATTCAACGTATTGCGCATCTACCTCAATAGATTCATCCACATGCGCAACACCTGCTTTAAAACCAGTTTCAAAACGATCGATACCAGGCGTTTTCATACCACCAACAAATCCAACTTTTCCAGTTTCACTTGTTGAAGCCGCTGCGATACCGGCTAGGAAAGCTGATTCTTGATCTTTAAAAGTCATAGAAACTACATTTGGTTGATCCACTTGACCATCAATAAAGGCAAATTTTTGATCAGGATTTGCAGGGGCTACATCGTTAAATGTATCTTCTAACATAAAGCCCATTCCGAAGATAATGTCATATCCATCAGCAATAGCCGTATTAAAATTAGGAACAAAATCAGAAGAGTCTGTAGATTCGTAATATTGCACTTTATTGCCAGTTTCTTCTGACCAAGCTTGCATACCTTCCCAAGCAGATTGGTTGAATGAACGGTCGTCCACGCCACCTTCATCAGTAATCATACCAATGCCGTAATCTCCAGTTGCTTCACTAGTTGTAGATGATTCTGAACCTGAAACATTTGCTTCACCCGAATCAGTTCCAGCATTTTGCCCTTGGCAAGCAGCTAAAGCAAAAACAGAACTAGCTAATAGAACGATATTTTTTAATTTTGTAGACATATTTCTCCTCCAAATAACGAATGTTATGATTCCATAGGTTTTTAATGTTCGTTTCTTACAAGAGCTATATTACGATATAATTCCGATAAAGTAAAGTACTTTTCTGAAAATCGTTCGTATTTTTAGCGTATTCTTAATTTTAAACTTTTAATATATAAAACAATCGCTAAAACACGAACGTTAAAATGGTGTGAACCAAAAAAAAGAGAGATCAAAACTTGTTAGTCTTAATCTCTCTCTTTTTTTTAAATTGTTATTGATTAGTTATTACTTGTAACTGACCCCACTTCTGCACTTTGGCTCACTTGACCAGATGCAGTTAACTGTAGGTTAGAAAAGTCATCTAAATTTGTGAATACTACAACGATTGATTTTCCTTTACCAGCTGATTCTAGTTTAGCTAAATCTACAATAGCTAATTGGCTACCAACCTTTACTTGGTCTCCTTCTGAGACAGTCACTTCAAAAGGCGCACCGTCTAATTCAACAGTATCAATCCCCATGTGGACTAAAACCTCCACATCATCATCCGTTTTAATATAAATCGCATGCTTTGTTGGGAAAATACTCATTACCGTACCTGCTACAGGTGCGTAAACTTCACCAGATTCAGGTTCTACAGCATACCCATCACCCATCATTTTTTGTGAAAAAACTGGATCATCCACTTGGTCAATTGACTTAAATTCACCAGTTGCAGGAGCATATAAAGTTTCTGCTACTTGAGAATTACTCGGTTGTTTTGTAGTTTCCTTCTTCTTATTTTTCTTAAAAAAATCAAACATATCGCTCGCTCCTTAAGTATTCATATTATTGATTACTTTAATCATATCACATTCAGATTAATAATGAAAACAAATCTCTAAAGCGATTTCAGCTTTGTTAATTATAAAGACTTTCTAAATTTACTATCATTTTTTGTTTTCTGCTATGTTTTCATTTATACTAAAATGAGTAATTATTTTGATATGAAGGGAAATTGATAAATGTTAGATACATTAAAGGTCATATTATTTGGTATCGTAGAGGGAATTACCGAATGGTTACCCATTTCGTCCACTGGACATATGATTCTGCTAGAAGAATTCATTACATTAAATGTCCGTAGGGAATTTTGGGATATCTTTTTAGTTGTTATCCAATTAGGTGCTATATTAGCTGTTGTTTGGATAAACTTTAACCGGTTAAATCCATTTGCACCAAGTAAAACCAATGCCGAAAAAGAAGAGACATGGATGACGTGGTTTAAAGTAGTCGTCGGCTGTGTGCCTGCTGCACTAGCTGGTCTTCTTCTAGACTCTTGGATGGAAGCTCATTTAATGACTTGGTCCGTTGTCGCAATCACCTTAATTGCTTATGGTGTTTGGTTTATTTGGATTGAAAATCGAAATAAAAATAGGGCTGTTAAGATTAATTCTATGGCTGAAATGACGTATATGGATGCTTTAAAAATTGGTTTATTCCAAGTATTATCACTAGTTCCAGGGACATCTCGTTCAGGATCTACCATCTTGGGAGCTACAATTGTTGGTACTTCTAGACCATTAGCTGCGAACTTCTCATTCTTTATGAGTATTCCAATCATGTTTGGTGCTTCTGCACTAAAACTAGTCAAAGCTTTCTTAGACGGTTTCGTCTTTACCGGTACTGAAATTTGGTTATTATTAGTAGGAATGGTTGTCGCATTCTTTATTTCTGTTTTAACCATTAAATTATTCTTGAAATACATTAAAACAAATGACTTTAAGGTATTCGGTTGGTACCGTATTGCCCTTGGTATAATTGTTATTTTGTACTTCCTACTATTTAATTCTTAATTACTAGTTCTCAAAAAAGGAGTGGCTATTTGCCCCTCCTTTTTTTAAACTTATACGAAAAATTCTTTATAAATTGCTCTTACAGCGTCATCTTCTCGCTCTTCAATAATGCCAAACATAACAGAGATTTCAGATGAACCTTGGTTAATCATTTCTAGATTGACACCCGCTTCTGACAATGCTTTTGTCGCACGAGCAGTGTTACCAATATTTTCGATCATGCCTTGACCAACCAACATGACTAAGCTTAGATTGTCTCTTTTTTCGATAGAATCAGCGAGCGTTTCAGCTTTGATTTCAGTGACCATTTCCTCGAATTCTTTTTTTGATAATGCATCTTCTTTAAAGATAACATCGATATCATCAATTCCCGAAACAATGTGTTCGAAAGAAACGCCATATTTTTCTAATACGGATAAAACACGTCTTACAAAACCGACTTCCCTATTCATCATATATTTCTTAATGTAAACAGAAGCGAAGCCGCTAGTTGACGCAATTCCAGAGATTGCTAAGTCATTTTTTGGTCGTGTTCTTGTAATCAAAGTTCCAGGTGCTTCGGGTTCATTCGTATTTTTAACTGCAACGGGAATATCAGCAATGAATGCGGGTTGTAAAGCTTCGTCATGGAAGACAGAAAAACCAGCATAAGATAATTCACGCATTTCTGAATATGTTAATCTTTCAATAGCTACTGGATTTGCTACAACACTAGGATTAGCAGCATAAATTGAAGATACATCTGTAAAGTTTTCATACATTGAAGCTTTTACACCATTTGCGACAATTGCGCCAGTAATATCAGATCCCCCACGAGAGAAAGTCACTAACTTACCTTCTTTTGTGTAGCCAAAGAATCCAGGAATAACAATAATACCTTCTAAATCCCGTAATTTGTATAAATTTTGATAAGACTCAGGCAGTACCCGAGCTTGACCAGGATTATCAGATAGGTATAAGCCTGCATCTTGCGGATTTAAGTATGATGCTTGATAGCCTAAATCAGAGAAATAAGCAGCAATTAACTGGGCGTTTGCATCTTCTCCGAATGCTTTAATAGCGTCTACAAAATAAGCAGGTGTTTTTGTGATATCAGAAATGATAAGCTTGTTCAGTTGATCAGAAATTTCATCAATAATTGCTAAATCCATTTCAAGTCCTTCAGCTGTTTCTCTGAAACGGTCTACAATTTTATTAAAAGTGGCAGAAGCATTTTGACTATCATGTAAAACTTCAGCAGCCAAATCAATTAATAAATCGGTGACCTTGATATCATCCTTGTCTCGTTTACCAGGTGCAGATACTATCACAATTTTACGGTCAGAATCGCCAATAACGATATCTTTTACTTTCATCAATTGTCTTGCTGACGCAACCGATGATCCGCCAAATTTTACTACTTTCATCTTTTCATTTCATTCCAATCCAATTTTAATGTATTATGAGCTATTTTATCATAAAAATAACGTCCTACACAATAGGAAAAGAGGTTGCCCCCATTATAGCCAACCTCTCTTCTAATCAAATATGTTTATGAATTATTAAGCAACGATAACTTGATATTATAGTAGATCCTCGTATAGTCGTATGTAATCTTTTGCTGGTTCGGTCCATCTGAAATCAGTCGCCATCGCTTGATGCATTAATTGGAACCAGGTATCTGGATGATTTTCATAAATGTCTAACGCAAATTCTATAATATGGGCAAATACATCCCCTGTAAATATGCCAAAAGAGAAACCATTCCCTTCTCCCGTGAATTGATTGTACGGTTGCACCGTATCAGAAAGACCTCCCGTTTCATGCACAATCGGTAAAGTACCATAACGCATCGCAATCATTTGAGATAAACCGCATGGCTCAAAGGCTGAAGGCATCAGGAACATATCCGAACCAGCATAAATTTGTTGGGCTAATTCAACGTCAAAGTCAATATAGGCACAGAACTCACCTGGATACTTCCATTCAAAGTATCGGAAAGAATTTTCAAAGTCTTCTTCTCCAGTTCCTAATACCACTATTTGCACATTGAAGTGCGTTAACAAATACTCTGCTTTTTCTTGTAATAGCTGCATACCTTTCTGATCAGTCAGACGGGTAACCACGCCGAGTAATGCTACATCAGGATCAATACTCAATCCTATGCGCTCTTGTAGGGCTCGTTTATTGACCGCCTTACCTGATTGAACTGTAGATGCATCATAATTTTGAACAAGATTAGGATCTGTTTCAGGGTTATTCTGTTCGTAATCAATGCCGTTAATAATACCTGATAACTTCCAAGCATTATACCGTAACTCACCATCCAATTTTTCACCAAATTCGGGTGTTTGAATTTCACGTGCATAGTTTGGGCTAACCGTCGTCACTTTATCTGAAAAATTGATACCACCTTTAAGAAAATTCACTTGATCTTCTTTTTTTACACCATTTTCATGATACAAGGCATGGGTTGTATTAAAGATTTCTTTTAATGAAGATTCATTTTGCCATCCTTGGAAGCGGATGTTGTGAATAGTTAATACCTTTCGAATATCTTTGTAGCTATCCACCCAATGGTATCGATCAACTAATAATGCAGGGATCATAGCCGCCTGCCAATCGTTGACATGGATGATATTAGGGATAAAACCTACTTTTTCCATCATTTCAATAACTGCAATATCAAAGAAACCAAAGCGCTCACCATCATCATTTTGGCCGTATAATTGGTCTCTGTCGAAATAAGCTAAATTATCGATAAAGTAATACTGAACACCATCGAGAATTAAGGTTTTAATCCCAACGTAAGCAGATTTATAACCCAATTCTACTCTGAAATGAGTGATTTCAGTTAATTGCTCTTTATATTTTTCTGGCATTTGAGAATAGTAAGGTAATACAACCCTAATATCAACTCCCTGTTTACGTAATTCCTTAGGTAGTGCATAAGTTACATCACCAAGTCCACCTGTCTTGAAGAATGGTGCGCTCTCAGAAGCGACAAACAAAACTTTCATAATATCACCCTACTTTCTATTTTCTTTTTTATTTAATAACCATTTGCTTTTTTAAATTTATATGCAGGATGTTGGAAAGTTTCATCAGCAGCGGCCACATATGTGCCTTTAGGAATCACAACGGGCTCTTCAGGAGTGCCAATAATTACAGCACCGGGTTCTACTTCTACCATTTTGTCTAGGATTGCATATTTTACAATAGCACCTTTACCAATTTTTGCACTTTGGAATACAATGGCATTTTCGACTTTCGCATTCGGCCCTACTTCAACATTTCGGAAAATATGTGATTGCTCTACTTCTCCATATATTTGGCAACCAGTTCCGATCTGAGCATTAATGACATCTGCATGACTGCCATAATAAGTAGGAGAACCATTATGCGCTTTCGTGATGATTGGTTGATCTCCTTGGAATAGTTGAGTAAAATATTCACCATTTAGCATTTGCATGCTGACATCATAATATGATTTAACTGAATCGACATTACCTACATAACCTTCGTAACGGTAGCCAACAGTTTCATAATCATCCATATATTCGATGATTACATCATCTAACTCTTTATAATAGTTATTTTCTTCCGCTCTTTCTATCATTTCGAGTAACTTATCGGTTTTAACAAGCGTCATATTGAGGTCATAATTGACAGTTGCTTGCGAGATCGGTGTAATACCTTCTTTAGATAGTCTTTCAACATGATTATTTTCATCCATTTGGATAATATATTCATCTGGATGATATTCAATTAATTCGCGTGGTACTTCAGCATAAACACGTACGATGTCTGCATCACATCCATCAATCTGGTCAATTACTTCATCCAAGTGTAAATTGGCAACAATCTTGCCCCCCGAAACGAACACATATTCAGCGTTTGAACGCTCAATAAATAAGTGATGGTCATCGTAGAATGGGCCCTTACGGCTTGCTGCTTCATACAAAGCGCGTTTGTGGTTCATTTGTGAGTATGTGAATATACCACCTGTATAATTATCGAAATTCCAAGCCTTACCCGAACGGATATGGTCATAAACTGAACGTCCAGTTTCAGCCATGAATAGGGCCACAGAACGAACACCAGCATGAGATAAACTAGATAAATAAAAGTCTAAAATTCTATAACGACATGCAAAAGGTAGGTTAGCAATTGGTCTATTGTCTGTTAATGGCATTAAATCTGCTGTAGATTCATTTAAATTTAAGATAGCTGTAACTCTATTTTTAACCATATTAATTACCTCCTACAATTTCTTCGTACCCAATAACTGCAATCGCATCAGGTGTACCAATAATTTCAGATCCATCCGAAACGACGGCATCCTCACCAAGAATCGCATATTCAATTTTTACGTTTTCCCCAATACTTGACCCCTTCATAATGATTGAATTTTTAATATTAGACTGCTTTCCAACCAATACATTCGGAGATAAAATTGAATTTTTTATGCTACCACGTATAATACAACCGTCGCAAATCATGGCATTTTCAACAACTGATTCTGTCGAAAGAAATTGAGGGGTTGTCACAGTATTTCTGGAGAAAATTGGCCAAGATTTATCGCGAATTTGTAAAGGATGTTCTTGATCAAGGACTTCCATGTTTGCTTCCCATAATGAGTCAATAGTTCCTACATCTTTCCAGTAACCGTCGAAGGAATAGGCATAAAGTTTTTCATCATTATTTAAGTAGGCAGGAATAACATTTTTACCAAAGTCTTCCATGCCTTCTGGATCTTGCATTAAATATTTTCGTAATTTAGCCCATGTAAAAATATATATCCCCATTGAAGCCAAATTACTCTTTGGATTTTCAGGCTTTTCTTCAAATTCAATAATTTTGTCATTATCGTCCGTATTCATAATACCAAAACGAGATGCCTCATTCATCGGCACTGGTTTTACAGCGACAGTACAATCAGCGCCATTAGCTTTATGCGCCGCTAACATAGGTGCATAGTCCATTTTATAAATATGGTCTCCAGATAAGACCAGTACATATTCAGGATTTTTACTATCAATAAAGGAAGCATTTTGATAAATGGCATTTGCAGTACCATTAAACCACTTTTCACCATCACTAGAAGAGTACGGTTGCAAGACAAAAGCACCACCATCACGTGTGTCTAAATCCCAAGAATCACCATTTCCAATATGGTCGTTCAAAATCATCGGTTCATATTGTGTCATGACACCAACTGTTGTAATTCCTGAGTTCATACAGTTACTTAGAGTGAAATCTATAATACGATATTTTCCACCAAAAGGAACTGCTGGCTTCGCAATACTTTTTGTTAACTTTCCTAAACGAGTACCTTTACCACCGGCAAGGATCATAGCAATCATTTCATTGTTTAACATAGTAGCGGAGTTATACTCCCTTCCCCCTTTTTACATAAGGCACCCTCACAGAAGTGATGGGATCATGACATTCCAACCAAAACTATAGCGCTAACCAACCCCTTTAATGTTTTTCTTTGATGTTACTTGAATGTCTAATGGCTTAAAAGCGATCGCTGCAAGCGAAGGCAAATGAATTTCCAACGAATATGGTTGCCCCTTGTGTGGTATCTCTAGAGTCTCAAAAATTGTGGTTTGACTTTCCCAATTACCGCCAAATATTTTCATTTCACTGTTTAACAACACTTGGTAAGTCCCCTTGAAAGGCACGCCAATCCGATAGCCACTTCGCTCTACAGGTGTAAAGTTAAAAGCACAAACAACTAATTCATCAATTGCTTTTCCATGTCGTATAAAGGAAAGTGTAGTTTCTAATTCATCATCTGCCTCAATAATAGTAATACCAGCTTGTTGATTATCTTGTTCATGAAGTGCTGGTATTTCTTTGTAAAGCTTGTTCAATTCAGCAATATAAGACTGATATTCTGTATTGAACTCCCTATCTAGAGATGACCACTCCAAACCTTCATAAAAACGCCATTCTAAATATTGACCGATCTCATTGCCCATAAAAGAAAGCTTTTTACCTGGGTACAATAATCGATAGCCTTCTAGTACCCGCAGATTGGCAAACATTTCATAGCGATTATGATTAGGCATTTTCCCTAATAGTGAATGCTTACCATGAACGACTTCATCATGAGAAAAAGGTAAAATGAAATTTTCATCATGCATATACATAAAAGTAAAATTAATTAATTTATAATTATAACTTCTTCCTAATGGCTCGATGCCGAAAAACTTAAGTGTGTCATTCATCCAGCCCATATTCCATTTGAAATTAAAGCCCAAACCACCCAAACTAGTTGGTTTTGTCACACCACTCCAGGCTGTGGACTCTTCTGCTACCATCAGATAGGAAGGATCTCTTAGTAAGATTTCAGTATTTAATTTTCTTAAAAAATCTAACCCTTCTAAATTAACATTGTGACCAAATTTATTCGGGGTCCAAGGTCCTATATCATAATCTAAATAAAGCATGTTAGATACAGCATCTACGCGAATGCCATCAAAGTGAAAGGTCTCTAACCAAAAAACGGCACTTGAAATTAAGAAAGACTGCACTTGTTTTCGCCCTAAATCAAAGTTTTTAGTGCCCCATCGAACATTTTCAGCTCGGTTCGGATCCTGATATTCGAAAGTTGGTGTGCCATCGTAGTTTGCTAAGGCATCGTCATTAACTACAAAATGACCAGGAACCCAATCGACGATGACCCCAATACCTTCTTGGTGACAAGCATCGACAAAAGCCATCAAAGGTTCAAAATCATGACCAAATCTGCCCGCAATTGAAAAGTAACCCGAAATTTGATAGCCCCATGATGCCTCTAATGGATGCTCCATCAATGGCATAAATTCAATATGCGTATAGCCCATTTTTTTGACATAGGGAATTAGTTCTTTTTGCAGGTCTAAGAAAGTATAAGCAGAACCATCATCGTGCCTTCTCCAAGAAGACATATGAACTTCATAAATATTGATTGGATTGGCAAACATATTTGGTTGCTGTCTTTTTTTAATCCAGTCATGATCTTGCCAATCATAATCAGGAATATCTTGAATAACCGAGGCATTTTTTGGTGGTATTTCGCCTGCAAGTGCAAATGGATCTTGTTTCTCTTTTTTTAAGCCATTCTGGTCCTCAATGACAAATTTATATAAGTCCCATTCTTTTGCATCTGGTATAAATATTGTCCATGCGCCAGTATCAGCAACTTTTTCCATTTGCATTTCATGCCAATCGTTAAAATCACCCTCTAGGAGAACCTGTTTGGCATTAGGTGCCCAAACAGTAAATTGATAGCCTTCTTGACTATTTTGAATTTGCTTTTTTGCACCTAAAAATTTATATGCTTCATAATGCTGCCCAATATTAAAATAATACATTTCATCAACTAATCTTTTATCGTCAATGGTTGGTATGATTTCTTTTTCTTTCGACATAGTAGTTCCCCCTAGCATAAGCAATCATTTTTATTTGCTATATGAAAATATCTTCTAAAACTTTTCCTTCAACCTGTGCTTCAAATGCTAGGTCTAACATTGCAAGCATAGTAGGACCCTCATCAATTAAGCGACCTTCTGTAATTGTTACCCCAGATTTAATTTTTGGCCCTTTAGCCATAAACATTGTTGTATAATTTTCTTTTTTGGGGCTATAACCATGACTAGCTTTTAGTAGCTTCACACCTGGAATATGCTTGTTAGTATCCTCCATAATTGGTCGCTCTATGTCGCTTTCAAAATAATAGCCTTCTTTTGCTTCGATTAAGGCAAAACATTGAGGATCTGCTCCTAAGTTAATGGCCTCATCTTGATCATAAATTGTTTCAATATAAGCACTTAGAGGAGCTAGCAGTTTTTTTATTTCGTCCATAGTTATAGCCTCATGGTCTTTTACATAAATATACGTAGCCCCATCAGCACCTTTTGCGTATACATCGTAGTCGATAATATTATTTTGTCTATCTGTCCGAATTAATCCAGCTTCTTTAAAAATATGATTTGGTCTAATCACCACTTGTGTATCAATTTGATAGTGGTCACCTAACAAGACAATATGCGCATCTTTGTAAGCGGGCGTTGTTTCAATGGCATGGAACAATTGCCCTAAATGCGTATCCATTCGTTCAATAGCAGCTTTAGCTTCTGGAGATTTAACGCCATAACCATGACGCGTAGAATCAAGGTCCACTAAGTGGATAGCCATAACATCTGGTTGTTCATTTTTAATTGTATCTACTGCCACAGCCGTGACGAAGTCATCTAATTCCGGTTGTTTAATCCCTGACCTTAAATGTCCGAGTTTATTATTTTTTTGAATAAGATACTTTGGTGAGGATGCGAATAGTGACACCGCCACTTGAGATTGCCATTTTCGGTTAGCAAATATTTCTGCAATATTGAAATCAATCGCCTTACTTTTCCCGGTAACTGGCCACAAAATCGTTGATACTGACAAACCATTTTGACTCGCAATGTCAAATAAAGTTGGTGTTTTAATATACTTACTGTACCAATGCCAATCAGGAGAAATTCGCTGAGGTTGTAAAAGTGTATTATTAATGATGCCGTGATCTTTTGGATATTGACCTGTCACAATTGAAGTGTGACACATGTAAGTTAGAGAAGGATATACTGATTCAACTTTCTCCACTAATGCAGCTTCCTGTCGAAATTTTTTAAAATTTGGCAATGTTAGCGCGTAGTTTAAATCCTCAGCCCCAAAGGCATCTAAACTCACAATAACTAATTTCTTACTTTCCATTAAAGGAATCCCCCGATTCTATTACTATATAAATATTATAACTTAAAAATTATGCTTAATAAATGAAAAAGCTTTCATTTGTCGATAAAAAAAAGCGAGGACAAAAATGTCCTCGCTTTCCAAGACTAGGGTCTAAGCCGTTCACATCAGCTGTTGACCAAGTACCCACTTCCTGTGGTGATTTTCATCGTGTACTTTCTTTAACTACATGCACAGACTTACAATATGCTGTGCGTGTCGCCTCATCGCATGACGTAAGTCTATCATGAAATTACCTAGAAAACAATCCTTTTTTGTCGGACAAAGCACTAATCGTTAAAGATCTTGAATTTAATTATTTAGTCGAATCACTTCTATTTTGTAACCATCAGGATCCGTCACAAAGAAATATCTAGGCTTAGTATCACCTGGTAATTGCTTGAGGTCTGTAACTTCGAAGCCTTTTTCACTTTGTTTTGCATGAAGTGCTTCTAAGTCTTCTACAGCAATTGCAATATGACCATAGCCATTTCCTAAATCATAAGCTTCTGAACCATAGTTATAAGTCAGCTCTAGCTCATAATCATCTCCTGGTAATGATAAGTATGTCAAAGTAAACTCATTTTCAGGGAAGTCTTTTTCTTCAGCAATTTCAAAACCGAATGCCTCTTGATAGAATGCTTTCGATGCTTCTAAATCTTTCACACGATAACAAGTATGTGCCATTTTCATAGTACTTCACTCCATTTCCATCATTTCTTATCTTACTCTAATTATATCTTATCAAAGATTATAAAAAAGGTTAACCAAAACTTTATTTTTTAAAGAAATAAAGCCAAATGTCTTATAATCCTTCTACTGTTTTAAAATGGGTTTGCATATACTGGTATCCTTCACGTATGAATGCTCTCAGTACTTCTTCATCAATATCAGCAAGCTTATTTACATATACACACGATACGCCTGCTTTATATTTACCTATTTTATCTAAAAATTGTTGGGAAACTTCTTGGTCGAACTTTAGATAAAGTGAAAATCTAGCCTTCTGTATTGAAAATCCAGTCATTGGCCAAACCCCTTCTATTCCAGAAGTGGTGATATATTCATAAGCACCATAACCAATAATTGAGGGCCCCCACATTACTGGTTCTATACCAGTTTCTTCTTTAAAAATTTGTAATAATTTTTGCCCATCTTCTAATTTCTTTGAGGAAATATCTAGAGACTCAATGTGTTCTTGTGGATTGATTTTTGTTGGTAAGGTTTTTTGTTTGTATGTCATATTTTTACTCCTTAAAAAACACTAAAATTCTTGAGAAATATACAGTCCACTTTAAAAATATGGTATCATTGATTGAATTATATCACAGGTATTCATTCTGATATATATATAGGAGACTGTGATGAAGAAATGAGGAGCTACGATAATTATGATATGTCCAAATTGTCAATCGAACATACCAACAGATGCTAAAATATGTCCCCATTGTGATTATATCCTTACAAATCACGGTGTAGTTGATGACTTATACGACACGATTGAAATTCCAACACCATCTATTTCAGGAGGTGCCTTTGATGACAGCAATCAATCTGATGCTGATGACAATCATCAATCTTCGCCAATCCGGGATGCTGCACATGCAGATGTCGAAAAAGTTACAACTAATGAAGAATCAAAAACGAAGAAAAAATTCTTTTCTTTCGGAAAATCAAATAAAAAAAGTGATGAAGATGCGGGACCCAGCCGTCGTAAGAATAAACAATCTGGCAATCACGTAACTTCTTACCTGGCTTATTTATTATCCTACATAAAAAAACCTATTCAATCGCCATCTACCAACGAATTAAATGAAAATCCAAACCATGGTATCACTTCATTGCTCTTACTCGCAATTCTTAATACAGTTTCTATCACTTCTCTAGCGAATTATCTTGTATCTCACTATGAATGGTTCGCGGATTTATCTGTTTTACCTAACCTGAATTTTGAATTTGTAGCTTGGCGCTTTGCTTTAAAAACATTTGTTTTTCTAATCATTACCTTGTGGCTATTGCCAGCGATTATTCATGGTTTCAATCGTAATAATGAATCTGAAAAAATGAGTAACAATGTTTGGTTAACCCATTTCTTTGGTATGAATAGCATTTCTGTTGTAGTAGCTGTAATTTGCTTCTTAAGTTCTTTATTAGCACCATTGATTTTCATGGTTATTGTGCTATTATTGACTTTAATGCAGATAGCCCTATTGATCATTACTATGACTATCCATTTCTTACAGTCAGGAAATGTCAATAAATCAAAAGCCTTCTATACTATATTAGCTGTCTTGTTAGTATTCTTTTTAGCAGTCATCTTCTTAGTTGGTTTAATCTATTAATTTAAATTAGGCTTCTTAAGAAGCCTACATTCGCGGCTATGGCGGAATGGCAGACGCGCTGCCTTGAGGGGGCAGTGAGATTACTCTCGTACAAGTTCAACTCTTGTTAGCCGCATTAAACATTTTTCCAATTTAAATCGAGTAGGAGGAATCTTTCGATTCCGTCCTCTCACACCACCGTGCGTACGGTTCCGTACACGGCGGTTCAATAT
>JBCLPQ010000003.1:0-249849 GCA_041223225.1 Aerococcaceae bacterium 50-4
ATGAGCTTGATTGCTCATTAAAGTTTGCTGACTTATTTATAGTAGTTCTCACTACTTTGAATTGTTGGTTTCAATTGCTACGCAATTGATTCCCTACACAATTTTGGTTCGTCTTCTTTGTTCAGTTTTCAAAGGTCTATCTCGTTGCCTTGCAGCAACTTTTATATTGTATCATCTTCATTCAAGCTTTGTCAACAAAAAGTTTGAAACTTTTTAACCAGCTCTTTCGTTTGAAGCGACTTGATTATTTTACCTTATTTATCATTCAGTTGTCAACATTTTTTTGATTTATTTTTTAAACCAAATTCGGAAGAACTGAACTATAAAGCTCAATAATCATACCATCCAAACCAGATGAATGTCAACAGT
Organism: Aerococcaceae bacterium 50-4; assembly: GCA_041223225.1. GTDB lineage: Bacteria > Bacillota > Bacilli > Lactobacillales > Aerococcaceae > Aerococcus. The sequence continues at coordinate 370 of JBCLPQ010000003.1, forward strand.
TTTTTAAGTTTGTTTTTATGTTTCGCAAACAAACAACTTCGTAATAGTACCATGTTCTTTCAGAACTTGTCAATCACTTTTTTTACTGTTTTTATTTTTTATCGATATTGGTTTCCCTCGAATCGACAAGATTTATAATATCAACAATGCTGTTATTCGTCAATAGTTTTTTTGCCTTTTTTTATTAAAAATACAAAAAGTGCCGGATATTGCTGTCCGACACCTTGTTATTAGTTCATAGCCCTTAATTTAAACGATCATTTAATTGTGCTGCTAGATCTTCAAATCCTGGTTTTCCTAGTAAAGCAAACATATTTTTCTTGTATGCTTCTACACCAGGTTGATTAAATGGATTTACGCCGTTCAAGTAACCAGAAATCGCTACTGCAATTTCAAAGAAATAGATCATGTAGCCTAATGAATAAGCATCCATTTCTGGAATTGTTAAAACAAAGTTTGGCACATCACCATCAGTGTGAGCTAAAACAGTACCTTGGAATGCTTTAGTGTTTACAAAATCTACGTCTTTACCTTCTAGATAACCTAGGCCATCTAAATCTTCATCAAATGCAGGGATTTCGATAGACTTGCTTGGTTTGTCTACTTTAACCACTGTTTCAAATAGATTTCGTTGCCCTTCTTGAATATATTGTCCTAAGGAATGTAAGTCAGTTGTAAAGTTAGCGCTCGATGGGTAAATACCTTTGCCATCTTTACCTTCTGATTCTCCAAATAACTGTTTCCACCATTCAGAGAAATACTGTAATTTAGGTTCATAGTTGATTAATAACTCAGTTACTTTACCTTTGCGATATAGTACGTTTCGTAAAGCAGCATATTGGTATGCTTCATTCTTAGTTAAATCTGCATCACTATACGCTGTCATCGCATCAGCAGCACCAGTCATTAATGCATCAATATCTGCGCCAGACACAGCAATTGGTAATAAACCTACTGGCGTTAACACAGTGAAACGTCCACCTACTGCATCTGGAATCACAAATGATTCATAGCCTTCCGCATCTGCTTCGGATTTTAATGCACCATTTGCTTTATCAGTAGTTGCATAAATACGGTCCTTGGCTGCTTCCCCATATTTTTCTTCTAAAAGTTTCTTGAAGATACGGAATGCAACGGCCGTTTCAGTAGTTGTTCCTGATTTTGAAATAACATTTACTGAAAAATCTCTGTCGCCAATAGTTTCAATTAATTCTGCGATATAAGTTGAGCTTAAGCTATTACCCGCAAAGAAGATTTGTGGTGTTTTACGCTCTTCTTTAGATTGTAAATTTGCAAATGAATGAGATAAGAAATCAATTGCAGCTTTAGCACCTAAGTAGGAGCCACCAATACCAAGTACGACTAAAACGTCAGAATCAGATTGAATTTTAGCTGCAGCTTTTTTAATACGTGCATATTCATCTTTGTCATATGTTTCTGGTAAATCAACCCAACCAATATAGTCACTACCTGCGCCAGTTCCTTCACGTAAAATCGTATCCGCAGCTGTCACTAATGGTTGCATTTGTGTTAATTCATGTTCTGCAATAAATTGGTCAGTATTACTATAATCAAATTTGATATGTCCCATTTGAATACTCCTCATTTATAAATAATTTATTTTGTAGCCATCTTCTTTAATGCTTCCTCAATCCACCCAGGCATTTGTTCTTCTATAGAAGAAAAACCGATTTTTGGTGCATGACGTTTTTTAGGCCAAGCATTCTTGGCAGGTTTATTAGAGGTTGCTAGTTTCTTTAATGCTCGAATTGATAAACTCATTTTGCTTGTGTATTCATCGATATCGATGATTTTTACGGTCAATTTTTGACCGATAGCAAATTTATCGCCTACATTACTCACATATCCATGATTAATTTCGGAAATGTGAACCAATCCTTGGTGGTCTTCATCTAACTGAATAAAAACACCATAGGGTTGTAAACCTGTCACTTCACCTTCAACTACATCACCAATGTGGTATGGGAAATTACTAGTTGTCATGAAGTTATGTCCTTTCTAGCGTGCTTCTTATTCGTTTTCAAAAGTTACACTAGTAATGACAACTTCTTCAAGGGGTTTGTCCGATGCATTACGCGGTTGTTCTTCAATATCGTATACAACCTCCATACCAGAAACTACTTGACCAAATACTGTATGTTTTTGATCTAACCAAGGGGTACCACCATTTTCGCTGTATGCTTCAATGATTTCTTCTGGCCATCCCCCAGCTTTAAGTTGTCCTAACATTTGCGCTGGCACTTCTTTAGCTGTAACAACAAAGAATTGAGACCCGTTTGTATTTGGTCCCGCATTCGCCATTGATAAGGCACCATTAATATTGAATAATTCTAAATTAAATTCATCTTCAAATTTTTCACCATAAATAGAGCTGCCGCCCATACCAGTACCTGAAGGATCGCCACCTTGAATCATGAAGTTAGGGATTACACGGTGGAAAATAACACCATCATAGTAACCTTGTTTACCTAATGTTACAAAGTTTTCTACCGTTTTTGGTGCTAATTCTGGGAATAGCGCAACTTGGAAACTACCTTTATTTGTTTCAATAGTTGCCTTTAATTGCGTGTCTTTAATATCTAATTGTGGATAAGTCATTTTCTGCCTCCTAATTAATTCTAATGTTATTGTAACAAATACTGAAGGAAAATTCTCCAATTAACAATTAAATATTAGCTGAATATTTATTTATGCCTTAATTTTAAGTTTTTCTTATTTTCCCTTTTTATAGCGAAACATTTTCCGAATGAATCTTTTTCATGCTATTATTAAATTAAATAAATCCAAGGAGGAAAACATGAATACAACTACTAATTTTCCATTAGTCGTTACTTTTGCAGCAATTATGATTGCACAATTGGTTAAGTATCCAATTGCCGTTTTCTTTAAAAGACCAAATGCTAATCTTTCTATCATTCATGCTACTGGTGGTATGCCCAGTTCGCATTCTGCAGCTGTAACTTCGCTTATCACTGCATTAATTCTCCAGTATGGTTTCTTTTCTCCCATAGTAGCAATTGCCGTCTGTTTCGGCATGATTGTGATGTTTGATGCCATGGGTGTTCGTCGACAAGATGGTGAACAAGGTGTTTTAATTTATACCTTGATGAAAATTTTAAAAGAAAAAGCCAAAGAAACTGACGATCAAGAATTATTAGCAAAACTCAATACCCTAGATGAAGATCGAATGGTCATTAATGATTATTTAGGTCATAAGCCTTCAGAAGTAATTGGTGGTATGACGACAGGTGTACTGGTTACCCTCGGTCTCCGCTTTATCTACAATTTATTAAATATTCCAATGTAATAACTCAAATAATTAATCAGATTAGAAAGAGATTGTGATGACAAATATTAGAACGGATCTCCTCATAGTTGGAGCAGGTCCAGTAGGTTTATTTACAGCTTTTTACGCTGGCATGCGCAATTTAAGTGTTCGCTTAGTCGATTCACTTCCAGAAATTGGTGGTCAACCTAAAGCCTTATATCCTGAAAAGAATATATATGATATTCCCGCCTACCCAAAAATTACCGGACAAGAATTGAGCCAAGTTTTAGCAATGCAATTAGACCGATTTCGTGATACTACAAATATACACTTAAACGAAAAAGTCCTTGCCATTCAAAAAATCAACGACGATTTTTATATTGAGACGACTAAAGGACGCTATACTGCAGGTGCAGTTATCATCGCTGCCGGTAATGGCTCCTTTAAACCTAGAAAAATAGCGATCGATGGCTTATCTGAATATGAGGAGAAACATATCTCTTACCACGTCTCAGACTTCGACAAATACACTAACAAAGAAGTTGCCGTATTAGGTGGTGGTGACTCTGCTTTTGATGCCGTTCTTGCTTTGTCAGACTATGCAAAAAAAGTTTACCTGGTTCACCGTCGCGACCGATTTAGAGCCCATGAATATTCTGTTTCATTGGCTAAGCAAAAGGCTAACATCGAATTTGTAACGCCATATGTTCCAGAAAAGCTCATTGGAGTAGGAGGAACTTTAACCGGCTTACAAATTGCCAAAGCACGCAGTCAAGAAAGTCGGTTACTAGACATAGATCACATTTTTATGACTTACGGTTTCGTATCCTCTATTGATGAAATTCGTGAATGGTCACTAGAAATAGAAAACGAATCGATTGTGGTAGATCATAATTTACAAACCAACATACCTGGTATCTACGCTGTCGGAGATATTGCGACTTATCCGCATAAAGCCAAGTTGATTGCAACAGGATTCGGAGAAGCCCCTCATGTAATCAATCAAGCAGTCCATTATTTATTCCCAGAGCGTCGGATTGCACCGCTACATTCAACATCAATGTTTACCGATTAACCTATGTTGAAAATAAACAAAAAACTACCCAAGAGTAGATTTAAATCTTCTCTGGGTAGTTTTTTATATGCCTAAAATTTGACGATTAAAATCTTTTTTCCCAATGCGAAAAATGAATTCAATACCTAACTGTATTATTAAGAATACAGAAATGAAACATAATAAAAAGAATGATTCATGTAATACTAATATGATTGGATCAGTAACTGGATTAAATAACCAAGCATCATTATTAAAGGCAATTTCATGAAATGCTACAAATATCGTATTGAAATTGAATATCAATAAAATAATTACTATAATTGGCAACCATCTCAATTGTTTAAAAGGCCAATATAGACGCCATAAATTACGGCTTACTTTCAGCTTATAAATAGAAAATAGTGCAATGAGTGCTGACAAAAGCATGAGACCGTAATTTAAATAAAATAAGTGCTTCACTTCCATAAAATGAAAAGCCGCCGATGGTGAAGTTGGAAAATCTGACATATGGAGGGTATTTATCCATGGGAAATTTAGGTAAGACAATAGTTGTAAATAGTTTTCTACGACGGTCCAAAAGGATAATCCCACTAATTCAAAAGATTTTGAAAACCACAAAGACCCCATAAATAGAGGGACATTTGCAATAGTTACGGTGATTGCGAAAGTGATAAAAAATAAAATTAAGGCTAAAATACCAATCCACAATCTTATTTCATGTAAAGCTTTATGTCCAGGCCGATAGGAGTGCTTCATAGTTTTCCACCACCATAGTTGGCGATACGCCAAATTCTTTTAAGTCTTTTCTAGTGTGTACACCTGTCTCAATAAAGATCGCATCAATGCCTGCATTTTCCGCTGCAGCAATATCTGTCATTAAGTTGTCACCTAAAAATACAGCTTGTTCTCTTTTCACACCGAGTTTGGCTAACGCGCCTTCAATAATCAAAGCATTAGGCTTTCCACATACTGTCGGTTTTACCCGTGTAGCCGCCGTAATCACTTGACCCAACGCGCCTGCACCAGGCACAAATCCGCGCTCTGACGGAAATTGGATATCAGGATTTGTTAAATAGAATGCTGCACCATTTTGAACGGCAATCGCTGCTTCTGCAAGGCTAGGGTAAGTCACTGTTTGATCAAGGCCGACCACCACGATGTCACAAGGGTTTTTCTCAACATCGCTCACCAGTTTAAAACCTGCATCCACCACTTGATCTTTCAAATATTCTGTACCAATTACATATGCTTGTCCATTATTCTTGATCAGTTTACCCGTTTTTTGATCTTCACCCAGGATAAATCGTAGGGTATCTACTGAGGTATAAAAATGATGCCCTTCAACATTTAATCCCGTTATCTTATTAAGATTATCTGCTGCAGTTTGATGATCACGCATCGCATTATTTGTTACAAACATAAACGGGATCTTAGCCTTCATTAATTGTTCTATAAAGTCTTTTGCACCTTCTATGGGTTGCCCACCCCGGTACATCGTGCCATCTAAATCAATTAAATAAACTTTATCATGCAGGTTCATCTAATTCTTTTCTCCTTTTTCCTTAATGCTAAAAGAATGTTGGCGTTTGGTGACAACTTTCTTTTTCACAGTTCTTTGATTCTGACTGTTTTTATTGGTTTCTTTATTCTGTGAAATTGAGAAAGACGGTCCTTTCGCATTTTCACCCTTTTTATTTGAACGATTGTGTTTATGTTTATTCTTTTGTGGATTGGTATTATTTGACTTGTGCCGGTTATCAGATTTTTTAGCCTGAGTAGATTTTTTACCACCCGTCCGGTGTTGATATTTATTTTGTCGGCTACGAGGACTTTCTTGGTTGCGATTCTTCTGCTGCGCCCAATACATTTCATTTCGGCTTTGGATTTCTTCCGCTGTCCGCTCATGTGCTAATACAAAATAAGCAGCACCAAAACTAGCATATTCTAGTAAGTAATCTGGCAGGTGTTTAATTTTTTGCTCTAGACTACCGATCCGAGCATCATCTGCAAAAAAACCTTTTAGGCGGAGTTGCTCATATGACCAATCGCCCACAACATAATCATATACGTCCAATATATCCATATACCGATCAGCTAAGGCATCTATATCCAATGCATCATGGTAATTGTCAACTACAACAAAGGATTGGTCATTGATTTCTAACTGGTCTGGGCTGGTGCGTGTAATTTTAGCAACTGGGTAGTTTAAATTAGCCCGTTTCTCTTTTAATTCTTCTTGTCTTTTACGACTTAACATGCTATCCCTCCTTACATTCTGTTGAATCTTGGCTACTTGTTTGATGTATTTTATCAGCGATTAATTCACGTATAAATGGTTGATCCCATAAATAATGATGTTTATTAATTAGTTCTGTGAAAAATGGCAGATACAATATATGGTCAATTGTTATAATTTTTATTATTTGATTTTGGTCAATTTGGTCTAGCTGTTCGTCTTTTAACACCATTAATTGACCAAACACTTTTCCTCTAAATCCTGATCCCTTAATCGGCATCGCTTGAAGGTCTGGTCTAAGTATTTCAATTTGTGGGTATATTTCATTCACATATTCCTTCAGACTACATTCAACCATCATTAAGCGGATTGGATGCGGCAGTGCCTTATGTAAATCATGTTTAGACACTGGTCCTGCCGGTAATGTATCAAGAAACAATCCTGAATTCACCATAGCTATATCTGCACCACTAGCTTCTTTCATTGTTGTTAGTGTATAGAATTGCAACGGTGAATACTGGTTTTCATCAGCTGTTAAAGCGACTGGTAAATGCCCAACTATTTGTTGTTTTAATTGATTTTCTCCTTCTGATAACCAGGCTGCTACTTGATCATCATCCTCGGCGTAGTTAGAAATCCGGTCTGATGCAATCAATTCTTCATCCATCTTGAAATATTTAGGATAGTCGATAAGGTCATCAGCTTGATGAGTAGGGATCATTTTACTGGGGGTATATAGATGGTCGATTTCTTGACCTTTATTAATTTCAAGTGTTAAATGTCCCATGAACTGACCATATTTACCACCACCAGTTAACAGTGTATGCCCAACCCATTCCCCTTCTGGTAGCACATGGTGGGTATGAGCGCCGAAAATTGCTAAAATTTCCGGAAATCGTGCTGCAATTTCACGGTCTGTAGATAAACCAAGATGACTCAATAATAAAATACCATCGAAGCTTTCTTTCGCTTTAATCTCTGTTAATACTCGAGCTATACTTAAAATCGGATCAATCGGTTCCCAGCCAACAATGCCATAGGAAATCTCGAAAGGGGCTGTCATACCAAGAACTGCAAATCGAGTCCCCTTACTAGTTTGGATCATCGTATATTCCTTAGTATATTTGGGTGGTTGCCCATTTTTTTTATCTAAAATATTCCCTAAAACGACTGGAAAGTCTGCATGCTCATATAAATTGTCTAATATGTCATGTTGACTACCGATCCCCTCATTATTACCGATTGTGGCTACATCGACGCCCATTTCATTCATCAACGTCACCATATTTTGCCCTTGGCTAGCCTCTGTAAAGGGATGTTGACGGTCAATAGCATCTCCTATATCAAATAGAAAATGCGCTTCACCTTCATTACGGTGTTTATCCGACTGTGTTTGATAATAACGTAAAAATTTCGGCCATGTCTCTAGGTGAGAATGCCAATCGTTTGTATGATAAAAATGTATGATTTCTTTCATATCAACACCCCATTCGTTCTGTATTATCATATCATATTCATGAACTATTCTACATGTGAAAAATCCTGATCTCTCCATGGTAGTCAGTGAATGTAATAAAAAAAGAAGCTGGCATAAATCCAACTTCTTTTATAAATCTTACAGGTCTTAACCTTCTAAAATATTTTGTGCTGTAAACCCTAATTTTTTTGATAAAGTGATGAAAGTTTCAATATCTTCCTCACTAAATTCTTGGAACATATCGGCAATTAATTGACTGTGTCCAGGGAAAACTTCTGCCATCTTTTCCCGGCCAAGTTTTGTAATTTCCGCATAAATTACCCGACGATCTTCAGGATTATGGGTACGTTCAACAAATCCTTTATCCTCTAATCGGTCGATAACATAAGTTAGACTCGATGATGGAATCAAGATGCGTTTCCCAATTTGTTGGATGGGTTGTTGACCACGATTATATAGTAATTCTAGGACTGTAAATTCATTCTCACTTAGTCCTTTTTTGCGCATATCTTTTTTTAGTACCTCAAGAATGTATTGGCTTCCTTTTAAGTGGACCCGCAAAGCATGTAAGCTTTCAGCAGTCTGCGTTGCATCATGTTCAGTAGGCATGTTTTCACCTTCTCTTTCATTTCCTTGTTCATTAATATACCCAACTTCAATATTTTAATCAAGTGAATGGATGACAAGTCATGTGTTTCCAGTCTTCAAATATGCGATTCTTATTTGAGCTTTCGACATTCACAAAAAGTGATATTCGGATCACTTTCACATTTGGGGTTACGAGCAGTGCAATATTCTCGGCCAAAATAAATAAATTGATGGTGCGCATCTCGCCATCTTTCTTTAGGGATTTTGGCCATTAAGGTTTCCTCTGTTTCCCTAACGCTCGCATCTGGATCGACTATCCCCATTCTTTTGGTCACACGTTCGACATGTGTATCGACCGCTATAGTCGGAATTCCGAAAGCTTCGCTTAAGACAACGTTAGCTGTTTTTCGACCTACCCCTGGTAATTTAATCAGTTCTTCACGTGTTTTAGGCACTTGACCATTAAATTCATCTCGTATCATCATCGCTGTTTTCTTCATATTTTTAGCTTTATTGCGATATAAGCCTATGGTTTTAATATAACCTTCTAAATCTTCTAGTTCTGCTTCAGCCATACGGTCCGCATCCGGGTATTTGTCAAATAAGGCTGGCGTTACTTTATTGACTGCAACATCAGTGGTTTGTGCCGACATGAGGACAGCAATGACCAATTGAAATGGCGTTGCATATTCAAGCATGGTTTTAGGATTCGGATATAGTTTGTCTAATTCATCTAAAATAGCAATCGTTTCGGCTTTAGTTTTTAAAGGTAACTTAGTCAATACTTTTCCCCCTCATTTATTTATTCAACCATTTTGTGACTGGTACCGGTGGTAAGTTTTGCTCTTGGGCTTTTTGTTTGCTAAATCCTGCAGAATCATTCGCTTGAGTTTGCTTGCGCTTTGACCAGTTCAATAAAATGCGGTCCATGTAATTTAAGGAATACACGTTATTTAAAATCGTTTCCTTTAATGCTTCTTTCACTACATCTGGATCATAACCATCTTTTTGGAACCAGTCACTGATTTTTTGATACTCAATTGGTGACAATTGTCGGCCAAACTCTACTTGAATCATCTCAAATACTTCGCCTTCTTTAGTAGCTTTTGCCTGTTTAAACCGTTGACTATTGTCCTCTTCTTCAAGTTGAGTAATTTTTGAATATAGCGGATCTAATGAATAATATTCAACAGCTTTACCCTCTTTATTTTTATAAGAGGGAATACTTAAAAATCCCCGTTCAATGAGAGATTGTATCATATCGTAGAGTTGTTGGTCTTTTAAGTTCATTCGTTTGCCAATTAATGAAATAGCCGGGAAATCCTCTCCAGCTTGTTGAAAAGCTAGAAAATGAATTAACAACATCATCTCTTCATTGGTGATTGCTAGACGGTGATAAGTATCTAAAATTTGATTACGTAGGACAGTATAATATTCTCGTTGCATAGTACACCCTTCTTTAATCGGTTTTTGATCATTATTTTTTAATGTTTTCATGTCTTCGAATGCTATTTTTGAAGGCGAGAAAAATAGCCGGCAAGCAGTTTGCTGTCAGCTCAATTATAATATAAAAAAGTTAGGTGAATAGCTTTACCTAACTTTTTAATGATATATTTTCAACTATATTCCTTGTACGCTTTTACTTCGCCATTTTACTTTCGACAAATTCGCGAATACGTTTCATTGCTTCAGCAAATTTATCTTCGTTGGTTGCATAAGAAAAACGAATATGGTCTTCCTTACCAAAGGCAACACCGGCAACGCCCACAACATGTGCTTCATCAATAAATGCATTGGCTAAATCAGTGACAGAATCAAAACCGCATAACTTAGCAGTTTCACTAGCATCCGGGAATAGATAAAAGGCTCCTTGTGGTTTATGTGCTAATTTAAATCCTGGTACAGTTAAAATCTCCTCATAAGCAGCATTTAAACGATTTTCAAATTCCTTCCGCATTGCCTCTACTGCTTTTTCTCTTGGGCCAGTTAAGGCCGCTAAGGCTGCATATTGGCTAACTCCAGTTGGATTTGAGTTAATTTGACTACCTAATTTAGAGAAAGCACTAATATACTTAGCATCAGCCAGTGCATATCCTACACGCCAACCAGTCATCGCATACGCTTTGGAGAACCCATTAATTAGAATTGTGTTTTCTTTAATTTCAGGTGATAAAGCAGCAATCGATTTTGATTTGTGGCCGTTATAAACTAATCGATAATAAATTTCATCTGCAACCACTAATATATTATGGGCTAAACAATAATCTGCAACCGCACGTAGGTCTTCTTCACTTAAGATAGCACCTGACGGGTTAGACGGTATATTCAATACCAGTAATTTGGTTCTCTCAGTCACATGTTGGTCTAATAATTCTGGTGTGATTCTAAAATTATCATTCGCTGATGTCTCAAATATGACTGGTACACCTTCTGCCATTTTTACTTGGTCTACATAACTTACCCAATAAGGCGATGGGATTAATACTTCGTCACCTTCGTTTAATAAGGCTTGGAAAGTATAGTATAAAATCATTTTAGCACCATCTGCTATGAATACTTGATCTAGTTGATATTCTACTTGATCATATTCAGCATGGTAGTCAATAATGGCTTGTTTTAGTGAAGTAATGCCAGACGTTTCCGTGTAATGGTGACCACGTCCAGCGAACATGTCTTCTTTTACCTGGTTTAAAATATAGTTTGGTGTGTTAAAATCTGGTTCACCAACTGCTAGCGAGATTACATCGACACCTTGGGCTTTCAAGGCACGGGCCTTGGCAGCTGCCGCCGAAGTTTGGGACCCCTGCATTTTTTTCATTCTATCTGCTAATTCCATTTAGCATCAATCCTCCTATAAATCGTTTATGGTTTCGTACCATTCACCAGTTGTTGCATTAATGTAATGGTAACCAAGACGGCCATCTGCGTCTGTGAATGAAACCTCCCATACGAAGGTATCATTTTCGATACCCAGGTTAGCACTCCTTACATTGACATCAGGCATTTCGTATCGCGTAAGTGAGAAGGCGTTGTCCTCATTAACCATTTCATCTACAAAGCCCATTTTTTGCATATCACTATCGGGTTGGTAGGCAAAATAAACTTGACGTCCCTCACTATTTTCGCCCATTACAGCATAATACGTTTCATCTTTATTAAATACATAAAAATCGGTAATATTTGTAAGACCTGCATCTTTTGCTGCTTGAGTGGTTTTTGCTTCAGCATTGGCCACCATTTGTTGAGAGTTTGCATAAACATACGTGGACCCTACTAAATAAATCACCATGACAGCGATCAAAGTGGAAAATAATTTTCGTTTCATGATTCCTTGCCCCTTTTATAGGTATATTCTAACATAATTTTAATCTTCACGCCTTAAATCTTGTAATTTGATGGTTCGCATCATTAATGCATCTGGCATCACATCAGCAATTTGATCTGCGTAAGCTGCTTTTTCTAACCGCTTATCTAAGGAAACAAATATTGCTTGCTGACTACCTGACGAGGCCATACGTCCAAAAATTTGCGTCAAGTTCATCAGCATATCCGGCAATGCAACATCGTCGAAATAATTATCCCCCAGCGATTTTAAATAGTCTTGTTTGGCTAATTCGTCCGGGGTGTCTGGCGCTGAAAATGGTAGGCGCGTAAGTACAAAAGCATCCGTTATAGCATTTAAATGGACACCTTCCTGAAAACTCGCTAAAGCAAATAAAATTGCGCGTGCACTTTCTTCATACTGACGTGCGATTCGATCTAGGTTTCTCTGATTATTCTGCATGATGAGATGGCCGTAGTCGCTACGCGTCATCCGTTGTTTCAATTCAAATTGAGTTGTCCGCATCAAGCTTCTAGATTGGAAAAACACCTGGATTTTCTTCATGTCTTGTTTATTATTCCATAAGGTTTCAATTAAGTCTGCGATAACTTCAGCAGCCTGGTCTTCATTATATTTATCTATGGACAGGAAGTCTTTTAAGTAATAGCCCCTTACCTGTTGGTCTCGACCCGTAATCAACTGTTGGGTATAGGAATCCTCCATAAAGGTGTACCAAGCAAAATCTTCAATCCCAAACAAGCTTTGGATCCTATTTTTCGCATGTACGATTTCTAGGGATGCAGATACCAACAACATTGGGCTTGGAATAGCTTGGAAAATGGCTGCTAGCTGTGATTGACTAGAATATAGTTTTTTATCAACCGTCACTTGTACCTGGTGTTTCCCAAAATGTACTTGTAAGTCCGCATAGTAATCCTTGCTGGTTTTACTTGCCTCTATCCAAGTTTCAATGTGGTAACCGAATTGATTTAATTGACCAAGCATTTGTTGGTAGGCACGTTTAGTCAAAATATCCATTTGCTGCAATTGTTTAGCAATGCCTTTTAATGGAGACAACATTTTTGCCATAGCTGTCACTGCTTTTTGAATGCTGTCTCGCCAGTTGGCCACCATATAATAATCATGGGCAATATAGTAAGATTTTTGTGCTGTATGCCGTTGGTAGTAACTCTTCGTTTGATATTGGTCTGAGATTTGATCAATAAACCGGTCAAGATTTTCCCAGGCTTCTTGTAAATTATTCTCCACATAATAAAGCTTATCGACAGCATGGATTTTAACATTATTTGTGACAACTTTATCCATCAACCGATGAACTGTCCGCTCCATAGCCGTTAAGGTTTCTTCAACCTCTTTAGATTGGAGCGATTTAATTTCCTGCTGGTGGACGGTAACAGGTAATTGGTGGCACTCGTCTATGATCACTTTAGCTTGATCGGATAATACTCCCTGACTAATCAAATCAGTGTAATGGTAGACAAAGTAGGCATGGTTTAAAATCACAATGTTGGCGCTTTTTGCTACAGTAACATGACGTTCATAGAAAGCATAGTCACCCCATCGTTGTATTTCGTCATTTCGACTGCCCTTAGATAGGCGATTAACATTTTGCCAGTAGACTTCATTATTTAAACCTGAATTCAGTTCATGCAAATCGCCGGTTTCCGTTTCATGTAACCACACGAATAAAGCGACAGAAATTAATACGTCTCGTTTCAAGGCCGCTTCTGGATGTTGTTTTAATTGTTGTATGTATTTATGTAATTTAGTCAGTTGAATAAAGTGATTTTGTCCTTTTAGAATAACTGTTTTCAACGGCTTACCTAATAAATTTGCCGCTAATTGAACTGTCTTATCTAAAAACTGATGTTGCAAAATAACCGTGGAGGTAGAAATAACTACTTGCGCTAGGTTATCTGCCTGCTCTACTTTTTGGCTCGTTTTTTTCTCGTCCTGATCAATAGCAGTTAAGGCAGATATGAGGTAAGCCAATGATTTTCCAACCCCTGCATTCGCCGTTAGAAAGGCATATTTAGGCCTATTCTTTTCAGCTACTTCTTCAGGGCGATGTTGGAAAAAAGGCGCCACTTCTTTTACCATGGTTTGTTGAAGCGGCGCCAAGGCCACACCATGATTAGCTTTAACAACTTTTAGGTCACCAGCTTGTAAATAGCTGGCTTCTTTTTCACCAAATCCAGATGGGAATAGCTGAAAATTCGCCAACTTAGGACTTAATACAAAAGGCGCTATATACTCGTAAGGGCGTGATTGCGCCTTAGAGGATTTAAACCATTGCGCCATGTAATCTCCGGTTTGCCCGATAAAATAATGTAAGAATGGCTGGATTTGGGTGAATAATTCTGCTGGCATGGTTGCCACTTTCGCCTGACACATGATTAAGATTTGAGCGGTCGCCACTGCATCATCAATGGCTGTATGGGCATTCTCTAGTTGGATACCGTGTGCCATGCAAAATTCGCCTAGTTTGTAAGAATCTGCAGTAGGATATAAGGTCCGTACCATCTCTACTGTATCGATCCTGTCATGTGCCATAGGTGGATACCCATGCGCCTGAAAAGTTTTATCCAAGAATTTGTAGTCAAATCCGATATTATGGGCAACGATGACCGTATTCGATAATTTTTGCCAGAGGATTTCTGCGACTTCTTGAAACTTGGGTGCATGCTTCACTTGCTCATTTGTAATGCCGGTTAACTTGGTAATTTCACGTGGAATTTCTTGGTTAGGAAAGATATCCGTAGCAAACTGATCCACAACCTGCCCGTTCTGAACAAAGGCTACCCCAATTTGAATAATGCGGTCTCCGTTATCATATGTAGATCCTGTTGTTTCCAAGTCCAGAACTGCATAAGTGGTTGTCACTTCTAACACCTTCCTACAATTAAATTTGATAATGGTTGTTGATATAAGCCAAGAGTGGAACCCGTTCATTGGCTACCTTCTCTGCTACAACTGCTTGCTCTAAAAACTTAAGCATTTGACCAATTGTACGCTTATTTTCGGGATTAATTTCTGTCATAATGTCTTGACCGTTAATCGCTAAATCGCGCAATGAACGGATAGGTAATTGATCGAATAGTTGGTGGATACCTGAAATATTCGTTGTCTTGAAAGTTTCTTGGTAAAAGGCTTGTCCAGCTAGTTGTTGTGCTCGGATAAATCCTTCTACTAAAAGAACTTGGTCCTGGTCACGTCCATATAGGTCAATTAAGGTCCACTCTTGGTGGTTTGCACGATAGACTAGTATATCTAAATAAGCCAAGATATCTTTTTGCGCCTGGTTTGACATTTTCCATGCTTTCACAAATTGACGTACTGCTTGTTCAATTTTTGCCAAATCTTTTTGGTCCGCCAAATCATATGCCCGCCAAAATAGTAAGGCCCAAGCGAGGTTCTCGTTTGGTAATTGCACTTGGTCACTTGTTTGGTCTAGTAAATCTTTAAAAACAGACTTATATTCCGTTAATACAGGTACATAGTCAATAAGATTGGTATCGAGGAAGGCATTTAGTCCCTTGTGCCAATTAACCCCAATCCACAATTTATTCATTTCTACTGCAATACGCTCCACTGCAATATGGACCAATATCGATGCATTGTCAGCAATAGCCTCTTGCGTGTCTTCTGCTATCTTAAAGTCTAACTGGCTAGCAAAACGGACACCTCTCATCATGCGGAGGCCATCCTCGTTAAACCGGTCTTGGGCATTTCCTACTGCGCGGATTACTTGATTCGCTAAATCTTTTTGCCCATCAAAATAATCAATAATTTCATGATTCGTATTCATTGCAAGTGCATTGATCGTAAAATCCCGTCTTAGAAGGTCTTCCTCTAAATTTTGCACAAAGGTGACCTTGTCTGGTCGGCGATAATCTTGATAGGTTGATTCAGTTCTAAATGTTGTAATTTCATAGGTTTCCCCTTCAAACCACACCATAATCGTACCATGGTCTAAGCCCACATCAAAATGACGGGGGAATAGACCCTGTACCTCAGCAGGATAAGCAGATGTTGCGATATCAACATCGTGAATAGGTAAATCTAATAATAAATCACGTACAGCACCACCCACAAAATAAGCTTCGTAGCCAGCCTCATTTAGGGTATGAATAATCGGTGCTGCTTTAGTAAATTCTTGGCCATTAGTCATCTAACAAATGCTCCAAACCATAGATTAAACTATCTAATTGACCAACTTTCTCTACCGCTAATGCTACGCCGGGCATGTATGAATTTCGATCAAATGAGTCTTGACGGATCGTCAGGGCTTCGCCCACACCGCCGAATTGAACAATCTGGTGTGAGTTGTAGCCTGGCAAGCGTAATGAATGGATACGGATACCATGGAAGTCTGCGCCTCTTGCACCTGGCATCGATTCACTTTCTTCCGGATGGCCGGATACATGCTCACCGCGTGCTTCATAAATTAATTTTGCAGTTTTTTCTGCAGTACCACTTGGTGCATCTAATTTCTGGTTGTGGTGAATTTCAGTAATTTCCACATCCGGTAAATATTTAGCAGCCTTGGCTGAGAATACTTGCATCAGGACTGAACCTATTGCGAAGTTAGGTGCGATTAATCCACCTAATTTTTTGTCCTTTGATAAAGCTGTTAATTCATCAATTTCTTCATCAGTAAAACCAGTAGTTCCAATGACTGGATGAATATCATGTTCAATGTAATATTTAGTGTTCGCATAAGCTGCCGCTGGAATCGTAAAGTCAATTGCTACATCAATTGCCACTTGATCAATGGCTTCTTGAATACTCTCAAAAATAGGCGCTTTATCTTGCCATTCTGCCAGTCGGTTGGCCTGCTTGTCTAAATCATTGTTTACTAGCGCTACAAGTTCAAATCCTTCATGGTCTAATACCATGTTTGCTGCAGTGGAACCCATTCTGCCCAAAAATCCTGTTACTAATATACGCATAATTATGCCTCCTAAAGTTCACTATGTTACTTTTATATCATTCGTATCATTAATATTCTTCGTTTTCAGCTAACCAATCTTGTAAGCTTTCATAAACATCTTGAAATTCAGGTTTTTGCGCCAATTCAGCTTGGTTGTTAAAAACTGTTTCAATTTGTCGCCAGTTACCAGCTTCTCGTAAGAAGTCAAAATAGTCATGTAAGAAAGAAGTATCCTCTTTTAATTGCGGGTAGGCATCCGTATAAGATTGATGGGCAAAATCGAATTCCTCTAGTTCTTGGAATACTTTCGCTTTCATCCAAACGTAGCGGTCAAATTCAATCCCCTTCTCATCCATATCTTGAATTAAAGCTCGAGCCGTACCGTAATCTTCATCATCAATCAATAATTGTAATAGTAAGACCAGTGCCTGTCCGTAGTCAGGGTCAATATCTAAGGCTAATTCTAAGGCTTCTCGTGCTGTTTCTATATTACCAATTTGTTGGGCAAATTCAGCTTTTTGGAAGTATAATCTTGCTTCATAGGGATTGACCTGGATTGCCTGATCAATCAATTCTAAGGCCCCATCGTGGTCATGGAAGGCGTTCTTCACCTGAGCATAAACTGCTAGCAACCCATCCGACAATTTATGATCTTCATAAAGTGCTTCTAAAATTGTATTGGATTTTTCAAAATTTTCAGTTTCTGCATAATAGAAGGCCAACTGTTCTTGTTGCTCAGTCGTACGGTCATTTTCTGGCGTTGCCTCGATTAACTCGATTGCTTCTTCAAAGTTCCCAGTTGCTGCCTTAGCATATGCAAAATGTTCTTCAATTGTTTCAAACAGCGCTTCTGGCGTTTCCTCAGACTTCAATAGTCTTTCATATAACGGCAGTGCCTGTTGGAATTCCCCTTGTTGGAATCGTAATTCTGCTATCCCATATAAAATAACAGGTTGGTTGGGCGCTAATTCCCGGGCTTCATTTAATTTTACCAAAGCTACTTCTGGTAAGTTATACATTTGATATGCATCTGCCTGTAATAATAAAGCATCTACATATAAAGGGCTTTCAGGTGAAATTTTCAATAACTCATCAATTGATTCTTCTACTTGACCGTTGTCTAAGGCCAATTCACCCTTCAATAATATCCAAGAATCTTCCTCTGGATAGCGATTTTCCCCGACTGTATAAATTTCATTAGCATAGTCGACAAAGCCTAGTTGGGCTAAGCTATACCCTGTTTGTGCCATCACTTGTGCGTCTTCATTTTCTAATTGATCTAAGATTTTTTCAAACACCTTATTGGCTTTTTCAATCTCATTTTGTTGTATATACGTAATAAATTCATTCACTAATTGGTCCAAAAGATCCAACCCCCTATACCTAGCCTATTTTAGCATAATTCACTAGGTAAAATCTTCAACTACGGTTACAAATCTTTACTACTGAAAAAGACCTTAGCGAAAGTTAAGCTGGTTTGCGCATAAAAAAAGAGAAGCCTTCTTTCAGTCTCCTCTTTCTACAATATTTAGTTATACTACCTACTAGCATATTAGTCTAAACAGTTTGCCCAGGTACTAGTTTGATTGGCAGTATATAACGGTTATCAGCATCTTTCTTTACTTCAAGCGAATGATCAATCTGTTGTAATAAAACGTCAACCAATAATTCCGCCAAATCTTTTATGGGTTGTGCAATGGTTGTCAATTGCGGGACATAGGTTTGGATGAAGTCAGTCCCATCATACCCCACCACTTTTAGATCTTCAGGAATTGACAAGCCTATCTCCCGTGCAGTATTCATGACCAGCATCGCAGTTAAATCATCCGAGCAGAAAATCGCATCCGGTGATTCATCTAATAATAAGGCTTTGATTTTCAGCTGCTTTCTAATTTGTGAGAATTCTTTAGGTATTTTGGTTACCTGCCCCTCTATACCATGCTTTTTAGTCACATCCATAAAAGCCTGATAACGTAAATAAGTGGGAGAATTCGGGTCGTTAGCCCCTGTAATGATCCAAGGTTTTGTCGGCTGACTCTTAAGCAAGGTTTCCGTGGCTAACTTGCCTCCTTGATAATTATCCGAAGACACAATTGGAATATTCTCTCCGATGTACCGGTCAAAGGAAATCACTGGTGCAGTTACCCGCTCATAATCTGCATAATTCAAATTATGGGCGCCAGCAATAATCCCCTCTACCTGATTAGATTGAAGCATATTCAAATACTCAGCTTCCTTATCTGCATCTCTTTCACTATTGCAAATAATCGTTTTATATCCCTTTGCAAAAAGAATTTTCTCTAGATGGTTGACTAACTCCGCATAAAAAATAGTCTCTATATTTGGAAAAATCAGTCCCACCAACTTTGTTGACTTCCCTTGTAAACTTCGTGCTAAAGAATTTGGGTAATAATTCAATTCCTTCATCGCAGCCTGTACCTTATCGATCGTTTGCTGTGACAGGTATCCTTTTTGATTAATTACCCGACTAACAGTCGTTACTGAAACGCCTGCTAAAGCGGCCACATCTTGTAATTTTGCCCGCAACCTACTTCCCCCTAATCTTTATTTTCGCAAGGGATAGATAATATTCTTATCTGTACCTTCCGCAAAAATATGTTTTTGTTGGTCACTTGCAGTGAATATTCTTGATGACATGGCATAAGCGCCACCGTTCACAAAAATTTCTAATACAGATTCATCTGCAAAAACATTTACCGTAATTGCTTGGTTTTTATTTAGGTCCAGCTGACGACTGGTGCCAAATGCTGTACCATAGCTAGTGCCCATTTTGCTTCTATCAAGTGTTATTTTACCATCAATTGCACTAAGGGATAAACTAACAAAATGATTTTTCGCTGCATCGGCATATAAATAGACGGTAGCTTCTTGATTCGCTGCAACTTCAAAAACATATTCATAGGCATTTTCTGCCACTTCAATGTGGTCATCAAAAGACTGTGGGGCTTGCCTTAAGGCTAATGTTTCGGCAACTGGATATTGGTATAATTGACCATCATGAATCCGAAATTCCTTCACCAGACTTAGTGCGCCCTGGTAGCCAAATTGGTCAGTCGGATAGTCTATCTCAGGCAAACCTAGCCATGAGACACCCAGTACACGACCATCCGGGGCATTGATTAATTGACTAGCATAGACATCAAACCCGTAATCTAGGTTCAGCAATTGACCAGGATTTTCTAATTGTCCGTCTGCTGTAAAATTATCCGCAATTAGGTAAGCATTAGGGTAAATATTTTGATACTTTAATTGATCCTGATCAATCCCTTGCGGACAGAAAGTCACAAAAACCTTATCGTCCACATGATTAATATTAGGACATTCAAACATGTAGGCTGAGTCTGCTTGCGCCAGCGACAATTCACTATGGAAGGTCCATTCTGCTAAATCATTTGGATCTGCCTGGTATAAATAAAGGGTCCCTTTTTCATCAGTCTTTCGCTGCCCTCCAATGACCAACCAAGATTTGCCGTGGGCAGTGAAGTACATCGGATCACGGAAATGATCGGTCGCTTGATCTATTTCATCAATGATTAACCTTTTTTCAGCCAATCCGCCTTTGTCAGGGTTGAAAGTCACTGTATTTTGTTTTGGATGACGGCTCCAATCCTTATCACGGACATTTCCCGTATAGAAGAGTCTTAAATCTTCGCCGTCAGATACCGCTGAGCCTGAGTATGCACCATGTGAATCTAAAGAACTATCCGGAAATAGGACAATCTCACCTTCCTCCCAATGAATCAAGTCTTTAGAAGTTAGACGATACCAGGATTTAAGCCCGTGTACTGGTCCAAAGGGAAAGTATTGATAAAAGAGTTGCCATTCACCCTTATAAAGCGAAAAACCATTTGGATCATTGAGTAAACCTGTTTTTGGTTCAATATGATAATGGTTGCGCCAAGGCGATTGGCTGGCTAATTCATTCAATTCGTTTATATAGTCTTCAGACCAATCTTGGTAATTACGGTACCGGTCTGCGCGGTTAAAGGTGTGTAATTTAAAAGACATCTGTATCCTCCTTATTGCAGGCACTTCTTATTTACCTATACTTTGCATTTATGATGGTCTCATTTTAAACATAACCGCACAAAATAGCAAGCGTTTCCACATTAATAAGGTTGATATCTCAACACGATGAATAAGTGACTAATATTTTTCTGTCACACGTTTGACATATACATTTTAGCCTGTTAAAATGCTAACCATACAAATGAAAACGCTTAAAATATAATTGAACAGATAAAGAAAAGAGGTATTGTAAATGAATCATAAAGAAGTTGCTGAACGTATCCACAAGGCATTAGGAGAAGATAATGTCACCACAGCCGCCCACTGTGCTACACGTTTACGTTTAGTTGTGAATGACGATTCAAAAATCGACCAAGAAGCTTTGGATAATGATCCCGACTTAAAAGGTACCTTCCAAGCCAATGGTCAATATCAAATCATTGTTGGCCCTGGCGATGTGAATAAGGTATTTGAAGAATATACCAAAATTGCAGATATCAAGCCCGC
The DNA here is from genome assembly GCA_041223225.1 of Aerococcaceae bacterium 50-4. Lineage (GTDB taxonomy): Bacteria > Bacillota > Bacilli > Lactobacillales > Aerococcaceae > Aerococcus. The sequence goes on from JBCLPQ010000003.1 coordinate 21,829, forward strand.
TTCAAAAGAAGAAGTGAAGGAGACAGCCAATCATCAAGGGAAGAAAAATCCTATCATGGCTGTGATTAAAGTACTATCTGATATCTTTGTGCCCTTAATTCCAGCCTTGACCGCTGGTGGTTTGATTATGGCAGTCAATAACGTCTTAACCAGCGAGAATTTGTTCGGACCTGAAGCCTTGGTGGCAATGTATCCAGCTTGGGCAGACTTTGCTAATATGATTAATATGTTTGCTTCTGCAGCTTTTGCTTTTTTACCGGTATTAATTGCCTTCTCCGCAACGAAACGATTTGGTGGAAATCCTTATTTAGGCGCTACCATGGGGCTTATTATGGTGATGCCACAGCTAGTTAATGGTTATGAAGTTGCCAATGTAACGGCTGCTGGCGAGATGCCTGTGTGGAATATTTTTGGTTTGGAAATATCTCAAGCCGGTTACCAAGGGCAGGTACTGCCTGTGATTGGGGTTGCTTGGATTTTAGCCAAGTTAGAAAACTTCTTCCATAAACATTTGAAGGATGCCATTGATTTCACTTTTACGCCAATGTTAACCGTCATTTTAACAGGTATCATTACCTTTACGGTTGTTGGTCCAGTCTTACGTACCCTTTCTGATTTATTATTGAATGGAATTGTAGAAGCAATTTCTTACTTAGGCGCTTTCGGTTACGGTATCTTTGGTCTATTCTATTCAGCTATTGTCTTAACAGGTTTACACCAATCCTTCCCAGCTATTGAAACTGCATTGATTGCAGATGTTGCAACAACTGGTGGGAATTTTATTTTCCCAATTGCTTCAGTCGCTAATGTTGCCCAAGGTGCTGCAGCCTTAGCTGTCTACTTCATTACTAAAAATGAAAAAACTAAAGGTTTGGCAACGTCATCATCATTATCTGCCATGTTGGGGATTACGGAGCCGGCCATGTTCGGTGTCAACTTGAAATTGAAGTATCCATTCTTTATCGGGCTCATTGCTTCAGGCATTGCCTCAATTATTCTTGGTGTTTTCAACGTTCGTAGTCAGTCATTGGGACCAGCTGGTGTGATTGGTTTCGTTGCCATCATCCCAAGATACATTCCAACCTTTATGTTAGCCATCGCGGTATCGATTGTGATTGCATTTGTTGCCACTTTTATTTATGGAAAATCTGTTGTAAAAAGAGAAGCTAAGCAAGCTCAAGCTGAAAAAGAAAAAGAAGCAGCTGTAGTTGCTGAGCAAAATACTGATGACAACACAGCAAGTAATTCAGCTAAGAATACAAAAACAGATTCTGAAGCATTAATAGCGACTGCCCCAGTCACCGGTCATACTAAACCACTTGAAGAAGTAAATGATCCCGTATTCTCTCAAGGTATGATGGGCCCTGGTTTGGCTATCATCCCCGATGAAAGTGGTCAAGTTTATGCACCAATTTCTGGTAAGCTATCTATTGCCTCTGAAACCGGCCATGCTTATGGTTTAGTTGGAGATTCAGGACTGGAAGTCTTGATTCACATTGGTATTGATACGGTTAACTTAAAGGGTCACGGTTTTACTAGTCAGGTTAAACAAGGAGATCAAGTCACAAAAGGTGAACTATTAGGTAGCTTTGATTTAGCTGTCATAAAAGAAGCGGGTTATGATCCGGATGTGATGGTTCTCGTCACAAATCCAGATCAATATGAAGCGGTTGAAATAGTCGCCGACGACCAAGTGGCAGAAAATGCTGACATTATCAAAGTTAAATAACGAAATGAATCATGCTAAGAAGCGATTGGTTTTTTATCCAGTCGCTTCTTTTTTATGCATAAATTGTCTTTAGCTTCATTTACTTAGTTAAACATTTTTACAACCCTATGTATAATACCAAATAGACTTCAACATAATAGAGACTAAATACGCTTAGCTTGAACAAGATAGTTCAGGATGTTAATTTAGCAAAAATCTAAATTTTTGCTACTTACCTGCTACTTTTATACCAATTTTGGTATTCATCCCAAATAAAAAAGCCGTTGATGTCAATGACATCAACGACGTTCTTTGAAATCTTATTTAACTGCATCTTTTAATGCTTTACCAGGTTTGAAAGCTGGTACTTTGCTTGCAGGGATTTCGATTTCATCACCTGTTTGAGGGTTGCGACCTTTACGCGCTGCGCGGTCACGAACTTCAAAGCTACCAAAACCGATTAATTGAACTTTCTCACCGTCAGCTAAAAATGCTTCGATTTGTTCGAAAACTGCATCTACAACTGGTGCTACGCTTTTTTTAGAATCACCTACTGCATTTGCAACGTTTTGTACTAATTCTGCTTTATTTGCCATTCTAATTTCACCTCCTCCGAAATTCTTTCGGATATATTTATTCTAAAATAAATATACGGGATAATCGAAATGTCTCTCGGATAATCCTTTTATAGAATACCATACAAACCGCTATATAACAACGTTTTTGGTGCAATTTACTTAGATTTTAAGCCTTTTTTTGCTATTTCCGATTTCTCGTAATAATTTGAATAGGCGTGCCTAGAAAATCAAATGATTTTCGGATTTGATTTGAAAGAAAACGCTCATATGAGAAGTGCATTAGCTCATCATCATTGACAAAAGCCACAAATGTTGGCGGTGCAGATTTTACTTGTGTTAGGTAATAAATCCGTAATTTTCTACCTTTATCAGATGGGGCAGGGTTGATACGAATCGCATCCACTAAAACTTCGTTCAATAATGAAGATTGTACTCGACGGTTAAAGTTGCCATGAACATGGGCAATCATTTCTGGTAACTGCGTTAGACGTTGTTTAGTTTCTGCAGACACAAAAATAATTGGCGCATAATCGATAAACTGGAATTCACGACGGATATCATCCGTAAATTTCTTCATCGTATGGTTATCTTTCTCAAGTGCATCCCATTTATTCACCACAATGATAATGCCTCGACCAGCTTCATGTGCGTAACCAGCAATTGTTTTATCCTGATCACGAATACCCTCTTCTGCATTAAGAACAACTAAGCACACTTGTGCCCGTTCAATCGCACGCATTGCACGCATAACTGAGTATTTTTCAGTAGCTTCGTATACTTTACCACGCTTACGAATACCTGCAGTATCAATAATTTTAAAAACTCTATCATTATCTTCAAAGCTGGTATCAATTGCATCACGTGTGGTACCTGCAACGTTGGATACAATCACGCGGTTTTCACCTAAAATAGCATTCACTAGAGATGATTTTCCAACATTCGGACGGCCAATTAAAGCGAAAGAAATCGTGTCGTCGTCATCATCATTTTCAATATCATCAGGGGCCAAGTGGAATACCTCTTCCAAAATATCCCCAATACCTAGTCCATGCGATCCAGAAATTGGGTAAGGGTCACCTAAACCTAATGAATAGAAGTCATAAATCTCTGCTCTTTGTTCAGGATTGTCCACCTTATTAACAGCTAGTACGACAGGCTTATCCGTCTTACGTAACATACTAGCTATTTGTGAATCAGTTTTAGTAACACCTTCACGAACATTTGTCATCATAATGATGACATCCGCTTCTTCCATAGCAATTTCAGCCTGCAAACGAATTTGGGTCATAAAGTCTTGATCGTTAAATTCGATTCCACCGGTATCAATCACATTCAATTGTTTTCCTAACCATTCACCTTGTGCATAAATTCTATCACGGGTAACTCCAGGTTCATCTTGTACAATTGAGATTCTGTCACCGACAACACGGTTAAAAATTGTAGATTTACCAACATTTGGTCGACCGACAATTGCAATCGTTAAATTAGACATGTTTTTGCCTCCTTTCAATAGCAAAACTTGGAATAAAAAAGGTAGGCGAGTTTCCCCAACCTACCATCAAACCAACAATATGGTTTATTAATAATAATTATTCGTTATCGTCGCCGAAATCGAAGTTTTTCAATTGGTCACCTAATAAGTCACCGAAAGTGAAACCTGATTCTTCGTCTGAAGATGCTTGAGAAGCATTGTTACGACGGTTGTTGTTTTGTTTACGTGGTTTGTTTTGACGTTTCTCTTCGCGTGGTGCAGCAGATTGTGCAGATGCATCAACTTCTGGTGCTTCTTCTAACGCTTTGATAGATAATGATAAACGTTCGTTTTCAGGATCTACATCTAAAACTTTCACTTGGATAGTTTGACCTTCTGTTAATTTCTCAGCTGGTGTAGCAATATGGTCGTGAGAGATTTGAGAAATGTGAACTAAACCTTCAACACCTGGGAATACTTCTACGAATGCACCAAAGTCAACTAAGCGACGTACAGTACCTTCTAATTCAGCACCTTTAGGCGCTTTTTCTTCGATATTTTCCCATGGTCCAGGTTGTAAAGCTTTAATAGATAGTGAAATACGTCCACGTTCTTCATCAACAGAAAGAACTAATACTTCAACTTCTTGTCCTTCGCTTAATACATCTGAAGGATGGTTAACGTGTGCTTGAGCGATTTGAGAGATGTGTACTAAACCATCGATACCACCTAAATCAATAAATGCACCGAAGTTAGCCAAGCGAGCTACTGTACCTGTTACTTTATCGCCTTCTTGGAATGAATTTAATTTTTCTGCACGTTCAGCTCTACGTTTTTCAGCAGCGATTTCTTTGTGAGAAAGAATTAAACGGTTTTCGCTAGGTTCAATTTCAACAATTTTAACTTCTAATTCTTGGCCTTTGTATGGAGAGAAATCGTCAACGAAAAAGTCTTCAACCATTGAAGCTGGGATGAAACCACGTACACCCGCATCAACAACTAATCCACCTTTAACTACGCTCTTAACTGGAACAGTGATTGTTTCACCATTTTCAGCTTTAACTTCTAATTCAGCCCATACTTTTTTCGCTTCGATACGACGGCGAGAAAGTAAGAATGAACCATTTTCTTTTTCTTTAATTTGTTTGATAACAACTAACTCTAAAGTGTCGCCAATTTTAGCAACTTCTTCAATTGAGTCAATTGGTTGTGCAGATAATTCTTTGAATGGAATAACCCCTTCAACACCTGCGCCTTCGATACCAACAATTACTTGGTTATCGTCGATTGATAATACTTCACCTGTTACAGTATCACCAATTTTTACTTCTACTGATTCTGCAAGAATCTCTTCCATTGATGGAATTTCTTCGTTATTTTGATTTTGTTCAAATTCGTTTGACATACTCTAAATCCTCTCCTAAATGTACTACCTCATTCGCTTTAAGCCAATGATCAATTATTATTGTATCATTTATCTGAAATATATTCAACATTTATTCCTCAAAGATAATAAAAGAAGGCAAAATTCTCTTGAATTTTACCTCTTTTTGTGGTTGATAGTATTTTTTGCTTTATAAATTATACAATTGCGCGGTGAATCTCGGTCAATATTGCCTCTTCTACCTCTGCTAATGTTAGGTCCGATGAATCTAACATAATTGCATCTTCTGCCGGAACCAAAGGGCTATCCTCACGGGTCGAGTCATATAAATCACGTCGTTTAATATCCTCGATTAAGTCAGTTAATGACATTTCTGAATAACCTTTAGATTGATTCTCTAAAAATCGACGTCGACCTCGTTCTTCAGCAGATGCTGTGAGGAAAATTTTTACCTCGGCATCAGGCAACACCACGGTACCGATGTCTCTTCCATCCATCACAACGCCTTGGCCACTTTCTGTATAGGCTCTTTGTTTTTCTACTAGAACTTGACGTACATCCGAGACCGCAGAGTATGCAGAAACGGCTTTTGAAATTCTATCAGTCCGAATTGCTTCCGACTGATCTTCGCCGTTTACCAAAACCCGTTGCCCATCTTCTACTGGTTCAAAGGTGATAACACTAGCTTCCGCCAAAGTTTTTAAAGCCTTTGAGTCCTCAGCTGGGATTTGGTTATCCAAGGCTAATAAGGTGATTGCTCGATACATAGCGCCTGTATCTAAATAAACATAAGCTAATTTTTTAGCTATTTTTTTGGCAATTGTACTCTTGCCAGACGATGCTGGTCCATCGATTGCGACTTGAATCGCTTTAGACAATCCGTCCACCACTCTTTCATTTGATTTAATTTACACGCAAAACGGTTCCCGGTCCTATGCTAGACCCTGGTTGTAAACCATTTAATTCAAGTAATTCATCTAAGGTCATTCCATTATTCACAGCAATCCGATATAGGTTATCCCCTGCCTGAACAGTGTATGTACCGGTAGATGAAGAAGCACTTTCTGATGATTCGGCTTCTTCTTGCTCTGCAATTGCTTGTGATTCTGCAATAGAGGCTGATTCTGCTGCACTTTGAGCAGCGGCTTCAGATGCAGCAATCGCCGCATTAGATTCAGCAATGCTAGCTGCAATACTTGACGATTCTTGCTCAGAAGCTAGACGCGCTGATTCTGATTCCGAAGCAGCAACCGCACTTTCAGATGCAGCAATGGATTCAGAAACAGATTCAGATGCCGAAATAGAGGCTGATTCACTGGCTTTTGAGATTGATTCAACATTTTGTGTTTTTGAAATCATCACTTGCTCTGTCGATTCCGGTTCCGGCAGCTTATCTTCATTATTCATATAGGCAATCAAAAGAAAAGGCACCACAATCGTCACAAATAGTAAGAAGGCAACCACCTTTGAAGTCGTAGAGATTGTATCTTGATTATTCTTTTTATTGCGCGCAGTTCTTGTATACTTTTGATTTTTTAAGTTCTCAAATTCACCAAACCCTTGATTCTGAAAGTCATCACTTGTAGGGGGGGTTTGATCAGAAGATGTTGAACCGTCTTGTCCTGATTCTTTTTCAGATTCAGCTTCTGTATTTTTTTGATTTTTTTTAGTCAACTTGTCCCAGAATTTCATCCATATACCCCTTTCTTAACATTAAGAATTGTACCATGAACCCCCCTTGATGTCAGTATTTCTTTAGGCAATTTAACAAAACTTTATGGTCTAGTTTCAAGATAATAAAAGTTGTAATCTTTGCTGCCACTTCTCTTGGAAATCCCCTGCTTCTTGGTCTTTCTCAAGACTCACACGATTAGGCAGTGCCAATAGTTCATGCCATATCCTACAATTTTGATAATCAGGATGACAATTACTGCAACATAATGCAGGCTTTTCAACCACCTGTTCATCAGCCTGACTTAACAAGAAATTTCGATAGCATTGGTCATTGTCCAGTAAATCTAGCATCTGATAAATTTGTTTTAACCGCTCTGTTCGTAGCTTTTGTGCATGATTTTTAGCTGACGTATAATCAGAAAAATGATGGCGATAAAAATACAACATAGCACGTATACTCTCGGCGTATTGGTCAATTTGACTTTGCTTTAGTGCGCCTTGAAATAATTGTGCCAATAAATCATCCAGCAAATCAGCTTCATCTTCCAATAAACGTCTCATTTGCTGTAATCTAGCGGCTTCTCTTTTATCATAGAGGACAATTGAAACGGACATGTCTTGATCCCGACCAGCACGTCCTATTTCTTGGATAAAATCAGCCATATTTTTAGGTAGATGGTAATGCAAAACAAAGCGAATATGGCCATGATTAATCCCCATACCAAAGGCTGATGTTGCAAAAACGATATCCAATTCATTCTGGAGAAACTGGTTTTGGATGATGTGGCGATCTTCTAGACTCCTATCTCCGTGGTAAGAAGCTACCTTCAAGTCCGTATGGTCTTTCATCCATTGATTGAGTTCCTCTAACTCACTTTTATGATGAACATAAACTATTCCTGGTTTAGGTAGCTTATCCAGCCAATCTTGTAATTTGTCCACACGATTTTCATCCGCATCTATTTCATCAAATAAATAAAAAATATTCGGTCTATCGACAGATTCTATAATGTGTTGAACCAATTCTTCTGGCTCAAATAAGTAGGTCTGAATATCTTTTAAAGTATGTTGATTAGCAGTAGCAGACAAGGCAATGGTTTTAGGCCAATTCAGAAGGCTCCGAACTTGCTTTAATTCAGTATATTGAGGTCTAAAGTCGTAACCCCATTGGGAGATACAGTGCGCCTCGTCTACGACAAATAATTGGATAGCTATTTGCTGTAGGCGGTGAATGACATGGTCTTTAAGTAACATCTCAGGTGAGACAAATAAGAATTGATAATCAGATAAATGGTTAAGGATATAGGATTGTTCACTACGATTGTAAGTTGAATTTAAAGCTATGCCACGCCCTAACCCTAGACGCTGTAATTGGCTGACTTGGTCTTGCATTAAGGATATTAAAGGCGAAACAATCAAAGTAAGGCCTGATTCTTTGTATTGGTGGATTTGGTAAATTAAGGATTTCCCCCCACCTGTTGGCAAAATAGCAACGACATTTTCCTGTCGATCTAAGGCTTCTAAACTTGCCAACTGACCTGATTTAAAGGTCTGATAACCCGTCATTTCTTCGAGTCGTTTATGCCAATCTGTCATCCTTAACTCCTTTCTGGTATACGATATGCCAATACCGGTATAACCAATAGTCCCTGTCGCCAAACCTTTCATTGAAGGCCTCGTAACTTGCATCCGGTTCTGCTTCAATTAAAAAAGATACATCCGTAATATTCAACTTTTCAACTACGATAGGTGCAATGATTTCAGGATTACTTAGGGCAATTTCTATCAAATGCTCTGTAATTGTAGAAAGTTTTAGCCGTCTCCGATTTGCAATTTCCTGAAGGTCTAGTCCTTGATTCAGCATATCTAATGTCGCCTGGGTTGTTTGGTTCCAAATAGGAAATTGAGTGAAAATTCCCTTAGTGAAGACTTGCAACCATTGGCTCTCGGGTTCAAGCGTTTTTCCGCTCAACCAATTTTGATACATTTTATCCATCAAGGCTTGCTGGTTGATAACGACAGCCCGCTTAGTCAACTGATGCATCTCGGATTCTTGTTCAAGTGTTTGTGCGGAAATACGAGCACCTTCAAACTGGTCTAAGAAGATGAGGGCCGCCTGGTCTGGAAAAGTAGATAATTCTTTCCTTAATTGCCAGTGAAGACTTTGGCCCATGGCGGATAAATCAGCTTGGTCCGCCGCACTCCTTTTAACCATTAAATGAAAATCTTTAATTAACTGCTGAACGGCAATATCTTGGACGATTGGACTATAATTTGGTTTCTCTGCTTGGGCATGAGACAAGACTTGCACGAGAAGTTTGAAAGCTAGATGATGTTGGTGATGGTGGTTGGCAATCATCAACCCTTGACGGTGCGGAAGAACTTCTTCAAATAGTGTTTGCATATACTTGTTTTGATGTCCTTGTCGAAAAATAGCCTCTACTGAGATGTAATCAGTAACATTTTGGGTATAAGCTAGCCAGATATCTTTTTGTAGCTTGGGATATAGGGCAAAATAGCTGGTTAAATGGTTTGAAAAAGCAAAAAAAAGTGTTGTGGCAGTTCGTTTGCCAATCAACACTTGATATACGGAATTGGGTGGTAAGGATTGGACTTTAAAAGCAATTGCCATTAATAATGTATCCAATCCTATCCCTCCAAAAATCCTGTTAAATATTTAAGTCGATGTCTGTTGCTAACTTCTATCATACCAGAAAAAAAGCCATTCTTCACACTTAACGGTGTGAATATTCATGCGTACCAAAACGACTAACCAAGGTTGGTAAAGTCTGTACTAATACGAAATGTGCGAGGGCTGAAACCAAAACCCCTTTAATCAGGTTGAATGGGATAATCCCTGCTAGGATATAAGACTGCATGTTGCCCACGTCAAAGTTCATCACTTGCATGTAGAATGGTGTGATCACGAAGTAATTTAAAACGGTCATCACAAGCGTTAAAGAAAGCGTAGCAGCTAGGTAAGCCGTAATTGTTTTACCAAAATTCATTTCCGTAGTTGTTTTGTTCGCTGCATACATGGTCGCCATTTGATCTTTTAATAAATAGTAAATGGGGAAAATGTAAGCAATAGTTGCTATGAAAGCTGTAGCGTCTCCAATTGGAATCCCCATCTCACCACCGGTATATATATAATGTAACCCATTAGCGATAAAGCTAGCTGCGACGGCTTTCTTAGGCCCAGAAATAAAAGCGACCAATAATAAAGGTACTAGTGAAAAGTCTACCTTAAGATAAGGTAATGCGGGGATAATTGGAAAACCAATAAACATCAATATAAATGATAGTGCCCCAACGATTGCGACCAATACAAGTTCTTTAGTGTGATTTTTTCCCATGTGAATTTCTCTCCTTTTCTACTTCATGGGGTTGGCACTCGAAGGTAGAAACAAAAAAAACTCTTTCCACCTTCAAGGTAAAAAGAGTATAGACAAACAGACATAGTTCGCCCATCTTCTTCCATCCTGACTTTACAGTCGGTTCTAGAATTTCACTAGATCAGTCCCAAATGGGAGTCGCGGACTTTACCGCCGATCGGGAATTTCACCCTGCCCTGAAGATTGCTTAAAATTTATTTAATTACAATTCTTATTATAGCAAGTATCTTACTTATTTCAAGTAAGATGCTTATTTTTTCTTGGCATTGGCCAATAATTCTTCGATTTCATGTTTTAGTAGGATTCTGCTGTCCCCTGGGTTCATGCCTTTTAAGTCTAAGAAACCGTAACGCTCGCGTTTTAATTTCGCTACCGGGTGACCAACCGCTTCCAGCATTTTACGTACTTGACGATTGCGGCCTTCATGTATAATCAATTCGATAATAGTTGTCTTTTTATCCTTATCAACTGATAGAATCTTAGCTTGTGCTGGTGCTGTTTTAGCCCCATCGATTTCAACACCACGTTCCAGACGTTTTCGTTCCTCACCTGTGATGATGCCCTCAACTTTAGCTACATATACCTTATTGATTTCATAACGTGGATGCATCAATGTATTGGCAAATTCGCCATCATTCGTTAACAATAATAAGCCTGACGTATTATAGTCTAAGCGTCCTACTGGATAAATTCGTTGTTCAATTCCTGGGAAAAAGTCAGTTACAACCTTACGCCCCTTGTCATCTTTCACGGCTGAAATTACGCCTGTTGGCTTGTAAAAGACAAAATAAACAGGTTCTTCTTTGTAGATTGGTACTTCATCCACTTCGATACGGTCTGCCTGACTCACTTTATACCCTAGTTCTTTCACTACTTGTCCGTTTACTTTTACGCGACCTGCTGTGATTAATTTTTCCGACTCGCGTCTTGAGGCAACACCAGCGTGTGCCATCACCTTTTGTAATCTTTCCATTTTTAAATAACTCCTATAAGTGCTCTATTCCCTTGTGTCTTCATCTGTAGTTGGATTAAACTCCTTTTGCATAGGTTCCCCGTTTTCATCAATTTTAAAAAGGGTTTCCTCATCTACTGAACCATCTAATACCAGGTTATGGATATCCGGTAAATCATCCAGCGACTCCAATCCAAAATATTGGTAAAAATAGGTCGTTACCCCATAAATAATTGGACGCCCTGGTGAGTCTTGACGGCCGGTCTCCATAATCAAATCGCGTTCAAGTAATTTATGAATCATATTTGAAGACTGGACGCCACGAATATCATCAATGGTCATACGGGTCACTGGTTGTTGGTAAGCAATAATCGCCAACGTTTCCAGCGCCGCTTGTGACAGTTTTGTGGCAAAAGGTGATACTGCATAATTCTTCACCACTTCACCATAGGCCGATTTTGTCACTAATTGAACACGTTCATTGATGACCGTAATTCTCAATCCGGATTGGGGATCTTGTTGCAGACGGTTTCTCAATACCATCACATAATACAAAGCCCATTCCTGTCTTATCTCCAATAAGTTGGCTAGTTCATCAACCGCAATGCCATCTTCACCAGCTACGAAAAGTAAACTTTCTATTGCAGCGACTGCATTCATTCACTTTCCTCCCGTCTAATCAATTGAATATCAGCTTTCAAATTTTCCTGATATAAGTATAACTCATTTGACTTCACTAATTCCAAAATCGCTAGAAACATACTCACAATTTGACTACGCGATTGTATTTTTCCAATAGAAATGGCTTCTTGAAACATCAACACATCACGATCAGCTGAAAGAAATGCTTGGCGAATATCCGCCATCGCAGCGCCTACTGAATAAGCTTCGCTTGCAATCGTGGTTTGGATTGGTTGTTGATTTTTCAAACGAAAGGCCATTTTTTGAATGGCTCTGTATAAGTCATCCGGCGTCAGTTGACGTCCAGTCATTGGGATTTTATCTTGGTAAAGGGATAAGTCAGATGGTTGTTTTGTATACTCTAAAGACCGTTCAGCTTGCTTGTCGGCTAATATATGTGAAATTTCTTGGTATTGCTGAAAGGCTAGTAATTGCTCTACTAATGAATCTCTAGGGTCTTCCTCTTCTTCAACCACTTCTTTTGGTGTTTTAGGTAGCATCATTTGGGTTTTGATTTCCAACAATGTTGCGGCCATCACCAAGTATTCTGATGCGATATCCAAAGATAAAGCCTCGTATGTATGAATATAGGCTAAATACTGGTCGGTTACTAAGTTAATGGGTATATCAAAAATATCCACTTTTAAATCTTTAATTAAGTGTAATAGTAAATCAAGCGGCCCCTCAAAGGCCGCTAGATCCAATGTTAATTCACTTGTTTGTTCGTTCATACTGACACTAATCTCCTAGACTTGGGACGTGTTTTCTTGGTCATTATCCAATTCCTCTTGACGACGTTTTGTCCATTTTGACAGAATCGTTGAAAGAGAAATTACCCCAGTTAGGGTGTACACCGGATATTCTTTCTTTAGTGCTGTGAGTAAATCGTATGTACGTCCTTCATCTCTAAAAGAAGGATTAATTGATAGATAACGCACCACTAAAGTATCCGAATCATCATGTTGGTCAAAGCCAACTAATCCGATGATATTATCAGAATCAGCTTCTTTCCATAAATAGATTTTACGTTCATGCTGATTAATTTTATCCATTTCTTCTTTAAGTTCAGAAAACTCTTTAAACTCAGGGATGTAGGATAATAGGCCCATTACGATTTTCTCGTATCTTCCTATATAAGGCACTAACATCTTTGCCCTCCTTTTACTTTTGTATAATAACAAAGTATGTGTAACAGTACATTAGCATACATCAGTAATCAAGGCAATTTTTTTATGAAAAAGTCAGGACCTTTCAGTCCTGACTTTCATGTATCTATTAGACTTTTTTCTCACTTTGTCTTAAGGTATAAGATTGCTTCAAGGTACCAAATATACCCTTATCTGAGTAAGTTAGCACATTTGATTTGTAGAAATTAGCAGATACCCATAGACACAATATAGAGAATAGAAGCGAAAAAATCACCGACAATACTAATTCTGTTGTCGAAACTGTTTCAGCAGCTATCCTAAACGGCATAACAAACGGTGTGAAAAATGGCACTTGTGAGGCGACTCTTACTAGGATATTGTTTGAAAAACCTAATCCAAACATACCTATATAGAAACCAACTAAACTCAATAAGATAATTGGTGTAATCATTTTATTCACATCTTGCACGTTTGAAACTAATGAACCTAAGAAAGCACCTAGTACTGAGTAAGTAATGATACCCAGAAATGCTAGTACCCCCGACCAAATCAGAATTGAGGATGTGGCACTTATGAGTTCTGGGATTGTTTCATCACCTAGGAATGTTTGTAATTCTGCTGGTAAGGGTGTATTCATGATCGTAACCACTAGGATAGCTAGCAAGATCGCATAAAACGCCACCTGAGTGAGTAATACAAGGAAAATCCCTAACATCTTACCCATAAAGTGCGTGGTTGATGAAATAGATGAAAGGACAATTTCCATGATTCTAGACCCTTTCTCTACAGCAATTTCCTGCGAAATGATTGAGATGTAATTCATCACAAACATGAATACAATAAAGGATACAGCATAAGCAACGCCAGTACGAAGCATAGATTCTATATCTTGACTGCTTTCAGTTGTACCTGAATCTAAATTAATTGTTTGGTTCTCAATAGCTACATTTGAATCAAGCAAATGATTAGATTCTTCTTCTGACAAACCTAAGGCCTCGGATCTGTTAGATAACTGTATAGATTCTAAGACACTTTGGAAACCATTTGTTGAAATATTCTTTCCAGTATTGGTCCGATAGAATTGGGCATGAATGTCTTCTGGATCACTTTCTTCGATCACTAGATAGCCATCGATTTCTTCATTTTTTAACGCCTCTTCAGCCTGGTCTAGATCTTGATCAAATACTAATATATTTTGCCCCTGGTCTTGAGCTTCTATAGCACTTGCTGTTTGTTCAGATGCGCCAACCACTGAGACTGATCCAATTGAATCAGAAGCAGTAGCCATCCCAATAACAGCTGAAATAATGGCCACTACTGCAACCATTAAGATTGGACTTAGTAGCAACATGACAAATGACCAAGAGAACACATTTTTCTTGTAGACTTCTTCAATAATAATACCTAAACGACTATTTCTCATGACGTCCACCTGCTTCCATTTTAAAGATTTCATCTAAAGTTGGCGGTTGTTGGCTAAAGGATTGAATATATTCACCTTTAGAGATCTCATCAAATAATTTTGGCCCTTGATCTTCATCTTGTAGGATTAATTTGAATTCCCCAGTTGTCAATTGACTAACAGATTCCACGCCTTCAAGACTAGATAAGGCCGCTTGATCCCAGCCTTCAGCTTGGATGAATAGTCTCGTTTTGCCGTAAGCATTCCGTACTTCGTTGATTGGTCCATAAAGCTTTTGTTCACCATTATGTATCATAATTACTGAATCACAAATATCTTGTACGTTAGACATATTATGACTGGAGAAAATAATACAAGCGCCTTTATCCCGCAATCGCAAAATACCTTCCATTAGAAATCCTGCATTAACTGGGTCTAAACCAGAAAATGGCTCGTCTAAAATAACCAATTTTGGTTCATGGATTAAAGTCGCAATTAATTGCACTTTCTGTTGGTTCCCTTTAGACAGGGTCTTAATCTTGTCTTTACGGTCACCCTTCACATTGAAATTTTCTAGCCACTCATCAATTTTGGCATCGATTTCTTTCTTTTTCATACCTCTTAAACGAGCAAAGTATGTGATTTGTTTTTCAATGGTCATGGTCTCATAGAGTCCACGTTCTTCAGGTAAATAACCCACCGTATCGTAAACTTTCTTCATATGTAAGGGTTGGCCGTCCCATTTTACTTGGCCCCCATTTTCCGGTGTTAGGAAATTTAAAATCATACGAAAAATCGTGGTTTTTCCTGAACCATTTTGGCCCACGATACCCAAGATGGTGCCCGGTTGAATTTCAAAGGACACATCATCTACTGCGACAACTTTGCCGAAGGTTTTTCTTAGATGTTCTACTTGTAACATGCTTGCTTCCTCCTCCTGCTTTTTAGGAATTGGCTGCTAGTAACGAGGCCTAAGCGACCATTCATAACTTAGGTCACAAAAGGCACTCATCTACTAACTTTTTTCTACCTATCCCATTGTACTTATTATAAAATAAATGTTCTAAGCTAGAAACATCAAATCTACAAGTATCAGCCCATTTTCTGAAAACATGCAAAAAAAGGCTGGTATGACCTGCCTTTTTAATCAGTTTATTGTTTTACAAACATCTCTTGTACTTTTTATGCTCGCGGGTGGTTTTGATTATAGATTTCTTTCATATGTTGCGCATGAATATGGGTATATATTTGTGTCGTTGAAATATCTGAATGACCTAGTAATTCCTGAACGACTCTTAAGTCCGCCCCATTTTCAAGTAGGTGAGTGGCGAATGAATGCCGCAGGGTATGCGGACTAATATCTTTAGTGATATTGGCCATTATCACCATTTTCTTTAAATTTTTCCATACACCCTGTCTTGATAAAGGTTTGCCGCGGTTATTTACAAACAAATAACCTGCACTTTCATCTTCATCCTTGACTAGTTTTGGCCGCCCTTCCGTTAGATAACGGTTGATCCAATCTTCCGCTATTTCTCCGATAGGGACTAACCGTTCTTTATTCCCTTTACCAATTGTTTGAATAAATCCCATATCTAAGTGAATATCTTCTAGTTTAATATGGATAATTTCAGATACACGCATGCCCGTTGAATAAAGGGTTTCTAACAAGGTTCTATCTCGTAATCCAAGAGGCTTAGAAATATCAGGGGTTGCTAAAATACGGTCGACTTCTTCTAAAGTTAAAACCGCCGGCAAATGCTGTGTTTTTTTAGGTAAGGATATTTTTTCCATAGGGTTACTTTCAATCACACCATCTAACTTTAAATAGCGAAAGAAGTGACGCAGGGTAGACACATAATGTGACCGGGTTGAAGTCGCTAATTGGTCTTCATCCATCCACTTTAAGTGGTTTAACACTGTGTCTTGACTAATCTCTTGAACCTTTGTTATGCCTTGTCGATTCAAGTAAACCATCATTCGGTTCAATTCTTGCTTGTAGGAGATAATTGAATTTTCAGCCAATCCTTCTTCTACCCGCATCGTATTTAAAAAATCTTCTATCACTTCAGTTAGCTTCATGCTTACCCTTTCTTCACTCAACGAAAACATATACATTCGGCGGAAATCCCGCTTAGTCTTTGCCTATCTCCACTAATACTTTAAACCAATCTATGTGGATGAAAATATTATGCGAGTTTATTTAAGACGGATGCCGCCTTCAACTTGCTCAATTTGACGATTCTTTAATAAGTTACCCACTGCGCGTTTAAACTGTGCCTTTGAAATACCAAAGTAATCACGAATGTCATCTGGGTTTGATTTATCATGATATGGCAAGAAATGATTTGGCTGGCGTTGTAATAAGGCCAAAATCATTTGAGCATCCTCAGAAATTACCGTATGGG
The DNA here is from genome assembly GCA_041223225.1 of Aerococcaceae bacterium 50-4. GTDB lineage: Bacteria > Bacillota > Bacilli > Lactobacillales > Aerococcaceae > Aerococcus. Next base: position 38,630 of record JBCLPQ010000003.1, read on the forward strand.
CTAAAGGTTTTAAGGAAATATTCAAGTTACCATTTTGGCCAATGCCAATCACACGTCCTTGAACTTCTTGACCTAAATGTGGTTCTTCCATTCGTTCGCTTTCATGAATAAAAGCTAGGAAATAATCGTCTGTAATGACATAAGTCCCTACCAATTTAGCCCGGTAAACAGTCCCTTTCACTTCTTGGTTGGTCCAAGATTTTGATTGCGGTGATAATTTATTGGTAATCTGTTGGAAAACTTGATCTTCCGCTAATTTACCCCAAATACGGTCTTTTTTATCTACTTCTAAGCGAATAAATAAACGATCGCCCTTTTTCGGCCATAAATGTTTTTCACTTGGCAGATCATCTAAAGAAACGACAATTTCTTTGTCCGCTAAACCGATATCCACGAAAACACCCAAATCTTTACGGACAGCTGTCACTGTTGACCAGCCGTAACGCCCTTGACGAACTTCAGGTAGTTGCGTTGTCATCATTTTTGTGTGCTTCATATTTTCATAAATAAAGCCTTGAACCGCATCACCTAGTTGGTAACTACCTTCACTTTTTTCAAGTTGGTAGGTGATCCCTTCTTTTTGTACTGAATAAAATTTATCGTTTTGGTCTGTTACCAACGCTGTCGTAACAGTGCCTAATTGTGTATTCATATTATTTCTCCTTAAACTGATGGTTGCTTATGTTAATGTCATTGTATCATATTTACTATTTACTTGGCCGCAGCTTCACGCTTCAAACAATTGATTATACTCGATTCTGCTTCAAAGGTAAACGACAATTATTCAAGTATACAAATTCCTTTGCACAAATTTTACGATTTTTGCATGAAAAAAGGAGATGCACTATTAAGTTGGCACCTCCTTCTTCCATACTATATTTAGTTTAAGTCTGGATAACTCATTTTTCTAATCACTTCTGCTGTTTCATGGGCATCGCTATGACGAACATCCAGCCGGTAAGTTGCAGCTTCCTCATACAATGGCATCCTGCGTTTAAACTTGTCAGCCATCTGACTTTGGCTGTTGGCATTTACTAACGGCCGTGCATTTTGCGATCGGTTCCCCCGGTTGATACGTTGCCATGAGGTATCAAAAGTATCCTGTAAATAGAAAACCTTGTCTTGCTGGGCAAGCAAGTGTCGGCATTCCGCTGTTTCAACAATGCCTCCACCAGTTGAAATGACAATACTGGCATTCTCTTCTGGCTCAATTAATTCTATAAGAGCTTGTAACTCTAATCGTCTAAAACCTGATTCTCCTACTTGCGCAAAGATTTCAGCAATGGTCTGTCCCTGATGGGCTTCTATATACATGTCCATGTCTACAAATGGCACACCTAACTTATTCGCTAAAATACGCCCAACTGTTGTCTTTCCGACACCCATAAACCCTGTTAATATGATTGGCATCCTCTGATCAACCTTCCATTTCTAATTAGGTGACTTATTCGCTTAGTGCAGCTAAGTCATCGAAGAAACTTGGGAATGAAATATTCACTGCTTCAGAACGGTCTAATTTTACAGATCCTTCTTTCACTAGTAATGCAGCAACTTGTAGCATCATACCAATACGGTGGTCGCCGTAACTATCAACATCTGCTGCATGTAACGGCGTTGGACCGGTAACAATCATACCATCCTCAGTTTCTTCAATGTTGGCACCCATTTTATTTAATTCTTGGGCCGTAACTTGAATACGGTCAGTTTCTTTTACTTTCAATTCTTCGGCGTTTCGAATAATCGTTGTCCCTTCAGCTTGCGTTGCTGCCAAAGCAATAATAGGAATTTCATCAATTAATGTTGGAATAATTTCGCCACCGAATTCTGTTGCTTTTAAGTCACTTGCATGGACTGTTAAGTCGCCACTTAAGCCACCTTCATGCATGACGATATCAATATTTGCACCCATTGCCTGCAATACTTCAATAATGCCTGCGCGTGTTGGATTTAAGCCAACATTCGGCATATTTAACTTAGAACCCTTAACTAAAAGCGCTGCTACAATAAAGAAGGCTGCAGAAGAAATATCTGCGGGTACGGTAATATCTGTTGCAGTTAAGCTTTGACCACCTTCTAAATAAATATCTTTATCCTCAACGCGTACATTCACGCCAAAGTTTTTTAACATATTTTCAGTATGGTCACGCGACCGTTCTTTTTCATGAATAATGGTTGTGCCTTTCGCAGTTAAACCTGCCAATAAGATAGATGACTTCACTTGAGCAGAAGCCACTGGCATATCATATTCAATCGCATTTAAATGGTCCACTGGTTGAATATATAATGGTGCAAATTCACTGCCTTCAAAACCAGAAATTGATGCCCCCATTTGGCGTAATGGTAGCATGACACGGTTCATTGGGCGATTAGAAAGCGACTCGTCTCCAATCATTTTGATTTTAAAGGGAAAACCTGAAAAAAGCCCAGCTAACAAACGCATGGTGGTTCCAGAATTACCAGCATCTAGCTCTTTCTCAGGTGCAGTTAACCCTTCAATTCCTTTACCGTGGACAATGACAGAACCATCAGCTTCTTCATCAATTTGAACACCTAGGTCACGGAAAATATTCATGGTTGAAATGCAGTCTTCTGCATATAAAAATCCATTAATTTTTGTGATCCCTTTTGCAATGGAAGCGAACATGATTGCTCGGTGAGAAATAGACTTGTCACCAGGAATCGTCATCGTCCCTTCTAATGCATTTGCATCAATCATCAATTCTTTCATGAACCTTTTACTCTCCTTCATTTTGCCAAATGTCAGGGTTTTTAGCGTATTCACGGTAATTTGCTACTGCTTTTACTAGTTCGTTGTAATCGTCGTGTGGGAATTTTTCTAAGATTGCTTGTGCAAGTTCAGTCGCAATCACCGTCTCACCAATAATGGCTGCACGAGGCACTGCTGTAATATCTGACCGTTCAATAGAAGCCTTGTATGGCTCTTTGCTGTATATATCTACTGATTGTAACGGGTGGTATTGAGTTGGAATTGGTTTTTTATATCCGCGGACAATAATTGGCATCCCCGTCGTCATACCACCTTCAAAACCACCCATATGGTTAGTTAGACGGTAGAATCCTTGGTTTTCATCGTAAGCAATTTCATCCATTAATTCACTACCAAAACGACTAGCTACTTCAACACCATCACCAATTTCAGCCGCTTTAAAGGCATTAATCGATACCATGGCTCCTACTAATTTAGCATCTAATTTTTTATCCCAGTGTGTGTATGAACCTAATCCAGCTGGTACATTTTTCGCGATAACTTCGATTACACCACCTAGGGTAGTCCCATCTTTTTTCGCTTGGTCAATCTTAGCCTTGATTTCTTCATCAATAGAATGATCAATCATTTTTAATTCTGATTCATCTGTCGTTTGACGGATTTCATCGTAAGAAAGGCTTGTAGCATCTACCTTACCTTCTACGCCACCTAAAGCTTTAACGTAGGCAATAATTTCTATTCCTAAGCCATCTAAAATTTGTTGTGCAATCGAACCAACTGCTACACGCATAGTTGTTTCACGGGCTGACGAACGTTCTAGCACATTTCGTAAGTCTTTAAAACCATATTTAATACCACCAACTAAGTCAGCATGACCAGGACGTGGATGATGAACAGTACGGCGTTTTTTAATACCGTCCTCCACATCTTCAGCACTCATAATTTCAGTCCACTTTTTAAAGTCTCTATTTTCAACAATCAAAGTAATTGGTGAACCTAAAGTTAAACCATGGCGAACACCCGAAGTGATACGCACTTGGTCTTTTTCAATTTTCATACGATTTCCTGCACCATAACCCATTTGGCGGCGAGCAAGGTTCTCGTTGATTTTGTCTATATCGATTGGTAAGTTTGCTGGAACGCCTTCAATGATCGCAGTTTCTAAAGGACCATGTGATTCGCCAGCTGTAATGAAACGTAGCATGTACTGTTTCCTCCTAATTTTCAAATTCTCTTATTCATTTTAGCCTTTATTTCTAATAGGAGCAATTGTATTTGCACAAATAATTAGAAAATAATGAATTTTCTCTCGATTTTTCATTATAGCTTATCATCTTTGAAAAAAGAAAAGTGCTGATCGAGCTAAGAAAGCTCAACCAACACTTCTTAAATGTCCGAATAATAGATTTTAGTGACTCAGGTTCAACAAAATTAGATAGTAGTAGTTGCGCCGTTATAAACGATACCACGACGTGCGTCTACTGTTACTAATTGGCCATTTTCAATTGCAGCAGTTGCATTTTCAGCACCTACAACAACTGGAATACCATTTTCAACACCTAGGACAGCTGCGTGACTAGTTAATCCACCTTTTTCAACAACTACTGCTGCAGCATTTTGAATTGCTTCGTTGTAGTCATTGTCAGTTGATTTAACTACTAATACAGAGTTTGGTTTTACGTTTGCTACTGCATCTGCTGCGTTGTCTGCAACTACTGCATGACCAACAACAGATTTTTCACCGATACCAGAACCTGATACTAATTTTTCACCAATAACTTGGATTTTCATCAAGTTAGTTGTACCTTTTTCACCAACTGGAACACCTGCTGAGATGATAATTGTATCACCGTCATGTGCGTATCCAGATTCTTTAGCTACAGTACCTGCTAAAGTCATCATTTCATCAGTTGAAGCTGGTTTTTCAACAACGAATGGTTCTACACCCCATGCTAAAACTAATTTACGTGCTTGGCTTTCAGAGAAAGTTAAGGCAATAATTTTTGAGCTTGGACGGTATTTAGAAATCATTTTCGCTGTATGACCAGATTCAGTAGCTGCAACGATTGTTGAAACGCGTAAGTTGCGTGCTGTATATGCAACTGATTGGCTAATTGCTTCTGCCATGTCGCCTTCTGTAGATGGTTTCAATGAACCAATGTCAGTTTTAGCTTCTTTACGTCCTTCTGTTACTAAGGCAATACGGTTCATCGTTTGAACTGCTTCAACTGGGTAGTCACCTGCTGCAGTTTCACCTGATAACATGATTGCGTCAGTACCATCTAAGATTGCATTGGCAACGTCAGATGCTTCTGCACGTGTAGGACGTGGGTTAGATTGCATAGAGTCTAACATTTGTGTAGCTGTAATAACTGGTTTACCAGCTAAGTTACATTTACGGATCATATCTTTTTGTACAACTGGTACTTGCTCTGCAGGAATTTCCACACCTAAGTCACCACGGGCAACCATTAAACCATCAGATACAGATAAGATATCGTCTAAGTTATCTACACCTTCTTGGTTTTCAATTTTAGGAATGATTTGAACAGATTCGTTACCAGTTTCGTCTAAAATTTCGCGAATTTCTAATACATCACTTGGTTTACGTACAAATGACGCTGCAATATAGTCAATATCATTTTCTAAACCGAAACGGATATCATTTTCATCTTTTTCAGTAATACCTGGTAATTGAACAGAAACACCTGGTACGTTAACACCTTTTTTATCTTTGATGACACCAGTGTTTTGTACTTCAGTAACGATTTCGTTGTTTTCGGTATCAATATCAGTTACTAATAGGTCTACTAAACCATCATCAACTAAGATATGAGATCCTTTTTCAACATCATTAATCAAGTCAGTGTATGTGATTGAGAATTTAGTTTCGTCACCCTCAACTTCGTTCATAGATACACGTACTTCAGAACCTTTAACTAATGTTACTGGTTTATGGTCTTTCATGTTGTTCGTACGAATTTCAGGACCTTTAGTATCTAATAAGATAGCTACTCGACGGCCAGTTTTTTCTGAAGCTTCGCGAATGTTGTTGATACGTGCCATATGTTCGTCATGGTCTCCGTGTGAGAAGTTTAAACGAGCAACGTTCATTCCTGCTTCGATAAGTTGAACTAAAGTATCTACAGACTCCGATGCGGGTCCAATGGTACATACAATCTTGGTATTTTTTTCCATAATGATTAATGCATCCTTTCTTAGAAAAAATTAAAATGAAATTTCTGAGTTGATATTGTATAGGTCTACTTGAGACGTATGTGCATGACCTTTCGATTGCAATGCTTGGTTAATATCAGTTGCGATAATCGTTTCACCACTAATACCCACACAAACACCGCTGGCACCTTCATGTAATAATTCCACAGCTTTGAAGCCAAATTGTGCTGCTAATACACGGTCACGAGCTGTTGGTGATCCACCACGTTGAACGTGACCTAATACAGTAACACGCGCATGATAGTCATCATATTCGTAAAGTTTATCAGCAAATTCATGACCTTCCATCACACCTTCAGCAAGAATAATAATTGAATGTTTCTTACCACGACGACGTCCGTCCTCGATGTTGGCAACAATTTCATCCATATTGAACTCTGCTTCTGGGATAATGATTTGTTCCGCACCTGAACCAATACCGGTCCAAACGGCAATATCACCTGCATTACGACCCATCACTTCAATAACAAATGTACGAAGATGACTAGTTGCCGTGTCACGAATTTTATCAATAGCTTCTAAGGCAGTATTACATGCGGTATCGAAACCGATAGTATATTCGGTACCGGGAATATCGTTATCGATCGTTCCTGGAATGCCGACAGTTTGAATACCTTCTGCCGCTAGTGATGCTGCGCCTCGATAAGAACCGTCCCCACCGATTACTACCAAGGAATCAATACCATGTTTTTTTAATTGTTCGATTGCTGGTTTACGGCCCTCTTCATCCTTAAATTCAGGATAGCGTGCAGTATATAACATAGTGCCTCCACGAGCAGTCAGATCACTTACATCGCGTTCAGCCATTTGGAAAATATCGCCCTCAGCCAAGCCACGGTAACCGTAGCGAATGCCAAATACTTCATCTCCATCATGAATTGCCTTACGGACAACTGCTCTAATAGCTGCGTTCATACCAGGGGCGTCTCCACCACTAGTTAAAACTCCTATACGTTTTCCCATTTTTCCACCTCAATTAATTTATTTACAGTGCTATTCTACCATTTTTCATAGCTAATGTCTTACGTTTTCTCATTTTGTGTAGGCTTATACAAGGTTTTTTTACTATTTGACGACAACATTTTCATTGCCATAAATAGCCATTAATTCCTGAATGGATTCTGTCGTTACCGCTATCGCATATTTTTCATGCAACCAGTAGTTTTCTTGGTCCGCTACTAGGGTAAAATGGAGCCGCGTTTGCCCCGGATATTTTGCGACAACTGCCAGCAAGCCCTTTTTCAAATCACTAGCTGTGGCCTTATCTTCAACGCGAATCCAGCAGGCCTGTGGTTGTGCTGGCTGACTTACCGAATCCGTTGATTGGTCATTATTGTCTTGGCTTAATTGGGTTGGTTGCTGATGCGTGCCCCCATGTTTTTGATTCAATTGATTCAAATACTGCTGGGTCGAATCATCGAGCATCCATGCCTTAGTCAAGATCACCTGCAATTCATCATTGCGTTTTTGTGTTTTACCAAATATCAAAAGGGCATTCCCTTGATTTAAATGTTTGGCAAAAGCGATATAAGCTTCAGGAAAAGCCGTCACAGAAATCTGACCCGTCTGGTCTTCTAAGGTTACAAAAGCCATCGGTTGATTCTTTTTGGTCGTGATGCGTTTAACTGCCGTCACTTCCCCTAGGAAAAAGGCCTTTTCGTTCTCTTTTAATCGATCAATATAGTGGATAATACCTGTTTGATAATAGTGTTCATAATCCTCAAATAAGTTAATCGATAAGGCTTGACCTAGCGTCTCAATTTCGTTTTCAATCAACTCATGTTGATCAAATTCATCAATGCGCACGATCTTTGGTGCAAACATTGCAGATAAATCATCGTCCCCTAATAGGGATGTTTGATGTTGATTATCTGTTTTGAATAATTGTTCATGGGTGATCATCTTTGGAATAGCTTCTAATTGCAAGGTACGTCGGTTATAACCAAAGCTATCTAAGGCACCAGCTTGGGCTAACTTAACTAGAATATCTTCTTTCAAGGCCAGTTTACCTAATCTATGGATAAAATCTGTGAAGTCTTGAAATGGGCCTTCCGCTTCCCGGGCGTGGACAATTTCTTCAACTGCCCGTTTGGGAATGCCACGAATATCGCCCAAGCCTAGTTGTAAATGGTTAGCATCTACAACCGATAAACCATAAAATGATCGATTAATATCTGGATTGATGACTTGAACCCCATGGTTTTTGGCTTCTAACACAAGATTTTTACCCTTCTTGTCATAAATCCGTGAATGCTTTAAATTACCGTAGTAAAAAGCCACAGGATAGTTGGCTTTAATCCAAGCCAATTGATAAGCCAGGTAAGAGTAGGCAAATGAATGTGATTTATTAAAACCATAATTAGCAAAAGCTTCAATATAGTCATAAATTTGCACGGCCACACTTTCCTGGTAGCCCTCGGCGATTGCGCCAGCAATAAACTGCTTGCGGACCTTTTCAATGGTCTCATGTTTCTTTTTACCTATTGCGCGACGTAGGATATCCGCTTCCCCCAAGCTAAAGCCTGCGATTTTTTGGGTAACCTGCATAACTTGCTCCTGGTAGACCATAACCCCATAGGTAGGGGCTAAAATTGGCGCTAAGTCAGGGTGTGGATAAGTAATAGGTTCACGACCATGCTTTCTCGCCACAAAATGGGGGATCTGTTGAACTGGGCCTGGTCGGTATAAGGCATTGACTGCCACAACATCTTCAATCGTCGTTGGTGCTACTTGCTTCAAGACATTCTTGATACCATCCGATTCAAACTGGAATACCCCATTTGTGTCTGCACGACGAAAAATGTCGTAAGTCTTCTGATCATCTAAGGGTATGTCTGAAGCTTTGACTGCTCGGCTGATTAGTTTACTTACTGCAGATAGACCATCATGTAATATGGTCAAGTTAGATAAGCTTAGAAAGTCGACCTTCAATAAGCCCACCGCTTCCACGTCTCCCATTGTATATTGGGTATTGGGAATGTGAGTGGATGATTTTTGTAATGGTGTATGCAGTGTTAATGGTTGGTCTGCGATCACCACACCTGCCGCATGCGTGGATACATGGCGAGGTAACCCTTCTATTTTTTTTGCGGTATCAAACCATAATTGGCCATGGTCCTCATGCGCAATCAATTCACGTAGTTTAGCGGATTGTTCATGGACAGCTGATAAAGTTTCTGCTGGTATATTAGGGTTGTTCCCCACAGTATTGGCCCATTCTGACAGGGTCACTTGCGCTTTTCCGAAAACAGAGCCAACATTTCTTAGCGCCTGACGAGCTCCAAAGGTACCAAAAGTAGCAATTTGCGCGACATGATTTTCTCCGTACTTCCGGTAGACATAGTCTAAGATTTCTTGACGTTTATTATCTGGGAAATCTAAATCAATATCTGGCATGTTTTGTCGGTCTGGATTCAAGAACCGTTCAAATAGTAGGTCATTTTCAATCGGATCGACATCTGTAATTTCTAAAACATAAGCTACTAAAGCACCTGCTGCTGACCCACGTCCTGGACCAGTTTGAATACGGTGTTGGTGTGCATAATTCATGACATCCCATACAATTAGGAAATAATCATCAAAGCCCATGTTATGAATAACCGATAGTTCATATGTTAAGCGGTCGTAATAAGCCGGTGTGATTTCAGCTACCCGTTTCGAAAGACCTGCCTCGGCCAAATCTTTGAGGTATTCTTGTGCGTCGTTATAATCATCTGGCAAAGGATAGTTAGGCAATAAGGTTTCCACTGTTGGAAAATGAATATGAATGCTTTCTACTATATTGGCTAACCGGTCTAGTGCTCCTTGATAAACAGGTTGCTGGTACATGCTTGCCCAGGCCTCTGGGCTTCTAAGGCTGTGCGCCCCCTTCACTTGCTTGAGTTCATCAATATTTGGCATCGCTTTGTTGTGGTCGATAGCCTCCAAGACTTGCTGGGTAAAGAAATCATCTGGGTTAAGATATTGGATATGCGGCAGGGCAATTAAGGGAATGCCTGACTGGTCACTAATTTGCATAATGGCATTGGCATGGAATTGTTCATTCTCCAAGGCTGAAAGTCCTATAAATAGTTGGTCATCTGTAAAATGACGGCGCCACCAAGTTAATTCCTGTTCTAACTGTGCGTAGTCTGCTTGACTGTCCCCTTGTTTTAAGTACCGCATATGCGGGCCGTGTAAGGCCGAAAATATCACGATATAATCATCCGCATGCAGAGTGATTTCTTGAAAAATTGCCCGTCTGTTAGGATCTTCTTGTAGTTTTAGAGACGACGAAAGGGCCATCAGATGCTGATAGCCTTCGTAGTTTTTTGCATAAACAACTAATTCTTCTTTCACATTGTCTATATTGAATTGGACAGTTAACCCAATTAGAGGGGTGATGTCATTTTGCTCACAGGCACGGACGAAAGCTAAGGTGCCTGACATCACATTCACATCTGCAAGGCCCAGGTGGGTATAACCTGCCTGTTTACCCGCTTCAACATAAGCTTCAACAGACATTGGGCTGGTTAATAAAGAATAGGCTGAATTTACATGTAATGGTGCAAACATCCTGTCACCTCCTCCTTCATTTGAATTTCTTCTGATCATCAATAGTCATGTGTTTAATCGGTAAAGAACTGACTGTTCCGTTGTTTGGCTGCTTGGATATCTTCTGGACTGATTGCTGGGTCAGCAAATTGTGGACCACGTAAGAACATGGCGTCTCCAAAAGAGAAAAATCGATATTTAGCGTCTACGGCATGTTGGTAAGCCGCTAAGACATGGTCACGTCCTGCAAAGGCTGAAACAAGCATAATTAATGTTGATTTGGGTAAGTGGAAATTGGTGATAAAACCATCAACCACAGTAAATTGGTAACCTGGCGCTATAAATATATCTGTCCAACCAGAATCGGCTTGCACTTGTCCTTTAAATTTCGTACCAATTGTTTCAAGGGTCCGAATAGATGTTGTGCCGACCGCAATCACCTTGTGTCCACCTGCTTGAGCGCGACTGATTTTATCTGCATTTTCTTGGTCTAGACTATAGAATTCCGAATGCATTTTGTGGGCATCGATATCATCTACAGAAACAGGTCGGAAAGTACCAAGTCCAACGTGTAAAGTAAGATAGGCAATTTCAACACCTCGTGCCTGTAAATCAGCCATAAATTCTTGGGTAAAATGCAATCCCGCCGTTGGTGCTGCCGCCGATCCATTTTCCTTGGCATACACCGTTTGATACCGGTCAGGATTATCTAGTTTCTCTTTGATATAAGGTGGCAAAGGCATTTCTCCTAGGGCTTCTAAAACCTCTAAAAAGATCCCCTCATACTTGAATTCAACAATACGACCACCATGGTCAAGTTCTTCCGTTACAACAGCCACTAATTGACCATCACCAAAGGCAATCTCAGTCCCTACTCGAATACGGCGTGCTGGTTTAACCAAAGTTTCCCACTGGTCACCCTCCGTATTATTCAATAATAATACCTCCACATGACCACCTGTATCTGGACGAATACCATGTAAACGTGCCGGTAATACCCGTGTATTATTGAGTACCAAAACATCGCCTGCTTCAAGCTCACTAGCGACATCGGGAAAATGCCCATCTTCATATTGTCCAGTTTGCGCATCAAGTTTTAACAGACGACTCGCTAAGCGGTCTTGGATTGGTACTTGTGCAATCAGTTCTTCTGGTAAGTCAAAGTCAAAATCATTTGTTGTTAAAGTCAATTAAAATTCCTCCGAATAGGGTATGCCTAAATGGTCGTAGGCTTTAGGTGTTGCTAGACGACCACGTGGTGTTCTTTGTAAGAAGCCATTTTGAATTAAAAATGGCTCATACATATCTTCAATTGTTGTCGTTTCTTCTGAAATATTGGCTGCTATGGTCGACAAACCAACCGGTCCCCCACCATAATAGCGAATAATCACATCCAGAATCTTACGGTCCGTTTCATCCAATCCTGCCTGGTCTACTTTCAAAATAGCCAAAGCTTTATCCGTGATCGTATCGTCAATTAAACCATCCTCATGATAAACTTGGGCAAAATCACGTACACGTTTCAGTAAACGGTTAGCGATACGCGGTGTCCCCCGTGACCGCATCCCAATTTCTTGGGCAGCTTGATTTTTAATCGGCACCTCAAATAATTGAGCTGTTCGTTCCACAATCATCGCCAACTCCTCTACAGTATAGTAACGTAAGTGTTGGACAATCCCAAACCGATGACGCAGCGGGGAAGACAAGGCACCAGGTCTTGTTGTCGCCCCAATCAAAGTGAATGGAGGGAGCGGGAAGTGGACAGGGTGTGCGCCTTCATCCTGTCCAACGATAATATCTACCTGATAGTCTTCCATTGCAGAATATAACATTTCTTCAACCACACGTGGTAATCGGTGAATTTCATCAATAAATAAGACATCTCCTGCTGATAATTCATTCAGTAACACCAGTAAGTCCCCTGTTTTTTCGATTGCTGGACCTGAAGTGGTTTGAATGTTAACACCCATTTCATTCGCTATGATATTAGCTAGAGTTGTTTTACCTAGTCCAGGAGGCCCATAGAGGAGGACGTGGTCAAGGGCTTCATCTCGATGTTCAGCTGCTTGTATATAAATGGCTAATTCTTCTTTTAACTCTTTTTGTCCAATATATTCTCTTAAGAATTTGGGACGTAAAGACAAGTCTTGTGCTTCATCTGCTTGCGCTTGAGGCGAGTGAATTTGCCCATTATGCACGATTTCAACCTCTAGGTCTTCCGCTTCAAAGTCACTATGATGATCAAATTCCATGGCATCTTCCTCCTTTCATATCTATATATTTTTTACTTATTTATTTGCGTTTAGTAATAAATTTTAAGGCAATTCGGATGGCTTCTGCAGTCGTTGTTACGTCACTGAAATCAGCATTCTTAAGCACCCGATTAATTTCTCTTTGACTATAACCAAGACTAGCCATAGCCTCTTCCAATTCATGCATGAATGGTAGATTTACCTGGTCTGATCCTTGAATATCCAAGCTTTCTTGCTTGAACAAATCAGAGGATGGTGACTCAGCTAAGACTTTCGGCAGCTTTTCTTTGAGGTCCAGTATAATCTGACCGGCTGTCTTTTTCCCAACGCCTGGAAATTTCATTAAGAAGGTGTTGTCTTCTGCCTGAATAGCTGCGACTAAACCAGCATTATCATCTAGAGAAAGGATGGATAAGGCGGATTTAGGGCCGATACCAGAAACAGAGATGAGTTGAAGGAAGATAATCTTCTCTTCTTGCGATTTAAAACCATATAAACGGATATCATTTTCTGAAACAGATTGATACAACCAAATTTTCACTGGTTGGTCTTGTCCAATTTTGTCTGTAAAGCGATAAGGATTGGCCATATAAATATAGTAGCCAATCCCGCCCGTTTCAAGTATGACAGCATCTGGATAGACACTTTCAACCTGACCTATCATAAATTCATACATCGTCTTACTTCACTAACTCTTTCAATTCGCCGTAGCCTTCTTTGTCCATATCTGCTAGAGATACGAAACGAAGTGAAGCTGAGTTGATGCAGTAACGTAAACCACCTAGTTCAGCTGGACCATCCGTAAACACGTGACCTAAATGACTATCTGCATCTTTAGAACGTACTTCCACTCGGCGCATACCAAATGAATTGTCTTCTAATTCTTCAATTTCATCTTCCATGATTGGTTTTGAGAATGATGGCCAGCCACAACCAGCATCAAATTTGTCAGTAGATACAAATAATGGCTTACCACTCACAATATCTACATAAATACCTTGTTCATAGAAGTCATCATACTGGCCAGTAAATGGGCGTTCAGTTCCTGCATTTTGAGTTACTTCATATTCTAATTCAGATAGTTCTTTTAAACGTTCTTCTTTATTGTAGTCTTTTGTCATAATGAAACTCCTCTTTCTCGTTAGATCACCTAAAAACAGGCATCGCTTTCTTTTCTAATTACCTATATTCTAGCACAATATCTTTTGATACACGAAAATCTAGATTAGCTCTTACAATTGCGGTGATTCGTGTGGATCTTGGATACGTTTGAACATGCGCTCAATTTCATAATTTGAAAAATGTACTAAGACCGGCCGACCATGTGGACAGTTATAAGGATTTTTAGCATATGCCAGGTCATGGAGCAACTGCTTAGCTTGCATGTCATCTAAATAATGATTGGCTTTTATCGACCGTTTACAAGACATCATGATGGCCGTCGCCTCACGGTAATCGCCAACTGTCGCTTTGGGGTCTTCTAGGACCAGGGCAATCAAGTCTTCAACAATTTTTTGTACATTCTTCTTACCCATCCAGATGGGATGTTGCTGCAATTGAAAGGCATTTGGGCCAAATGGTTCCAATTCGATACCCATTTCCAATAACTTAGGACGGATTTGGTCTATCTCTTGCGCTTCTGCTGTTGAGAAATCAAAAACAATCGGTAGCAATAAACTTTGCATGGCCGTGCCAAAATCAACAATGGTATCTCGGTAATATTCATACTTAATCCGCTCTTGGGCCGCATGTTGGTCAACCAAATACATGCCCCTTTCATTTTCTGCAACTAAGTAAGTCCCTTGCATTTGCCCTACATAGGTCAGTTCTGGGAAAGAAATATTCCGGTCTGCCATCGCCTGGTCTAGGGTTTGCACTTGGTTAACAGTTTGCCAGACTGGCTTGTTATGCGATTTCGGTAAATCCACTTCCTGTTCAGTATCCAAATAAGCAATTTGGCCTTCATCATCTATTTCATCATTTTCCATTGCTGTTTCAAGATTATCTGCTGCCACCACTTGGGCTTCGTCTCGTAGATAAGTGGGTACTTGAACAGGTTGTTTATCTGCTTCTATATCTTCATAGGCTTGGGAAAAATGACTCCCCTCACTTTGCTGAGATAGACTATTTTGATCCGTCTGCTGTCCATTGAAATCAAAGCTAGCCTGCTCACCAAGGTAAGTTGTTGGTTGGCTTAGGGGACGGTAGTCATTTTGCCCTGTGGCGTTATAACCGCCTGCTTGTCCTGTATTGATTGGGCTATCTAACTTACCACCATCGCCATCAGCATAGACATCCGGGATCCTTTGAACTGGTGCTAGTGCATCAATAATACCGGCTTTGATCATGTCATATAAGGCATCCTCTTTAGAAATACGGACCTCTTGCTTTGTTGGGTGTACGTTCACGTCAATCAATTGTGGGTCTAGTTCAATATAGATGACCGCAATTGGATACCGCCCCACCATTAATTTCGATCCATAGCCTTTGAGAATGGCCTGGTTTAATTTATAGTTTTTGATAAAACGGCCATTTACAAATAGTGACATATAGGATTTGCTCGCTCTTGTTACGGACGGTAAAGATACATAGCCTGAGATATGGAAATCTAAGTTTTCACTTTCAATCGCCACCATATCCTTGGCCTGTCTAAAGCCGTATATTGCTGCTAATACTTCATTCACTCGGCCTTTCCCATTAGTCGACAATAAGGTTTTCCCGTCATGGGTATAATTAAATCGGATATCTGGATGGCCTAAAGCTTCCCGGTTAATAATATCCGTAATATGTGCCAATTCCGTTTGTAGACTCTTCAAATATTTCAACCGTGCCGGTGTATTATAAAAAAGGTTTTCTACTAAAACTGAAGTACCTCGGCGCAAGGCGGAAGACTTTTGGTCAACGATTTTGCCATCCTTTAAGTAAATTTCTGTTGCACTTTCCCCGTCCGACGTGTTCATCGTCACTTCAGCTACAGAGGCAATTGACGGTAGGGCCTCCCCTCTAAAACCGAGTGTTCGAATTCTAAATAAATCGTCTGAACTGTATATTTTCGAGGTGGCATGCCGCTTAAAAGCGAGGCCAATTTGGTCCGCAGCGATACCCTTTCCATTATCGATCACTTGAATAGACCTTAACCCGGCTTCTTTGATGTGGATTGCCACTTCACTGGCACCGGCATCTATTGCATTTTCCACAAGTTCCTTGACAACAGAGGCTGGGCGTTCAACTACCTCCCCTGCTGCAATCTGGTTGGCAACTTGAATGGGTAACTCTTGTATAGCCATTTACATCATCCTTTATAGCTGGCTTTTTAATTCTGCTAAGAAATTTAAGGCTTGAATAGGGGTTAAATTATAAATATCTTCTGCTTTCAATTGGTCAACTACTGCTTGACCACTAGCATCCATTACTTGTTTTGCTTGTGGTGTTGCTGTTGAAGCATTTGCTGTATCTTCTTCTACTAGGTCAAATAGGGACATTTGTTGATCTTTATTCACTTCGTTGAGGTTATTGGCCTCTAATTCTTTCAATACTTCTTGAGCATTTTTTAATAGAGCATCCGGCATACCAGCTAATTTTGCGACATGGATTCCGTACGACTTGTCTGTTGCCCCATTAAAGACTTTGTGTAAAAAGACTAATTCCCCGTCTTCCTCACTAGCCCCTACATGGATATTAGCCAGACGTGGTAAGCTTTCATCCAATGCTGTTAACTCATGATAATGGGTTGAAAAAAGGACTTTCGCATCAAAATGATCGTGAATATAAACCAAGATAGCCTGTGCTAAAGCAATCCCATCATAGGTAGAAGTGCCGCGTCCTAATTCATCGAATAATAAAAGCGAATTGTCGGTCGCATGTTGTAAAGCTTGGTTGGCTTCCATCATTTCCACCATGAAGGTAGACTGACCCGCTAATAAATCATCCGCTGCGCCTATTCGCGTGAAAATTTTGTCGAAAATTGGTAACCGTGCTTCTTCTGCAGGTACAAAACAGCCCATCTGAGCTAGAATAACAATCAGTCCTAATTGACGCATATAAGTCGACTTACCAGACATATTAGGTCCAGTAATCATTAAAATACTTGTCTCTGGGTCCATCACAATATCATTCGGGACAAATTTATCTTGGCCAATTACCCCCTCAACAACCGGATGTCTAGATTCTTTCAAGTATAAGTCACGTTTATCCGTCATAAAATGAGGTTTCACATACTGGTGAATTTCGGAAATTTCTGCTAAAGACTGCAGCACATCAATTGTTGCAACTGTACTAGCAATAGCTTGTAAAGTCACCTGGTGACTTTTAACCTCTTCACGTACCGCTTGGAAGAGTTGGTGTTCAAGCACTTGTGATTGCTCTTCCGCTTCAAGAATTTTCGCTTCCACTTCTTTTAATTCTGGTGTAATAAACCGTTCAGCATTGGTTAAGGTCTGTTTACGGTCATAGCGACCTTCTTCAAGTAAATGCAGGTTGGCCTTTGTTACTTCAATATAATAGCCAAAGACTTTATTATAACCAACTTTCAGCGATTTAATCCCTGTTTTGACCCGCTCGTCAGCTTGTAATTGGGCAATCCATTGTTGACCATTACGCATCGCATCACGGTATTCATCTAATTGCGGATTAAAGCCGTCTGCAATCACATTACCGTCTTTCAGTGTTGCTGGTGCGTCCTCTTTGATAGCTGCTGAAATAGTAGCAGTTAATTCCGGTAAGGCTGTAATTTGCCCTTGGATACTAGCCCAAACGCTGGCGTCTGCATTATCCGCTGCAATCTGATCCACAGTCTCAATAATACCTGGTACCCGACTTAAAGACTGGTTCAATTGTAGGAGTTCTTTCGGGTTTACATTCCCCATCGCTACCTTTGCCACCAAACGTTCTAAATCATATACACCGTGCAGTAATTCCTTGATCTCCAACCGTTGGAAATAGTGTTCAATCAAGTCTTCAACTTGTGATTGACGACGCTCAATGGCAGGTAAAGAAATCAAAGGTCGGTCAAGCCAGTTTTTTAATAAACGAAAACCCATCGCTGTCTCTGTTTTATTTAGAAATGCTAATAGGGATCCTTGACGTTTCTTTGTTCTAACAGATTCTGTTAGCTCCAAATTACTCTTGGCATAATAGTCCATATGTAAATAATGCGCCACTTCATAATGACTAGCTGCCTGCCAATGGTCAATGGCTTGATGCGACATGGAATTGACATAAGTCAATAGTAATAAAAGCCCGTTTAATTCTTGGTCATTTGAAATATTTTGTAGGATTTGCTGGTAGTTGTTTTTAGTTGTTTCAGCTGCTTCTGCAGTCAATTCATATGGCGATAAGGTGAAAGTCTGTAGATGCTGCAATTCCTCCACTTGATCTTTAGGTACCGCATTTGAAATCACCAATTCTTTTGATTGCAACTGGGCAAATTCAGTTAGAACTGCTGAAAAATCATCTAAGGTTGTTACTTTCAATTCGCCAGTTCCCACATCAGAAAAAGCCAAAATGTATTGGCCATTTACATAATCAAGTGCTGAAAGATAATTGTTTTCAATCATCCCCACACCGTCATTCATATAGGTACCTGGTGTCAATACTTTTACAACACCACGTTTCACCATACCTTTAGTTAATTTCGGGTCTTCTAACTGTTCAGCAATCGCCACTTTGTAGCCTTGACCAACCAGCGTTTTAATATATTCGCTAGCTGAATGGTAAGGAATCCCACACATAGGGATAGGGTCTTCTGCATTTTTATTTCGCGAAGTTAAGGTAATTTCTAAAATCTGTGCCGCCTTTAGGGCATCGTCATTAAACATTTCATAAAAGTCACCTAAGCGAAAGAATAAGAAGGCATCCGGATGCTGTGCCTTCATTTCATTGTATTGTTCCATCATAGGTGTTTGTTTCGTTTTTTGAGGCATAATGTATTCACTCGCTTTTTCTTTTTAGGTGAGGACTAAGGTCTTCTGACCCAGTCATCCCAATTCATCATAATCTCTGTTATTTTACCATAAATCACTGCTTTTGTACGAGAATGGCTATGGCATATAAGGGTGAAAAATACAGTCTACAAATCTAATCTCGTAAGTCCGTAGACAAACGCTTATTTTTGATTTAGGGTTGCCATACTAAAATGATTAGAGGTTACCATTGTTTGTTAGGCCAATCTTTATTAAACAAAAATCGCGCTCCCTAATAGTCATTAAGTGAGTCGCGATTTACTTTTGCTTTACTTTTATAATTCAGTGTATTTACTATTGCTGTTTCGGCTTTTTTCAATTGGGTATTTGTCGTTGTTTTTAATCAGTTTGCTTTCAATAATTTCATCGATATCTAGGTCTAAATTATCTGCTAGCATATGAGCATAAATCAAGACATCGGCTAGCTCATCTTTAATAGCGTCTATATTCTCCCTGCCTTCTTCAGCAGTCTTCCATTGAAAAATTTCTAATAATTCTGCTGCCTCTAAACTAATCGAAAGTGCCAAATCTTTTTCATTGTGAAATTGTCGCCAATTACGGTCGTCACGGAATTGATTAATTTTTTCCATACTGCTTGTCATTTTGGGCTGCCTCCTCTTGAATTTCTCGTAATTTTCGTTTTAAATTGTCATTCACTGCATAGATAGCTAGCCCATAAATACCACGTTTCATCAAAACATTTATGGAGTTTAGAATGATCTGCTCCTTTGCTATCATCGCTTCCTGATGTGTTGAAAATCGGTTGGCACCACTATAACCACCTGTATCTTGATATTTACTTGGGTCAATCACTAACGATTCTTGTTCGAAATCGTAATCAATAGATGGCCCTAGTACAACACCCACATAGTTTAAATCAAAGCCTTGCACGGTGTAAATCGATCCGACTTCATTGATGGTTTCTGGTCGTTCTGACCAGGTTACCTTACTATTGGTCGAATTCCAAGGCAAATTGACGCCATCTTCATCAACCAAATAGATGTCCCCATTTTTCTTATGGGCAAAGTCAAAAGTGGACACAATTCGCGATAGTCCCTTGTCCTTATTCCGTTGATGGATATAGGCTTTAAGGGCATTCGGATCATCAAAGATTCTAAAATCAAACCGGTCATCAGCTGGTGGCAAAGGTTCGATTTTTTTCTCGACAAAATGATCTACCCAGTTCATTATCTCTGTGGAAGCGTTCATACGAAACTGGTCTGTTAAATGAAATTCATCAGCGTCATATTTCTTGAGAATGGTTTTAAGGTCGCCACTATCCCACTTGCTCTTCACCTTTAAATACTGCTTTTCATCAAAAATAAGCACGGCAACCTTAGCCTTTTCCATGATGGCATCCAGTTGATTTTGACCATAGAAATTATTATAAGCATCCGCCTGCGTAAGTAGAAGATGACCTTCATCTATTAAGACAATATCGGCTTCATCAATCTTTTTATTATTGATGAATGGTGTTGGCTTATCAAAGTCTTTCTTTTTTAAATAAGGTAGTGACTCTGATATCTGTCGATAGGTCTTCAACATTTCCGAATGGTTCACCAACAAATAATTTTTGCTGCCTGCTAATTCTGAATGACTTTGTCGCGCCTCCTCTTGTAAGGTGTTAAATAAGGAGGACAAAATCACACTCTTACCTGTTCCCGCTTCACCATGGATAACATACACTTTCTTCTTAACAGTGTTTTTGCTGGATATGTCTTTCATGACCTTTTTGCAATATTGTAAAATATTCTCTTTTAATGCTCTTTGCGGTTCAGATAAGGTTTTAAAGGGTGATAATTTATAAATGTCCCGATTTTTTAGTTGATCTGTTGAAGCCTTTGCCAAGCCTTCTCGACGTAATGACTCCCAAATATCTTCAAATATGTCATCGTCATATAAAGATTTTTGGAAATAATTATGCATAGATAAATTGGCAGTTTGGCTAACGTTTTGCAGAGAATATTGATTATCTGCAATAAAATAGTTAATAAGATTCGTTTCAATATTAAAAGTTGCCGATTGATTAAAAGCTTGGTGACCAATAAACAATGCGTCTGTTAGATCTTTGCGTTGCTTATTTTTCAAGTGGTCGCGCATCCGGTTGTGGACATGAACGGTCTGTCCAATATAGGCTTTTGGCCGAATCTTCGTCTGTTTATTTTGATGGAGGATATAGACAATGGGGTAATCCTCAATATATAAAGTATGCATTTCCCGAATATCCGCTAAACTAAACTTTTGTCGTTCGAAAATAATCGGTTTTCGATTTTCCTGATTTTCCATCCGCTTCCCCTCACTCATCATATGCTCACCCTCCATATTGCGACAAAGAAAATTGAAATGCAAGCTTGGGATTTACAAGAATGAAAAAACTGACGCTCTCCATCCATAAAGATGTATGAGTGTCAGCTTAGTGGTATTTTACACATTATTCAAATGCTGCTAATAATCTTTCCTGCCGCGTTTTCAGTTCAGAGATATCATTACTTATTAACTTATCCCACATGGATACTTGACTCCCTGTTCGACTAATCATCGATTCTTTCTTTGCATGTCTTAAATCATCACGTTTAATGACCTCATATTTAGCCCATGCATTTTCTAAAAATTGATCATCCAAGGCAACAGGAATGCCAGTATTCAGTCTAAAACGATTGCCCTTTTGCAGAAGATTTAACTGATGCATCTGGCTAGGAAACATATCCAAATAGCCATTCGCCACGATATATGCAGCAATCTCTTCATCAATTTGTTTAAAATTAAATTGAAATGGGATATTTAATTGTTTAAATGTAGCATATGGGATATCTTTTACCATAGTAGCATAGTCGCCCATTTGTGCCTTCACTAGTGCTTTCTTAATTTTAATGGTATCCATTTAGTCCTCCTAGATATGGTCACTTTGCTGGTGATTAATTGGGGCATTTTTATGATGACGTAAGACATGGCGATTATATCTTTCATCCGCTTTTAAGTATAACACCTTACCACCACCATCTGTAGACAGGGGTGACGGGTCGCCTACTTCTGTTTCCGTTAGCACCCAATACATATTATGAAAACCGTACCGGTCGAAATTATCGTCACCGTAACCATCTGTAAAATAAACAGCTACAGTATCTTCATCGGTGAAGCCCTTATCATGTAGCCATTGGTAGGCTGGTGCAAAACTCGTTCCACCACGTCCTACAAATTCCATATCCCTTAAAGATTGGAATGATAAGGGTTTAGCATATTGAACTGTTGTATCCACGTGAACTACCCATACTTCAGCGTGTAAGGTCTTTTGTATATTGGCTAATTCGCCTAGTGAATAAGCCAGTGCTTCTTCATTCTGTGAAGCAGATGTATCAAAAAATGCGACTAAGCGACTAGCTGTATCTAATACCCGTCCAGGTAAATCTACCCGGTGAGGTTGCCGCCGGTTCATACGATTTTTCGACATTTTATAAGGAACAAGTGTTGTACCCATTCCGCGCTTAATCACGTCGCGCCAATTCAAAGCACGTTGCTTGGTGATTTGGTCAATATTGACCTTCACTTCACTCGATAGTTTTAACCGTAATTCCTCTGTCATTTGACTGTAAGAATCTTTAATCAACCCATTCATCAACTTACGATACAGGTCAGCATGTTGACTATTAGGCGTAATGGGTTGCATCGTGCGGTTATTTTTCATTTCTTCTTTTAACTGATTTGCGGAATCAATCCGTAGTTCTTCAGCCTTATTTGGATCAAAGTTCCCAGCTAGTTGGCTATATAAATCGTCCATTTGCCCAGATCCAAGCATTTTATTGAAGGTTGATTCAGTTCGGTTATGCCCCTGTTTCTTCGGGTCATTTTTAACCGCTTTTAATTCATTATAATAATATAGGGTCCCAGCTTTTGGTAAAATGAGTCGATTTTCGGTAATATGCTTGACCCACTTTAAAGTCACTACTGTATCAGGCAAATCATCTACATATTGGTTGACTTCAGCTTCCATAGCGACACTCATCACTTTGGCCGATTCTTCATCTTTAAAAGCCCAATCATATTCAACGATATGTCCAAATAACACGTGGTAACACATCTGTCTAATAGCAGCCAACATACCTTCAGGCGTCTCATAGTAGAGATAAAATAAGATTGGATTAATTGTCATCACTAAATCTAATCCCCTAAAACCAATAGTAATCGGTTTAGCCAGTGAACCATTCATTTCGCGGTCTGTATGAAATAATATCCCAGCAAAAAGAACATCTCTTGCTCCTTTTTGAGAGTCCTGATTATTCATCAATGTCGCCGTCAAGATCCCTAATAATTGGTTTTGCGCATCAGAAAATTTCTCATAGTCTTCATACTGCCCGTGATTTAAAAAGGTAATGTAAGCAATTCTCATTTTTCGAAAAGTACTTTCAATATTTTCAAATTCAAAGGCGGAAAACACTTCACTCTCAGACAATCAAACACCTACTTTCTTCTAGCTAATGCCTTATTGGTTAGCATTAACAGCCATGGTGATATCAAAAGTTTTCTCCACAAATTCGTCATTCTCGTTTAATGCCTTGTAGAAATTGGCCAAGGCAGAGTCTGTTACTGCATCATGCATTCGTTTAATCAAAATATAAATTTCATCAGGTTCTGATACCACAAATATATCTGTATACCGACTAATGAGATCCTGGTCTTCAATTAAACTTGGTTGATTGACAATATAATCTGTTAAATCTTCGATCACCCGCTTACGACGCACAATTGGCATAGCTTGGTAGCGGTCAAGGATGGCTTGTGGTAAATCTTCACCACTTGCTTGAACAATTTCAGTCGGTTTGATGAAATCTGTTTGTTGCTGTCTCAAAAAAGTCACAAAGACCTGTCCAGCTTCATCCCCGATATTCCCTTCAATACCTTCAATTAAAAATTCAAGGTAGTCATCTGTTAAGTGGTATATATCATGTCCTGCATCTTCAAAGGCATACAGCAAGTTAGATAACCGTTCATAAGCACGTGGTGTTGGATTTTTATCTCTTGTTTCATCAATGACAATAAAGTATTGACGGCCGTCAGACTGCAAGAATTCTGTGATCAAGGGATGAATCATCGTCCGACTTGGATTATTTGTGCTTGTCTTTTCAGCAAAAGAAGTAAGCCAATCTTCCAAGTTGGCCCCCATACGAATTCGCATAGTCCGGTCGTTAATCGCCATATCACGAGCATTCGTCGCATAAGACGTATTCTCAAAACCTTCCACATCACTTGAAGGGTTCTCAGCAGTTATGATGACCACATTCTCTGGTAATGCTTGCCCCATCAAATTACGTTGCAGTACCAAGTTCATTAGTTCTCCCTGGACCATAGCAATTGGGCGGTTAAATTCATCTAAAAACAGAATGACTTTCCGATTTGGATTTGCTTCTGCTTCAGTAATCGCGCCTTGAATCTGTGGATTTAGATAATATTGAATATGATCTTCTTTAGGTACCGGCATAGTCAAATCACCTGGTTGTAATAATGAACACGTAATTTCAAAATAACCAAAACCATTATTTTTAGCTAAGTCTCGTACCATTTGCGATTTACCAATACCACCATGTCCCACAATATTTGGCACGATATCTGTGTCTTGACCTAAAATTAAATCTAGCCCTTTATACACGGCTGTATAGGGCAATCCAGCAACTCTATCTGTCATAATTATTTCACACCTTCTGTATTCATCGTTACTTTTTATTATAAGATATTTTACATACAAATCTAGATAATCTCCCATACTAACATCATTATAGTACATGATTGTACACCGTCAAATCTGTATTATATTTTATTTCTTTATTAAACATGAAAAGGATTGATGCGTCTATACTAACATCAATCCTTTTAAATGTCGCTGACAGGATACTTGAATTTTATACTTGTCCAAAACTACCGCATATTTAAAAAATAACAAGAATAAAAGGAGCATTTTCATGCTCCTTCAATCGATAAACTATTTTGCGTAATCAACCGCTCGTTTTTCGCGTATCACGATTACTTTAATTTGTCCTGGGTAATCCAGTTCATTTTCAATGCGTTTTGAAATGTTATGTGCTAATTCAATTGCTTTTAAATCATCTACTTCATCTGGTTTAACCATTACACGAATTTCACGCCCAGCTTGAATTGCGTAAGCATTATGAACACCGTCATAATCTTTCGCAATAGCTTCAAGGCTACGTAATCGTTGGATGTAGTTTTCTAATGATTCACTACGGGCACCTGGGCGAGCTGACGATAATGCATCGGCAATCGCAACTAAGCTTGCGATGACGCTTGTCGCTTCTACATCACCATGGTGACTAGCAATGGCATTAATGACAGTTTCAGGTTCTTGGTATTTAATTGCGAATTCCGTACCAATTTGTACATGAGATCCTTCTACTTCATGATCAACGGCTTTACCGATATCATGCATTAGACCTGCACGTTTAGCTAATTGTACATCCTCTCCAAGTTCTGCCGCCATTACTCCAGCTAATTTAGCTACTTCAATACTGTGGTTCAAAACATTTTGGCCGTAACTTGTTCGGTAGTATAAGCGACCTAATGTTTTCACTAAGTCAGGGTGAAGTGTATGAATACCTAAATCAAAGATTGTTTCTTCCCCTATTTCTCTTACTTTACTATCCATTTGTTTACGTGCTTTTTCAACTGCCTCTTCAATTTTGGCTGGATGGATTCTGCCATCTCCAATCAATTTATCTAAAGCGATTTTAGCAATTTCACGACGAATTGGATCAAATCCACTTAATACGACAGCTTCAGGTGTATCATCAACAATTAAGTCAATTCCTGTTAAGGACTCTAATGTCTTGATGTTTCGACCTTCTTTACCAATGATACGACCTTTCATATCATCATTTGGTAAGTGGACTACTGTCACTGTAGATTCTGTCACTGTATCCGCTCCAGAGCGTTCAATTGCCTGAAGTACGATTTGTTTTGCAACTCGATCAGCCGTATCATTAGCTTCTTGTTCTGCTTTTTTAATTAAAATAGCTTTTTCATGTGCTAATGTTTCTTCCATTTCTTTTAGTAATAAGTTTTTCGCATCTTCACGGGACATAGCAGCAACATTAACTAAAACTTCATTTCGTTTTTCAATTAATGCTTCAGCTTCTTGTTCTGCTTCTGCTACCTTTTTCTTACGGTCACGTAAAGATTGTTCTTCATTACTTAGTTTATTTTCTTTATCAGAAATGTTTGCGTCACGTCTATCCAATTTTTCTTCTTTTTGGTTTAGACGATCTTCTTGTTGTTTAACTTCACTACGGCGATCTCTAACTTCACTATCTACTTCATTTCTGTACCGTTGCAATTCTTCTTTTGCGTTTAAGATAATTTCTTTTCGCTCAGATTCTGCGCTACGTTTAGCATTTTCAATGATTCCTTGTGCGGTTATGTGGGCTTCATCTTTCTCACGTTCTTGTTCTTGCAACAAAGATTTTTTCCCTAAATAAACGCCACCCAATACACCAACAATTAAAGCAATGATAGCGAAGGCAATTTCAGTAAATCCCATAGTTTCACCTCCGTATCTATTTAATTGTGTTCTTATTTTACGTAAATGTTAAAATATTATAAAACATGCATTACATGCACATAAGTTTATTTTATATTTAAGTAGAATGATTGTCAATCAAGTCAGCATTTAAAAGCATGATAGCCTTTTCAATTCATCTATAAAAATAATAACTCTATAATTGCCAAAATGAGGCTGGGACAAAACTAATCCTAGTTAACTAAATTAAGAGAGGATAAAGATTTTTAATCATAATCTTTATCCTCTCTTTTACTTTATACGTTTCTTTTGTACTTTTATGATGTTATTTGCCATTAATACTAAGCCAATATCTGTTTTCACTTTATCTTTCCCTCTTAAATGAGTCCTTCGGAATCCTAAATTATGTTTGATTTGCCCGAAAACAGGTTCGACATCTATTTTTCTATACGCAAAAAGCGCTGAGCCATTTTCAGACAATAGCTTAGCGGATTCAATTTCTTTCAAGCGTTGATAATTTCTATTAAATGAAAAAGATTTTTGTGGTGCTGTTTCTTTATTTTCCGGATAGTATATCTCTTTTTCTGTTAGATATCCAGTAGTAGTTTTTCTATGAGAAATATGATGAAAACGATATTGTGTGCCATCTGGATGCGTAAAGGTTTGGTTTTCAGAATCATATAGCCAGTTATTTATATTCCTGCTGGATTTTTGGTATTTCTTTGTCTGTTCCTTTTCAAACATATTATATTTAATAAGATGATTGATGCCTGAGTTATCTAACGTTTCTAAATTTTCTTGGCTACCATAACCTGCATCTGCCACGATTGTTTTAGGAATTGAATGCATACTATCAATAAAAGGTAGTAATGTACGTGTATCCGTAGGATTTGGATAAATATTATAGTCCAAAACAAATTGATTTTCTGTTGCTATTTGAAGGTTATATCCTGGTTTAAGTTGTCCATTCAACATCGGATCTTCTTTCATTCGCATGAACGTTGCGTCAGTATCCGTTTTCGAAAAACTATTCCGTCCTTCAAATGTGCGATAATACTTTTCATACTTAACTTCCCTAGGCAAGAAGTCGTTCTTTATTTTTCTTAAATGTTTTTTCAGCTTTCTTCGTTTTTGTTTTCTCGAATCTGGCCCTTTAATTGGAGATGTCTCGATTTCTTCATTTACCTCAACTAAAGCTTCCTCAAGGAAGTCTTTTAAGGTTTCAACATCTTTTTTGTCTAATGAATCAATTTCATCTTTTAAAATTTCTTTTTCTACAGTGGGTAGAATTTCATTTCTATAATATTCTAATTCTTTTGTCTTTAATGATGCATAAAATTTATCTGTAGCTCTCTTCCAAACAAAAGAATATTTATTCGCATCGGCTTCAATTTTTGTGCCATCGATAAATACGACGTCATTTGTGATCATTTCTTGTTGAATCAAAAAGGCTTTAAATTCAACAAATACATTCTCAAGAATAGCTGCACATAATTCACTAGAACGAAATCTGTTGATTGTTCGATAAGATATCTCTGAATCTGCTACTAACCATTTCATAGGAATATTTTCTTGCATCATTTTTTCAATTGCTCTACCAGAAAATGTCTTTTCGGTATAAGCAAATAATAGTGCTTTGAGAATAATTAATGGATGATAGGCCGGTCGGCCTTCATGTTTATAAAACTGATCTAAAATATGTTTATCCAATTGTTCAACAAATGTATTGATTTGAAAAACAATATGATCTGGCACAAGATAATCGGATAATTCTAATGGTAGAAATGCTTGATTCATGTTATATTGAGTGTACATAAGATACCTTCTTTCTTTTAGTTTTGTCGTTATTACTATTATAAAAGAAGGTATTTTATTTTTGTACAAATTTAAAAGAGGAGATTGATCATTTTCGTGATCAATCTCCTCTTTTTTGACTAGTTTTGTCCCAGCCTCATTAGCAATTATTTTTAATCTGGTTTTATTCAGTTTCTTCCTCAAATAATTCTGCTTGGGCTTCATCATTTGTTTCTAAGGCTGCTAATTCTTCCTCACTTAATTTACCATTTTGTCCGAATCCAAAATGTTGACGAACTTGTGCATCAATAGTTTCACGAATTTCTGGATTTTCTCGTAAGAATTGTTTAGCATTTTCACGCCCTTGGCCAATTCGGTCTTCTCCGTATGAATACCATGAACCAGCTTTATTAATAATATCTAGGTCGGCAGCTAGGTCAACAAGTTCTCCTTCTTGAGAAATACCTTCCCCATACATAATGTCTACTTCGGCCACTTTAAATGGTGGTGCTACCTTATTTTTAACAATCTTAATTTTAGTACGGTTACCAATTGCGTTACCACTCTCTTTAATTTGTTCACCACGGCGAACTTCTAAACGGACAGTTGAATAGAATTTCAAGGCTCTACCACCTGGGGTCGTTTCCGGACTACCGAACATTACCCCAACTTTTTCACGAATTTGGTTGATAAAGATGGCAATCGTTTTGGTTTTATTAATAGTACCTGATAATTTACGTAAGGCTTGGGACATCAAACGCGCTTGCAGACCAATATGAGAATCACCCATTTCACCTTCAATTTCTGCACGCGGTACTAAGGCTGCAACTGAATCGACAACAATAATATCGATGGCACCTGAACTAACTAAGGCGTCAGCAATTTCTAACCCTTGTTCACCAGTATCAGGCTGTGATAATAGTAACTCATCAACATTAACTCCTAATTTAGCTGCATATTCAGGATCTAGAGCATTCTCCGCATCAATAAAAGCAGCAATACCGCCACGTTTTTGCACTTCTGCAATTGCATGTAATGAAACAGTCGTTTTACCAGATGACTCTGGTCCGTAGACTTCAATAATACGACCGCGTGGGTAGCCACCAACACCTAGAGAGATGTCTAGCGTTAATGAACCTGTTGGAACAGTTGAGATTCTAGTATCACCACGTTCCCCCATTTTCATGATTGAGCCCTTACCAAAGTTACGCTCAATTTTTTTCATTGCATCGTCTAAAGCTTTTTGACGGTTGCTATCGTTTTTATCCATAGTCATGCGAAATCCTCCTATAAAGTTGTCTTGCTTTTCTTATATTTTATAATTCTTTTGCGAATTAAGCAAGCAAAAATCGAACGAATGTTCTATTTATTTTTTATAATATCGAAGTAAGCGGCATAAACTGATCGATACTGAATATTTTGGCGACTACCTCGCACAGCAGGCGTTAATACTTTGGTTTCCTGCCCAGGTTGGGCAATCCCTATATAGACTGTACCAACTTCTTTGCCTTCCATATCATCCGGCCCTGCAACACCTGTAAAAGATACGCCGAAATCTGATTGATACAAATCACGTACTTTTTCCGCCATTTCAATCGCCGTTTCCGCGCTGACCATACCAAAATTTTCAAGGGTTTCCTTTTGTACATTCAACACCTGAGCTTTAGCCGCTTCCGTATAGGTCACCGCTGAACCTTGTAGCACTTTTGAAGCACCAGAAACATCTACTACTTTTTTAGCTGCTAAACCACCTGTAAAGCTTTCGGCAAACGTAATCGTCTGCTGATCCTCAGTAAGTTTATCCACCAGTACTTCATTGATGCCTAAATTTTCGCCTTCTCCAACATAATAATCAGCTAACCGGTCATTGATAGCTTTAGCAAGTTCATCCAGAAGTGGTTTTGTGTCTGCCAATTTGTTACCAGCTGCAGTTAATCTAACGGTCACCATAAAATTGCCAAAATAAATAGCCACTGTTGGATTATCTTGAGCCATAATTAAATCATCAATAGTATCTGCCAATTGCGACTCTCCGATACCGAAATAGTGTAAATATTTTGAATTTAAGACGACATCATTTTGATATTGATCCAGCAAATAATCAGCAACATAATGGTCAAACATATATTTCATTTCTGAAGGTGGCCCTGGCAGTAAAATATATGTATGATCTTGGTGTTCAATAGCCGTTCCTAACGCCTGCCCCACGTCATTTGGAAACGTATGCCCAGCCTCAAAAGTAAGGCCCATAGCTAAGTTATTTTCAGTCATTACCCTACCCTTAAAAGTAGCTTTAATTGTTTCCATTCCTACTTCATCATAGGTTAATGGCTGGTTTAGGTATTCGGATATTGTTTGTTTCGTTAAATCATCTCGAGTTGGCCCTAAGCCACCAGTATAAATAATAATATCTGCTCTTTTTTCAGCTTGAGCTGTCACTTTTTTTAAGCGTTCTGGGTTATCACCAATGACGG
Organism: Aerococcaceae bacterium 50-4; assembly: GCA_041223225.1. Taxonomy (GTDB): domain Bacteria; phylum Bacillota; class Bacilli; order Lactobacillales; family Aerococcaceae; genus Aerococcus. Next base: position 69,130 of record JBCLPQ010000003.1, read on the forward strand.
TTTGTACATAATGATCAAAGCCCAGTTCATTCAGTTTTCTTGCAAGAAATTGGGCATTGGTATTGGCTATTTGCCCCATCAACAATTCAGTTCCAACAGCAATAATTTCTACTCTCATTTATTCCCACCTATTTGTATATACGTTTTATTTATGCGAATGCGCATAGTTAGTCTTGTACATTATAGACCAAAAAAAGGGCCAGGAAAAACCTGAACCCTTGGAAAAAGTGATTATAATCCGTCTGAAAAAACGGCTTTGTTTTTGATGAAATAATCTACACCTGAATAGATTGTAAAGATTAAGGCAAGATATAAAAGGATTTGTCCAATTGAAAATGGTAAAAATCCTAAAGGAAAGTCACCAATTAACAAGAAGATAATGGATAGCATTTGCGTAAAAGTCTTCAACTTCCCAGCTCCGCCAGCTGCCATAACTGTCCCTTTTTCCACCAATAATAAGCGGAGTCCAGTAACAGCAAGTTCGCGCATGATAATAATCGCTACTAACCATGCAGGCGCTAAACCGATCTCGACTAGTGCGATAAAGGCAGTTGCAACAAGCATTTTGTCGGCCAATGGATCGGCAAATTTACCGAAATTGGTCACGATATTATCACGTCTCGCAATGTAACCATCTAACCAGTCGGTAAATGAGGCTACTGCGAAGATAATAGCTGCGATAACGTATTGCCAGTGCCACTGACTGCCAAGCACTTGCGTTCCAGTACCACTAACTGGAATGGAAATGAAAATCATAAAAATGGGAATCATGATAATGCGAATAATGGTTAATTTATTTGGTAAATTCAAATAATCCCTCCTATTTGACTGACAACTATGTTACTTATAGTATATCATTTTTTAATACTTAACATGTGTGCAATTCGCTATTCCATGTTTTCATCAGCGTTCTCTTGGAAGATATTCACTGTCCTAGGTTTAGACCCTTCTTGTGGACCAACAATACCACGTTGTTCCATATCATCTACCAAGCGAGCGGCACGGTTATAACCTATTCTAAACTGTCGTTGTAACATTGAAATAGATACGGTTTCGCGCGTTTTAACAAATTCCAAGACAGTATCCCACATTTCATCCAAGTCTTCTCCTGGCGCTGATTCTTTCGTTTCAGTCGGCATCATAGACTCCACATAATTTGGTTCTTGCTGGTCTTTAACAAAGGAAACAACTGCTTCGACTTCATCATCTGTAATAAAGGCACCTTGAACCCGGATAGATTTGGATTCACCCATCGGAAGATACAGCATATCGCCTCGACCTAATAGTTTTTCTGCACCATTTTGGTCGATAATCGTTCTCGAGTCAGTACCTGAAGAAACCGCAAAGGCGATTCGTGATGGCACATTAGCTTTAATAATACCAGTGATAACATCAACTGAAGGTCTTTGAGTAGCAAGTATCATATGAATACCAGCTGCTCGAGCCATTTGTGCTAAACGGGTAATTGCCGCTTCAACTTCCTTAGAAGCAACCATCATTAAGTCAGCTAACTCATCTACTATCACTACAATATATGGTAATGTCGGATGAGCAGTGCCTTCGTTTAAATTCTCTTCATGCACGAAATCATTATAACCATCGATATTTCGTTGACCTGACGCTGCAAACAGTTCGTAGCGGCGTTCCATTTCTTGTACAACCTTTTGTAAAGCTTGTGCGGCTTTTCTTGGATTAGTTACAACCGGCGTTAATAGATGAGGTATCCCATTATAGATAGACAATTCTACTTTTTTAGGGTCAATCATCATTAATTTCACTTCATTTGGTTTAGCTTTCATCAGGATAGAAACAATAATCCCGTTGATTGCCACAGATTTACCAGAACCGGTAGACCCTGCAACTAATAAATGGGGCATTTTAGTCAAGTCAGCCGAACGAATATTACCAGAGATGTCTTTACCCAAAGGTACTTCTAAGACTTTTCCAGATTGTAGTTGATGTTCAAAAGAGTCGCGGAATGACACTAAGGAGACATCTTGGTTAGGGACTTCAATACCGATAAATGATTTACCTGGAATTGGTGCTTCGATCCGAATATCTTTAGCTGCCAAAGCCAAAGCAATATCATCTGCTAGTCCTACTATTTTACTTACTTTCACCCCGATAGCAGGTTGAATTTCATATTTTGTAACTGCGGGTCCTAAATTGGCTTTTGTCACTTTAGCGTCTACATTAAAGCTCTTGAATGTTGCTTCTAATTTGCGAACATTCTCTTTAATCACCGAATATTCACCACTCTGATCAGTGGCCTTAATCGGTTTCAATAAGCTTGCTGGCGGTAATTTATATTCTGGATTTTCTGGTTCAGCGGCCATGTCCATGACAATATCTTTACCGTCATCTGCTTCTTCAGTCGTCTCTTGTTTCTCAGATACAGCTTGACCATTCGCTGTATGATTATCACGCTGCTTGGCTTCTTCTTTATGGAATTCATCTGCCGGGCTGCCAATTTCTAATGATGTTTGTTCCATTTCAGCGCTTGAATTGCTTTTAGACGCATTGGCACTTGGGCCAACGATTACGACATCTTCATCTTCTTCGTCTGCCTGTTTAGGTTTAATGCGGTTGTTATTTTCCGCAATATCTAAATCAGCGGCTTCTCTTTTTTCTTTTCTAGAAGACTTACTACGGCTTGTTTTTTGTTTCGATTGGTCAGCCTTATATTTCTCTCTGTCTTCGCGATATGTAGAAAACTGTTGTTTCGTCGTTTCCCAAAATTCCGCCAACCAATTAAAGACAACGCTAGTAATGGATTGTATACCATCAACCAGATCCAACCAGGTAATACTGAATAGGTAGCACAATAAGACCATCAAAGCAATACCAACAAAGATATAAGTACCTAATTGACTCACGGTATAAAAGGTAAAGGTATATAATAACCCGCCTAAAAGACCACCACCTAAAGACTGTCCCGCGCCTTCTGCAGTAAAATTAGCAATTACGCGTTGCCAAGTGACCTCTAATACTGAGGTATCGCTTGATAGGGCAATGGCTAAGTAATCCCATGCATGCATCAAAATAGCTAAAATGGGTACAGCCCAAATCATGGTATTCATGATTCTACCTAGTACTAGAGGTCCATGCCCAGTCACAAGAATCCAGCCCGTAAAAATAATTTCAATAATAAATACAGGTATAGCTAATCCACCTACGAAAAATTCCATTAAGTGCATAAACAATCGACCTAATGCGCCTAATTCCAACACACCGATGATTGCGAAAAATAAGGAAATACCTGAAAATAATTGCATACGGAATAGTTCTTGTTGTTTTTTAGTTCGTCTCTTCTTTTTTCTTGCCACGCTATCCCTCCTTTGCATCTTGATGATTATCGTTATTTTGACGATTGATATTAGCTAAAATATCTGTTAATTCATCGACCCTTTCTGACGATAATGCTTTTTGATTTTCATAAATAACTAAGCTGTGGTAGACTTGCTCATCATTGGCACATGGTTCACACCAAGCCGTTTCACCTGGTTGCCAAAAGGCTCGCATACCTTCAATTCTACTACGCGATTTTGGGAATAATCCCTGTAATTTTATTGATTCACTTTGAAAAATGGTCGCTGCTTCTTCTAAACTGGCTGCTGTTTGAACAGCCACGACTTGCTCATGCCAATCATCTTCAAACCACCATGGTTCATCAAATCCATCTACTTGATATACTTGGAAACTCATCTTCTTCACTCTCCAATCAGCACCCTATTATACCAAACTTATGATCGATTTTCATCTTGCTAAAGTCGTGCAAGCTATTTAGAAATCAGCATTTAGACGGATGTATTAATGAACTGAAATCTAGTATAATTAAAAGAGCATAATGAAAGAGAGGGATTTTCATGAAAACTAGTCGAATTATTGTGACCGGACGGGTGCAAGGTGTTGGCTTTCGTTATTTCACAGAAAGAATCGCCAAAAGGATGAATGTTGCTGGTACAGTAGAAAATAAAAATGATGGATCTGTTGAGATTATTGCCCAAACTGATGATGAAACACTGCGTGCATTTGTTGAAGAAGTGAAGGAAATGCCAGAAAATCCATCGGCTCAAGTGAATGATATCCAAATTGTAGAAACCTTTGAAAGTGAAGAAATGGTGAAATTTCGTACCGTTTATTGAAATGAATGGTCAAATTAGCTACAATAGTAACGTTAGTCAAGCCACTTGATGAATGTATGAATAACTAAATAAATAGAATTAAAGGACGTGAAGTATTGTCAAGCCGTTTAAAAAATAAACGCCTATCACTAATCATGTTAGTGATGTCGCTCGTTGTATTTTTGGGTGGATGTGCCAACCCAAATAATCCAGATGGTATAATGTACCGTTTAACAGTAGAACCGATTGGTCAACTTATCGTATGGATTGCAGATCAGTTTGCTGGTAACTATGGGATAGCTATTATCATTATCACCATCGCTATCCGTATTATCTTATTACCACTTACCCTAAACCAGCTGAAAAGCTCTACGCGTCAACAAATTAAGATGCAAGCTTTCCAACCATACTTAAAAGAAATTCAAGAACGTCAAAAAAATGCTACAACTCAAGAAGAGAAAATGGCATTAGCAACCGAACAACAAGAATTTATGCGTGAGAATAACGTATCGATGTTCGGGGGTATGGGGTGTTTACCATTATTACTACAATTACCAATCATTTCAGGTTTATACACAGCGATCCGCGTGAGTGAGCCAATTGCAAATTCTGAATTCTTCGGCATTTCACTTGGAGAATCACATATCGTATTGGCGATTATCACTATTGTACTGTACTTAATTCAATCATTCGTCACCCTACAAGGCGTGCCTGAAGCACAAAAAGCACAAATGCGCTCTACTCTGTTCATGACACCTATTATGATGGGATTCATCGTATTTACAACGCCAGCTGGTTTGACCCTATACTTCTTAGCAGGTGCTGTTTGGTCAATCTTACAGTCACTATTTACAACTTTCTACTACAGACCAAAAATCCAAGCAGAGGTTGATAAGGAAATGGCTGAGAATCCAATTAAGGTTAAAAAACCTTCTAGTGGACGTAAAGATGTGACAAACTCTGTAAACAAAGAACAAACGAACAAAGGCTTACCAAATAACAAGGGTAAATCTAATCGTAATGCTGGAAAACAACGTAAATAATTCTTTAGAACAAATATAAATGAAAAGCCCTCTGATTCGGTATGAATTTACCAATCAGAGGGCTTTTTTATGATATATATCTTTTTAAAGTTCTGGAAAATCTAATGTTTTGTGCTTTATTTGTCACCATAGAAATGCTTAGAAGCAATCGCTGCGCCTTCTACTAAGGCTTCTAGTTTAGCCCAAGCAATTTGCTCATGTAATCGACCGCCTAAGCCACAGTCAGTTGAAGCAACAACGTTTTCGGGACCAACGATTTCCCCAAAACGAATTAATCGTTCAGCGATTAATTCTGGATGTTCTACGGCATTTGTTGAATGAGATACTAGACCAGGGATAATGTATTGACCTTCTTTTAAGCGGCCAGCTTTTTCCCATACTTTCCATTCGTGGGCGTGACGAGGACTCGATGCTTCAAAAGTGAAGCCAGCTGCATTCACTTTTAAACATTGATCAACGATATACTCTAAAGGAATATCTGTTGTATGTGGTCCATGCCAAGAACCCCAACAAATATGTAGACGAACTAATGCTGGATCAATACCTTTTAATGCACGGTTAATTGCATCGATACGTAATTGTAACCAGTTTTGGAAGTCTTCAACTGATGGCTCTGGGTTAATTTGATCCCAAGCTTCTGCTAAATCCGGTGCATCCAACTGTACGATAAAGCCTGCATCTGTAATAGCTTTATACTCTTCATGTAGCGCATCCGCTAAATCGTTCAGTAATGCTTCTTCATCACCATCGTAGTAGTTATCTTGTAATCGGGCTGCTGATCCAGGTGAAACCGCTGCAATAAAACCTTTGTCTAAGTTATTTTTAGCTAACGAAGATTTTAAATAGTCTACATCACGTTGCACTTGGTCTTGACCGATATAAGTAACCTTATCATTGAAGATTGGGTTACCTACCGCTTTACGTTTACCTAGAACACCTGAATCTGGATCTTCATAGGCTGCTCTAAATTTTTCACGGTCACGACGATCTGTAAATGAAGTTAATTTGATATTACCAGGTGTAGAGCGGATTTTTTCAGGATTTGCCCAGCGGTCTACCTCTGTCATTTCTAATCCACCTAAACGGTAGAACGAGTAATTCCACCAAGCACCAAAGTCAACTGGTCCAGAAGTAATGTGACCATATTCTCCATCATTGACGATATCGATACCAATTTCTTTTTGTTTGGCCACTACTTGGTCTACTGCCTCTTGGATAATTTGATTGTATTCTTCATCATTAATTTCATTTTTAGCACGACGATCATTGGCTTCAAGCAAAGCTTTAGGGCGTGGTAACGAACCCACATGTGTCGTTAAGATTTTTTTATTCGTCATAAGTGAACCTCCATTTTGTTTAGATAAATTGTAACATAATTACAAATCTATTATGACAAGGTTAAAGTATGGAAAAACTATCAAGCTTGATTAGAACTTTTTGAACACTATGGTCACAAATTTTGGACAAACAAAAACAGACTGGGAAAACCCAGTCTGCTTTTTTCTCGTCTGAACATAATAAAAGTTAGATTGTTATCAAGTCTACATCAAAGGATTATTTAATGAATTTTGACTCTAAGCCTTCAGCTTCTAAGTACTCTCTTAATGGTACTAAGTTTTCAGCTTCATAACGCTCTTTGTACTCTTTGATTTCGTCTTCGCTGTATAGTTTTGAATCTAATTTCAATGTTTCTACAGGAATTGGACGATCTTGAGTAATCTTACAGTCGATAACTACAGTGTTACCTTCTTTGTAAGCTGCAACGGCTTCAGCCATTACGCGGTCCATATCTTCGATACGGCTTACAGTAAATCCTTTAGCACCTTGTGCTTCAGCGATTTTAGCGTAGTCAACATCAGTAAAGTCTACACCGAATAAGTTTTTGTTAGTGTCTTCATATTTGTTTTTGATGAAGGCATACTCTGTGTTAGAGAATACAACGTTGATTACAGGCATGTTGTAACGTACGTTAGTTACTACATCTGGGTAAGTCATAGAGAAGGCACCATCACCGATGATGTTCCAAACTTGACGATCTGGGTAAGTGTTTTTAGCACCAATACCACCTGGGATTGCGATACCCATTGTCGCGAACAATGGAGAAGTTCTCCACATGTTTTTAGGTGTTAAGTGTAAGTGACGGATAGAAGTTTGAGTTGAGTTACCTACGTCGATTGAGTAGATAGCGTCTTCATCAGCATGGTTGTTGATTGCATTGTACACTTGGTAGAATTGCAAGTCGCCTTCTTCTTTCGTTTCTAACATGTTGATGTATTCACGCCAGTTAGCAATGTTTTTCAAGTTAGCGTTCCACCAAGCTGATTCTTCTACAGCATCAACTTTGTTTAAGATTTCGTCGATTGCTAATCCAGCATCACCTAAGATAGCAACATCAGCGTGGTGACGTTTACCTAACATAGCTGGGTCAATATCGATTTGAATGAAGTTATCTACATTACGGAATGTACCTTCAACTTCTGAGAATGGGAAGTTAGAACCAGCAAATAATACTGTGTCTGCTTCTAAGATCGTTTCGTTAGCTGGTTTCCAACCTACACGGTATGTAGAACCTGTTAACGCTTCGAAGTCCCACTCGAAAGTTTCAAAGTTTTTACCAGTAGTGATTACTGGTGCTTTGATTTTACGAGCTAATTCTTGAACAGCTGGACCGTGGCCCATTGTACCAATACCAGCGTAGATTACTGGACGTTTAGAGTTATTTAATAATTCAACTGCTGCGTCAATGTCTTCTGTAGCTGGAGCGATTGGTGCGTATTTACGTAAGCTGTTAGCAGATGAGTACCATTGGTCGTTGTCGATTTCAACTTTAGCGAAGTCACCAGGTACTTCTAGTACTGCAACACCACGTTTAGCAATAGCCATACGAGCAGCTTCGTCAACTAATTTTGGTAATTGCTCAGCGTAAGCTACACGGCGGTTGTAAACTGCGATGTGGTCGTACATTGGGTTTTGGTTTAATTCTTGGAAAGCGTCCATGTTTAATTCACGTTGTGGACGAGAACCTAAGATTGCAACTACTGGAATATTATCCATTGCTGCATCGTATAAACCGTTGATTAAGTGAGATGCACCTGGACCACCAGAACCAACAGTAACACCTAAGTTACCGCCGAATTTGCTTTGCATTACTGCAGCCATAGCGCCGACTTCTTCGTGTTTTACTTGTAAGAATTTTACGCTGTGGTCTTCTTCTTCACCCATAGCATCCATTAATGAACTTAAAGTACCTGAAGGAATACCGTAAACAGTATTAGCTCCCCAAGACTCTAAAATTTTCATAACGGCTACACCAATGTTAATTTTGTTATCTGACATTTAGAATACCCTCCAATTAATTTAAAAATATCACAATTGAAATAATAGCACTTAAAACAGTTCAATCCAATGAATTGCCCTAAATATCCATTGTGATGTCAATAATTTGCCAAAAATATGCCGTTTTTAGTACAATGTTGTTTCTAATATAAAAAAATGGTACAAGCCACAAAATTGTACTAGTACAGTTTAAGAACCCGAAACCCTTGTAAATCAAGAACTTTTAAAAAGTAACCACTATTATCATTACTACACATATTTACTGTTATAAAATTTAGGAATTACATATCCATTTTCATCATTTATCTTTGTAAATTTTACACATTAGAAAGTTAGTGAAGAATATCTTAAATATAGTCGAACGGTATAAACAACTAATGATGGCTATTGTAAGAAGTTATACAACATCATTAGGAATTTCTTTTAACAATTTGGCAGGTACCCCACCAACTAATGAATTATCAGCTACATCCCTAGTCACAACCGCACCAGCCGCCACAACAACATTGTTACCAATCGTCACACCAGGTAAAATCGTCACATTCCCGCCCAACCAGACATCATTTCCGATTGTTACTGGACTCGCTATCCCTAAATGATCACGTCGTCCTTGAGGTGTAATAGGATGATTGACTGTTGAGATTAAGGTATTGGGGCCAATCATGACGTCATTGCCAATAGTCACTTTGGCAATATCCAAAATCGTAACATTGTAATTCGCTAAGAAATGATCACCAACTTCAATATTTTTTCCGTTATCACAATTAAAAACTGGTGCTACAAAAGGATCTTTTCCAACCTTGCCAAACAAACTACGGATTGCAGCATCTAAAGCAACATTATCAGCAGTATCTATACTATTTAAATACTTACACCCTTCAATAGCTTGAAGTTTTTGATTATTCACCTCTTCATCTTGAATAGAATATGGTAAACCGGCTTGAAGTTTTTCTAGTTCAGTCATATTTTCAACGTTTTTTGTCATTTTAAACCCATCTCCTCATAAATCATACTTCTATACAGAAAACAGGAATCTTATTCTTCCTATTTATAAGATTCCTGTTTCATTAATTATATTCGATTGTTATTGTTATCGTCATTTTCAGCTTCTTCTAATAATTGGTCAATTCGTTCTCTATCTGCAGCAGAAATTTCATTTAAAGTATTTAAAATTGGGAAACGCACATGGAAAATGGAACCATTACCCAATTCGCTTTCTACAAATATAGACCCTTTGTATCCTTTGATTAATTCCTTAGCAATCGATAATCCTAGGCCATTACCGCCACGTTCACGAGACCTTGCTTTGTCAACACGGTAGAATCTGTTAAAGATACGGTTTTGATCTTCCTGAGACATTCCTTCACCAAAATCTTGAATAGCAATTTCGATGTAGTCAACAGCATTCGTTGCCACAGAAATATGGATTTCTTTACGGTCAGTTGAATACTTAACTGCATTATCTAATAAGATAATCAAAATTTGCTCAAGATGATTACGGTAAATTTGAATCTCGTAATTACGACGCAAGTCATTTTCTAAGAAGAATTGGAAATCTGGATAAAGTACTTTAAAGTTTTGGAATACCTGATTAATAACCTCATTGATTAAAGTTGTTTTATCATAATATTGTGTATCCACTTGCCCAGCCCGAGACAGGTCTAACATCTCTTGTACAAGAATCTTCATCCGCTCAAGCTCATTTGTAGATGCTGATAAAGATTCTTCAAGAATTTCAGGGTCATCCTTACCCCAACGGTTTAGCATATTCAGATGGCCTTCAATGATGGCTACTGGGGTACGCAACTCGTGAGAAACATCTTCAACAAAGTGAATTTGTTGGTCAATATACTCGCTCGTTTGATCTAGCATCTGATTAATACTTTCAGAAATTTCGGTAATCTCTCCTTTGTATTCAGATACATTCAATCGTCGATCAGCTATATTATCTGCTGTAATATTTTTTAAGAACCGTTTCATCTTTTGAATTGGTTGAATAAAGAAATAGGCTACAGCAAGTCCTACTACAACCGCTATGATTAAATTAACCCCTGCAATAATTATCAAGTCGTTACGCTTATCGGAAAGTTGATCTTGAATGTGCTGGTAGTCAAATGTCGCAAAGTAATAGCCTACTTGATCAGACCCATCATACAACAGTTGGTAGGTCAAAAAATCTCCAGTTTCGTCAGATCTAGTTCGTCCTGTATTTCTACTTGTAGAGTAACTATCGACAGTAACACCTGAATTATAGACTAAATTCCCATTTTCATTATAGACTTGAATTTTTACACCATGCTCATTCAAATAGTCTTCTAAAGAAATATTTTCAATAGCTATCCGGGATTGAAATGCGTCCCGTACTTCAGAAGCTGGTCTGGATGCCAAGGAATTTAAATAAGTTTGTAAATAGGTATCTATTTGTGTGACCTCAGAAACATAATCTTGCTCTAGTGATCGTTGTTCTTGAATATTGGATATGATGGGGCTCATACTCAAGGCCAACCAAAACAAGCTAGATAAAACTAAGCCCCACTTCCAAATTAATGAAAATGGGTGCTGCAGTTTTGTTTTAATGTCATTTAAAAAGGCATTAAACATTATTCTGGGGTCCTCATCACATAGCCCGTACCACGGACAGTTTGAATGTAACCAGGTTGACCATCAACGTCAATTTTATTGCGTAAGTAACGAATATAAACATCCACAACGTTGGTTTCAACTTCAGTTGTATAGCCCCATACCTTGTTTAATAACTCTGTACGAGGTAAAACAACGTTAACATTTTCCATTAACATTACTAATAACTCGTACTCACGTTTTGTTAAATCGATAATCTCTTCGCCACGACGAACGATACGATTTTCTTTTTCAACAGAAAGGTCACGGAAGGTAACTTTCGTTTGTTTTCTGTGTTGTTGCTCTTCTTCAATATCAATACGACGAAGTAATGCACGAATACGTGCTAATAATTCTTCAATCGCAAATGGTTTAACGATATAGTCATCCGCACCGTGGTCAAAACCTGAGACACGGTCAATGACAGAATCTCTCGCTGTCATGATAATAATTGGTACATCAGATGTTGGTCGCAAACGACGACACACCTCGATACCGTTAATTTCTGGCAACATTAAGTCTAGTAGAATTAGATCCCAGTCACCTTCTTGGGCTTTTTCAAGCCCAATACGGCCATCTTTTGCTAGCTCAGTTTCATAGCCCTCATGTTTAAGTTCTAATTCAACGAAGCGCGCTAAGTTTTTTTCATCTTCAACAATTAAGATGCGTTTTGCTTTTTCTTCACTCATAATTTCACCCTATTCCTGCACAAATTTATGGGCAAGCCCAAAATTAAGCATCAATTTGTTCTTCTTTATCCCATAATAAGTGGTAAGAACCTTCAGCATCAACACGTTCATAAGTATGCGCACCAAAGTAATCACGTTGCGCTTGAATAATGTTAGCTGGCAATGTTTCTGAACGGTAACTATCGTAGTAAGATAAAGCAGATGTAAATCCTGGTACCGGGATACCAGATTTGATTGCTTCTGCTGCTACTTCACGTGTTGCTTGTTGGTACTCTTTAGCAATGTCCATGAAGTATTCATCTAACAAGATATTTTCTAAATCAGCATTGTTCTCATAAGCGTCCATAATTTTCTCTAGGAAGCCTGCTCGGATGATACATCCTGCACGGAAAATCGCTGCGATTTCTTTATAGTTCAAGTTCCAATCATATTCTTCCGACGCTGTGCGGTATTGGTAGAAACCTTGAGCGTAAGACATGATTTTAGAGAAGTATAAAGCTTTACGGATTTTTTCAACAAATTCGTCTTTGTTGCCTTCAAAAGCAGTATTTTCTGGACCAGCTAATACTTTAGAAGCACGAACACGTTGGTCTTTCAAAGCTGAAATATAACGTGCATAAACTGATTCAGTAATTGTTTGTAATGGCACACCAACATCTAAAGCTGATTGAGATGTCCATTTACCAGTACCTTTGTTACCTGCACGGTCTAAAATAACATCAACCATAGGTTTACCTGTTTCAGGATCATGTTTAGTTAGTATATCGGCAGTAATTTCGATAAGGAAACTATCTAATTCCCCAGTATTCCAGTCCGCAAAGTAGTCTGCGATTTCTGTTACAGGTAAATCTAAATGACGACGTAATAAATCGTATGTCTCAGCGATTAATTGCATATCACCGTATTCGATACCGTTATGTACCATCTTAACATAGTGACCTGCACCATTAGGGCCAATGTAAGTTACACATGGCTCACCATCACTAGGTGCTTTAGCTGCAATTTGTTTTAAGATTGGCTCAACAATATCGTAAGCTTCTTTTGGCCCACCTGGCATCAAGCTAGGTCCCTTAAGCGCACCTTCTTCACCACCAGAAACACCCATACCAATGAAGTGGATACCAGAACCATCAATTTCGTTAGAGCGACGAATTGTATCTTGGAAGAAAGTATTTCCACCATCAATAATTACATCGTCTTTATCTAACAATGGCATTAATTGACTGATAGTTGCATCTGTTGCTTTACCTGCTTGAACCATCAATAAGATACGGCGAGGTTTTTCTAATGAGTTAACAAACTCTTCCATAGTTTCAGTAAAAACTAAGTTTTTATCTGGATTCTCATCTACAACAGCTTTTGCTTTGCTGGTAGTACGGTTAAATACGGCCACTGTATAACCACGGCTTTCGATATTTAACGCTAAGTTTTTGCCCATTACGGCCATTCCGACAACACCAATATGTGCTTCAGTCATTTATTTTCCTCCTTAAGGTAACAACTTGATGATAAAACCTTCTCATATAGTATCAAATAATCTCATAATTTAAAAGTATCTCATCATAATCATAGTAAAATTAACGCTTATTTTTAGCGCTTATTCATAATTCACTTCTTATTATACCACTATCTTGAAAAATTTCATTTGTTAGATATCAGAAGAATGCATTATACTTTTGTGTTATAATGAGCGGGAATAAATATGAGGAGTTTTAACATGCGTAAAAATCATAAGAAACAAACAGAAAAACGTGGCTTTGATAAAATGTACAATAAAAAAGACAAGAAAACAGGGAAGATCTTTACTTGGATCATGTTAATCTTGATGTTATCTTCAGTCGTTTTATCACTAGGTTTTGCCTTATACAGCTACTTTGGAATGTAAAAGAATGTGCGATAAAATAAATAAAGGGTCTACGATATTGAATCGTAGACCCTTTTGCTTTCTAAAGCCCATTTTTATGCTAAAGCATCGACTGCTTGAATAGCACTTTCGTAATCTGGTTCGTTGGTTACTTCATTCACAATTTCTTTGTAAACAAGGTTACCTTCAGTATCGATAACAAACATTGCACGTGCTAATTTACCTAATTCAGGTAAGAAGATACCGTAATCTTTACCAAATGCAGCTGCGTCATTTAACATACGCATATCTGAATCATTTTCAGATTTCCAGTTAGCTAAAGATTCGTCAGTATTCATAGATACCGTTACAACTTCTACACCTTCGCCAGCTTGTTTTGCATAATCACTGATACGGTTTGATTGGATGGAACATACAGATGTATCAATATCTGGTACAACTGATAATAAAAGTACTTTACCAGCAAAGTCATCTTTACTTACTTTACCACCATTTACTTCATTCACCTCAAAATCAGGTGCTGCTTGGTTTAATTCTACCGGAGTACCTTCTAATTCTACAGCTTCGCCTTTAAATGTAACAGTTGCCATAATGTTAATTCCTCCTTTAATTGATTAACCTAAGTATAACAATAACTTTAAGGAGAACTCAATTCAAAAGGGTTAGCAAACATTATAGTAAGTCTCTGAAGGCGTCTGCCTCTTCCTTGCCACGTGAACCGGGCATAATTCTTTCACCCATTGCACCATCTACAGCACGTTGAACTAATCCATCAATATCAAGTTTTGCCTCATAGTATGCAATATCATCTAATTTTGGTTTAGTCTTTGGTGAAGGTGGCGCAAACACAGTACAGCAATCCTCAAATGGTTGGATAGACAAGTCAAAGGTATCAATTTTCTGTGAAATATCAATGATTTCTAGCTTATCCATAGCAACTACTGGACGAATAATTGGTGTACTCGTCACTTCATTAATCGCAAACATTGATTCTAAAGTTTGTGATGCCACTTGTCCAATTGACTCCCCATTGACAATTGCCAAGCCGTTATACCGTTTACGTAATTCATCTGAAATACGCATCATCATACGACGTGTAATTGTCATTAAGTAAGCAGGATTGACATGTTCCTTAATTGCTTCTTGTGTCTCTGTAAATGGTACTTCCACAAAATTAATCCACCCACCAAATTTGGTCAATTTTTCAGTTAAGTCTTTGGCTTTATTTAAAGCTTGTGGACTTGTGTATGGGGGTGAAGCAAAATGAACAGCTGTAATGCGAATACCACGCTTCATTGCTAAATACCCCGCCACTGGTGAGTCAATTCCTCCAGACAACATCAACACAGCATTAGCTGATGTCCCAACTGGTAAGCCACCTGCGCCGTTAATCCACTCAGATGAAACTAAGAAATCTTTTTCCCGTACTTTTACTCGGATTGTTAAATCTGGCTTCTTCATTTGTACTTTTAACTGAGGAAATTCTTCTGCTAAAAAGCCACCCAATGCTTGGTTAACATCATTTGTATCCATTGAATAGTTATGATCAGAACGTGAAGTCGCTACTTTGAAAGATTGCACATCATTTTTAGCAATTTCTGCATTTACTAATTTTACTGCAGCTTCCTTTAACAGTTCAAAATCCCGCTCTAGTTCAATTGCTGGCGAAAAACTTTGAATGCCAAATACCTTTTCTAATCCAGCTAATACCTCATCTTGAGGGGCGCCGTTTAATTCCATAAACATAAAATCATGTTGTTGGTTAATTTTAATGTCTGGATATTCACTCAAAGCTTCCCGAATATTTTTGGCTAAGGTGGCTACAAAGTTACGTTTGTTTTTTCCCTTGGTAGATAATTCACCGTAGCGAATCATAATTAATTCTTTCATATTACCTCCTAGATTATTGAATACGTTCAAATTTTTTCATTAATTGATTATATACTGAAATAAATTGATCCACTTCTGCCATAGTGTTCTCATGTCCAAAGCTTACACGAATTGCTTGTTTAGCCCAAACTGGATCTACTTTCATTGCACCTAAAGTGGACGATGAGTTATTTACTGCTCGACTTGAACAAGCACTAGTTGTAGATACAATGATATTTTCTTCTTCTAATGCATGGACCATCACTTCACCACGTACGCCTTTTAAGGCGAAACATAGGACATGTGGTGCAGCATCTTCAGGACTAAATATTTGTACTAACTCTTTATGATTTGCTAGAAAAGAACGCAACTTGTCTTGCATGGCAGCTTCCTTAGCCTTGACTTCTTTCGCCTCACTTAGCGCCATCCGAAGTGCTTTAGCTGTGGCGGCAATCCCTGCCAAGTTCTCAGTCGTTGAACGTTGACCCATTTCTTGACCACCACCATCTAACAAGTGGCTAATTACACGGTTTTGTTTCTTATATAAAATACCTAAACCGCGTGGTCCGTTAAATTTGTGGGCAGAAAAGCTCATTAAATCCACTCGATCATGGATAAGTGGTTTCTCAAAGGTCCCTACACTTTGAACGCCATCTACATGGAAATGGATTGTTGGATATTTTTCCAGTAAATCCCCAATTTCAGCAATTGGTTGAATGGTACCAATTTCATTATTTACTGCCATCACAGACACCAAAATTGTATTCTCTTGAATAGCCGCGGCCACGTCTTCAACGTGCACTTTACCTGAACTATCAGCTGGTAAGTAGGTAATTTCGAAGCCATTTTGACTTAAGGTTGCCATCGTATTTCGAACTGATGGGTGTTCCACACTAGAAACGATGATATGGTTGCCATGGTATTTCACCTTTTCCATAGCCGTTCCTTTAATCGCCCAGTTATTCGATTCTGTCCCACCAGACGTGAAAAATATTTCTGCTGATTGTGCACCAAGTAAATCTGCAACTTGTTTTCGCGCAGAATTCAATAGCTTGGCTGACTCATTACCCAACTTATGCAAGCTAGACGGATTACCGTAATATGTTTGCATGACTTGAGTCATTGTTTGTAATGCTGCTGGCGCAATTTTAGTTGTTGCGCTGTTATCAAAATAGATTATCTCTGACATGGTCGTTCCTTCCTTTTCCCTTTTCAACTCTTAACATATTATAGCCATATATCACAAAATGCAAGTAGCTAAACCAAAGACCTACTAGTATAACAATTCAAGGAATCATCTCATCTAAAAA
Organism: Aerococcaceae bacterium 50-4; assembly: GCA_041223225.1. Taxonomy (GTDB): domain Bacteria; phylum Bacillota; class Bacilli; order Lactobacillales; family Aerococcaceae; genus Aerococcus. The sequence goes on from JBCLPQ010000003.1 coordinate 85,984, forward strand.
AGCAAAGAGACCGAGCACATGTCTCGGTCCCTCTCCAAGTTTATCGGACTTGATTTTCTTGGTCGTATTGTTGAATAATTTCTTGTCTAGCACCTGGTTGAATTTGGTCAACCGCTTGCGCGATATTTTCAAATGCATCTTCATACAAGAATTCATGATCGAATAAATAATAACTACGCTCAATGACTGCATTCAATTCTGGGTGCTGCGGACGATAGCGGTTGGCGTATTGAATAGCACTCTCAGTTAATTGGGCAGCGCGTACCTGTTTTTCAGTCTCATCATCCAGATATTCAATTGCTTGTGCAATTTGATCCGTTAGATTTTCAATTTCTACCATATCTAATTTTACTCGGTTTAATGACTCTGATAACTGGTCAATACGGTCACTTGTATCAAAGAAATAATCCAAGTATTCATCTGTTAAGCCTGGTAAATGATGAATTTCTACTGAACGTTTAATATTTCGTAAATCAAGCTCGAACATGTATAAGTCGTCTCGAGCGTCACGTTCTCTTTGACGTAAGTTTGCTAACGCCACAACGATTGCGGATTGCCCTTTATCAATTTCAGCTAATTGGTCATAGATTTCACGGTAACGTGTTTCCATATCCGAATAAGCGATTTGATGTTCAGCTAATTGATCATCGGTTGTTTTAAGCACATCTTTCTGGCGTTCGATTTGATCCGCATATTCTTGCATTTTACCCATCTCATTATCATATAATAGGTAATTTTGTGCTACACGGTCAATTTCTAAAGCCCCGTAACGATTGCTTTGTGTCACTTGTTCAAGTCGACGTTGCACTGCGCCTTGATTTTTCCCGATATATTCTCTGGCGGCAATTTCTTTTTCCATTAGCGTATAAGTCTGATCAATCTGCACGCCAGCAGCTTCCATCAGTACCGATGCTTGTGTCAAATCAGCATCTGATACAGCTTTTTTCGCTTCTTCTACTTTCTTTTCAGAAGCAGCAATTTCTTTTGGTATATCAACATCAATTGGGAATTGGAAGTGTTCTTCTTCCATATGCGTAAATCCTTGCTGCATATCAGCTACTTGTTCTACATACTCTTCATTCAGCTTGGTATATAGTTCAGGAATTTGTTCCATCATTTGTTCAAGCTCATTTAAGTCAGCATCGATTTGCACCAGCACTTCTTTAGCACCTAAGAAATCGCCATCATTCATTTGCTGATGATATTTGGTGAAGTCAAGCTCAATATAAGCTAGGTGGTGTTCTAGTGTTTCAAGTGCATCACCAAACTTATAACCGTGCGCTAATAGTTGTTTACGTAAGGCAGCATAACGATCATAGGTTTCTTCGTGCTTATCCTCAGACGCCTTCTCACTGGCTAAAATTTCTGTCAATCGATCGTTGATGCCATTTACTTCATCCTTGGTTTCCTCAAGAATAGTTTCCACTTCATCCGCAACACTTCTCGCTTTGACAATATTATACTTATCCGTGTAATCTTGCGCAGAAACTAATGCGGCTTCGATCTCTGGCAAACGAAAACGAGTGATTGTTTGCCACTTAGCTTGCTCACTCTCATAAACTCTACGCGTCGCTCCTGAAACATTTTTGTTGCGCAGTGTATATAATTTATCCGCTACAGGTGTAGACATGATCTCTTGTTTTTGCTCATCTAATTCAATGTTGGTTTGAGTTTGTTTACGACCTAAATAATAAATCAGCCCATAACCAATCAATACCAAGATAATTAAAATTAACAATGCTATTAAAAACGGCACACGCACGCCTCCTTCTATCCGTTGATATTTTATAAAATTCTTTAAGGTTATTTAACCCTTATATTATCACAATTTAGGTAAAAAAAATATGAGTTATATTAAAATTGCGTTTCAAATACCTGTTTAGTCAACTTTATTGCACAATTACATTTTCCAAGAACAATCTTTCTGTCAAATTGGTCAATAGCTTTCGCCTAGTTGACTTGCCAAAATTTCATAATAAAGCAAAAAGGCCGGAACAAAGTCCCGACCCTTCTGGAGAACAAATTATCTAAAATTAGATTAATTTGTTGTAGTATTCAACGACTAGAGATTCGTCGATTTCTTGGTTCATTTCGTCACGTTGTGGTAAACGAATTAAAGAACCTTCTAATTTTTCAGCGTCGAATTGTACGTAAGGTACGTGACCGTATAAGCCTTCAACTGCTTCTTTAATTACTTTAACGTCTTTAGATTTTTCACGTACAGCAATTACTTGACCTGGTTCAACGCGGAATGATGGGATATCAACACGTTTACCATCAACAGTAATGTGACCGTGGTTTACTAATTGACGAGCTTGACGACGAGTAGTCGCTAAACCTAAACGGTAAACTACGTTATCTAAACGTTGTTCTAGTAAGATCATGAAGTTAACACCGTGTTTACCTTCTTTGATTTTACCAGCTTGAACGAATAAGTTAGCGAATTGTTTTTCGTTTAAACCGTAGATGAAACGTAATTTTTGTTTTTCTTGTAATTGTAATCCGTACTCAGATAATTTAGCACGACGACCATTACCATGTTCACCTGGTGCGTATGGACGGCGAGCGATTTCTTTACCAGTACCTGAAATTGAGATACCTAAACGACGAGAAACTTTCCAGTTAGATCCTGTAAAACGAGACATTATATATTCCTCCATAAAAATAAAATTTTGGAGTAAAATAATCTTTTAAATTGACCGCATTCGTGCATTTCACCTTAGCGCTTTCGTCTTCTGCAGCCGCAGACTACTTGGCTTACTGATGGTTATCAGTGGTTAAAATGTTGACGAGCTTGCTTCAATTTTGCTGCATTATTTTACACGCTAACCATCATACCATTATCTCTTGACTTAGTCAAACATATTTAAACTTAGTCTATTTCTTAATTCAAATGACTTAAAAAGTTTAATGTTACTTTAGCAGCGTTTTGACCAGCCGTTTCTACGAACTCATCAAAAACTATATTGGCATCTTGCTGCGCAGTATCCGAGATGGCACGAATAACAATACAATCAATGCCGAATTGGTTAGCAACCTGAGCGACTGCTGCCCCTTCCATTTCGGCACATTGCGCCCCTCTAAATGTTTGATACAGGTCACTTACCTTATCCGTATCCGCGATGAATTGGTCTCCAGTTAAAATCAATCCCGTAGTAGCTGCTAATTCTGTTTCATGGTAAGCATCTAAAAAGCCTTGAATTAAGTTTTCTGGGGCCTTATAGCGTGCTGGCATCGTTGGCACTTGGCCAAGTTCATAACCAAAAGCTCGCGCATCTGCATCATGGTACATTGTCGCTTCACCAATTACAATGTCACCAATTTGACGGTCCGGTGCGAGTGCTCCTGCTGAACCGGTATTAATAATGATGTCCGGTTGTCTTTGGGCAACTAGCGTTGTGGCGATTGCGGCATTCACTTTTCCAATACCACAACGAGCTACAATTAGGTCATGTCCTTCATAGGTTGTCGTCCAAACTTGTGTTGAACCCACTATTTCACTAGCAGTTAATCCTAGGTGCTCTTTATAGTAACCAATTTCTTCTTCCATTGGACAAATAATTGCGACTTTCATTGTTATCCGCTCCTCTTATTTAACTTGTTTAAACATAAAATGCAATGATGGTCAAAATAATAATCCCGATTGTTAATAACACGATAGCGATATTCAGGAAACGATCAATTTTAGCAGCACCAAAAAATGATTTCCCCTTATTAACAGAGGTCTCTTCCCCATTTCTTTGCACTGATGCTTGGTCTTGTGTTAAGTCAACATCCGTACTAGCAACATAGCCCGTTTTTTTCTGATGGTCAAATTCATTTGTCTCGTCAGTAGGACTACTAACGTCTTCTTTGTTTGAAGGGCCGAATAGTCGTTCTTTAAATGATCGACGCTTTTTCTTGTCAGTGTTTTCTTCGGAAATTTGATCAGTATTCGCAACAGGCGCAGCCGATTTAGCGGTGGCGACCACATGATCATCTTTGGTCTTCCAATCATTCGCTTCCTCAATTGCCTTACTTTGGGCAGATGATTGGTTGACAGCTGCTTTACTGCTTGGCTTTTTCTGTACTCGTTGATCTTTATTTTCATATAGGGCTTGATTCAACATATCCGCAGAAAATTTTCTCGGTGCATCGAGATCTTCTTCCCGTTTAAAAACCTGCGTACGTTCACCTGTTGCTGGTCGATTGAAAGCAGGTGATTTACGGTGACGAGCGTTGCGATTTTTAAGGTCTTGAGATGACTGGGATGGTCGTCTATGTTCTTGAATATCGCTAGCAACTTCACTACCTGTTTTATCTGCATGGTCTATTTTATTCTTTAATGCCCGGTATTGGGCTCGGGTTAATCGTGGCTCTTCATCTGGCGTCATTTATGTCACCTACTATCCTTGTAATTTCATCAATTGCCAATATTGAATGGCATAAATTGTTTTCATATCCGAAATTTCACCTGAAGCTATGGCTGCCTTGGCTTCCGTAAAATTCATATATACGAGTTCAATATTTTCATCTTCATCCTGGGCTGGTGGTTCTTCCAATGTATACACATCTTGACACACATACATTTGTATAAATTCGTCATTATAACCTGGCGTCACGTAAAAGCCGTCTAGTACCTGCCAATTGTGACCTGCCATACCCGTTTCTTCGGCAAATTCTCTCTTAGCCGCTAACAATAAATCTTCATTAGGATCCACTAATCCTGCTGGGACTTCTAAACTTACCGCTTCAATCCCTTTTCTAAATTGACGAACTAAGATCATTTTATCATCATACAATGCTAAAATACCTACTGCTGGTCCATGAAAAATAAGCTCTCGTTCAGCAAGTTCACCATTTTGTAAACGGACTTGATGTTTTTCTAAGCTCAGAATTTTACCATCATATAATGTTTCTTTCTTGATTGTTTCTTCACCGAATGTCATAAATTGTCAACCTTTCTTCAGAGACATTACCGTCAACTACTCCTACTCATTTTAGCATTTTTATCCATAGTTTGGGATTGCAGGCGTAATTTTAGGGATTTATTTACCTTTTCAAGTCTCTCATATTGTATATGATTCGATCTATATTTTGAAATAAGACTAGAGGCCGATGTTGATGAACTACTTGTCTTCTATAATGAAGTTAAATCATTAGAAGGAGTGACTAATTATGCACCGCCCACTTCAATACATCGCGAAACTGGGGCAATATCCATTATATTGGCCAATGAATGTACCTTTAATCATCCTCTTGTTTTTATTGGAAACACCTTATTACCAAATGATCTTTTGGATACTCGCTTTATCCTTTTTGGTTTTTATCATCAGCCAGATCTATCAATCAAATGTGGGGGAAAGTCCTAGTTATCATGACAAACAACGACTTGGAAGAATCCCTAAATCACGTAAGGCTGTTTATGAAGCAAGCAATTTATCTGACCAAGAAATTCAATTTTTCCGAACAGAAATGGCAGAAGCCCTACGCCGTATCGAAGCGGTTTTGTCCTATGAAGAATACAATACCCATTTGACGATGGTGTTCAAACGATACGACACTAATAAGATATTAAAAAGCTATTTTCAAGCACTGACTCAGGCGCCAGACAGGTTATCGCAAGCGAGTGACTTCTTATACCAAGTCTTGCCTAATTTGAAAGCTTTGCTTGAACAGTATGTAGCCATCAACCAAGCCATGGACAAGTCACCTAGAAAAATCCAAAAATTAACCAAGCTACGTGAAGAAATTGCCGACCTAGCTGAACAAGCACAAAGTTCATTCGACAAGTTCACACAAGATGTTTAACAAAGGAGAATTATAATGACTGAAGACAAAAATCAACCCTTTAATCAAAACGATCATTTATCAAAATCAGTAGATGATTTAATCGCTAACCCCTTCCAAGATGCGAGTTTATCTAACTCGCCTTTAGAAAACTTAGCGAATACTAACGAAGAGACAGGTATGGAGCAAACCATCTATCAGCAACTTTCTAAAGATCGACAAGACCAAGCAAAAGCTTTATCGGAAAAAATAGACGCTAGTGATAGCCAATCTATCGTCTCATATGGCGCGATGGCTCAAAAACAAATTGGGGACTTTTCTCATCAAATCATTGCACAAGTTCAAAATCAGGACTTAGATGTTGTAGGTGAGCAACTCCGCGAATTACTGGCCCGCTTAAATGATACTGACCCAAGTCAATTAACCAATCAGAAGCAAAGTCGCATCCAACGTTGGTTTAAAAAACAAAAAGCATCACTATATGAAATGAATGCCAAGTATCAAAAAGTTGGCTATCAAATTGATGAAATTGCTGGACATTTAACCCGCCAAAAAAACGGCTTACTGAATGACAACCTACAATTAGAAAGTCTCTATCAACAAAATTTGGAATTCTTTGAAGCATTAAATGTTTACATTGCAGCTGCCCAAATCAAAGCTGATCGACTACGTCATGAAGAACTCCCTAATTTGAAAGGTCAGATCACAAGTGAACATGATCAAATGACCATTCAAAAAATTGCTGATTTAGAACAATTCATCAATCGCCTGGAAAAACGTATTTATGACTTAGAGCTTACAAGAGAGATTACTATACAACAAGCACCACAAATACGTTTAATTCAAAATGCTAACCAAAACTTAGCAGAGAAAATTCAGTCTTCAATCTATACAGCTATTCCGTTATGGAAAAACCAGATTGCCATTCAATTATCACTTTATCGTCAAAAAGATGCATTGGATGCACAAATCGCTGTTACAGACACAACCAACCAATTGTTGACCGAAAATTCAGAACTCTTGAAACAGTCGTCTCTTGAAACTGCACGCCAATCAGAACGTGGTGTCGTTGATATTGAAACCTTGAAGCATTCGCAACAAAATCTCATCGATACAATCACTGAAACCATGCAAATTCAAGAAGAAGGCCGCGCTAAACGTCTACAGGCTGAACGAGAAATGGTACAAATGGAAAACGAATTAAAACAACATTTGCTGAATGGCGGTAGCAAAACAAATCAATAACCTAAAGGTGTTATTATTTCATCCGGCTTACCTCATATGTTATAATATATATATGGACAAGAGGTCCTAGACAAAATGAATGGAGGAATTATTATGGGCTGGTTATGGTCTTTAATTGTTGGTGGACTTATCGGATGGGGTGCTGGAGCAATCCTTGGTAAAGATGTTCCCGGTGGTGTTATTGGTAACATTATCTGTGGTATGTTAGGTTCTTGGGTAGGTTCCACATTCTTACAAGACTTTGGTCCTGTAATTGGTGGATACGCAGTTATCCCTTCACTAATCGGATCTATCGTATTAATTTTAGTATTAAACTTTATTCTTAAACGTTTAAATTAGTTTATATACTTTTCAATAAAAGAGCGCTGAGTCTCATGGCTCAGCGCCTTTTCTGTCCTAATTTCATTTACATCATTTAAAAAGCGGTAGCAACCAAATTCTATTCTGGTCGCTACCGCTCTTCAATTTATTCGTGTGAGTACTAGCCTAATTCAATATTTACTGCTTGAGGACCACGTTTTCCTTGAGCAATTTCAAACTGTACTCTTTGTCCTACTTCTAATGAAGTTTGGTCTAAATGACGTAAAGCTGAAAAATGCACGAAAATATCATCTTCTTCTGGAAAATCTGGTAACTCGATAAATCCAAAGCCCTCTTTTTCATTAAAGGTCTTCACAATGCCATAATAGGTCATCTTAATTCTCCTCTTCAACTAAAGCTTCAGGATAGTGGTTGATGACGATATCAGCACAACGCGCACATAGATGCGGTGCAGCTTCGATTGTACCAACTTCTTCATAGACACCACGACAACGCTCGCATGTTTCTCCATGTGCATGTTCAATGGCTAAACTATAGCCTTCGTAAGCTGTTGCATCTTCATTTGCATCTGCTAAATCGTGGATTTCTAATTGTGAAACCATTAGGTATGTAGCTAATTCTTCGCCAACACTGTCTAATAAAGCTTTTGTTTCATCATCCGCAAAAATATGTAATTTCGCTTGTAATGATTTACCAATAACTTTTTCTTCACGAGCAGTTTCTAATGATTTATTTACATCAGAACGTAAGTCCATGAATGCAGACCATTTAGCATCTAATGCTTCCGCATTTTCGTAAGTCATCACTTCGGGGAAGTCTGCTAATTGTGCAAACTCTTCCTCTTCTTGCAAGTAAGCCCAGATTTCTTCTGTTGTATGCGGGATTACTGGTGTTAGTAAGGTTGTGACTGCTTTAGCCACTTCATACATAACAGTTTGCATATTGCGTCGTTTTGCTGATTCTGGCAACTCAATATACACAACGTCCTTAGCATAGTCTAAGTAGAAGTTAGACATTTCCAGTGTTAGGAAATTAGTAATTTCATGGTTCACTGTCATAAAGTCAAATGTATCATAAGCGTGACGCACATTACGTACCATTTCATTTAAACGGTTCATCATGTATTGGTCAATTGAAGCTAAATCTTCATAAGCCACTGCATCTTTTGTCACATCAAAGTCATACAAGTTTCCTAATAAGAATCGTACTGTATTACGGATACGACGGTAATTTTCAGCTACTTGACCTAAGATATCGTCAGAAATACGCACATCATAATATGTATCTACTGAAGATACCCAAAGACGTAAAATATCTGCACCACGTTGTTTAATAACGTCGTTTGGAGATACTGTATTACCAATAGATTTACTCATCTTACGACCTTCACCATCGTTAACAAAACCTTGAGAAAGGACTGATTTGTATGGTGCTTCATCGTTAACTGCCACTGACGTTAATAATGATGAATGGAACCAACCACGGTATTGGTCAGACCCTTCTAGATACATATCAGCTGGGAATGTCAGGTCATCGCGAGTGCGTAATACACCGTGGTGAGATGAACCAGAATCAAACCATACGTCCATGATATCCATTTCTTTTGTGAATTCGCCATTTGGTGATGATGGATGGGTATAACCTTCTGGTAGTAAGTCTTTCGCCTCACGTTCGAACCAAACATTTGATCCAAATTCATCAAATAAGTTTGCAATATGTTCAATTGTTTCTGGTGTACAAACTGGTTCCCCATTCTCTGCGTAGAAAATTGGTAACGGCACACCCCAAACACGTTGACGTGAAATTACCCAGTCTTTACGGTCACGAATCATGTTGTAAATACGTGTTTGACCAGATGGATGCCACCATTTGACTTCATTATCGATCACATCTAAGGTACGTTCACGGATTTTTTCTACTGAACAGAACCATTGTGGTGTTGCACGGTAGATAACCGGTTTCTTCGTACGCCAGTCATGTGGATACGAGTGCGTAAAGTAATCTAGTTTAAGTAAACGCCCATTTTCTTGCATCTTTTCGATTGAAATGTCGTTCCCTTTTTCATAGAAGACCCCTTCAAAACCTGGTGCTTCATCTGTGTAATGACCTTGGTCATCTAATGGTGAAAGGACATCTAAATTGTAATTTAATGATGCAAAATAGTCATCTTCCCCGTGACCAGGTGCAGTATGGACTAAACCTGTACCAGATTCAGTGGTAACATGGTCACCTAAGATTAATAATGAATCGCGGTCATAGTAAGGATGCTCAGCAACCATATATTCTAGGTCAGACCCTTTTACAGGCTCGCCTTCAACAGTATAGTCAGCCCACTCTAATTCTTGAGCTAGACTATTTACCAAGTCAGTTGCAACAACGAATTTACGGTCTTCAACATTAACAACAGAATACTCATAATTCGCATTCACCGCAATTGCCATATTTGATGGAATTGTCCAAGGTGTTGTTGTCCAGATAATAAATTCAACATTTTCTGGTAATTTACCTTTAGTATCACGTGCTTTAAAAGCAACATAAATAGAAGGCGATTTAACATCTTGGTATTCAATTTCTGCTTCAGCTAAAGTTGATTCTGAAGAAGGTGACCAATAAACAGGTTTTGCCCCTTTATAGATCAAGCCTTTTTCATACATGTCACCAAACAAACGAATTTGTTGTGCTTCAAATTCTGGTGCTAAAGTAAGGTACGGGTGTTCCCAATCTCCAGCAACACCTAGGCGTTTGAAGTCATCACGTTGACCGTTAATTTGTTTCCACGCATACTCTTCACATAGTTTACGGAATTCGGCAACAGTCATTGACTTACGGTCAACACCAGAGTTGGTTAATGCTTGTTCAATTGGCAATCCGTGAGTATCCCATCCTGGTACATAAGGCGAACGGTAGCCAGACATAGATTTTGAACGGATAATAATGTCTTTTGAAATTTTATTCATAGCATGGCCAATATGGATATTACCATTTGCATATGGCGGTCCGTCATGTAGGACCCAAGGTGTTTTATCTTTATTTTTTTCTTGACGTTGTGCATATACGTCTTCTTCGTTCCATTTAGCTTGGCGCTCTACCTCTTTAACTGGTAGATTACCGCGCATTGGGAACTTGGTTTTTCCTAAATTTAATGTATCTTTCATTTTCATCGCGAAATGCCCCCTCATCGATTTCCTAGAAATAAAAAAAGCTCCGTCCGCAAAAGGGACGAAGCTACCGTGGTACCACCCAGATTTTGTATACCCCAAATAATGGTGCATACACTCAATAACTTTATCGCAGTCAACGGTTCCCCTACTCAGGCAATATATAGCATCGCCCGTTCAACAAACTACTCCTGGATGATAATAAATAACTTTTCTCGCTCTAATTCGCAGCTGACATAGATTCTCTTTCGATAAATTATGTTATTTATTGTGTTCCACTCTACATGTTCTATTTCCATACGTCATAATATTACTATAAAAATATACTAAAAACAACTTTTGACCCACAAATTACTATGATTATTATTCAATTGTGTCAGATTCACTTGTTAATTCGTCACTTGTCTTTTCTTGGTTTAAGTTTGTATTTTCGTTAAGTAGTTCTTCACTACTATCGCTTGTGTCTACTTGATTTGTGGCTACATCGTTAGTAACGTCCACCTGCTCACTTGTTTCTGCAATATCTCCTTCTGAAGAAGTTGATGCTTCAGATAGATCGTCAACATTTGATGGTTCCACATCAGTTTGTTGGTCACTAAAATCGTTTAATACAGGTGCGATGGCAGGGATATCATTATTAAAGAATTCTTCTTTGCGTTGCTCTTTCTCTGCCTTAGTAGCTGCTTCGTCGAAGATAGCCTCCCCTTTATCAGAACGAACAGGTAAGTCATACTCTTTTATAATTTCATCTAACTGTGGCGTTGCTACTTCGCCTACCGGTTTTTCAAAGAATAAATTTTCCCATCGCGGATCTTCATACATATCTTTAGCTTGTAAAATCATACCAAATGATTGGTGTAGGTATGTACGCGCAGCTTCTTGTAAATTATCCGTTTCTGTATTCACTACTGCAGCTTTTTCTGCTGCTTCAGATAATAAGCGGCGGGCTTCTTCTTCAGCACGTTCAACGATTAATGCAGCTTCATTTAATGCTTCTTCACGCAGACGGTCTGCTGCTTCCTGAGCAACAAAAATGGAACGATTAACCGTTGCTTCCTTGCGCTGTGCTGCATCTACTTCTTTATTTGCCTCATTTAGCTGATCTTGTAATGTTTTATTTTGATCCTCTAACTTTTCCATAGCGACACGAACTTTATTTAAATAGTCATCAACCTCAGTTTTTCCATATCCTGAGATTTTTTGTTTAAATTTCATATTTTTAATTTCTGATGCACGCATAAAGTAGGCCTCCTATTTATTTTTTATCATTTCTATAGCTACCCTAAATTTGCCTTTTTTAGTTTCCATTTGTGTAGCTACATATTTTAATCTTCCGTGACCTCTAACCGAAGCAATATCACCTGGTTGTAATTGTCGCTTTGCATCCAAGGCTTTAGCCCAATTTAATTTGGCAGCGCCACCTTCAATTAGTAATTTTGCTTTAGTTCTTGGTATCCTAAAAGCTTCTGAAATCATCGTATCAAATCTTAATGAAGAAAGTGTGATTTCCATCGGTCGCCAGTCAGATTTAGGTTGAATAATTTGCTTAAAATCATATACTTTCTCTAATTTTATTTTCGATCCACCAATTTTATCCATTTCAAAAAGTAGAAAATCAGCAATTTTTTCATCAACGAAGAATTGCCACTTTTCCCCGGCTTGTATGATATCTCCTAGCCGGTTACGTTCTACGCCCTGTCCTAGGACAGTACCCAAGATTTGTCGGTGTTCAATAGTATTAAATTTACTAGCGTAGTGGATATCAAATGGTGTGATTTCAAAATCTTCTAGCTGAATTGTATAGTAGCTCGGTGCCAGAACACACCGTTGATTTTCTGCATTCGAATATCCACCAAAGAATTCATAGTGTATCTCATCATCTTGACCAATAATCATTGACACAATGGCAATTTCTCTTGGGTTCAAGAAAGGTGTAACGACAGGGGCATATTGGTCTAACACCATATTCTTCCAGTCAGTCACTTTCTCAACAAAGGCATGTTCATCTGGTTGGAAGTGCTGTAAAACTTCATGATTTGCCAACTCTTTCCCATCCCTTTCTATCGATTGCTTATTCTTATTATACAAAAAAATCGGGTAGATACCTAGACCTACCCGTTTGTCGCAATAATAATTTTTATCGTAAGATATTTAATCCGCTCGAGGCCAATTGCAGCACAATTACTCCTACTAGTACTGAAAAAGAAATTCCCCCTACACTTGGTAGTATACTATCAAAAAATGATAAGTATGGATAAGCTAGTCTATTAATAAATTGACCAAATTTAGATTCTCTTGCACCTGGAAACCAAGATAGTAATGCATAAACTACTAAGACTAGTGTATATGCATAAATCAAATCTTGTAAGATATTGACAATACTATTCACGGCTCTCACCCTCTCGGTCCCAAATATTACCACGGTCACGAGATGCTTTACCGTGGGTATTTGTATATTCTTCGTATAAACCTTCAATTTGTACTGTTTCAGGTACGGCAATAAACACGTCGGTTGCGACACGTTGTAAATCACCATTGATGGCATATACAACACCAGTCATATAGTCAACAAATCGGCGAGCATCTTCATCTGACATCTGCGCCAGATTTAATACAACTGATTTACCGCCCAAAAGAGATTGACTGATTCTTTCTGCCTCGGCAAAAATACGTGGTTTAAAAATTTCTACGGTTGCCACATTCTTACGAGACTCACTTAAATTCACTACATTATTTCGTGTTGCATCGTTTGCCATCGTTTTATTTTGCTCCTTAGTTGGTTGTTCAAAAACAAATTTGGATTGATTATGCGATTGAGCTGCATTAGTAGCTGAGTCAGTTTCAGTCATAGTGTCGTTAAATTGGTTACTATCACTAGTGGCTACTGGTTCTTGCTCATCGTAAACATCATCAAATTCATCGTCATTATCAAAGAAATTTGCAAAAAAATCTTTAAAAGCCATTTGAGTTTCCTCCGTTTATTCGGTCTCTGTGTTAAAAATTGCTGATCCTACTCTGACAAAATCAGCACCTTCGGCTACTGCTATAGGATAGTCACCAGACATGCCCATGCTCAGGAATTGACACGGTGCGTAGTCCTTGCCTAATACTTTCACATGGTCTCTCAATTGACGTAAGTCGGCAAAATAATTGTGAATCTCTTCCTCACTTGCATCAATAGGCGCCATTGTCATTAAGCCAACAATCTCAACTTTAGGAAATTCAGCTACAGCTTCGATAAAGGCATCCACTTCTGATGGTGCAATGCCCTGTTTTGATTCTTCACCTGAAACATTGACTTGTAAGAAGCATTTAATCACTTTGTCTGCTCGCTTATCAATTTCTTTCGCTAATTTAATGCGATCAAGAGCATGGAAATAGTCAACATCATTAATGACATCTTTCACCTTACGACTTTGCAAGGTACCAATCAGGTGCCAAACAATATCGTCTGGCATCGCAGCAGATTTTTCTTGAAATCCTTCAGGTCGATTTTCTGCAAAGTGTCTTACACCTGCATCATAAACTGTCATTGCTTCATCTATTGAATGGTATTTAGAAACACAAATCAGCGTCACATCATTTGATGATAACGCTGATGATTGTTGTGCATTTGCAATAATGCCTTCAATAGACTGCAAGTTATTGCGTATTGTCATATTAACGACGACGCTTTCTGAAGAATGGTGGTGTATCTAATTCATCATCATCTGCATTATTTGGTGCATAACCATTATCTAATGGTGCAGATGGTGCGTCATCAAAAGGTCTACGTGATCTAGTTGAATCTTCGTAACGGTTGTTATCGAAGTCATTGAAGATATCACGGCTTTCTTCTTGGCGACGTTCAGTTACTTGTTTTTCTTTAAAGTTGTCTGGTTGGTTCGCGAAGTCACGACCTGAACTTTGTTGGAAAGCTGAGTGTCCACCTGAACGTTTCGCACGTTTTTCGTCACGACGTTTTTCAGTATCAATACCAGTTGCAATTACTGTAACGATTACTTCATCTTCAAGGTTTTCGGCAATTGTTGTACCAAAGATGATGTTAACTTCTGATGATGAAGCAGCAGCTACGATATCTGCCGCATCTTGTGCTTCGAACAATGTTAAGTCGTCTCCACCTTTGATGTTTAATAGGATTTGTTCAGCGCCATCAATAGAAACTTCTAATAATGGAGATGAGATTGCTTTCTTGGTCGCTTCTGCAGTACGGTTTTCACCAGTAGAAGCACCAATACCCATTAATGCAGTACCTTGGTCAGCCATTACTGTACGAACATCAGCAAAGTCTAAGTTTACGTAACCTGGTGCTGTAATTAAGTCAGAGATACCCTGAACACCTTGACGTAATACATTGTCAGCTTCACCAAAGGCTTCACGCATAGGTGTTTTCTTGTCAACGATTTCTAATAAGCGGTTATTTGAAATTGTAACTAAAGTATCCACATGTTGTTTCATTTCTGCGATACCTTGAGCAGCTGAACGACCACGTTTAGGTCCTTCGAAAGTGAATGGGCGCGTTACAACACCAACTGTTAAAGCACCGATTTCTTCTTTAGCGATACGCGCTACGATAGGCGCAGCACCTGTACCAGTACCACCACCCATTCCGGCAGTAATAAAGATTAAGTCAGCACCTTGTAAAGCTTCACGGATTTGATCTTCTGATTCTTCGGCTGCTTTAGCACCAACTTCTGGTTGTGCACCCGCACCTAATCCACGAGTAGATTTAGGCCCAAGTTGAATTTTGATATCAGCTTTTGAGTTTTTCAAAGCTTGTGTATCTGTATTCGCAACGATAAATTCAACGCCACCAACTTTTTCTTCAATCATTCGGTTAACAGCGTTGTTACCACCACCACCAACACCTACTACTTTAATTGATGCATTATTCATATCCAAGTTTTCGTATTCGAATTCCATATCCATTTTATATCCTCCTGGCAATTAAATTAAACAAAAAAGTCTTTGAAGAAATTTTTAATTTTATCCAT
This sequence comes from Aerococcaceae bacterium 50-4, assembly GCA_041223225.1. GTDB lineage: Bacteria > Bacillota > Bacilli > Lactobacillales > Aerococcaceae > Aerococcus. The sequence continues at coordinate 101,471 of JBCLPQ010000003.1, forward strand.
TGGGCTTTCTTCTTCGCCCGTTTCATTTTCGTCATTTAATTCATCATATTGGCTAGCTGGTTTTTCTTCATAATAGGTTTGCTCATTATTAGAAGGTGATACGCTAGCTGTATCCTTAGCATTATCATCTTTTACTTGACTGTAATTGTCAACTAATTCTGATTGCTTTGTGCTAGCAGCCTGTTGATTTTGGACAGGTGCTGGCTGGCTTGGTCGATTTGCTGGTTTAGTGACTTGGACTTGTTGCCCATGATCTTGCGCTAGATGATGAATATCATCTAATTGTGCTACATATTGAATCAAACCAATAGCCGTGGTAAAGATTGGATTTCGTAAACCAACATACTCTGGAATGTAATAACGCACTTCATGTCCAAATACTTCTTCAGCTAAATCTAGTACACCAGGTAATGATGCTGCCCCACCAGTAACAATAATGCCACCTGGTAAAGCGAAAGCTTCGATTTTATCTAGAGGTTTTTTCAATGTTTCGAATATTTGACGTTCCCGAGCTTCAATAATTTCAGCTAAGTAGTGTTCATCGACACGTTCTGGATTTGCCTTACCAATTGTTTCTACTGGGAAGAATTCAGAATCACTCGTATCTTTCGGTAACGCATAACCATATTCTAATTTGATTTGTTCAGCGTTTTCAATTGAGGTATTCAATATTGTTGAAATATCTTTTGTAACTAGTTCCCCACCCTCGTGATCAACTGTTGCAAATTTCAATTGATCATCATGGAATACGGATACGCTTGTTTGTCCGCCACCCATATCAACTAAAATCGTACCAAATTCACGTTCACTCTTACTCATTGCTGCATAAGCATTCGCATAAGATTGAACAACTAAGTCGCGGATGTTTAATCCGGCCATAGCTACACACCGACGAATATTATGTATCAATGTTTTTGGCCCAGTAACTAAGCTAGCGTATAACTCTAGTCTGACACCAATCATGCCACGAGGGTCTTTAATGTTGTCGAAGCCATCCACAATGAATTCTTCCGGCATCACTGAAATAATTTCTCTTTCAGCTGGTACTGAACGAACTTTTGCTGCTGCTAAAACATTTTTGACATCCTTATCGGTAATTTCCCTGTTATCGTTTGATACAGCAATCATCCCGTAGCAAGGTTCGATGTTCACTTGATTACTTGGCACAGCTACAATGACATCATTTATCGTATAATTTGCTTTTTGCTCGGCTTTTTTTATGGCGCGTTTGATTGATTCGACAGTTTTATCAATGTCTACAATCACACCGCGACTGAGGCCTTGCGAGCGCTCATGACCTACTCCAATAACATTAATTTGTTGGTTTACATATTCTGCAACTACTACTTTTATTGAAGTGGTTCCAATATCTAAACTTGCAAAAATTTCTGGCTGAACCATGTTTATTGAAACCTCCTAGAAAATTTAATATTTAATCGTATCGTTATTATTTTAACATAGACGGTATTAATTACCAACGGAATTACCGCGACTTTCTCATAGAAATTATAGGTATAGTCACGGTCTATCAACAGTGGTGACGTTTTCCATAATGCAAATGCTTTTAATTGCATTCACATGAATTCGCCACTTTATTCTTCAACAGAACTACTAGCGGCATTTTCCGATGGTTCGCTCGCGTTTTCAATTTGGCTAGAGTCACCTGTCGACTGAGAAGAACTTGTTTCATCTTCCTCACTGCTTGATTCACCACTCGTTGATTCACCACTCGTTGATTCACCACTAACAGCCTCAAGAGAACTTGCTTCACTTGATTCGGCAGCGGTCGATTCAGCGGCAATTGATTCATCATATGCTTTTTTATCTTCTGCGGAAGCGTAAGGATTATTCCCATCATTCAATTCTGTGAAGTAAATAGCTACTTCCATATCAATCAATCCAGTTTGTCCCTCTAATTGACTCGCTATACCATTATAATAGCTCATTCGGTCGCCAATAGTACCAATAAAGCCTCTTACCACATTACCATCTGTCATTTGTAAAGCAATCCGGTCATCATTACTTTCATCACCAGTATAAGTAATTAAGGAAATTTTTTGGATAATATCATCTGACAAGCTTGAAAATGCTTTGACTGTATCCGTTAATTTCGCCCTTTGGTCTTCATTGGAAATATCATATCCCTCAAATAATGGGAGTTCTTTTTCAAGAGACGGTAAGGGTTGATCAATAATTTCATTATTCTCTAGCATCGGATAGAAAAAGTCAGCTATTTGAATATAACCTAATTGACGATATGCAGATACATTCACTGCTACCTGATTCCAATCAGCTACTTGAATAGTTGCAGATTTGATTGAAGGGTTTTGGTTAACAATGGCTTGTTCTACATCAGCTTTTGAGTGGTTTAGATCAGTGATAGACATCCCTTCTTTAAGTGGATAAAGTTTGACGCTATCAGCTTCTTCTATCCCATCCACCCTGATGGATGCCACATGATTCAATGGTGAAGCATAGTAGCCAGCTACAAATAATACAATGATAAATGGTAGCAACAATAACCCCATTTTCTTCCAATTTTTACTGGTTTTTTTCTGAACGTTTTTAGCTGGTGACATCGTTTGGCTGTCAGTTATCAACTGGTCGTCATAAACAATTTGCCCTTGATTATTTTCTTGCGCCGCTTGCTTTGACTGACCATTAGCCTTACCAGCTTTCTTACTTTTTAGCTTAGGTAATCGCCACTTGATGCCTTCTTTCTTGGAAACTTTTTTTGATGCTTTTTTTGATGTCTTCGCCGAATGATTTTGACTACTTGGGCCTTGATTTGTCCCTTTTTCTTGCTCTAGTCTTGGTTCACTATGATTGATATTGCGTCTTTCTTGACGGTGGTTGCCATGGCTCCTTGCATCCTCTCTGTCAGCACCAGGGGCGTTACTTTGCTTTTCACTACTTTGTCTGCTAGTGTCAGCCAACTTTTCATGTAGTCGCCGTCTTCTTTCGCGTTTCTCTTGGCGGATACGCTCTTCTTCTTCCCAATCCATCATCATGCCCCCTTTCTTTACTTATTCATTTGGAAAAAGGACAAGCTATTTTACCAAGTCTTCAATCATTTTAATTAAACGATTTCCAGCATCCGGCACTCCTTGGTTTAGGGCATTGTTTGCAATCCGGTTCCGTTCTGTTTTATCTGCCATCAACCCATCAATTTCAGCTAGTAAGCCATTTACATCTAAATCATTTTCTAAAATCATCCGTGCCCCATCATGTTTGACTAATGAACGTGCATTCATTTCTTGATGGTTTGCTGTCACATTGGGACTCGGAATTAAAATAGATGGTGTCCCTAAAGCCGTTAATTCTGTCATAGTCGTTGCTCCTGAACGACAGACAACTAAATCAATGGTGTTAAATAATGCTGGCATATTATGGATATACGAAACAATTTGTACGTTTTCCCAGTCATTAAAGTCAGCAAATGCCTCCTTGAATTCTTGGTAATAGGTATCACCTGATGCGATTAATACCTGATAATTTTTTTCGATGAAGCTAGGTATGGCTTCTTTAACTGTTTCATTGATGCGTAATGCACCACGACTACCCCCAAAAATTAAGACAGTTGGTTTGTCATTCACCAAACCGTAAGCTGTTAAATCTGCCTTATCTGAAATCGAGGCCACTTCTTGAGCACGTGGATTACCAGTAAAAACAACTTTACTTGCATAGCGTTTAAAATCATTTCTAGCATCTTCGAAGCAAATAGCAATCTTTGCCATAAACGGCGCCAAAAACTTATTGGTCATTCCTGCTACAGAATTCTGTTCATGGATAATACTTGGTACACCCAATCGAGCAGCTGCATATAAGACAGGTGCACAAACGTAGCCACCTGTACCAATCGCTATATCTGGATTAAATTCGCGGACGATTTGCTTTGCCTTCCGAATACTATCAAACATATAATATACAGTTCTCGCATTATCTAAGGAAAAAGAACGTTTAATCCCTTGAATTTTAATCGTCTTGAAATCTACGCCTTCATTGGGCACGATATTAGCTTCTAAACCACCCTCAGTCCCCACATATAGAAATTCTGCATCGGGATATTGGGCTAAAATTTGTTTTCTTAGGGCGAGTGCTGGGTAGATGTGACCCCCAGTCCCCCCGCCGGATAGTAAAATGCGCATGCTAATCTCCTTTTATTGCTCTACTTTTAATTTTGGCTATTTTCTAGCTCTTGTACCGCTTTAATATATCGGTCACCACGGACTTCAAAATTAGGATACTGGTCCCAAGATGCTGAAGCTGGTGATAATAGAATGGTATCGCCCACTGCTGACATATCAAAGGCTGCTTGAACCGCTTCTTCAATCCATTCTACTTTTTCAATTTTTGAAAGACCTTGATCTTGTCCTAGATCAGCAAATTTATCTGCTGCTTGGCCAAAGACAACCATCCCTTTTACCCGTTTCATATGATCAGCTAATTCTGTTACGTCATTACCGCGATCTAAACCACCTGCCAACCAAATCACATGATCTTGATCTGTCTTGAAGGAATCTAGTGCTGTAATGCTGGCATCATTATTTGTGGCTTTCGAATCATTGTAAAAACGACGTCCTCCAATTTCTGCTACAAATTGTAGGCGGTGTTTCACGCCATGGAAAGTCGCTACACCATTTTTAATTTCTTCGTTGGAAATACCTAATAGTTTTCCAATCGCAAGCGCTACTAACATATTTTCAAGATTGTGCTGTCCTGGTAAGAAGAAGTCTTTACGGTTAAAAACCATTTCATCATGCCACATGAAATCTTGGCTTTCTTGATCAAACCAAGCCCCTTCATCTTGAGGGTTTGTTGCTGAAAACGGCACAATTGTTGCTTTTGATGTACGGTCACCAAAAACGGTCATTTGGTCAGCGTTTAAAATCAAGTAATCATCTGCAGTTTGGTTGGCAGTAATTTGCCATTTTGCAGAAATATAGGCTTCCATTGAACCATGGTAATCTAAGTGAGCTTCATAAATATTAGTGATTGCTGCAATATGCGGTTTGAATTGGTCCGTTCCCATCAACTGGAAGGAAGACAATTCTAAAATGATTCGGTCCGCTGCACTTGCTTTACTTGCAATATCTAATGAAGGAATACCGATGTTTCCACCAATAAAACTTTCACCTGATAGGCTCTCTGCTTTAGATAATATTTCGCCTACTAGGCTAGTAGTGGTGGTTTTTCCGTTAGAACCAGTAATCCCGATCAGCATTGCATCTGTCATCTTATCCGCTAGTTCAATATCAGTATAAACTGGTAAGCCTATTTCTTGGGCCCGAACGACCATTGGATTGGTATAGGGGATCCCTGGGTTTTTAACCATAAATGCGAAGTCTTCGTCCAATAATGAAACAGGATGCCCACCAGCAACAACACGGGCATTATTTTCTTCAATTAAAGCTTGCGCATCTTTATTTTCCTCAAGCGGCTTAAAGTCATTGACTGTCACAATTGCGCCTAACGCTTGTAAGTGTTTGACAACTGATACCCCTGTCTTTGCCAGTCCGAGTACTAATACTTTTTTATTACGAATTGATTCACGCCATTGTGATGCTTCCATAATGATTTCCCCTTTAGTGAATGTTTAAGTTAAAAGAATAATAAACCGATGATGGCTGTTACTAGGCCTACTGCCCAAAATACGATATCTACCTTCCATTCGCTCCAACCAATCATTTCAAAATGGTGGTGGATTGGTGACATCTTAAAGACACGTTTACCTGTCAGCTTGAATGAAGTCACTTGAATGATTACTGAGGCTGTTTCAACCACGTAAACGAAACCAATCAGTAATAATGACCACGGGTTACCTAACATGACAGAAATAACTGCCAATAGCGCGCCTAAAGCTAAAGATCCTGCGTCTCCCATAAAAATACGAGCGGGCTTACGATTGAAGAATAAGAAACCTAATAAACCGGCAACTATTGCTAAACAGAAAGCACCGATACCACGTTCACCCATGTTGAATGCAATAAAGGCATAAGTTGAGAATGAAATCACACCAAGACCCGAAGACAAACCATCAAGTCCATCCGTTAGATTAAAGGCGTTTGAAAATCCAGTAATCCATAATAATAGGAAAACAAACACAAATAAGATATTTGTAATGCCTGTTGTAAATGGAAATGGAATCGAAACATGGAAAGCAATTAATCGTATTAATAATACGATTAAAGCAGAACCAACTATTTGTAAAATTAATTTTTGTAGAGAAGTTAATCCTTCATTTTGTTTCTTGAATATTTTTAAGAAGTCATCAGCGAAACCGATACCCCCGAAGAATACCATTGTCCCAACTAACAACCAAACTTCACCGTGCCATTGGCCACTAATGATAGACCAAATTAACAAACCGACTAAGGCTGCCGATAGAAAGACTAACCCCCCCATTGCTGGGGTACCAGATTTGGCTTTATGCCAAGCTGGCCCCTCGTCTCTCGTCACTTGTCCGAATTGTTTTTCACGCATAAATTGAATGAAAAACGGCATACTTACCAGCGTTAAAACTAATGTTGTGATAAATAGTAAAACCATAATTGTTCCTTTCTCTCCCTTTTTATATGAGGGTTTAGATCAAATTTTTCCTTATTTTTTATGTTTATGACTCAGCTAATTGTAACACAATCGTCTTGTTGTTATTGACCTCTTCCCCTACTGCAATGGACTGTCCGACAACAAGTCCTTCGCCCTCTAATTCGACACTCATACCCAATAATGAAGCTAACGCTTGACTAGCGGATGCATTTAATCCAGTAAAGTCAGGCATCGTTGGATTTGAATCATCCGACATTAAGAAAATCGGTTGGGTCACAGAGACTTCTTCGTTAACAGCAGGTGTTTGGTTAACAATGTTTTTCCCGTCACCAATCACTTCTACATTCACGAAGCTTGCATCTGCTAAGGTTTGTTGTGCATCACTTACGGTTAACCCTGAAACATCCGGTACACTTGCTGAGATAACTGACTCGCTATCGCTTAAGGCATTATATTCTAAGGCCCGCGTCAACAATGGTGTATAAATTTCTGTCATCATGTCACTAGCAGATGTTTCCAATTTTTTAGGTTGTTCTGCTGTGATATATAAAATGTATTGTGGATCTTCACTTGGTACAAAACCAACAACAGAATATAAGTATTTAGTTAATCCTGCTTCATAAGTATTGGTTTCAAGATTGAAAACCTCTGCCGTACCTGTCTTAGCGGATACGGTATAACCATCTAGGTCATAAGCGGCTCCTGTACCTGTGTCTGCATATACTACGGATTGTAAATACTCGAGCGTTTTATTGGCCGTTTCTTTTGAAATAGGTGAAGATACTTCTTCTGGTTCTACAACCTGCATCTTACCATCTTTTTCATGACGGTTTACCAGTTGTAATTTCATCATTTTACCGTCATTCGCAATAGACGTGAAAGCTTGCACCATTTGGTAAGGTGTTACATAGATCCCTTGACCAAAACCAGTCGTCACTTTATCCGCTTCGTACTCATAGTTCATCGAACCACTTGCCTCATTGGCAAATCCAGAACCTGTTTCTTGAAGTAAGCCAAATTCACGAATGTAAGATTCCCAAACGTCATAACCCATTTCTTCTACTAAATGAATCATTAGGGTGTTAGATGACTGTGATAATCCTTCTAATTGAGAGATAACGCCCCAACCAACGCCATTATAATCGGCAATTGTGGAGTCTCCCATTGTCACTGGACTGGAATCATAGAAAGCATTTGGGTCGAATACCCCCTCCTCAATCGCAGCTGCTACAGTGAGTACTTTGATGGTGGATCCAGGTTCATAAGCCTTTTCGACTAATAGGTTTTGCCACATATCATCAATACCTTCTTTTGTTTCTACATTAAAAGTAGGTCTTTGTGAAGCAGCAACGATTTCGCCAGTCTCTGGTTCAACCAGCATAGCTGTCATGCTAGTTGGCTCATATTTTTCAAAGACATCTGTCATTAAGGTTTCTAAATAGGTTTGTAATCTAGAATCCAGACTTAAATATACATCTGATCCATCAGTAGGCTCCTCTTCAACTTGACCAGTACCACTTAGTTCAACATTTGTTGAACTTGATTGGAATGATTTACGACCGTTTTCCCCTTTTAAGGTTTCATCCATAGACAATTCCAATCCCATTTGTCCAGTCAAACGACTATCGATAGCCGATCCAGCTTCCATATATTCTGCATAACCGATTAAATGAGAGGCAAATACGCCATTCGGATACATTCTAGTCGGTGTTTCATTAAACATAATACCTGGTAGATTTTGGTCATCAATTGCCTTCATTTCAGCATAGGTGAGATCTTGTCCTGCAGTACCAAACTCTACCTGAGAAGCGTCTTGGGTGTTTAATCTTTCCAGTATTTCTTCTTGTGATAGGCTGATATGTTTTGCTAATACTTCAGCTGTTTTTTCTTTATCTACTACATATTGTGGATCCTCTGGCTCAGACCATGCATCCGTTAAAACAGCGTACAATGAATAAGAAGTAGCATCCATTGCCAATGGATTACCACCTACATCATAGATGGTTCCACGTTGTGCTGGCAATATGCTACTTCTATCATAGAGATTTTGAGCCTGCGCCGATAAATCTTGACCGTTCACAGTCCCTAAAACCATTATTTGTGTTAAACGAACGCCAAATATGAGTAGTAAAAAACCTGCTAAAACCATCATCGCTCTAATTGTTTTTTTGCGATTTTTTTTGAGTTTTTTACTGTCTTTCATTATTCCACATTCCTTATATTTTCTTCATTCATATTTAACCCCTGTTCTTCAGCGATATCTACTACACGTGAGTAGTTTGATAGCTCGTGAACTTCTTGGGTTAAATTTTCTTTTTGAACACCTAATTCTTCAGCATTTTGCTGTACTTCTTGCAGTTGCTGCGACGCTGCATTCACATTTGCACGCATGATCGTGACACCTAATAAACCTGAAATCATTACTAGAAAGGCCACTGTCATCATCATTTTTTGCAGTAGTGAAAATTTCACTTTAGTTTTACTAGTACTTGCCGGTACACTCGCTGGAAGAGCCGTCATTGTCGGTTTTGCCTCTGCTTTTTGACGTTCTTCTGGGTAAGCCGGAATATTTGGAATGGCTTTTTCAGCCGGCATAGCATTCATTTTAATATTTACTTGGTTTTGTAGTAAAAATATTGCCATAAATACTGCTCCCTTCTATTAGTTGGCTGTTTTGTTTGTGTCTATTTGATTCTTTCGATAATACGTAACTTGGCACTTTGTGCACGGGAATTGTTGGCTAATTCTTCCTCACTGGCGTAAATCGGTTTTCTATTGACCAATTTAAAAGGTGCCTCTATTTCTGCATTAATTACAGGTAAATTAGCCGGTAATTCTTCTCCAGTTGAAGCATCTTTAAACATTTGTTTTACAATACGATCTTCTAAAGATTGGAAGGAAATTGCAGAAATTCTGCCATCAACATTGAGTAAGTCTAAAGCTTGTTCTAAGGAGTCTTCAATTGCACCTAATTCATCATTTACCGCAATACGTACAGCTTGAAAAATCCGTTTTGCCGGATGGCCACCTTTACGACGCGCTGGTGCCGGAATTGCTTCCTTAATAATGTCCACCAATTCTTCCGTACGTGTGATTCGATGGTCCGCTCTTCTTTGCTCAATTTTTCGAGCAATTTGTTTAGAGAATTTTTCTTCTCCATAACGATAAAAAATCCGGACTAAATCATTGAAATCCCAATCATTAATCACAGTTTCTGCTGTCAATGCTTGTGTTTGATCCATACGCATATCTAATGGTGCATCTTGATGGTATGAAAATCCACGTGCAATCTCATCTAATTGCGGTGAGCTTACGCCAAGATCATATAAGATACCATCTACACCGGTGATACCCATTTTTTCCAATTCAGATTGGATGTGTCTGAAATTATTGTGGACAAGCGTTACTTTGCCACTTTCGATTTCACTTGCTAATACTTTTTCAGCATTACCAATGGCCACTAAATCCTGATCAAAGGCAATTAAACGACCTTCGTCAGATAGGGCTGCGGCTATTTTTGAACTATGTCCAGCACCACCCAAAGTACAATCAACATAAATACCGTTGGGTTTGATTGCCAATCCGTCTACTGATTCGTCTAATAACACTGAGATATGATGGAATTCATTTGCCATTCTTCAGCCATCCTCTTCTTCTATAATTCTTTATCACTTCAAATTTGTTATTTTATTAAAGGCCAAAATCTAACATATCTTCCGCAATTTCTTCAAAACTCTCTTCAATTTCAGAAGAAACGTTTTCCCATTTGGCTTTTGACCAGATTTCAATACGGTCAGAAACACCTAATACTAAGCACTCTTTTTCAAGATTGGCATAATCTACTAGGGTTGAGGGGATATTTATACGGCCTTGTTTGTCAATTTCAGCTTCAGCCGCTGCCGAATAGAAGAAACGTGTAAATGCACGGGCTTCTTTCTTAGCAAGCGGTAATTGTTTTAATTTTTCTTGAATTTTCTCCCAATTATCTAAAGGATAGCCAAAAACACACCCATCCAAGCCGCGTGTAATCACAAACTTTGCGCCTAGATCCTCACGTAGCTTGGCTGGAATGATGATTCGCCCTTTGGCGTCGATATTATGTTGGAATTCTCCCATTAACATCATTGATCACCCTCTGTGCCTAACTTAACCTTTATTGGTTTAAGTCTACCATATCTCCCCACTTTTCACCACATTTCCCCAAAATTTTGCAATATTTTTATATTTTTTGTGGGAAAGCCCATTTTTTAAGATTTTTATCCACAAAAAAAGTCTCAAACTTGTATCCACAAGTTTGAAACTTCTTCTGAATCTTTTTATATAAATATACTTAGTTAAAACACACTACTTTAGATTATCACATCGTAATGACTTGAATAATTCGTAAAATCGTCACTAGCAGGTAAAGGATAAAAGTAATAGAAAAGGAGATGTTCACCAACATGCGATAAAATTTTCCTACGACTACATCTTCGTTTTTAGTAAATCGCCATACTAAGATGCCTATTGCCAGTAATGAAATTAGCACAAATAAGTGTGGAATAATTGAAAAGAATAATAGGTCTCGAGAAATAAAATGGAGACACACCAATAAAATAGGGAAAACTACGTCAATAGGGGCAAATTTAATCCGCTTGTTAAAGTAAAGGTATGGCTTTCCATAAGTACCCACAAACAATAAGCTTACGATAGGTAGCAGATAAAACAGTATTTCACTCCAATTAAAAGCCATTTTCGTCAACCTTTCCTTTATTTTTTTAGCTTATTATCAAACTAGTCATCCATTAATACTAGCTAACATCAACTAAAATGTCTAGAATCATTTTCCAATAATATGACAAAAAGGCACTAACCAATAGCGGTTAGTGCCTTTTTAATTATATATAATCAAAGTCAACAATCAAGTTTCCCACATATCTACTATGCGGTAATCCTTAATGTATTTAGCGCTAAATAAAATTATTCAGCTGCTGCGTCAGTCATTACATCTTTACCATCGTAGAAACCACAGTTTGCACATACATGGTGAGATTTACGTAATTCACCACAGTTAGGGCATGCGTTCATTCCAGGTACTTCTAACTTGTAATGTGTACGGCGTTTGTTTTTTCTTTGTTTAGACGTTTTACGTTTTGGTACTGCCATCATTACACCTCCTATTAAATATCAATTATGCTTCATCCGACGACTCTGAATCTTTAAACAGGTCTTGAAGTTTAGCGAATTCAGGATTAATAACTTCCTCTTCTTCACGTTCAGCTTCAAATTCTGTTTGACTTACAACTCGCCAGTCATTCCCTTCAGGAAACGCATCATCAGCTTCTTCCTCTTCAGTTAAAATCTGAATCGGTAGATTTAGAAGAATGTTGTCACGAATAGATTCTCGCAAATCTAAAGTGTAGCTATCCATTGGTAACTGCACAACATTTTCTTCATCGACAATATCTGTCTCCCAGCCGTCTTCAACGAAACGTTCGGAAACTGGTAATTGTAGATCCAACACTACCGGTTCTAAAGACCGTGTAGATGGCATCGTCATTTTTAGTGCTAATCGTAACTGTGTCAATACTGTATGTTCTTCATAGAGAACCATACCATCAACTGAAACAGGTGATAGATCGATTAATTCAGGTATTACTGCCTTCATCTGCTCTTTCATATCGACTGTTTCTTGGATCATCATTGGTTGGGATGCGATTTGACGCAACTCTTGAATAGACCATTTCATTATTGACCACCTAATAAGCAACAAGAAAAATTATACTAAGTTTAAACTTATTTGTCAACGTTTTTTCCTTGACAAGGTTATTAAATTAAACTCATTATCACTTTTTGACTATAACATTTATAGGATGAAAGGCACTCACCCATACTACAAGGTCTCGTCCAAAAAGTAAACTATTTTTCCGTTACTCCCTTTCCTTTTTTTATTTCGTAAATATTGGCGGATGATTGAAATTTTGATTTTCGATTTGTGGTTTTAGTATTTCATACATCCGGTCAACCTTCAACCACATCGGCCAGTTTTCTTCACTCGTCTGGTCCACACGACTCACCAATTGCCAGCGGGATGCTAACTCATTCAAGTTTTGCTTAACCGTCTTCAAGTAAGCCCGACCCTTCTCCGTCGCCCCAAGCAACATCAAGGGTTGTTTTGCAGTCGGTGAAAGTACCGCTTGCATATCTTTTTTTGAGATATTTAAAGCCACCATTAAAGCAGTTCTTTGAACTCGATTCGCAGACCAATTTCGATTTTTTACCCGGACCACAAAATCCTGAAAATTGTCCACCTGTTTAATGGCCTCAACCATCCGATTTTCCATACCACCCATCATTTGGTAGATTCCTTCAAGTTCTTCACTCGAAGCCGTCAACAAACGATAGCGTAAATACGGGAACAAGTCTGCCCACGATACCAAGCGGTCTTCACGTCTTGCTGCCAACAGGGTTTGAGCCATCTGACCTGGTACTAGCTTCTCTAAATCACCGGCCTCTTCTAGACCCTTTAAGTCTTTGGAAAAGAGGTAGTGACGGATAGCTGATCCAGAAGTGTAGACTTGATCAACCTCCGCCAACCGGTCGCCACTCAAGGCATTTAAACGATGGTTATCACCAATTCGCTTGACAGGTTGCATAATTAACGGATTTTGTAAGCTGGCATTGACCTTTGCATAAGCAAAAGCCAATAGAGTATTGGCGTTCTCTTTAAAATGAATCTTCAAATCTGCTAATTCTTTATAATTTGCTTGTAAATATTGAATAGCAGCAATTCTTTTTTCAGCAAATGACCGATTGTCTACACTCGCTACATACTTGTCAGCTGCGGCCACTTCATCTGGATAATCCACCATCCACTTGGCTAGCTGGTTATAATCATCAAAGTGATCGTCCTCAACGCCAAAGGAAATAGCCTCACACCCTAAAGCTGCTAAGGCAGTTACCCCGCCTTCAGCAAAGTAATCTGCCGGTTGAGTAGCATACCAAAAGGGCAGTTCTATCACTAAATCACAGCCGTTTTCCAAAGCCACGGCTGCCCGGTCCCACTTGGATACCATACTTGGTTCTCCTCGTTGGACATAGTTACCTGACATCAGGCCAACCACAAGGTCAGCCTTGGCTTGTTTTTTGGCCTGTTTAACTTGATAGGCATGACCGTTATGGAACGGATGCCATTCTGCAATAACACCGACAGCTTGCATAGGGTCACCCCTTTTTCAATTTATGGTTTTGTGCTATTTTTCCGCTGCGAAGAAGATACGTTTAGACTGATCATCCGCTGCTTCTTGTGTGAAATCAGCGGTTACTCGGATGTTTTTAAACCCTACCTGAGTAAGTATGTTCAGATATTCTTCGATTGTTAAAGTTTGTTCGTAGTGCATTTCTTCAAAGCGTTGATAGTCTTGACTGTCTTCGTTTTGGACGAAAACATTTATCGTATGGTCAATCGTATTTTCCCCGCGAAATTGGTCTGATGTCCAAGTGAAAACGGCATCGTCCCATTCAACAACAAATGAAGAATCTGGATAAATTTCATTCATTTGATAAACTGAGTGGACATCAAACATAAATAGGCCACCTTCTGTTAACTGCTGGAAAATATGTGTAAAAGTCGCTTTAACAGCTTGGGCATCTTTCAGGTAATTGAAGGTGTCGCAGAAACAAGAAATTACTGCTGCTTGCTTGTCTAATTTAAATGATGTCATATCATCTTGCCAGAATGTCAAATCTAACTTAGCTTCCTTGGCATTTGCTTTGGCTTGATTTACCATCTTTTCAGATAGGTCTAACCCTTTAATTGGGTAGCCAGCTTGTACCATCAGAATAGCGAATTGGCCGCCCCCTGCCCCTAAATCTAACCAAAATTCTTGGTCATCTAAGAATTTATCAAAGGCTTGCATAGTTTGTGTGGCATAGGTAAACCAAGATAGGTATAAGCTGTCATCAAACAAGATTTCGTAGACATCAGCGAATACGTCATATTGTTGTTGATTGTCTGTCATATCGATTGCCTAGCTAATCCATTCTTCAACATTGACTAAGGGTGCTTCTGCCCACATTTTTTCTAGATTATAAAAGCCACGTTCTTCGCTTGTAAACACATGCACGATAACGTCAAATGCATCGATTAAAATCCAACGGTTACCGTCTTTTCCTTCGATACCTTTTACAGCAAACCCTGCTTCTTCAATTGCTTCTTCAACTGCGTCAACAATAGCTTTAACTTGACGGTCGTTACGACCTGACATGATGACAAAATAGTCAGCCATTGGCGTAGTGTTCGCAACGTCTAGGGCTACAATGTCAGTTGCTAAGCGGTCATCTGCACCTCTAACAATTGCTTCTAATAATACTTCGCTCTGTTTAGTCATATAAACTCCTTTATTTTCACTTACTTATTTTTATGATTTACTTTCGTTCTTACGGTATTTCTTGACCCAATCATTGTAAATCGAGATGGTTTCTGGATAAACTTGTCGCCCTGATTCAACTAGATGTACAATAGATTGTTTCATTTTAAAGTCTACAGCCGCATCTAAATTAGTTTTTGCTAATTCCCGCGCTTTTTCTACACCTTTGAAATCGCGTCCAGGCTCAATATAGTCAGCGATAAATAATATTTTTTGATCTAAAGTCATATCGTAGCCACCAATCGTGTGGGCCCAAACGCCTTGCAAAATATCTTCATCTTTGACCCCAAATTGCGTATCAGCAATCATAGCAGCTAATGGACCATGCCAAATCGCTGAACCATAATCTAACCAGCTTGGATCATACCCTGGGTAATCCTTAAATGTTTTTAAATGTTTTTCACTATCGTCTTTCGCATAATCATGAAGTAAGGCAGCAATACTGGCCTTATCTACACTGGCTTCTGGGTACAATTCAGCTAGCTTAATCGCTGTTTCTTCTACTCTTAAGACATGTTTATACCGCTTATTGGTCAATCGGGCTTGCAATAATTTTTCGAGCTCGTCCCTTGTGATATTAATCAAGTCTGGATTTAATGGTCTAGCTTTCATATGCTTGATATAACCCCTTTTCTTGAATGTATCTAGCTACCGCTGTCGGTGTAAGATAGCGAATTGAAGCTTGTTCACCTACTGCTTTTCGGATTGCTGTTGAAGATACTGTCATACCCTCAGCATCTACAAAAATCAATGGATAGTCAGTTTCAGTTTGGTAGCCTTCACGTCCAACACCAACAAAATGGATCATTTTGATCAAGTCATCAATCCGGTGCCATTTGGGTAGATACTCAATCATATCTGCACCGATGATGAAATAAAATTCATAAGTTGGATATAGGGTGGTTAAAATCTCCATAGTATCCACTGTATATGATTTTCCCACACGGTCCAACTCGATACCCTCTAAGTGAAAATGAGGGTTATCTTCAATGGCTAAGTTAATCATATCTACCCTATAGACATCGTCTATCGTCTCTTTTCCATCAGCATGTGGGGGTTGATGATTAGGCATAAACCATACTTCGTCTAATTTCAACTTATCATATACTTGTTCAGCCATGAGTAAATGGCCATTATGAATAGGATTAAACGTACCGCCAAGAATACCAATTCGTTTATGGGGGCTTTCTTCGAACGCTAATTCTGTCTCTGGTTCATTCATCAAACGAACATGTTCCTGATTTAAAAATGATACCTTTGCCACAATTTGCCTCCTGTAATTAACCTAAAGCTTTAACCTGTGCTGAGATTTCTTGATACTTAGCTTCTGATGAAGGTCTGTACAAAGTAATCACACGGCCAATTGTTTGGACAACGAAAGCCTCTACAGCTTCAGCGATTTCAGTGGCTGCCTCATTTGTTTCTTCGTCAGTGTTTTGTAATAAATGTACTTTAATTAACTCACGTTTTTCTAAGACTTCATCAATTTGTACCATGAATTCTTCAGACAAACCATTCTTACCAATATTGGCTACGGGACTCAAATGATGGGCTTCTTTACGTAAAAATTTCTTTTGTTTATTGTTCAAAATAAATAATCTCCTTTCGTAATGAGAGGTGAGAGGCGACGTCCAGAAAGGGAATTCTAACGCATTTAGCCGAGTAACCGCTAAAGCGTCAACTCGCCCATAATCTGGAGGCTTAAACACCTTTTTCTCTAGCTGATATTATATGCGACTTTTACCGCTACTATAATTTAAATCAATTTTTCTCTTGTAATAATATCGATACCCTTTGGTACATAAACAGCAATCTGCACTGGTTCACTAACCGATACCCAACCTAAACCAGGATATACAATATCTGTTGGCGTCTTGATTGAGAATTCTTTACGCACTAACCCTGGGAATTTGTCTACATTTTCTGGATAAGGCGGTTGTAATATACCACCTAGATGTTCTTGATAAAATTCATCAGATCCTTCTAGCTTACGGCGGTGAGCTTTGATTTGATTAGACATATACACTGTAAACGATGTACGTTCACCCGAAATAAAGTCTAATCTTGCTAATCCACCAAAGAACAAGGTTTGTTCTGGATTTAGTTGGAAGGTGACAGGTTTGATTTCTTTATTTGGTAACGCATCGACCAACTCTTTTCCTTCAAGAATAGAAGTCATTTGCCCTGGGTTAATAATCCCTGGCGTATCAATTAAGCTAGCTTCATTGCCATCAGCGTCATCAAAAGGAATATCAATTAAGTCTAAAGTTGTCCCGGGGAATTGGCTTGTCGTAATAACATCAGCTTCTACACCTGTCGCTTGTAAAATACGGTTAATCAGTGAAGACTTCCCAACATTCGCCATACCAATCACATAAACATCACGGCCATCACGCATTTCATCAATTTTAACTAATAAATCATCGATGTTCGCGCGTTTTTTGGCAGAAGTAAGGATTAAATCGTCAACTTTTACCCCATTATCTTTTAAATACTTACGCAACCAACTTTCAATACGATTATGTTTAACCGCTTTTGGAATAGCGTCCATCTTGTTGGCCACCATTAAAATAGGGTTATTCCCTGCAAAACGATTAAGGCCGTTGATTAATGAGCCGGCTACATCAAAGATATCAATCACATTTACAATTAAAGCATCTTTTTCACTAAGCGTATTTAAGATAGCTAGAAATTCGTCTGCAGATGTTGATACTTTCTCTAGGGTATTATAGTGACGTAGTTTAAAACAACGTTGACAGTATAATAAACCTGATTCAATGCCTTTTTTGTAGGCTGATTGCGGTGTATAGCCGCGTTTATCTGGTTGGTCAGTTTGTATTTCAGCGCCACAGCCAACACAGTAAAGTCTTTCTTCGTTAGACAATATTATTCCTCCACTTCAAGTCTGGATGTTTCTTTGCAATTCTCTTGAATAAGAATTTTTCAATTTTACGATTTAATAGGGTCCAGACCAAGTCTGTTTCTACTAAGGGCATCACTAGGATACTACGAATGCCAAGACGGTTACCGCCTAAGACATCGGTTAAGAGTTGATCACCAACAATGACTACTTCGTCCTGGCTGACACCTAGCATGTCGATAGCCCGTCTAAATCCTCGACGTGACGGCTTCTTAGCATCAGATGTAAAGAATACGCCTAATTGGTCAGCAACTCTCTTCACACGTCCATGATGGTTATTAGACAAAATAACAACAGGTATGTCCGCTTCTTTCATTGTCTGCAACCAGGCACGTAGCTCTGGTGTGCCATCTGGGTTATTCCATGCAATCAAGGTATTATCTAGGTCGGTAATGACCCCTTTGATATTATGTTTAGCTAATTGATCAGGTGTTAATTGATAGATACGCTCTATCATCCAGGTTGGTTTAAAATAGTCTTTTTTCATGCCGGCCTCCCTTATTTTCATGAATAGTATACCATAAGCGTCCCCTTGATTCACTTATCCAGAAACGCCTGTTCGCTTGTTTCTTTTGCTTTTTCTAGGTAAAAATCAAATGCCGTTAGCTATAGACTGTTAGACTATTTTTCAAAAGCAAAGCAACAAAAAATGCTACGGGCATATCTGTCTGACATGCTCGTAACATTATCAATCGTCTAAAGTCATATATCCTCTACTATAACCCCATCTTGGGCAAAGTCAAGTGTCATTACTTCAGCATCTAGATTTAATTGCTTGATTGCTGCGACTATCTCTGCTGATGCACTTGCTTGCACCAAGGTCATAATTGTTGGCCCTGCACCTGAAAGATAGGTGCCGTAGACGCCATCAATAGTTGATAATTGTTGGCGGATTTGATCTAATTCTGGGACTAACTGCGCACGAAATGGTTCATGCAACTGGTCCATCTCCATCAAAGTGCCTACCGCCTCAATATCGCCTTCTAAGAGTTTACTTACGAAGACATTGCTGATCCCATTAGCCCGGACCGCATCAGCGAATGCCAATTCATTAGGCAAAACAGCTCTTGCTTCTTTTGTTAGTAGCTCATAATTAGGCACGGTAGCAATGAAATGCACATCGTCTAATAGAGATTTTGTCCATAATACATGCCTTGAATCCATAGCTACTGACACTACTAGACCACCAGCTAGCGCTGGTGCAATATTATCCGGATGTCCTTCAATTTCGTTGGCCATATTTATTTTATCATCCATTGACCAATTCGCTTCAGTCAGAATTTCAGCAATCGCTATCCCAGCAACGATCGCTGAAGATGATGAGCCCAAACCGCGAGCGGTCGGAATATCACTCGTCATTTTTAAATGGTGGGGGCTGGCATCTGGTGCAAAGCGCAAGATTGTTTCAATCACCATATTGGAGGCATCAGTTGGGATGTCTTCACCTAGGTCATGGTCGATAAGCCATTTATCGCTTGAACTCAGGATGTCCACTGTTAAATACAAGGTCACCGCTACCCCAATTGAATCAAATCCAGGCCCCATGTTCGCTGACGTAGCAGGGACTTTTATACGGACATTTTCTACCATAGTAGCCACCTACTTCGCTTCAGGCAATACAGAATAGTAAGAAATTAACGTTAATTCAGGACTATCTTCTGTTGCCTGGTTGATTTGTTGCAATTGAGCTTGTGACATTTCGTGGGTTACGACAACAATTTTAGCTGTCTTATCCTCAGATGATGGTTCTTGGAATACTTTATCTAAGCTCACTTTCGCATCATCAAAAATTTGCACTAGCTTGATAAACTGACCTTGTTTATCTTCAGTTTCAAAATGGAAGAAGCCGACAGATTGGATATCTTCTGCCTTTTTCCAAGTAGCTTCTTGACTGTAATTCGCAAATGGTTGACCTGTAGTGCCAGTATGGATATGCTGACCAATTGCCATGATATCTGAGACGACCATGGCACCAGTCGGCAACTCACCAGCTCCTGGACCGTAAAACATCATTTCGCCTGTAGCTGCGCCTTCTGTAAAGACTGCATTCATTTCATTGCGAACAGTTGATAATGGATGCGTTTTTGGTACAAGTGTTGGTGCAACTTCCGCAAAAACAGTCCCATCCTCAAAGTTGGCACGGCCGATAAGCTTAATCACATAACCTAGAGAGCTTGCCACTTGAATATCACGAGCTGTCACGTGACGAATCCCTTTAACTGGAATATCATTTAGGTCAACCGTTACCCCAAAGGCCATTTTGGTTAAAATGACGATTTTACGAGCGGCATCTAGACCATCTACATCACCTGATGGATCAGCTTCTGCTAAACCTAAGGCCTGGGCTTCTGCTAACACTTCATCAAATCCGCGTCCTTGTTCAACCATTTTAGTCAAAATGTAATTGGTAGTACCATTCACAATACCTGAGACTGAAAACAATTTATCAGATGCTAAAGGCGTGTGCAGACTATTTAATATCGGAATACCTCCAGCAACCGCCGCTTCGTATAAGAAATCCAATTCATTTTCTTGAGCATATTGAATGAGGTCTAATCCACGTTGAATAGCGACTAAGTCTTTGTTAGCTGTCACAATATGCTTTCCAGCACGAAGCGCTGATTCAATACAATCCGCTGCAAAAGTCGTCCCACCCATTGCCTCTACTACAATATCAATGTTAGGGTCATTGATTACATCATTGAAATCAGTCGTCAATTGGATGTCTTCAGGTAAGCCGGGGTGTTTCGCTTTTGATTTTTCGATATCACGTACAAAAATTTTGCTTACTTGGTACTGAATCCCCTCAGTGTCAGTCATTTTTTGCGCATGATCATGCATAATTTTGGCTACCCCGCCACCGACAGTTCCTAGACCAAGTAATCCAATATTTATTTGTTTCAAATTTGCCACCTCTTTAATTCATTATGTTCTTATCATGTATATTTCATGGTATTCTCATAATTAGATTTTACCCTTTAATTCATAAAAAGCAATTAATTGTTGAACATATTCAAAATCCGCTACATAAAACTCATTTCGACCATTGACCTTGATAGTATCCTCAGACCCTTTTCCAGCCACTACAATAGTTGTTGGTTTCCCAGCTGCTAAGGCATCCTTATATGCCAGATAAATTGAACCAGTCCGGTCTAAATTACGACGAACATTTGCCTCTGGGTTAACCGCTAGCACACCCTCTTCAATTTCACCCATAATCTTATAAGCATCTTCAAAGTTTGGATCATCACTCGTTAAATAAATTTCATTCGTATTTAAACCAGCGACATGCCCCATATCAGGTCGTCTATTTTCAGCCTTACCACCCGCTGACCCAAATACAATGCGGATATCATTATCAGGGGCCATTTCTTTAACTGAATTAAATAATTCTTCAAAGGAAATTTTGTTATGAGCAAAATCAACGACAAAAGTTAAATATCGGTCTTCACTTCGGTAAACCTCCATACGGCCATCGGTCTTCGCCTGACCTAAAGCACGTTGAATTGTTGACCACGCCACACCGTTTTCTCTGGCGATGGCCGCTGCCACTAGCGCATTATTAATATTAAAATGCCCTAGTACATTTAAGTTCATTTCAATTTCCTCTGCTTGGTTTTTCACCACAAATGTTTGACTAGTCTCATTAAAAGTCAGGTCATCCGCAAAGTAGTCAGCGTTGGGATTTTTCCGTGATACTGTGACGATTCGCTCGATATTTTCAGCATCTTTAGCAGCTTTCAAAATTTCTTCATAATGGTCAGTATCTTCGTTGATAACTGCCACTTTACCGTGCTCAAAAATCCGTAGTTTTGACTGGAAGTAGTCAGCAAAGGTCGGATGTTCTACTGGAGAAATATGGTCGGGTGAAATGTTTAAAAAGGCCACTACTTGCATTTGTACATCGTCAACTCGGTGATATTTTAGTGCCTGGCTAGATACTTCCATCGTTGCGCACTTAACATGGTTATCCCGCATAGTTGCTAGCATTTCATACAAATCCATGGCTTCTGGCGTTGTTAAAGTAGATGGTTTTTTCTCAAGTCCATCATAATTAAAGGTAGACGATACAAAGCCGGGTAGCGCTTGTCCCTTTTCTTGACTATCTAAACTTAAAATTTGGTTCACAAATCCCGCAGTCGTTGTTTTGCCTTTAGTCCCCGTAATACCTGAAATAGCAACATCTTGCCAGGGTGATTGGTAGAAAAAGTTTGCAAGCTGGGCCATTGCTAGACGGATATCTTCAACAATAATACCAGGAATATCAGCTGCATAATCTTGTTCAGATAGGTAGGCAACCGCACCACGGTCAATAGCATCTTTTAGATAAGATGCTTTAAAATTCAGTCCCTTACAAACAAATAAGGTATTTGGCTTCACCGCACGCGAATCAAAGGTGATGCGGTCAATAACAATGTCCTCCGAAACAGGGTCTTGTGTAATGGTTGTTGTGCTGTCCTTGTCTTTAAACAAATCTACTGCACGCGATAATTTCATTGAATCTGACATGTTAAACTCCCTCTACTTCATAAATAAAAAAGGATCGTGATGCCACGACCCTCTATACGACACAGAATGTCTGCCATATTGGTTGTTCTCGTAGGTTGCCCTACATTTTCAAAATGATTGGTTAATTATTGAATTAACTCATAAATTTCCATTGCGACTAAATCAATGTCATCAAATTGGAAAGTTTCGTTGATTGTTAAGTCTTCTAATTCAAAGCTTTCAGACTCTTTATTAAAGCGTACAATACACTTTTCAACGCCCTCTTTTTCAAAACGACGTACTTCGATTTCTGAGTCATCAGAAAGCATCGCTTTTAGTCGGGTAATAATTGCTTCTAATCGAGATGATTGCATAATAATCTCCTTTCGCCTTCTTATCTTTGTCATTTTAACACTCTTTGGGTGAATAAAAAACCTTTAAGTGCATAAGAAATGAATTAATTTCAGCAAAGCCTTTTCATTATAAAAGGGATGGCGATGCCTCAATCTAAGTCGTCATCCTTTCTACGCATATAGAATGATGGGAAGTACTTACTCGTCCATTTTAAGGGCTTATGTAAGTCTGCAAAAGTAGACGAAAGGTAAACACTGCGTCCAATCAAGTTCCTCGGTTTCTTTGATTGCAATTCAATCATGTATTGATAAATTTGATATAAATCTTCATAAAATGCATCCGCAGATACATGATAAATTAAAGGCGTTAACCCTTCTGCATACGCTTCTTGTGCTTGAGCAATATCCAAGAGCGCGTGAGGAAAGTCAGTTACTTCCGTTAGTAAGTGCCCAAAGCTTGCAATTTCCTTAAGTGAGGCCAAATAAGGCGTCTTCATCGCAATAACCGGTAAATGGTTAGTGATTGCTTCTATAAAAGTTAACCCCTGGGTTTCAGATGTAGATAGATTCACATAAACATCTGCCGTTTGGTACAAGACATTTACTTGATCATGAGCGATAAATCGTGTGAAAATGATTTTATCTGTTAAATTCATTTCTGCTGTTAAGTTTTTTAACTCTGGTAATTGTGGCCCATCTCCAGCAAGTAGTAACTTGGCATTTGGTATATCTGCTAGCACCTGTGGAAACTGCTCAATAATAGCGATTAAATTCTTCTCTTCAGCTATCCGGTTAATAGATAGCAGTAAGTAGTCATCTTCATTAATCCCCCACTTTTGTCTAAAGGCGATTAATGTTTCTTGTTCAATTTGCTTAGGTAATTTCACCCCTGTAGCCAAAACATGAATAGGTTTTTGAATATTATAGTCACGTAAGACCTCTTTCATTTGCTGGCTAGGTGAAATCACTAGATCAGCTTGGTCACAGAATAATTTAGACAAATGTACGACCGTTTTTCGAGAAATAAGCTTACCATTTAGAATGTAGTGTAGGTATTTTTCATACCAAGTATGATAGGTATGGATTAACGGAATTCGCATATAACGTGCCACACTAACACCCATCAACCCCATAGAAAACTCAGTTTGAGTGTGGACAACATCAATATTTAAGTCTTTACATTTTCGGTAAATAGAAGCAAATGAAGGAATTGCTACGCGTCTATCTTTAAAAAACAGAAAAGGAACCGATTCATAACGGAATACATGGTCTTCATATTCTGCTTTTGGATCAGACGTTGTAAAGATATATACTTGATGCCCGTTATCCTCAAATGTTTCTTTTAATGTTTGAATTGATGTAGCGACCCCACTTACTTGCGGAAAGTAGGTATCGGTAAAGATCGCAATATTCATCTAAACACTCCTTAGATGCCCTTTTTTGTTTTATCTTGTTATATTACTTATCATAACAGAAATATGACAAGATAAAAATCGTCTAAAGACAAGTTAATTGTAAAAAATACAATAAGGTTAGATAAGGGATTAGACAGATTAAAAAGAGGCCAAGACATTTTGCCTTAGCCTCTTAATCTGATTCAGTTTTAAGTCTTACAGGTTAGCTAATCCAGGTACTGCAGCTTTGATTAATTCTTCAGCTTCGTCTGAAGAAGTTGCTTCAGTAATCACTTTATTAGCCAATTCAGTCATTTCGCTTGAATCTAATTTAGAAATTAATGATCTGATTTTTAGTACAGATGATGCGGACATAGAGAATTCGTCTAGTCCCATACCTACTAATAATGGTGTAGCCATTGGTTCTCCGGCTACTTCACCACACATACCAGTCCATTTACCTTCTTTATGACTCGCATCGATAACATTTTTAATTAATCGTAATACAGATGGATTGAATGGTTGATATAAGTATGAAACGTGTTCGTTCATACGGTCAGCAGCCATAGTGTATTGGATTAAGTCATTTGTACCGATTGAGAAGAAGTCAACTTCTTTAGCAAATTGATCAGCAAGAACAGCAGCTGCTGGAATTTCAATCATAATACCCACTTGGATATCATCCGCAACTTCCACGCCTTCAGCTTCTAACTTCGCTTTTTCTTCCTCGTAAATTGCTTTTGCAGCACGGAATTCTGGCAAGTTAGAAATCATTGGGAACATGATTCTTAATGAACCGTATACAGAAGCACGCAACAAGGCACGCAATTGTACACGTAATAATTCAGGTTGGTTTAAACCGATACGGATTGCACGGTACCCTAAGAATGGGTTCATTTCGTCTGGTAATTGTAAGTAAGGTAAATGTTTGTCCCCACCGATGTCCATTGTACGAACAACAACCGGATGACCTTTCATACCTTCTAACACAACTTTGTAAGATTCGAATTGCTCTTCTTCAGTTGGCATTTCGTCTGAATCCATATATAAGAATTCAGTACGGTATAAACCAATTGCTTCAGCACCATTTGAATGTACACCTTCTAAATCTTTAGGCGTACCGATGTTCGCACCGATTTCGAATTTCTTGCCATCTTTAGTTAACGTTTCCGCATCTTTTAGTTTTTCCCATTCAGCTTTACGTGCTAAAAATTCAGCAGCAAGTTTTTCATATTCAGCGATTGTTGCGTCGTCTGGGTTAACAATAACGTCCCCATTTAGACCATCAACAATTACAATATCACCATCATTAATTTCTTTAGAAACATTACCAGTCCCTACAACTGCTGCAATTTCTAATGAACGAGACATGATAGCTGAATGTGAAGTACGACCACCGATATCAGTGGCGAATCCTTTAACGAATTGACGGTTTAATTGTGCCGTATCACTTGGCGTTAAGTCGTAAGCAACAACAACCACTTCTTCATCGATCGTTGAAAGATCTGGAATTTTAACACCTAATAAATGTGCTACCAAACGGTCAGTAACATCTTTAATGTCTGCTGCACGTTCTTGCATATACGGGTTGTCTTCCATCCCTTTAAAGATTTCAATATAGAAGTCTGCCGTTTGACGAACAGCTGATTCTGCATTGAATGATTCATCGTCGATTTTTTGTGTATAAGCTTGTTGCAATTCTGGGTCTTCAAGTACCATTAAATGGGCATCAAATACTTGTGCTTCCTCCTCTGATAAAGATTTGGATGCAACCGCTTTTATTTTTTCGATTTCTAATTTTGAGTCGGCCATAGCTTTCGCTAAGCGTTCTTTTTCTTGTTGTGAATCATCAGATTTTGAAATTTCAAAACTTAGATCAGGTTCTTCAACTAAGAACGCTTTAGCGATGGCAACGCCATCGCTAGCCGCGATTCCTGTTAGTTTAGTCATATTATTCTGATAACCCTTCGTTCTTCATAGTTTCAGCAATTGTTTGGATTGCTTCTTCTTCGTCATCACCTTCAGCAGTAATCACAACGTCAGAACCTTGACCTACACCTAAAGACATTACGCCCATGATAGATTTTAAGTTTACAGATTTACCTTTGTATTCTAGGTTAATATCTGAGTTGAACTTGCTAGCAGATTGCACTAATAAAGTAGCAGGACGTGCGTGGATACCAGTTTCAGCTGTAATGTTAAATTCTTGTTTTTGCATAATCAAAAATCTCCTTTAAAATGTTTTATTTATACCTTTATAAATAGGCAAGAGTTATTATAGCTTATCTATTTGCAAAGTAAAATGTCACAAACTAGACTATACCATAAATAGAAAACTCTTTCATTAATAATTTACCAAAAAAATAGCGTTTCCACAAGGTTTTTCATCTGAATCGTAGGGGAATAATTTAAGTTTAAGCCTTTTGGTTGAAAGTCAAAATTGGTCAGAGTATAATATAAGTATAAGCAGTTAGATTAAATGACTGCGATTAAATTTGTTGGCTATTTATTAGCTTTAAATAAAGGAAGTGTTTATATGTTATGTCAAAACTGCGGCGAACGTGAAGCGGTTATTCACGTATACGCTAATGTGAATGGGAGACGTGAAGCAGTCAATCTATGCCAGACTTGCTACTCACAATTATCCCTAGGAAACCAAGCTAAAAACTTCAATAATAACAATGGCAACCAACCATTCGGTGGTTATAGCTTTGATGATTTATTGCGACAAATGCAGCAACAAGGCTTCGGTGCAAGCCCACAAAATAAAGCTAAAGCCCAATCTGGCGGTAATGGTGGCAACAATGATAATTCAATCCTAGGCAACTACGGTACTAACCTCACTGACCAAGCCAAAGCAGGTCTTATTGACCCAATTATTGGACGAGATGAAGAAATCATCCGCGTGATTGAAATCCTTAACCGTCGTACTAAAAACAATCCTGTTCTTATTGGTGAACCAGGTGTTGGTAAAACTGCAGTTGTTGAAGGCTTAGCACAAAAAATAGTTGAGCAAGCCGTACCAGAAAAATTACGTAATAAAGAAGTCATCCAATTAGATGTTGCTTCTTTAGTACAAGGAACTGGTATCCGTGGCCAATTTGAAGAGAAAATGCAACAATTGATGACTGAAGTTAAAGAAAACAAAAATGTCATTCTTTTCATCGATGAAATTCATGAAATCGTTGGTGCTGGTTCTACTGAAGGTGGATCATTGGACGCTGGTAATATCTTAAAACCTGCCCTTGCCCGCGGTGAATTGCAATTAGTTGGAGCAACAACGCTAAATGAGTTTAGAAAGATTGAAAAAGATGGTGCCCTAGCCCGTCGCTTACAACAAGTTATGGTTGCTGAACCATCTGTTGAGGAAACGCTTGAGATTATCAAAGGTATCCAAGAAAAATACGAAGGTTTCCATAATGTTAAGTATAGTGATGAAGCAATTGAAGCAACTGTTCGTCTTTCAGACCGCTATATCACTGACCGTCAGTTGCCAGATAAAGCCATCGATTTATTAGATGAATCTGGTTCTAAGAAGAACTTAACGATTCCATTTTTAGACAGAGAGTCATTGAAAAATCAAATTGATGAATTAACCAAACTTAAAGAAATGGCCACAGAAGCTGAGGATTATGAAAAAGCTGCTTATTACCGTGACCAATTAAATAAATATCAAGAAATGTATGATAGCAACCAAAATGTGCCTGAGAAGACACCAACAGTAAATGCAAGTGACATTCAAGCTATCATCGAAACCAAAACGGGTATTCCAGTATCAGACCTGCAAGAGTCTGAACAAAACCAATTAATTCATCTAGATGAAAACTTGAAACAACATGTCATTGGACAAGATGATGCTGTTGAGCACATTGCTAAAGCCATCCGTCGTAACCGAGTTGGTTTAGGTCGCCAAGATCGTCCAATTGGTTCATTCATGTTCGTTGGACCTACAGGTGTCGGAAAAACAGAATTAGCTCGTCAATTAGCCATTCAATTGTTTGGTAGACGTGAAGCATTAGTGCGCTTTGACATGTCCGAATACATGGAAAAACATGCCGTGTCTAAATTAATTGGTTCACCTCCAGGCTATGTCGGCTATGATGAAGCGGGTCAATTAACAGAACAAGTTCGTCGTCAACCATACTCAATCATTCTCTTAGATGAGATTGAAAAAGCACATCCAGATGTATTGAATATCTTCCTTCAAATAATGGAAGACGGTCGTTTAACTGACGCCCAAGGTCGCACAGTATCATTCAAAGATACCTTAATTATTATGACCTCAAACGCTGGTTCAGATGGTGTAGAAGCAAGTGTTGGTTTCGGCGCAAGCAAACAAGGTAAACAACAAAGTGTCATGAACAAGATTGGTGACTACTTTAAACCAGAATTCTTGAACCGTTTCGACGCAATTGTTGAATTCCAACCACTAACTAAATCTGAATTAATCGTCATTGCTGACCTGCTATTAGACAATATGAATAGCTTATTGGCTAACCAAGAGATTCACGTAACCGTTGATGATCAAGCGAAAGAACGATTAGTAGAACTTGGCTACGATTCAAAACTAGGTGCCCGTCCACTAAGACGTGTAATCCAAAGTCAAATCGAAGACCAAGTCGCTGATACTTTCTTGAAGAACAATGATGCTCATAACATTCATTTTACAGTAGATAGTGATGATAACATTGTTGTTCAGCCTTCAGACTCTGTTAAAGAGGAAAATAACAATGCTGACCAAGCAGACAAAACAGAAAACTAAAAATTTTCTTTAATAGTCAAAAGGCCCAGGATAAAATTCCTGGGCCTTTTGCTTTTTATAATAAAGTTTCTAAATGTACATCCGGATACTTACCTTGGAACCAGTTCACCGCAAAATTATTTTCAAATAAGAAAACAGGATTACCATGAATATCTTTACAAAGTAAGTTTCGACTTGATGACATTTTAGGATCTAATTCTTCGGCAGAAATCCAACGGGCAATCTTATTCCCCATCGGTGACATGTCTACTTCAGAATTGTATTCATTTAATAGGCGGTATTGGAACACCTCAAATTGAAGTTGCCCTACAGCACCGATAATATATTCTTCAGAGTGCCATGTTCTATAAAGTTGGATCGCACCCTCTTGCACCAATTGTTGCATCCCTTTATGGAATGATTTTTGCTTCATCACATTTTTAGGTGATACCTTCATGAACAACTCCGGTGTAAATTGTGGAAGTGGTGGAAAGGATACCGATTTTTTCCCTGTATAAATCGTATCACCAATTTGGAAGTTCCCAGTATCATACAAACCAATAATATCCCCAGCTACAGCTTTTTCAACATTTTCTCGCGAATCCGCCATAAATTGGGTTGTATTATTCAACTTAATTTTCTTATCTGTACGAGTAACTTTTACGTCCATGCCTTCTTCAAAAGCACCGGAAACGATACGAACAAAAGCAATACGGTCACGGTGACGCGGATCCATATTGGCTTGGATTTTAAAGATAAATCCTGTCAATTCCGGATCAGTTGGTTCAACTTCTTTCCCTTCTTCAACCGTGTCTACTGCTGAAGGTGCTGGTGCAAAGTCAACGAAAGCATCAAGGAAGGTTTGAACACCAAAACCTGTTAAGGCAGACCCAAAGAATACTGGTGTTAATTCACCGGCTGCGATCAATTCTTCGTCAAAGTCATTCCCAGCTTCACGCATTAATTCAGCATTTTCTAAGGCTTCAGCATAGATTGATGACTCTTTAAATTTGTAATCACCATCTACTTCGCCCTCTTCATTTAAGGGTAGATAGTCATTACCCCCATTTTCTTCTGGGTGCGTTAATTCTACACGGTTATTATAGAAATCATATAAACCTAAGAATTGTTTCCCCATACCCATTGGCCAGTTCATAGCATAGGCATCAATATCTAGAACTTCTTCAAGTTCTGCAACTAAGTCCATTGGTTCGCGACCATCACGGTCTAATTTGTTCATGAAGGTAAAAATTGGAATGCCACGCATACGACAAACTTGGAAAAGTTTTTTCGTTTGTGGCTCGATCCCTTTACCTGAATCAATCACCATTACAGCCGCATCTACAGCCATTAATGTACGGTAAGTATCCTCAGAGAAATCCTCATGTCCTGGTGTATCTACTAGGTTAATTTGGTACCCATCGTAATCTACCTGCATTACTGATGAGGTAACAGAAATCCCACGTTGTTGCTCAATTTTCATCCAGTCTGATTTAGCAAACTTGCCTGATTTCTTCCCTTTTACAGTACCCGCTTGACGGATTGCACCTGAAAATAGTAATAATTGTTCTGTAATAGTTGTTTTACCAGCATCCGGGTGGGAAATGATGGCAAAAGTACGACGCTTAGCAACTTCTTGCGTTAAGTTCATCCTCTTCATCCTTTTTCATTTATATTTTGACTATTTATGATAGTTGATCTAGGTGACTAAACCTAACCGTTCTTTTTGGTTAAGTTTGTCGCATGTATTGTCCTTTGAGTGAGTTAGACTAGTGTCTGCACACGGACAAGACCTTAAATATGCCTTTCTATAATACCATATGCGTCAAGTAATTTAAAATTGCAAATCACATAATAATCAGCTTTGCTTATGTTATAATGAGGCTATCATTTAAACACTAAATTCATTTTTTATTGAAGGAGAAATGGCATGAAGACCGTTTGGACCAATGATATTAATTCAGAGCCCTATAGGGACGCTTTAAAAGTTAGAAAAGAAGTCTTCGTAGACGAACAAGGCATCGATATCGAAGAAGAAATCGATAAATATGAAGCAGATTGCTTACACATGGTTGGCTACAACAGCGATAACGAACCTGTTTATACAGCACGATTACTCGCTTTAACACCAAATGCAGCCAAATTACAACGTGTAGCAATTGCTCAAAAATATCGTGGCCAAGGACTTGGCCGTGAATTGATGGCCGTTGTTGAAGCGAAGGCACTTGAAGAGCATTTTTCACAAATTATTTTGGGTGCTCAAGAACAAGTAACTGGTTTTTATGAGGCTTTAGGCTTTGAAGCTATGGATACGCCTAAATATATGGATGCTGGCATTATGCATATCGATATGGAAAAAAATATCGGTAGCGTCAATGAATGAATACCAGAATAATCATCATCAATAAAAAGCTGCACCTGTAATGACTAACGGGTGCAGCTTTTTGTATGATTGACTTTTTAAGCTTGGTCTAATGGTGTATATTCTGCCGCTAAACCGCGTTGAACAGCTGGACGGTCATTAATACGATTCGCCCATTCCATTACATGTGTGTAGGATTCAGCATCTAAGAATTCTTTTGACCCTTCATATAATTCTCCAAGCACTAAACGGCCATACCAAGACCAAATAGCAATATCGGCAATCGTATATTCGTCACCAGCAATGAATTTACGGTTAGCCAATGTTTGGTCTAATAAGTCTAATTGACGTTTTGTTTCCATTGTAAAACGGTCAATCGGGTATTTCATTTTTTCAGGTGCATAGTTAAAGAAATGACCGAAACCACCACCAACATATGGACCAGCACCAATTTGCCAGAATAGCCAGTTCAATGTCTCAGTGCGACCATGGATATCATTAGGGATTAGGTGTCCAAATTTCTCAGCTAAATAAAGTAAGATAGATCCAGATTCAAAAACATTCAGTGCAGGCTCTTGGCTTTGATCTACTAAAGCTGGGATCTTCGAGTTGGGATTAATTTTAACAAAATCAGAGCCAAACTGGTCTCCTTCACCAATATGAATTAAGAACAAGTCATATTCAGTATCCGAAACACCTAATTCTTTTAGTTCTTCTAGTAAAATCGGAATTTTAATGCCATTTGGTGTTCCTAGTGAATATAATTGTAAATCTGCCTCACCAACTGGTAATGTTTGTTCAAATCGGCTACCTGCAGTTGGGCGATTACCTCCTAGATTTTTGCTTTCTTCTGCTTCGTTTTCCCATGTCCATACATTCGGTAAAATATATTCACCCATTAAATCGCTCCTTTTCAAACACTATTTATTATCTTCAATATATCATGGCCTGCGCATAAAAGTTAAATCATCCGCTCATTTTTTACTAGTATTTTTACCCCAATATCCTATAATGAATAAGTGAAGGAGGCTTTATTATGCCTGAACAAAAAACTTTTATTATGCTGAAACCTGATATTTTAACTCGAGGCTTGATGGGAACCATCATCAGTCGGATTGAAAACAAGGGCTATCAAATTGAACGAGCCCAAATGATGACCTTAGATAAACAGTTAGTTGCGCATCATTATGCTCATTTACTGGATAAAGATTTTTATCCCCGTCTTGAATCTTACATGCTTTCTGGACCTGTCTTTGCCATGGTTGTCACTGGGAATAATGTCATCTCTGGCATGCGTCAATTGATCGGTGCAACAGATCCTAACGAGGCTTATCCAGGTACTATTCGTGCTGATTTTGCACAGAACGTGACTGAAAATGCCATCCATGGTTCAGACTCTGAAGAAAATGCGGCGATTGAGATTGCCCGCTTCTTTAATAGTTATGAATAATTAACATACAAAAAGAGCATTCACTTTCTCACTAGACGCAACTATTAAGGCGTCTTAGCAAGTTGGTGGCTGCTCTTTTTTTGAAATATTTAAAGCAATTGGTCAGCTGCGGCAAGCACAGCATCATAATCAGGTTCGTCACGCATATCAGGGACAATTTCTATGTATTGTATTTGATTGGTATGATCGACTACTAACACTGTTCGTGCGAGTTTATCATACTCAACCATCTTTAAGCCAGATGCTTTAGCAAAATGACCAGCTTGATCAGAAAGGTAGGTCATATCAACATTATTGGCCTGGCACCAGTTTGTGATATCTGCTGGATCGTTAAATGAGATCGTTACAATCGGATAGTTTTTCTCTTTCGCAATCGCGGCGAATCGGTTAGTTTGGATGTCACAAGTTTTGGTGTTGATATCTGGCACAATTGAAATGATGGTTAATCCTTGTACGTAATCGGCTAATTTGACCGGCTCTTTATCGCAATCCAATAGTTCAACTAAGGGTAGTTGGTCGCCTACTTGCAAGGGCTGTCCCGCCAAGTGAATGATTTGATCGCCTCTCGTAATTTGCATGTGCATTCTCCTTTGATTACTTTATTCATTTCAAGCTAACTATGCTTTTTTTCTTGCCAAGAGTCACTAATTTGCTCAATAACAAATGGCGTTACTTGGTAAACATAGTAGTTTAACCAATTAGCATAGATGGTATTGGCTGCTGTACGCCATTTCAATTTTGGTGTTTTATCCGGATTGTTTCCAGGATAATAGTTGATTGGCAGTTCGATTGCTTTCCCCGCCTCAACATCTCGCTTGTATTCTTTTCCTAATGTTTCTGCGTCATATTCAGCATGACCAAAAATAAATACAAAGCGTGAGTCCTTGGATTGTGCGATTGAAACCCCTGTTTCTTCAGAACCAGCTAAGATCTCTAAGTCTTCAGTTGCTTCAAAGGACTGAGTTGGAATTGTCGTGTGACGAGAATGTGGCATGTAGAATATTTCATCCATCCCACGAACCAAGGATACTTTTTTATCCTTTAATTCTTGCTCGTATATACCAAACAATTTCTTATCTAAAGGTTCTTTCTCTATACCATAATGGTGATAGAGTGCCGCTTGTGCCCCCCAACAAATATGTAGGGTTGAAAAGACATGATTGTTGGACCATTCCATAATCGATACCAATTCATTCCAGTAATTGACATCTTCATATTTTAAGTGTTCCACTGGCGCGCCAGTGATGATCATACCATCGAAATATCTATCTTTAATTTGGTCAAAGGTACGGTAGAATTCTTTCAGATGGTTTTCAGATATATGTGCTGCGCGATGCGATTGCATATGAATGAAAGTTACATTCACCTGTAAGGGCGAATTACTTAATAACCGCAACAACTGTTCTTCAGTCGCTTCCTTGGTCGGCATCAAATTGACAATCACCACTTCTAAAGTACGAAAATCCTGCATAGTAGCACGACGTTCGTCCATCACAAAAATATTCTCTTGGGTTAGCTTTTGTAATGCTGGTAAATCTTTCACAACTTTAATTGGCATTGAAATTCCCTCCATTTAATTACAATAAACATGGTTACAGCTTATTCTTGTTTCTCCTAATTTTCTTTTTTCATAAAAAAAGTCCTTATAATACAACAAAGTATTATAAGGACGTTTGAAACGTGGTACCACCCTACTTCGCGAACACATGGTTCGCCTCGTTCGTACTAACATACGAAGATAGGTTATCGACTATCAATCGCAAGTGCTAAAGATGACTACATTCTACACTTGTCACTCCCAGACCATTTTCGACCGAAAAACATACATCTGCTCCCACCAAATACAGACTCTCTAGGCTAAGTTTTCGATTTACTTATCTTTTCAATGTGAATTTCACTTATTTTTATCATCAAGTTCTTATACTTCTATAAGGAGATATTAAAACAATCTAGGCAAACTGTCAACCGTTACCGATTTTCTCTATACTTATTGATGATAACTCCTCCATTTAGGCTAAGAATTGTAAGAACTGGGAGGCGATTGAAAAATAAATTAATACCGATGTTAAGTCAGATAAGGTTGTAATAAAGGGACCAGAGGCAACTGCCGGATCAAAGCCTAACTTGTCCATCAATATAGGAATTAAAGATCCAGCTAGGTTGGCTACTGTAATAGCAGCAAGCATAGATACACCGATAACGCCACCTAAAACAAAATTACTTTGCCAAATACCTACTACCAGCATAATGACCATACCTGTTACAGCACCTGCAATTAACCCGGTGATAATTTCTCGCAAAATCATTGCGCCCATATTTGAGTCTTCATCCTCTGGAGCAGCTAGTTTACGTACAGCAACCGCAAGTGATTGTGTACCAGCATTCCCTGAAGTACCCGTAATCAAGGTAATAAATAAGGATAACGTCGCAACTTCAGAAATCATTCCCTCATATTGACTAATAAGGGTTGAAGTACCCATACCTAGGAATAATAAAGTGATTAACCAAGGTAAACGTGACTTGGCTGAATTCCAAGGTGATGAATATTGCTCGTCAACATCAACCCCGGCCAAACCAGAGTAATCTTGTAAGGCTTCATCATCCAAGACATCAATAACATCATCAACCGTTACGATCCCAATCAATTCTCCCGTTTCCTCAACAACAGGAACAGCTAAGAAATCGTAGTCTTGAATTGTTCTAGCTACGTTAATTTGATCTTCATTTACATCAACTGAAACAACGCGGTCTGACATCAATTCGTTAATCATGACATTCCCATCGTTCACAATCAAATCGCGTAGGGAAATTACGCCGACTAAACGATTGTCATCATCCACTACGTATAAGTAATAAATGGTTTCAGCATTTGCAGCTTTAGCACGTAGCATAGTCATTGCTGACTTAACGGTTTGATTCGTTGTGATGGATACAAATTCAGTGGTCATTATTGAACCAACTGTTTCGTCCGCATAGTGCATCAGTACTTTGATATCATCAGCTGCCGCTTTTGGCATCATATGCATATAGGTACGGACTTTTTCAATATTCAACTCATTTAAAATATCCACCGCATTATCGGTATACATGTAAGAAAGTACATCGGCTGCATATTTATCATCCATATCATAGAGGAAAGTCAAAATGCGATCGTGATCATCCTCATCAATGATATCGTACACTTCAGCCAAATCTTGTGGTGCCAAGTAATCATGTAACTTAACCCGTTCTGCGGGTTCTAAAGTCAAATAAATTTGTGCTTGATCAAAAGTATGGTTTTTAAAGAATTCTTCTCTAAAACGTTCTTGGTCATTCTGATGAAGTGCTTCTATAATACTCTCATAGATTTCTTCATCAGTAGGCTGACTCAGTTCAAAGATTTCCACTTCTTCATTTTCTGTTTCTCGATTATCTAAGACTTGTTTATCTTCATCGCGACTCATTTTCTCACCCCTATGTCTTTTATGATGCGTAAAACTCATGTCTATTTTAACACATGCCCATTATTTTATTATAACCTATATATCAAAGCAAGCAGAAATATCTTCTGGCAGGTCAGCCTCTATTTCTACCATTTCACCAGTAAATTGATGCTTAAATTTTAAGGATCGACAATGCAAGGCTTGTCTTTGGATGCCGTAATCTAGTCGACCACCGTATAAATCATCTCCGATTAAAGGTGCACCATTAAAAGCAAAATGCACCCGTATTTGGTGGGTGCGACCAGTATGCAATTGTACTTTGTATACATTTAAATTTCCGACTTCCTGAGTTAACCAGTACTCTGTCAAAGCAGATTGACCAGACGCATGAACCCGTCTTTCAATAATTGACTGCGGACTTCTGGCAATAGGGTCATCCATAAATCCATGTTCAATGTCGCTTACTTTTTGATCTGCAACTGCTAAGTAGGTTTTTTCTATCCCGTTTTGTTGCATTTGCTGATCGATTAGCCCATGGGCGAAAGCATGCTTAGCGAACAACATGACACCGCTAGTATCTCGGTCTAACCGTGTAACCACGTGGATCACTTGATTTTCATAATCCTGACGTTGATAGTAGGCCTTTAGGATATTGGCCATTGAACCTTGAGGATTGTACTGAGACGGTA
Organism: Aerococcaceae bacterium 50-4; assembly: GCA_041223225.1. GTDB lineage: Bacteria > Bacillota > Bacilli > Lactobacillales > Aerococcaceae > Aerococcus. The sequence goes on from JBCLPQ010000003.1 coordinate 138,247, forward strand.
TCGAAGTGTATCCTGCTGGTTTGTTAACCGCAATATAGTGGTCATCTTCAAATAAAATATCGATAGGTAGATGAATTGCTTCAATAATTTCTTGTTTACCCTCACTCGGCAAAATGACCGTCACTTTATCGCCGACGGTCAATTGATGACGGACATTTTCTTCTTGTCCGTTTACTAAAATTTTTCCCCCATGAAACTTGATACGAGATAACAAACGTCTAGAAATCCCGCGATGCTTCAAAAAGGTACGCGTTAACAAAGCTTCCTCAGCTTGCCATTCGAATACCATCATAAAAATTGCCGACCTTTCACTCTCTACTACTTTAATAATACCGCTAGTTTCTGCCAGATGGGTATGGTACAAAAAAACTAATTATCCTTTTTATGGGACGAATTTTCAGGTGTTGATTTACGTTTTGGATAATCGTTAATCCCGATAAATGAATTTTCTACCCTATCCCAAAAATGCATATGGCGGTAACGAGCAAAATGCACGCGTTCTTTAGCCACTCTATAAGTAATTTGTTCTACATTATTTAAAGGAATTGTCAGGTGGTCAAGGGACAGAAATACCCCTGTCATCGCATGCTCTTTGACTGGTTTTAAGACGATCCATTCATCTTTTGCGATCAGCAATGGACTTGCCAATGACCGATACACCCGATTATTAATCGACGCAATTTCTGTCATTTGAATAGTATCTAAACGTGGATGAACGACTGCGCCACCTAAAGATTTATTCAAACCCGTTGATCCCGTAGGTGTGGAAATGCACAAACCATCTCCCTTGAAGAATTCAAATTTCTCTTCTTTGATATAAATCTCGCAAGTCATAGTGCCCTCATACCGTCTAATGGCAGATTCATTTAAAGCTATATGGCGTACTACCTGACCATCACTATACTCAATTTCTACCTCAAGCAAAGGATAAGAGACACTTTCTCCAGAATCATTACTCAATGCTTGTAGAAATTCCGGTAACTCACTTTCTAACCAATCCGTATAAAACCCTAAGTGTCCCGTATGTACGCCCACAAAACGAACAGTATCTAACTGGTCTGCATACGTGTGGAAGGTCTTTAATAAAGTGCCATCTCCACCCACCGAAATGGCTAATTCTGGATTGACATCATCTAACTCAAAGCCTGAACTGGCACATGAGGCATAAATCATATCGCGAATTTTTTTAGAATTTTCAGTTTCACTGTAGCGTACTGCCACTCTCATCTATATACCCTCCACAATCGATTTAATTATGATGCTTTTTACATCTATCCCCGCCATACTGGTCACTTCTATTTACTATAGTGGGCGTTTTTCTCTATCTTCAATTTGATCATCTACTGGATTAGGAAATTGCGTTTTTTGTCTCCCTTGTGAACCAGTTGATTGAAAATATTTCTGTGCTTCTTTTATTTCTTCACGTATTTCAGACATTTCTTCATCTAATTGGAAAGCAGCTTCAGCTGCTCTTTCTAACCGCTGATGTAACTCTAAGGGATAATCTCCCGCATATTTATAGTTTAATGAATGCTCAATGGTCGCCCAAAAATTCATCGCTAATGTTCTGACTTGAATTTCAACCAAGATTGAATCGGTACCTGTAATTCGTTCAATAGGATAAGCAATCACAATATGATATGACCGATAGCCACTGGCCTTCTTATGACTAATATAATCACGTTCCACAATAATGTCAAAATCTTCACGTTGATGAAGAATTTCAACCACTTGATAAATATCTTCCACAAACTGACACATAATTCTTATACCACCGATATCTTCAATCACGGTTTCAATATTATGTGCGTTTAAGTCAGATACTTCTCTAAATTCAGCTTTCCTTAAAATACTGTCAGGTCTCTTTACCCGTCCAGTTACAAATTCGATTGGTGAATGAAGATTTGCTTCTTCAAACTCTGTACGAATACCTTTAAATTTTACTTTTAATTCCTCGACAGCCTGTCGATACGGCGCAAGAAAACTATGCCAATCTTCCACCATCTGGTCACCCACTTTATTTAATTTACTAGCATACACATCCTGTATATTCTATCACAAAAAGCATCCATTTATAACATGAATGGCGAAGTTGACCTTGACTTCTTGTCGTTTTTAAAGGAAAAAATGCATCAGACCGCGAACCCCTTTTATTGTTAAAATTATGTAAATCTTGATATACTTAAAGCGAAAAAAGAAATGAGGTAGTCTAATGGCAAAAAATTTAGAAATAGAATATAAAAATATTTTAAGTCAGGCAGAATATGAAAGGTTGTTTAACCACTATCATTTCGCAGATACTGCCCCTTTAATACAAGAAAATATCTATTTTGATACTGCCGATGGAGAATTACAGAAAAGACATATTGGATTACGGGTAAGGATAACTGATCGTTATGTTCACCTAACCATGAAACAACCTGTCAAAGACCATCAAAAGCTGGAAACTACTGAAAAATTAACTAAGCCTGATGGAGAGGCGATTAAAGAAAATGGTAAGCTTCCCTATGGCGGTGAAGTTGCTGACTTTTTAGCGTCAATCGATGTGGCGCTAAATGATTTAATCGTCATTGGCCAGTTTAAAACTGTCAGACATCAACAAGAGATTGATGGACAAGATATGGTTTTAGACCATTGTTTCTTTTCTAATTTTGAGGATTATGAACTTGAAATTGAAACCAATGACCCAGAGACAGGTATGATTTTTTACGAAAATTTATTGCAAAAATTCAAAATCCAACAGCGTCCAATTAAACAAAAAATTGTTCGAATGAATCAATTACAAGCTGACCCTTTAGGATAAATTCAGTTATATTAGCATTTTTCATAATTGTAATTAAGTAGTTCTTTTGGCTGGTCTAAACAAATAGATTGCAGTTTTATAGCTAGCCTGTTAGAATTGGTAAATAGTTACGAAGACGAAATAATTTACAAGTGATATGAAATGTTATAAATTTAGTAAACATGATAAATCACTTTAAAAAATACTAGTAAAGGAGTAGAGTATGGCACAAAAGATTACCCAAACGAATAACAGCAAGAAACTCTCACCAAGCGCCTGTAAACTTAACCATGTGTTTGAAGTTTTCTTATTTGTGAATCCATTGGGAGACACCTGTTTAAACTGTGAAGAAGAAGTGTTGAAATTTGTACAGCAAACGGATAAAAAAGTCTATTTCCGCTTTATTACGACGTCTGATATGCAGACTTTTAACAACTACATCAAGGCACTAAATAAACCTTTGTCATTATCTGAACGCAATGCCCTGTACCTTGCACATCAAGAAGTTTGTAAGGGATATAAGGCTGCTCTACTTCAAGGAAAAAAAGTTGGACGAGAGTATTTAATGAGGATTCAAGATTACTTTGGTCGTCAAGGTAACCCTTATTCTCATGAAAAAATGCTTGAAATTGCCCACTCTACTCGGTTAGATACCGATATGTGGTTGCAAGATCTTGAGTCAGAATTAACTAAAGAAAGTATCATCTCAGATGCAAAATTAGCACGACAAATGCAGATTGCAGCTAATCCAACAGTTGTCATTTTCGATAATATTAATTACAAGTATGGCTTTAAAATAGAAGAGAATATTACACTAGAAAACTTAGAGTATCTAACAGACAAAATGATGGTACAATCTGAAGAAGCTGTCACTCAAGACAATAATCTAAGACCAAAACTGACTTGTATTAAAAAATAAATTGAAACTATCAGAGGCTGGGACAAAAATGTCCCAGTCTTTTTATTTCTGTATTTAGATAGGATAAAGGGGCTATAAACTGCTTGTTATAGCCCCTTTTCGGTGTAAGTCTATTCATTTAGTAAGCCCTTTAGTTCAGCTAATCTTTGCTCAAATTGCGCAAAAGTTTCCTCTATGTATGTTGCATTCGTCATATCAATGCCTGCTTTTTGCATGACATTAATTGGGAAGTCAGATGAACCAGATTTTAAGTAAGTTAGATATTTGTCGACTGCCCCATCTTCACCTTCTACTAATCGTTTAGCCAGTGTATTCGCAGCAGAGAATCCTGTTGCATATTGGTAAACATAGTAGTTCATATAGAAGTGAGGGATTCGAGACCACTCTAAACCAATAGTTTTGTCGTCACCAATTGATGGTCCGTAATATGCTTTATTTAAGTCAAAGTAATGATCACTCAAGAAGTCTGCCGTTAAAGGTTGTCCGTTCGCCTCTGATTCATGCATGAATTGTTCAAATTCAGCAAATTGTGTTTGACGGAATATTGTGCCTTTAACCCCATCGAGATAATGATTCAAGATATAAATCTGTGCATCTTTATCTTTGATTGTTTCCAATAAGTAGGATGTTAATAGATTTTCATTTGTTGTAGAAGCAATCTCTGCAACGAAAATTGAATAGTCACCATAAACATACGGCTGATTACTTCTAGTGTAGTAAGAATGCATTGAGTGTCCTAACTCATGTACCAGTGTATACAAGTCATTAAGTGAATCTTGCCAATTTAGTAGGACATATGGATTGGTGTCGTAAGCACCTGATGAATAGGCTCCTGATCGTTTACCTTCATTTTCGTATACATCGATCCATTTTTCATCAAAAGCCTTTTCTAAATCTTTCAAGTATTGTTGACCTAAAGGTGCTAATGCTTTAAAGGTAATTTCTTTGGCTTCTTCATAAGTAAATTTAACCGGTGCTTCCCCTGTTAATGGTGTATACATATCCCACATTTGTAAGTCATCAAGACCTAGCATGTCTTTTCTTAAGGCAACATATTCATGTAATAAGTGGGTGTTTTTTCTAACTGTTTCAACCAAAGTGTCATAGACACTCTCAGGAATATTGTTATTATCTAAGGCTTTTTGACGAGCTGAATCGTAATGCCGAATCTTGGCTGTATAGTTGTGGCCCTTAATATTGCCTGACATTAATGAGGCGTTGGTATTTTTAACCCCTTCATAAGTTGCATATAATTGTTTAAAAGCTTGCTCACGAACTGAACGATTAGCACTTTCTAACAGTACGCCATAAGAACCATGGGAAAGTGTGACATTATTGCCCTCTTCATCTCTGACTTTACCAAATTTTAAATCAGCATTGTTTAAAAGCGAAAAAGTAGTAGATGAATTACCGAAGATTTCACTGGCGCCAGCAAGTAAAGCTTCTTCACTTGGCGATAACACATGAGCTTTCTTAGCAAATAATTCGCGGAAGAAATGGCCATATTCTTCGTGGTCTTCTAATGTTTTTTGTACATCTGCTGGTACTGATAAAACTTCAGGTTCAAACCATGAAATTTTTTCGCTTACTTGTGCAAGCAAAGCACCCGCCTGACTGTTATAGGTTAAATACTTGTTATTCCCAGTATCTTGATCATGTTTCAGATGCGCATAAACATACAAAGTTTCTAGTTCACGGCTAAGCGATAATAATGCTTCTAACACAATGACTACTTGTTCAGCACCTTGATTTAGGCTACCTTTATAGTCTTGAAATCCATCTGCTTTTCCCGGAAATCCTGCTAAGGCATTTTCAAAAGCTTGATCATCCGGGAAGATACTTGTTAAATCCCATTGAAACGCACTATCTACTTCATTTCTTGGTTTTACTTCAAAAATTTTTGCCATAATATGCCTCCGTTTTTTAATAGTATTTTCATTCTAACACACGAAGGTTATTTTCAACATAAATATGCTAGGTATTTTCGTAGTGCGCAAATAACCACATCAACCAAGAGATAATAATTTCTTTGGTGAAAAAGGGATGGTCTATCACCAGCTGATTGTCTATTAATACATTGGCGAACTGAGCGAAATGCGTCTTCTCTTCAGAAGGTTTATCTTTATGGTGCATGCTAATATAGGCGACAATAATTGCCCAATCCGCAACCTTCGAGAAAATACTAGTCGCCTGAAAGTGAAATAGATCCTCAGGTGCCTTTTGTAAGTAAGCCTGTCGTTGATACAAAATTTCAAGAATCTTTTGCTGGTTGACAGTGGGACTGACAAGAATCTTTTTAATGAATCGGTCTATATCCTTTGGCTTTGGGCTGGTTAAAGGTTGGTCCTTGCCAAATAATAAACCCGTAAGAAAATCCCCTTGTTCATAAATATAATGATCATTGAAATACTTGATATAGCGCTCAATAGACAGTCGAATCTGCTTTTGACCTTGACCATACATATTTAGGGTTAACAATACTACTTTCCCATGTGCTTCATGCCAAAAAGGCAAATAGAAACCAAATTCATAGGAATACTGCAAAAAGGGACGGATAGCATTTAAAGTCTTAGAAGTAGGGCCTTTATGATTTTGACCAAAAATACTTTGATAATTCGATTGATAGCCTAATAACCAAAGAACTCGACATTCTACCTCCTGATAATCATCTTGTCGTTTAAAGATATCTTCAGCAGAAATTGGGGCATACTGGAGTTCGATGGCTAGGTTATGACTAACCTTCACTTGTTCGGGCACATAAATATCTGCCCGTCTCACTTGCTTTTCAATTGGGTGCTCCATATAACTTTCTATTTCAAGCGTTTTTAATTGGGCATGAATAATATTTTTTTGGTCAAAATGGATGTCAGATTCATTCACCTTAGTGTGGTCTTTAATTACCTTAGCATAGTGGGCAAAATGCGGCCTCATATCCTTACCCTTCTTTAAGTAAACGGCCCCCTTACATTGGCTACAATAATATCTTTCTGTTATAGGTAGTTTATGGCCATTTTCATCAATCAGATCCACTGCAAAGACAAATGATTCATCTTCTCTTTGTGCAAATTTCATTCCTTAGCCCCCTGTCACTTATTTATATACGTGATAAAGGTTAAAAAGCGCCTGGCTATTTTTCCACCTAATAAAAAACCAAGCAAGGCGGTGACCTTACTTGGCGAAAATTGGGTGGTTATTTAATAGCTTGTTCTGAGGCTAATCCTTGTTTTAAGCCATGCTTAACCGCAATGAATAAAAGGGCTAAGTTAAAAATCTGAAAGATGATACCGATGATAAAGGCCAATGTATAAGTCCCAGTAAAGTCAAAAACATAGCCTACTAAGGTATTCGCCAAAGCAATCCCAATATTTGAAATAAAGACAATCATTGGAAAGACTTTCGCAAAGTGTTGGCGACCAAAGATTTCATTGGTTAATAATGGCATAACGACAGATCCTAAGGAAAAGATCGACCCAAAGATAAAGGCTGCTAGAACAGGGATGGTTGTCCCTTTTCCAAAAATTAATAGTAAGAGGCCGATAACATTGATGGTGTTTAATAAGATAGTTGTTTTCACTGAACCAATTCGGTCTAAAACGGTCCCGACTGTGAGTTTGAAGAAGACGCCGCCTAACATGACTGCTGATAGCATATAGCCAGAATATTGGACTGACATGCCTAGGGATTCACCGTAACTGGATAGATGTTGGTTCATACCCATGACCATTGTGGACAATAAAGCCAACAAAAACATGGCGATAAAGGCTGGTTTAGAAATACTAGTGGTTTGAGGATGGGTAAGGCCAGTAGATTGACTATCTGAAGTTATAGGGTCATCTATCTTCCCGTATGGCAGAAGCCCAGAATCCTCAGGTTTAATGGTTAAGGGATAGATAATTGCTGGTAATAGAAAAATGACAACTACCAGCCCAGTAACGATAAAACCCATACGCCAACCCTGGTCAGCGACAACAATTGAAACAAGCGGTGCGGCCACCATACTGACAAAGCCAGAAAAGGCAGAAGCCATACTCATCGCCACGCCATTTTTCTCTTCAAACCAGTTATTGATGATGACAGCGATAGCCACCATTTGAAAGGACGTGGCCCCAAGTCCGCGAATGACACCTAAGATATAAAACATGTATAAGCTATCAAAAAGGGCCATACCCGCCATACCTATAAAAGACAGCAGACCGCCAGCAATGATAATGGGCCGCCAAGTAAGAACTTGAAATAGCTTTGGTAAAAAGAGTGCTGCGACGCCAATCACGACAGAAGTGATAGTGAATGGAAGGCAATATCCCCCACTAATAGGTTTAAATCATGGACCATCGGTTGGTAGAAGACCCCAATCACATTATTGACAATCCCACCAGATGCTGCAAACATCATGGCTGTAATAACCAAGACAATCCAATGTTTCGTCGATTTATTGACCAATGCCATTCCTCCTTCTGTAAAATGAGTGCGCTATAACTATATATTAGCAACTTTTGTAATCGTTTACATGCTTTTTTGAGTTTTTTGAAAAGATACATTGTTGGGGTCAATTTTAGGCAAAAAAAGCGCGGTGCAAGCCAATTTGGTTGACTAGCACCACACTATAATTCTTGTTTATTAAATCGATTTATCTAAAACCAATAGCTGTTTCCATAGCTGCTAATGTCTCGTTCGCAACTTCGTTCGCTTTTTTAGCACCCTCAGCTAGAATATCATCCAATTCAGATGACGCCATTAATTTAGCGTGACGTTCTTGCATTGGTTCTAAAACTGAAACTACAACGTCTGCTAAGTCTTGTTTGAACTTACCATAGCCTGCCCCTTGGTATTCAGCTACGATATCATCGATTGGACGGTTGGCAAATGAAGAATAGATTGTTAGCAAGTTAGAAACACCTGCTTTATTTTCTTTATCGTAATAAATTTCACCAGAAGAATCTGTCATAGCAGATTTAATTTTCTTAGTAATTGTTTTTGGATCGTCTAATAATGATACAAATGCTTTTTTATTTTCATCAGACTTACTCATTTTCTTAGTTGGTTCTTGCAAGCTCATGATACGGCCACCTTCTTTAGGTGCGTAAAATTCTGGCATTGTTAGAATTGGGCTCTCTTTTTTGTTGCCATAACGGTTATTAAAGCGTTCAACAAAGTTTCTTGTTAACTCTAGATGTTGTTTTTGATCATCTCCTACAGGTACCAAATCTGTTTGATATAAAATAATATCTGCAACCATTAATGGTGGATAAGTTAAAAGACCAGCTGAAACGGAAGCCTGTTTAGCTGATTTATCTTTGAATTGGGTCATACGTTCCAATTCACCTAAAGCAGTATTACATTGGACAATCCAAGCAGCTTGTGCATGAGCTGGTACTTGACTTTGTACAAAAATAGTTGCTTTTTCTGGGTCAATCCCTAAAGCAAGATATAAGGCGGCTAAAGAACGCGTATTTTTTCGTAACTCCTCAGGATCTTGAGCTACTGTAATCGCGTGTTGGTTCACGACACAGTAATAGGCTTCAAAATCATTTTGTAATTCGATAAATTGTTTCATTGCGCCGACATAATTTCCAATTGTTGGCGTTCCACTTGGTTGTACACCAGAAAATATACGTTTTGTCATCTAAAAATCCCCTCACTTAAATTCTATATTAGTATAGCATATTTTGACTGTCTTGTTCGCATGCCAATCCTTTTGAGCGTATTGTTATGCCCTTTCAATAACTTATTAATAATACGTCAAAATTGGTTAAAAAAGCCATAGAAAATTCACATATTCTGTGTTATACTATATTTATGTTAGTTAAGAATTGTTTTTCATACGAAGGAGAGATACACATGGTAAAATTATACATATCACCAAGTTGTACTTCATGTCGCAAAGCTCGAGCATGGTTAGAAGAACATGAAATTCCTTATACCGAAAGAAACATCTTTTCAGAACCATTAACAGAAGATGAAATCAAAGCCATCCTACGCATGACTGAGGAAGGTACTGAAGAAATCATTTCAACTCGATCAAAAGCATTCCAAGAATTAAATGTTGATCTTGATGAAATTCCGTTAAACGATTTATTCGAATTAGTTCAAAATAATCCTGGACTATTAAGACGCCCTATTATTTTAGACGATAAACGTTTACAAGTTGGTTATAACGAAGATGAAATTCGTCGTTTCTTACCAAGAAGTGTTCGTAAACTTGAATTACAACAAGCATTACGCTCTTACGAAGAACAAGAAGCACAAGCAAATTAAAATTTTAAAGACAAGATAATAATGATGGAAAGAGTGCAAATTTCTGTACTCTTTTTATTTTCTAAACTAAATTACTTTAACTTTTGCATCAATTAGTTTACACTACATATTAATAGATTGGGGTGATTACGATGGAAATGGAGTATATTAACGAAAATACAATCCGAGTGTTTATTGATACTGATGATTTAATTGAACGAGGCATCTCGTTTATGGATATCATGAGCAATCAAAACGAAGTTGAGCATTTTTTCATGAGTATCCTTGAAGAGGTCGATGTGTCACAAAAATTCCAACACACTGAAGCGATCACTTTCCAAGTAATGCCAAAAAGAAACGGTATCGATTTGTATATCAGTAAAGGTTTTGGCGATGAAAACGAAGAAGATAGTGCTTTCCAACAATTGATGGAAACTATTGGCGAACTTGAAGATGAAGATAAAGCCAAAGCAAATGAACGCCAAAATATCTTAGATGACCACGCTAGACAAGATGCTAAACATAAAAAACAAGCTAGCGCTGACTTAGAGGAGCCAAAAGTTCCTAAAGAAATCACATTAGTCTTCCGGATTTTTGAAGATTTCCTTGCATTTGCACGCGACTTCAAAGACGAATATGCGCAAGTGGACTTATACGTTTATAACGAAGCTTACTTCGCCTTAATAAAATTTGATGCGAATGAGTTATCAGATGGTGAAATCGAAGACTTAACTTTCTTGGCGCAAGAATACGCTGAAATATCTGCATTAAATGCTGGATTGATCCGCGAACGTGGACACGAAGTTGCAAGAGGCAATGCGAGTGTACAAATTCGCCGCGCTTTCGGTTAGATCAAAGACAACTATATATAACAAAAACCAGTTAACGAAATTAGTTAACTGGTTTTTTTGATTTCATTTACACTAATACAAACACATACTGTTACAGAGAAGCCAAATCTGCTAACTCTTCAGCAGTAACATTACCAAAGTAGTTTTTAATATTGATAGTATTAAATACGGCTATTAGATTTTCTCGACTATACTCTTGACCAACTAGCATATTTTCCACATCGGTAATTTCTCCTAAGCCGAAGAAATCACCATAAATTTTACAGGCCTTGATTTTACCTTTGGAAATATTAAATTGGAATTCAATTTGGCCAGCGGTCATTCTCTCGTCACGAATAATTTCAAAGTCTGGACTTTCGCCGTAGTTCCACTCATCGTTATTTGTATATTGTTGGCGGAAGTTTTCAATCCATACCCAATCATCCTCAGTTAAGACATATTCTTTAATATCATCAAGGTTTTCAACATCAAAGATATTTCGTAATAATTCAGCTCTAAAATCAAAAAGCGTCATATCTTGTGAGTCTTCATCCATATGTGGCTTGATATTCGTTACACGACTACGGATTGATTTTACCCCTTTAGCCTTTAGTTTAGCAGCTTTAGGTTTCAATACCTTTGTTGTTTCCTCAATATCTACGTCAAACATCAAGGTACCATGTGCTGTCATACGACCATTCTTAGAATACATTGCGTTCCCTGAGAATTTTTGATCACCGATAACCAAATCGTTACGGCCACGAAGTTCAGCACCTTCAACACCCATTTTGCCTAATGAATCAATAATAGGTTCAGTAAACTTTTTAAAGTCCCTAAATGAATTGCCGTCATCATTCGTAATAAAACAGAAGCAAATATTCCCTAAATCGTGGTAAACTGCGCCACCACCTGAAAAACGGCGGACAACGTGAACATTATGTTCCTTGACGTATGGTTCATTAATCTCAACATGGGTGTTCTGATTCTTTCCAATGATAATGGAAGGTTCATTGATATAGAAGAGCAAGATTGGCTCATCTAGTTTCTTTTCATTTAATAGAAAATATTCAATTGCCAAGTTATAAGTTGGATCAAAAATTTCTTCACCGTTACGTTCGTTTTTTACATAATACATAACTGACTACCTCTCTATTCTAGACTATACTTTGATATACGCTAACTACTATTTTAGTCTAAAATTGGGATAAATCAAATTCGTAAGTGTATCTCGGACTTCCTGAAGGCATATACAGCAAGCCCGTTCTAACAAAACCATTTCTCTTCAACGTTTTTTGCATCATGATATTATCTGGATGAGTATCAATTCGTAAGGAAGCAATATTATTGACGACCCCCATTTTTTTAATATCTAAAAACATTTGTGTAGTCACTTTACGACCACGTAAATGTTGAGACACCATCACTCGGTGAATTGCCAAGTAAGGCCCTTCTACGCCCCATTTACCTTCAGCTAGATTTTCGTAGGGCTCATCATAGGTATCTAAGACACAAAAAGCAGCAATACCTGTAGTATCGCGTTGTTCCCAGACAAAGCCCTGTTCGTGAAGAATAGCCTCTAATAAAATTTCACTTGTTATTGTCCCATTTTGCCATTGATCTATATTATTCATTGCAAGTAAAGCAATCGCATCTTCAAGAATACCCGTTAATTGCGCCATGTCGCTTTCAACTGATCCTCGGAGTGCTAATCCCATATTAATATGACTCATTCATGTCTTCTCCTAAGCTCATTTTTTTACTTTGAATAAATTCAACTTATTTTATCAGATTGAATCTTTAAATCATAGATAGAATATCACTAAAAAAAGATAATGAAATAAATTTAATTTTACAAAAATCACAATATAAAAAGCACAGATTCTACCACATTGGGTATCATCCGTGCTTAATATATCTTTATAAGACTATTTTTGCAAACTATTCTGCTGGTTCGCTTTGACTAACTACTTCATCAAAGTCTGCTTGAATATCATCCGCATCTGTCCACGCTGGTTGATCAGCACCTGATGTTACTTCATCAATTTTAGCAGCTGTTTCATCAGATTGGTATGCGTCAATAATTGTTTGAATATCTTCATTTTCGGCATCTTCCGGTCTGATAACTGCAGCATTTTTGTATTGAGCCCCTAATGAACTTAAATCATCAGTATCTAAGAAAATAGCATCCTCTTCAGGTACTAAACCAGCATCTACAGCATAGTTTGTATTGGCAACTACTAAATCCGCATCCGCAAGTGAACGTGGCACTTGAGCTGCATCTACTTCAGTAATTTCAAGGTTCTTAGGATTTTCCGTGATGTCATTCAAACTAGGTGTAATACCTGCTGCGTCATCTACCTCAATCACACCTGCTAATTCTAATAATAGTAAAGCACGACCGCCATTTGTCACATCATTTGGAATAACCACTGAGCCACCATCAGTTAAATCATCAATGTTTTCAATAGTTTCTGAATAAGCACCCATTGGCGAGATATAAGTATAACCAATTGGTTGTAAGTCAGCATCATTTGCTTCCACAAATTCAGCAAGGAAAGCTAAATGTTGAAAAGCATTTAAATCTAATGAACCATCAACTAAAGCTGTATTTGGTGCTACATAATCCGTAAAAGTTTCAACGTTTAAAGTGATACCTTCATCGGCAACACGTTCAGCAACATCTTCCCAAACTAAACGTTCAGTATCTCCAACGACACCGACAGTATACTCAGCTTGTTCTTCAGACGTAGATCCACTTTCGTTACCAGATGTACCACAAGCAGCTAAAGCAATAATTGAAGCAAAGATTGTTGCAGATAATTTTAGTTTGTTATTCATGGTATTCTCCTCCAAATATGTTTAGTGACAAATGAGTTAGTGTTCGACTTTCTTCACCAAGCGATCAGCGATTGCTTGAGAGATAAAGACAATGATTAAAATGATAATTGTAGAGACAATTGTTACATCTGTTTGGAATCTATTGTAACCACGTGTAATTGCTAAGTTACCTAGACCACCACCACCGATAGTTCCAGCCATAGCGGTTAGTCCAATTACATTAATAATAGACAAGGCTGACACACGAATAATACCTGGTAAAGCTTCTTTTAAGTATACTCTAAAGACGATGTCTCCAGTAGACAAGCCCATCGCTTGTGCTGCTTCAATTACACCTGGGTTCACTTCAACCAAGGCATTTTGAATCTGACGCGCATAGAAAGGCACTGTCGCCACAACTAGTGGCACAATTGCTGCAGTTGTACCGATTGAAGTACCTGCAATTAATCTAGTCACATTTACAAGCAATGCAATCATGATAACGAATGGAATAGACCGGAAAATATTAACGATTTTATCTAGGAAACCGTAAACAACAGGATTGGCTTTTAAGCCTTTTGGTTGTGTCAAAACTAACCAAATACCTAGGCCTAAACCAAGTACGAACCCTAGACCAGCCGTCCATAGTGTCATATAAAGGGTTTCAATTGTTGCTTCTATAAATTCATCAGGAATGCTTGCTGCATGTGGTAAGATACTTTCAATAAAATTCATTATGCATCAACCTCCTCTTGCACGTAGTGGTCATCTTCGATCTTATACTCTTCTACTGTAATCCCTTCGTAGCCGATAAAATCGATTGCTTCTTGTACTTTTTCTGCTTCACCACTTAAGCTCAGCAATAAAGTACCTACTGGGATATTTTGTAGAATTTCAATATTGCCAAAAAGAATATTGGCTTTCACTGAAAATTGCTCTGTTAATTTAGAGATTAACGGATCACCTGTAGATGCGCCAGAGAATGTCACTCGAATCACTCGATCAGCTGGGTGAATATTCAATAATTCTGGTTTACTTAGTACTTCTTGAATACCCTTTTCAATTGGTGAAGCAGACTCAATGAAGTCTTTCGTTAATTTTTGTTGTGGATTTCTAAAGATATTAAAGATAGTGTCTTGTTCAACTACCACACCGTGCTCCATTACCGCCACGCGATTACAAATTTCTTTGATTACATGCATTTCATGGGTAATGATGACAATGGTTAAATTTAAACGGTTATTTAATTCCTTTAATAACTCTAAAATAGATGCAGTTGTTTTAGGGTCCAAGGCAGAAGTTGCCTCGTCACATAACAAGACATCTGGATCATTCGCTAAGGCTCTAGCAATCGCAACGCGTTGTTTTTGACCACCTGAAAGTTGACTTGGATAAGCATCCTTACGGTCAGCTAAACCAACTAATTCCAACAACTCATGAACTTTTTCTTTCTTTTTAGCTTTAGATAATTTTGAATCCTTCAATGGAAATAGCACATTACCTTCTACCGTTCTCGCATTCATTAGGTTAAAATGTTGGAAAATCATCCCGATTTTTTTACGAGAGGTCCGCAATTGTGCCTCAGATAATTTATGAATTTCTTTTTCATTTACAATTACCTGACCAGAAGTTACTGGTTGCAAGCGATTGATGGTACGAACAAGTGTGGACTTCCCAGCACCTGAGTAACCAATTACACCAAATATTTCCCCCTCATCGATAGAAATATTGACATCTTTTACTGCGTCAACAGTACCATTTGCTGTATCAAATTGTACCGAAACGTCTTTTAAGTCTATAATTGACATTTGCTTCACCTCTACATTTAACTTTATAAATTTTTCCTTTTTTATACTATCGGTTCATTCTATCATAAGTTGACTTTATTTAGTTTAACCATGATCAAATGCTTTAAAATTCGAACGTTTTTGACATTATTCTTTTCATAGTGTCAGAAAATGAACCACTGCTTAGTGCTATCATATATTTTATCAACAAAGAGATAATTTGGATAATACAAATATATCATAACCCTTGATAGTTTATATAGATCATAAACGATGATTACAATCTAAATAAAAAAAGTCCAGTAGTCACTCGCTAAAAGCTGGTGCTACATGGACTTTGATAAAATTATTTGTTTAAAGCTGCTTTTGCTTGTTCGCAAATTGCTGCAAATGCATCAGCATCGTTAACTGCTAATTCAGCTAACATTTTACGGTTCATATCGATGTTTGCAACTTTTAAACCGTTGATTAATGTGCTGTAGCTCATTCCGTTCATACGAGCAGCTGCATTAATACGTGTAATCCATAAACGACGGAAGTCACGTTTCTTTTGACGACGGTCACGGTATGCGTAAGTGTATGATTTCATTACAGCTTGTTTAGCTGTTTTGTATAATTTAGACTTCGCACCGAAGTAACCTTTTGCTAACTTAAGATATTTTTTACGACGACGACGTGTTACTGTTCCACCTTTAACTCGAGCCATTTAATTTCCTCCTTTTAGTACTGTCCAGTCCGTGACTGAACGCTTAGTAATTCTTATTTGTAAGTGTCCATCATTTGGTTGATACGTTTCATATCTGATGAATGAACCAATGTCGCTTGTTTATGTTGACGACGTTGTTTTTTAGTTTTACCGTGGAAACGGTGAGAACGTTCTGAATGACTACGTTTTAATTTACCTGAAGCAGTCTTTTTGAAACGTTTAACTGAAGCGCGGTGAGTTTTTTGTTTTGGCATGTTTTTTCCTCCTAAAATTGTTCAATTATTTGTCAGTAGTTGGGGCCATTTGAAGAGACATTGAACGTCCTTCCATTTTTGGTCTTTGTTCAACTTCTGCAATATCTTTAAGCTCTTCTGCAAAGCGTTCTAGCACTTCGCGACCGATTTCTTTATGCGTAATAGCACGTCCACGGAAACGAATTGAAGCTTTCACTTTGTCACCTTTTCCAAGGAACTTGCGAGCTTGACGCAATTTTGTGTCAAAATCATTCTTTTCAATCGTAGGAGATAAACGTACTTCCTTCAGATTGACTTGTTTTTGATTTTGACGTTGTTCACGCTCTTTCCGTTGTTGCTCATAACGGTATTTACCATAATCCATAATACGGGCAACTGGCGGTTTTGCGTTTGGTGATACAAGCACTAAGTCAAGTTCAGCTTGTTCAGCTTTATCTAAAGCCTCGTCTTTACTTAACACACCTAATTGTTCACCTTCAGAATCAATTACACGAAGTTCACGTGCACGGATATTTTCATTTACGAACATATCTTTTGCGATAGTAATACACCTCCATTGATGCTGGTTAAAATAACTTTTCTGCAAGATTGCATAAATCTGTATGAAAGAGAAATTTCACATAGAAAAAACGACGGATAGCATATACACTACCCGTCGTATTAAGCACACAGATCGCGTCTGTGTGAACTGAATATCTATCAACCCGAGGACGTAACTTATCAACTCAGGTGAGAAACGGGTGTTTCTGCTTCTTTTCTCAACTCCAATAGCATAACACCTTCGCATCTTCTTGTCAATCGTTTCTTTTAAAAATTATACTTTTGTGAGCTCACGAATAGGCCGCCCTTTTTCATCGTAGATAAAATCTTTTACGCGTTGCCCACTCCCCATTGCTTGCAGTAGCAAGTCACGATAGGGTTCTGCCAATTCTTCAAATAGGAAAGTTTCCTCATCTAACTGTTCTAGCTTGCGTTTACTATCAATCTCACCTGGACTTCTCAACTTACATTTCATTGATGGTAACTTATCTAAATGACGTTTTTCTATACGATAGTAGTAGTTGTCATCGCCATATGTAATTTCAAGGGCGCCAGAATTAGTGCGTCGCTTATTCACATCCGTATACTTTTCTTGATGGAGTGTCCACCAGCTTTGAATGCCCTCAAAAGCTTCTTCTTCACTAGCATATGAGCCATGTTCCTTTCGAACACCATCGCGTCGATTTTCCCAGTAGTTTGTGTAAACTTCAACCATGTACATCACTCCTATTCATTTGATACTCCTATCATATCGGAAATACCTCGGTAATGTAAACGTTTTCTTTGAATATTCACATTTTCTTTTAGTTTTCTTAATCTGGCAGAATCCAATACGTTTCATCTGAGTTCTGATTGATTTCTTCGATTTGCGTTTTGAGTTCGTCAGAATTATATATATCCACTACTGCTTGAACCCACTCTTCCTCAGCTGTTTCAGCATCTGACACGACTGCTTGTAGGAACAAATCATCACGTACATCTTCTGCTAGTAACATAGTAGAAAAATCAACACCTGAATCATAAGCAATTGAGCCTGGGATAATTGCAAAGGCTAAATCTTCCAAAGTTCTTGGGATTGTCGCTGATTGCATAGGCACGATTTCTATATCATATATATTTTTGGCAATATCATCTACTGTTAAACTTTCCAAATTGGCCCCATCATTTAATGTAATCCAACCTGCTTTTTGTAAGACAAGCAGGGCTCTTGTATAGTTGGAGGGGTCATCCGGAATCCCAATGCGATCACCACTAGCTACGGTATCTAAATCGTCCTTTGTCCCAGGAAACAATCCTGCCGGAACTGTCGGTACAGGTGTAACAGCCGTCAGGTCTGCACCTGCTTCTTCATTAAAGTTTGCCATATACAATGTGTGTTGATCTACATTTAAATCTGCGGACCCTTCCTGTAGGGCCACGTCTGCAGATCGCAAGTCTGTAAATTCAATTTCCTCTACTGTGAAACCTTCTTCTTCTAGCTTTGGTGCCACTTGGTCTAAAAATAAGGCACTATAAGGACCGGGTGAAGTAGCCACTCTAAGCGTCGTTTCCTCACGAGATCCATTCGAACATGCCGCTAAAACTACTGCTGATACGCCCAATAAACCCAACTTAACAAAATGTTTCATACTCTCTTTCCTTCCTTCCATCATATCCAATTATTGTACTTATCTTGATTATAGGAAATATTTTGGGTTATTGATAATATCTTACTTTTATCATGAATAATCGTTTTAAACGATAGTTACTATTAAAAACAGATTAAATTTGCTATAATTTGAGCACAATTCAAATATATACACAAATATTGCAAAATAAAGGAGTTTTTACATGGTTACCCGTTGTCAATTTGCCAATACACCAGAGATGATGGCTTACCATGATAATGAATGGGGACAAATAAAAACCACCAGCCAAGAAGTGTTTGAAGCGCTGTGCTTAGAGTCGCTGCAAGCAGGTTTATCTTGGGCGATCGTTTTAAAAAAGCGACCAAATCTCAGACGGGCCTTTGCACAATTTGATTTCCATGTCCTATCTGCATTCGACGACTTAGATGTAGACCGGCTCATGTTAGATGAAAGCATCATTCGTCATCGACAAAAAATCCAGGCGATGGTAAATAATGCACAGTGTGCTTTAGCTATCGAAGCCGACCCTGAATTACCTGACTTTAAACACTATATCTATGAAACAGCACAGCAGTTACTTGAATCTTATGATGGTAATGAAGATGAAATGAATAAAGCCTTTATGAAAATATTGAAAAAACGTGGCTTTAAATTTGTCGGACCTACCACAATTGAGTCCTTCCTAGAGACAATTGGTGTCTATAACCATCATGATCAGCAATGTTTTCTCCACTAGCCCTTATATTTACTTAATTATGACCTATACTTTACATGATTTTATTACTCTTACTTTATAATATGATATACGGTGAACAATAAATTCAATTTATATAAAAAATACGAGGAGATTTTTATGCCATTAAATATTAACCAGCAAAAATGGGACCCATTCGTTGTCCAGAGATTAAATACTGTGATTCGAGAATCAGCTTCAGAGACTGATGCAGATAAAAAGCATACTGAATATGCTGTATTCGACTTTGATAATACTACTATCATGCACGATATCGAAGACCATCTAATGATGTATATGATTGATCATTTAGCCTACAAAATGACACCGGATGAATTCTATGAAGTACTCACAACTGGGCCAATGAATTTCAACCAACCCATTTTCCCAAATTCACAAAATATGGCAACCTATATCGATTTAGCTGACGATATCATCGCACAATATCAAGTATTGTATACAGACTATATTGCCTTAGACGAGAGTGAGCGCTTGCCAATTGAACAAGTAAAAGAATTGACTCAGTTCGATGAATTTGCTGCCAAATTGCGTTTGTACTACCAATTAGCTGGTAGTGAATTCCAACGAACACCAGGTGAAAATTCTCCGATTTATTGGTTTAAAGGTTATACAGTGGAAGAATTCAAAGCCTTGTCTATCGCTGTTTTCCAAGATGCGCTCAATAAACCGATTACCCTACGTAGATTATTTTCTAGCCCACACATTAAAAGTAAGGTTGGAAAAGTAGAGGCTTCATTTGAACAAGGTATCCGTATTCCAGAAGAAATCCTTCATTTATGGCAGGTATTAAAAGACAACAACATCACAATCTATGTGATTACGGCAAGCCCTATCGATTTAGTGCGTTCTGTAGTAACCATGGACCCGTTCAATCTAGACCCAAGCCAAGTCTTCGGTCAGTGCTACGATGTTGATGAAAATGGCATTATGGATTCACGCTTAGAAGAAGGTACTTTTATTACTAAAGGTTTAGGTAAAGTAGAAGTCATCAAAAACTTTATGGCACCTACCCATGGTAAGGAACCAGCTATGGTATTTGGTGATTCTATGGGTGACTACCCAATGATGACCCAATTACCATTTGTTAAATTAGCTGTCCTATTCAACCGCTATTCAAGTGATCAAACACAACAATTAATCGTTAAAGGGATTAATATTTATCGCCAGGACGATGCAAAGTTAGTGATTCAAGGTCGGGATGAAAATAAAGGTAGTCTGCGCCCAAGTATGGCCACCATTCCTTTAGGTCATTTAGAACCTGTTTTACAAGCAGGGGAATATTACCTATAGGAATCAATCTACAACAATATAGACTAATACACAAAAGCTATGGAATGACCTATCATCTCCATAGCTTTTTTCGTCTTAAATTTTTAATCATGCATTCATCGAATATTTTTCTGTTTTTCCGCATTATCCTCAATTTCTTGAGCCATCTTCTGCCTTTGTTGTTGTCGGTAGCCGTAGATACTATTTAAGAGTACATCCTTATTGTTGAATGCAGACCCTAGCGCCCCCACAGATGATACTTTCCACGTAACCAGGCGCAGTAATTAAACCTAGAATTTTCCTTTCCAAAAAACCACCCATTCCATAGATATATTCTGACCATCTTCAATACTTTACAAGCACAAGTGAACTTGCCTAATACAGGCTTCAACCATCACTCATATTATATCTTTTAACACTTTATAGCTTTCTTATCTACTTAAAGCAAGACAGACAAGCATGTTTAACAGCCTCAATAAAAAGGGGACGCAACATTCCTGTCGCATCCCCTGTTTCAAAGTTCATCAAGATTTCATTTTAAAGGAGAGCTTTCGCACCCTTCAAGTGTCCCGCTCCAAATACCAACAATGTCAAATTCGTACTACTTCAGAAACAGTTCTCGTGATGTGCCATCACTACAACTATTCCTTCCATTGTTGCGAGACTAAACGATATTTGTCGCTTCTTGTTTTACTTATATTCTTTAATTTCTGCTTCCATTTGGCTTAAAAATTCATCAAATGGCATTTGTGCTGTTTCTTTGGAACCGTAGCGACGTACTGTTACTGTATTTTCAGCAATTTCATTGTCCCCAAACACTAATTGGTATGGGATTTTTTTAGTTTGCGCTTCACGAATCTTGTAACCCATTTTTTCATTACGGTTATCTACTTCAACACGCATACCTGCAGCTTTCATTCGACGACGAATTTCTTCTACATGGTCACCATGTGCTTCATCATTAACTGGAATTAATTTTGCTTGTACAGGTGCTAACCAAGTTGGGAAAGCGCCTTTGTATTCTTCAATTAAGTAAGCAACGAAACGTTCCATAGTTGACACAACACCACGGTGGATAACCACTGGACGGTGAGTATCTTGACCGTCTTGACCAACATAAGTTAAGTCAAAACGTTCTGGTAGTAAGAAGTCTAATTGAACAGTAGACATTGTTTCTTCGTTACCTAAAGCAGTTTTCATTTGAACATCTAGTTTAGGACCGTAGAATGCTGCTTCACCTTCTGCTTCAAAGTATTCTAGACCTAAGTCATCCATCGCTTCTTTAAGCATTGATTGTGCTTTTTCCCACATTTCGTCGTCATCAAAGTACTTATCAGTATTATTTGGATCACGGTAAGATAGACGGAAACGGTAATCTGTAATATTAAAGTCGGCATATACTTGCTTGATTAATTCAATTACACGAGTGAATTCTTCTTTAATTTGGTCCGGACGTACAAAGATATGTGCGTCATTTAAAGTCATTTCACGTACACGTTGTAAACCTGATAAAGCGCCTGATTTTTCGTAACGGTGCATCATACCTAATTCCGCAATACGTACTGGGAATTCACGGTAAGAGTGAATATCGTTTTTGTAAATCATCATATGGTGTGGGCAGTTCATTGGACGTAATACCAATTGTTCGCCGTCACCCATATCCATTGGTGGGAACATGTCTTCATGATAGTGGTCCCAGTGACCAGATGTTTTGTATAGTTCAACATCAGCCATGATTGGTGTATACACGTGCTCGTA
This sequence comes from Aerococcaceae bacterium 50-4, assembly GCA_041223225.1. Classification (GTDB taxonomy): domain Bacteria; phylum Bacillota; class Bacilli; order Lactobacillales; family Aerococcaceae; genus Aerococcus. The sequence goes on from JBCLPQ010000003.1 coordinate 160,525, forward strand.
ACCTAAAGATTCTTCTTTGTCCACGATATAACGTTCAATAATACGGCGGATTGTCGCACCTTTTGGTAACCAGAATGGTAAACCAGAACCAACTTCAGGATTAACCATGAAGATGTCTAACTCTTTACCTAATTTACGGTGGTCACGTTCTTTTGCTTCTTCACGTTGCTTGATAAATTCTTTCAAATCACGTTTCTCAAAGAAAGCAGTACCGTAAACACGTTGCATCATCTTGTTATCTGAATTACCTCTCCAGTAAGCACCAGCAACTGACAACAATTTGAATTCTTTAATGTATCCAGTAGATGGTACATGGACACCACGACATAAGTCAGTAAATTCACCTTGAGTATAAACTGTTAAACTTTCATCTTCTGGTAAGTCTGCAATGATTTCTAATTTGTATTCGTCATCTGCAAAGATTTCGTTTGCTTCTGCACGAGTCACTTCGCGACGCTCGATTGGGAAGTTTTCTTTCACAATTTTAGCCATTTCAGTTTCGATTGCTGGTAAGTCTTCTTCAGCAATTTGCTTGTCTTGGTCAGTATCATAATAGAAACCAGTGTCGATTGCTGGTCCTACCCCAAATTTAATGCCTGGATATAAACGTTTCATTGCTTGCGCCATTAAATGGGCAGTTGAGTGACGTAAAATACCTAAAGCATCTTCATGTTTAGGATCTACAATTTCAATTGCGCCACCTTCATTAATTGGTGCATTCAAGTCCACCAATTCACCATCAATTTTAGCTGCTAGTGCGCGTTTTGCTAATGAGTTACTAATAGATGCAGCAACGTCACGACCAGTAACGCCTGCTTCAAATGATTTTTTCGCCCCATCTGGGAATACTAATTCAATCATAATTTGCCTCCTCTTTCCTTTTAAAACAAAAAAAGCCCCATCCTAGCCATAAAGACTAGAATGGGACGCTAATAAACAATTTGCGTGGTTCCACCCAATTTCAGTAAAATATGCCTGCATATTTTACCCTCAAATGCTGATAATGGGTGCAACCCGTACACCTTATCGTATGTGATAAATCCATCCGTTTCGGTGTGATCTAAAGAGTGGTTCGCCATAAGATATTGCAAGTTTTTCACTAACCAACTTGTCCCTAATGTCCAATCCTAAAGCTTGTCTCTTATCTTCGATGTAGTTATCTTATTTCAAAATAAGTATAAGCATCACTTATTTAATTGTCAAATCAATTTCAGAAAAATAATAGACTTTAATAGCTTTTGCTTGATAGATAGAAAAAGAAGACGGGTAAATTATCCCGTCTCCTCCTCTTTTGTTGAAAATTATTGTACGCGTGAACCGTCAGCGTATTGACCACTTTGGTTTGCTTGACGACGTTGTTGCTCAGCTGCACGTTTTTGTTCGTTTTGATCACGATCATACTCAGCACGAGTTAAAACATCGTTTACGTTCATGTTCACTTCAACAACTGTTAAACCAGTCATTTGTTGAACATTTTCTTTAACAGCTTTAGTCACTTTGTCAAATGCTGATGGAATATCTTTACCATATTCAGCAATAACTTCTAAGTCTAATGCAACTTCTTTTTTACCAACTTCGGCACTAACACCTTTAGTTTCGTCTTCGCCGCTTGAGAAGAAGTTCATAATTCCTGAAGTAAAGTTACCTTTTAATTCAAGAATGCCGTCAATATTTTGAACTGTATAGAAAGCAATTTTTTCTAATACGCGATCTTCAAAAGTTAAATCATTTGTGTGTTTTACGTTTTCTGACATGTAAAATACCCCATTTCTTTTTTTGAAAATTTTATAACTAATAAGTTGTATTTATCATAGCAAATTTAAGCGCTTAACTCAAACAATATGACTTTAAAAATTGAAAAACGAAAACCAACTTTCTAAGTCGATTTGTCCATCAAAGTATGCGCCTACAATGTATCCAATTGTTGAGAATACAAGGATAAATAATGCAGATCCAAAGCCTAACCACATCCATAATAAGCCAAAAATAAATGCAATTAGCCCGCCTATAATACGATTTCTATATTGGTACCAGCTACGTGGTGGTTGTTTCATATGCTATGTGCCCCCTATCAAAATTCAGCCATTACCAAGACCTATTTTATCTAACCCGTGCGTGATTTTGTCCACGCCCTTGTTGGTTTACTTGTTCTGCGTCATATGGCGCTGGCGAAACCTTTACATTCTGAATACTAGCGCCTAAAACACGTTCGGCTGCTAGTTTCGCTTTTTCAGCTATTTGATCTGAAATCGCTTGAATTTCATGCTTCTTATCTACAGCGTAATCTACTGATACTTTTGTATTCTCTGGTTTACGGTCAAATTTCACTGTGACATTTTTATGAGAAGCTTGTTTCACATCTAAAAGTTCGCGGTGTACAGCTTGTACAACCGTATCTCGGTGAACTTTTACCTCCCCATAATCGTTAGAAATTTTCAAAGTACGTGATTTTGCTGGCGCAACCATGGCCCAAATTAAGGCTACTGCAAAGTAAATAAATGCGAGTGCCAACAGCACAATGACAGCATTCACGAATATTTGATTCGACACAACATACTGGTTAACAAAGTCACTGACATATGGTATTGGGTAAATCATTGCAGCTGTTGCGACAACCGCTAATAAAACTAAGAGTGAAAATAGGATTTGAAGGAATTTTCTCAATCCGCCCATTCACTCACCTCCTTCATCTGGCAACTTATTTGATATAGGTATAGCTTATCATTTTAAAGTTATACATACAAATATTATGCTATAAAAATTAAGATGAAAAAAAGAGGTATTAACCGTTACGACGGTCTCTACCTCCTACTGTAATCTCTTCACTTAAATACTTAATTCGTTCCATAATACGAGCAGATTTCGCTACATCTACACCTTCTCTAGTCGTTGTCAGGAATTCTTCTAGCTCGGCCATAGAGAAATTAGATGTAAAGAAGGTAGATAATTGTTCTTGCATCCGGTACTGCAAAATCACACCCAATACATCGTCTCGTACCCATTCACTATTAGACTCCGCACCTATATCATCTAAAACTAAAATTTCTGCCTGTTTTATTTCAGTGACTCTTTGGTCTACAGTATTGTTACGGATACGTGATTTTAAATCTACTAATAATTCTGGATAATGTACCAAGGTTGACTTCACGCCGTGCTCAGCTAACGTGTTAACCAAAGCTGCTAGAATATGCGTTTTTCCTACCCCAAATTGCCCATGTAAGTATAAACCTTTGTGGTAATTGTTGGGTTTACTGGTATAGGCAGAGATAAATTGCAGACTCTTTTGAATCGCTTCAAACCTATCTTGATAGTCATCTGTTGTCATTTCTTCAAAAGATGCTGACCGTAAGCTTTTTGGCATAGAGACCATTGTTACCCGTTTACTTAACTCTTCTGCCTCTTGTTGCTTTATAAAGGCTTCAGTTGGATGATAATCGACATCAATGTAATTCACATTCATGATTAAATTCGGTGCATATTGCACAAATTTCTTTTTACCCAAAGCTGCATTGCCATTCTCACGGGCAAATTCATACAATTTAGAAAATGATTTCTTCACGATCTCATCTTCAAAGGTTAATTCTTGTTCGGCAAGAAAAGCTTGCACATCGGGGTCATTTTGGACAATCGTTTCAATTTTAGCTTGTCGCTCTTTGAAAACGGGATTGCGGTTAAACTGTTGTTTAAGTGAATCACCCACATTTTTCATTTGGTTGTTGTCAGCCATACTTACTCACCTTCTTTTTGATTTAATGATTGTAATAGTTGTTGAATCTCTGCTTCTTGAGCACTCAAGGACGCTTTACTTTCCTGCTTGACTGCCGTATCTTGTTTAGCCGATTCTTGATTATTTGTATTCGGACCAGTTACTGGCTTCTGGTATTTATCCTGTCTTGAATCAGGATCTAACCATTTCGGTTTAACAGATTGTTTCTGCGTTTGATAACGGCCCTTAGCCATCCGGTTTTTTTGCCGTTTTTCATATGCTTCAGCACTTTTTTGTTTACGTTGCTTCAAATAAAGCATGGCTTCTTCAGGGACTATAACCTTATTTTGGCGCCAATCATCTGCAACACTTTCTAAATAAGACCGTGTTAAACGAGCTTGTTCAAGTTCTACTAAACAGAATTGAACCATCACATTTAAAGTGGCTGGTTGGATTACATCTAAGTCAATTAATTCAGTAATCGCCTTTCCTTCTGACTTGGTCAGATAGCCACCTTTTTGCTCTTTAATTGACTTGGCAAAGGCAATTGGCGGATAAGATTTAGCCAATTTAGCAAAAGACAGTTCTTCCTGGGTTAGCCCTTTACTTAACCATTCCTTATCTGCTTGGTTAGCTTGTTGCTGTGCTGCTGTCTCATGCGCTGATATCCGCTCTTCTATGGCCGGACTTTTACCTTGTCTACTTGTTTGTTGACTGACAGGGGCCGCCTGATTGCTTGACCGGTCTAATGCTAACCGCTGCAACTTACGGACATCAATCGTATTGGTCCTTAAATCAGTCGCTGAAAGTGCCAATTCCTTTAAGTCCACCTCATCAAAACCATATAGTTGGTGCAGTGAGACGAACATGTCCTTGACTTCATCTGTCATAGCTTTCTCAGAGATGAAAGAAGATTGTAGTAGTTCTTTTAAGGTATTCATATCCAGGGTTGAACTAGTAATTACTGTTGCTTTGGTATTGCCATTTTTCTGTATCAGCTTTTCTTCTATATCGTCTGAAATTGGATAATATTGGCTTGGTAACCTGTAAACGTCTTGGAATGTCGCTGTAACCTCAGTCCATCCCTCTGTGGTTAAGTCTACTGGTGTCTTGATTGAAAACTTATCTAACATGAATTGATAGCGGGCTTGACCCAACCGGTCCATCAGAAGACTCGACATGATAGGATCTGAAAAGATATGTTTGCTATCTAAGGGTGCTTGCAATTGGTAGATGGTGGTCACTTCATCTTGATTACTTGTGGTGCTTTTTTCAAAGACTTGTAAAAGGCCAATCGCTTCAAGCTGACGTCTAGCCTTCACATATTGTTCCTTACCGGCTACCATTTGTTCCATCAAATCAAAATGGTGTAAGGGGGCTGAGGCATAGTCGGACAGTTGAATATTGGCGTATAAAGTCTGGTAAAAAGCATAAGCTTGACCACCAACAATGGGTTGGTATAAATGTAGCAAAACTTGCTGGTCAATATCAGAAATCCAATGGGGTTGGGTAATTTGTACAAGCCCTTTAGGATCTAAATTTTGCCATGGGTATGTCACGCCTATTACCCTCCCTTCTTTAAAAACTTAGTCATTTGTATTTTCTTGGGTTGAATGACCTTCAGATGGCTCTGTAGATTCATCCCGTTCATTTTGCTCATTACGTCCTCTTAAACGTTCGATTTCTTTTAAGAAAACAGTCGGATCCTCAAATTGTCGGTAGACACTAGCATAACGAATATAAGCGACTTCATCAATGTCTGGTAAGGCCGCCATCAGCAACTCCCCAATTTCAGAAGCGGGCACTTCGTTTTGACTTCTAGACCGTAATTCTGACTCAACATCGTGGGCTAATTTTTCAAGTTGATCTGCTGATACCGGTCGTTTCTCAGCAGAACGAACCAATCCCCGTAAAACTTTTTCATGTGAAAACTCTTCCCTTGTTCCATCTCGTTTAACCACCAATAATGGTGTTTTTTCAATGCGTTCAAACGTTGTAAAACGAGCGCCGCAGTCTAAACACTCTCGACGTCGACGAATAGATGAATTATTCTCTGCTGGTCGACTATCAATTACTTTTAAATTCGTTGAAGTACAATTTGGGCATTGCATATGTTTGGCACCTCTACTTTCTTATACGTGAATATTTGCTCGTCTCATTATAGCATAAAGGCTGGTAACACCCTATTCCAGGGGTTGAAATCCCGAAATTCCTATCCAGGCTGCCAATTGCTGGTGGGTATCTGCAATTGTGCCCGAATTATCAATCACAACATCTGCCATCATCGCCTTACGTTCAATAGATATTTGGCTGGTCATCCGCTTAAAGGCTTCAACAGATGTGAGTTTATCACGGTTCATTAGCCGATCTAATTGGACCGTTTCTGACACATAAATCACCATGACTTGATCACAAGCATCAACGTAGCCACCTTCATACAACAAAGGGATATCCATGATAATCAATTCATGTCCTTCCGCCTCATACTTCTCTCTTTGGCTCTCCATCCAACCTCGAATCGGTTGACGTAATAATTCATTTAATTTTTCCCGTTCTTTATCATCAGAAAAAATGATCTGCCCCAATTTTTTTCGGTCTAAAACCCCGTTTGGAAAAACAATATCCTCACCGAAATGGGCCTTTACCGCCTCTAATCCTGGTTGACCAGGTTCAACAACCACCCTTGCACCGTAATCCGCATCGATGACAGGAAATCCAGCTGCCTTAAAAAATTTGCTTGCTGTCGATTTTCCTGTAGCAATACTACCGGTTAATCCTAGAATATGACTCATAATGCCTCCGTATATTAATCTGCTGGTTCATTTTTATTCATTATTATCTTCGTGTAAGACCTGACAATGTGGACAGAAATGCGTCCCCCGTTGTGCTACTTTAATTTTTACCATCTCAGTGCCACATCTTTGACAAGGCTGACCATTTTTCCCGTAGGCCTTTAAATAATTGGCAAAATGACCATTCTCACCAAAAGTATTGGTATAGGTCCGGATAGTTGTTCCACCGGATGCTATTGCCGCTTGAATAATCTCCTGACTAGCGGTGATGATTGCTTTAATTTCTTCATCATATAAGCTTGCCCCAGCTTGTTCTGGGTGTACTTTAGCTGCATACAAGATTTCATCCGCATAAATATTCCCAATACCAGCTACCACTGATTGGTCTAAAAGTACGGCCTTAATCAGGCGACGCGTCCTTTTTAATCGCCCTTTCAAATAATCAAAAGATAAGTCTCCTGGTTCCGGACCTAAGTTTAATTTTTCGATCGCAGCTTCCGTATCCGCCTTGTCTACCATATGAATACGACCGAATTTACGCACATCACGGTAACGCAGGTCATAGCCATCTGTCATATGACAAATGACATGGGTATATGGATCAACTGGCGTGTCTTTCTCTTCGTATAGGTATTTTCCTTCCATTCGTAAATGGGCAATCCAAGTCACATCAGTCCAATAAAAAATTAAGAACTTCCCTATCCGACCTACTTCCATTAATTGTTGCCCAGGCATGGTATTTTCAAAAGATGCAAGTCCACCTTCTGCTTGGATAATCCTTGGCCAAGTCACCGTAACGGATGCCACTGTTTTCCCTATAACAATTTCTTCCAACCCTCGTCTGACTGTTTCTACTTCCGGCATTTCAGGCATAATTGCACCACTTTCTACTCTCTCTACTTCATTCTATTTTAATGCAAAAGCTGACTGTTGAAAAGACAACATCAGCGTGAAAAGAAAGCATAAATACAGATCTTTTCATTTCTATGTAGATAAAAAGAGATGAGCGTTCAATCTCATCCCTTCTCTTACGTTCATCAGTTTTAAAAAGTTTGACCTTCGATAGAACTGACTTCGAATTTTTATTTGGCTTCGTACCAAGTCGCACCATAATTTGATTCAATTTCTAATGGTACATCCAATTGAGCCGCTGAACCCATAATCTCAGTCACTAATTTTTCTAGTTTTTCAATTTCATCTTTTGGCACTTCAAATACCAACTCATCGTGGATTTGTAACAATAGGTTCGCTTTTAAACCATGTTCTTTTAAGGCTTCGTCCATCTTAACCATCGCAATCTTAATAATATCCGCTGCCGTACCTTGAATTGGTGTATTCATGGCATTACGTTCAGCAAATGAACGGACATTAAAGTTTTTGGCATGTAAGTCAGGTAAGTAACGGCGACGGTTAAATAGGGTTTCTACATAACCATCTTCTTTCGCTTTTGCCACAACATCCTTCATGTAAGATTGAACACCTGGATAATTTTCCAAGTAAGTATCAATAAAGTTCTTCGCTTCTGGACGAGAAATATTTAAGTTTTGACTCAAACCATAGTCAGAAATTCCGTAGACAATCCCGAAGTTTACAGCCTTAGCATTTCGTCTCATGTTCGCCGTTACCTCATCTTTGCCAACTTTATAAACCTTCATCGCTGTTGACGTATGGATATCTTCATGGTTATTGAAGGCCTCTTGCATGTGTTGGTCACCCGAAATGTGGGCTAAGACCCGCAATTCAATTTGTGAATAGTCACTTGAGAAGATAACCCAGTCATCATGACTTGGCACAAATGCTTTACGAATACTCCGACCTTCTTCTGAGCGAATCGGAATATTTTGTAAGTTTGGATCAGCTGATGATAAACGACCAGTTGACGTTAAAGTTTGTTGGAATCTTGAATGGATTTTACCATCTTCGTGGATAAATTCTTGTAATCCTTCAACATAGGTCGATTGTAATTTGTTCAATTGACGGTAATTCAAAATTAGGTCAATAATATCAGCTTTACCAGCTAATTTTTCTAAGACATCTTGAGCAGTCGAATAGCCCGTTTTTGTCTTCTTAATCACTGGCAGACCCATTTCTTCAAACAAAATAACCCCTAATTGTTTAGTTGAATTGACATTGAATTCACGGCCAGCTTCTTTCCAAATATCCGCTTCTAGTCCATCGATAATTTCTTGGAATTCAGTTTGCATGGTAACCAATTGTTGCTTATCAACTGAAATCCCTAAAATTTCTAGGTTAGCTAAGACTAGGGCTAATGGTAATTCCATTTCTTGGTAAAGGTCATCCATTTGGTTGGCTTCCAGTTGCGGACGAATCGTTTGCTGCAAACGGGCAATGATATGCACTTTACGCGCGATGTGTTCGTACATCTTTTCAACATCTTCTGGTACGCCTCGTTTAGCCCCCTTACCGTAAATAGACTCATCATAGGCCAAGTCATCCATATCAAATTCACGGGCAACTTCAGCTAAATCGTTAGAATTATCGCGGGCATGCAGTAGATAAGAGCCAATTAAGACATCATCGACAACTCCAGCAAAATCAACATCTACGTAGTCCAACATTACTTTTGTCCGCTTGGCATCAAACACGACTTTGGTAATTCCTTCATTCGATAACCAGGATTTAAATAAGTCAGACTGTAATAAGCTTGCGTCTCCGGTAAATATTTCTGATCCATTTGTCCAAGCAACCGCCACAATATCCGAATCATGGTAGTTTTTACTTAGGTTTTCAAGGTAGATCGCATACCCGTCTGCAACGCTCTCACTTGGGAAGTGGTCAGCTGTTAAATCTTCAGCCGAAGCTATCTTGGTATAAGGTACATCCTCCCAGTCTTCTGTCAGCAAGTCTGCTTGGTCAGAATTCTCCAATAACCGTGACATAAAACCATTAAAGTTCATGTCTTTGTAAAATGACATTAAGGGTTCAAGCTGTTTACCTTTATAGGGTAGTTCAGCTAACTCAATCTTCACAGGCGCATCCAATTCAATACGAGCTAATTTTTTAGATAAAATCGCATTGTCTTTTTCATTAATCAGATTTTCTTTACGCTTGGACTTTTTCATGTCGTCAATTTGCTCGTACATAGCTTCCATTGACCCATATTCATGGAGCAATTTTAAAGCTGTCTTTTCACCAATACCGGTTACACCAGGATAGTTATCTGAAGAGTCACCCATCAAACCTTTCATATCAATAATTTGTTCAGGCGTAATCCCCAAATCTTCCATAATTGAAGCTGGTGTATAAGATTGAAGTTCTGATACACCTTTTTTCGTGATATCCACGCGGACATTGTCTCGAGCTAATTGCGTTAAATCCTTATCTCCGGAAATCACAACAACGTCGAATTCTTCAGGGTCTACCTTTGTCGCAAATGTCCCGATAATGTCATCTGCCTCATAGTTGGTTAAATCATAATGGGCAACCCCAAACGCATCTAGCATGACATTGAAAAATGGCATTTGCTCTCTAAATTCAGATGGCGTTGACTGACGGCCACCCTTATATTCATCAAAAAACTCGTTTCTAAACGTCGTTTTCCCTGCATCCCACGCTACTAATGCATGCGTTGGCTGTTCTTTTTCCAAGATATTATTCATCATCTCGTGAAAGGCAAACAATGCATTGGTATGCATACCGTTCTTATTCACGAATGAATCAATATTATGGATAGCAAAGAAAGATCGAAAAGCTAAAGATGAGCCATCAAATAGTACAAGCTTTTTCTTTTCTTTATTAGTACTCAATTGAGTCGCCTCCTGAAATTCGCTGGAATACACCTGCATCAATTGTTTCAGCGTCATTTTGTAGGTGTTCTTGTGGTGGTAGCACAGTTAACATTGCATCTAGCACGCGGTCATCATCCGTTGAATTTGTATATTTTCCAATACAGTGAATGGTCACGAATTGTTTTAATTCTTCTACACGAATCACTTCAAATTCAAAGGTAATGATAGAGTTATGTGGAATGGAATGGATAATATTAATATTCATTTCAACCAAACGTGAACCTGGACCTGGGAAATTCATCGATACTGTACGCGTAATAATCCCCATCAAAGCAATTGGTGGGACGACAACTTCTCCTGGTGTAAGACCAGCATTCTGTGAAGTCTGTTGCAAGTAGGCAGGGTTAGAATCTGCGGTAACCCCCATATATAACAAGACATCCCGCTCTCTGATAGATTCAGTTACACGAAATGTATCGCCTACTTTGATGGCCTGAAGGCTTTTACCCATTTCAGTTTGTTCTTGCGTCTCATCTAAATAATGTTCTACCATATTGAATACACCCCTACGCTTATTTTATGATCATGTCATTTCCTACGATTATTTGTTGCTGAAAGCGCAACATTCTCCTTATTATTTTAACAAAGAATAGACAGTTTAGCGAATACAAGGGTAGCGACAAATAGGATATTGTACTCACCCAATCATATTAAAAAAGCACTGACGTTGCCATCAAGACTTTCATATATGTATGCGAATGGTCTTTAGTCTTCTTCATCATAAATTTCTTTAGCTAAAGAAAATGCAGTCCAGGCTTTCGGCCAGCCTGTATAGAAAGCTAAGTGGGTAATGATTTCAACAATTTCTTCTTTTGTAACACCATTCTTTTTCGCAATATTTAAATGCGCCTCCAATTGAGGTACACCTTGAGTTAATAAGCTAGCTACCGTAATTAAACTACGGTCACGTGCTGATAATTGCTTTTCACGGTCCCATACTTCTCCAAATAAAACATCATCATTCAATGCCGCAAATTGTGGCGCAAATTCACCTAAATTATCTCTACCTGCTGTTTGCTTTGGCATACTAAATCCTCCTTCAAATTCTCTCACTAATTATTTCTACTTTGCTAATGTTGTATAAATTTCGTCTCTAACTGGTTCTAGCCATTCTGGCGTACCTGCTGTGATAGCAATATGCGAGAACCAGCTATCTGCTGTGGCACCGTGCCAATGTTTGACACCATCATGTGTCACAATCACATCGCCTGCAGTTAAGAATTGGGCATCCTTACCCTCTTCTTGATACCAACCTTCGCCACCTGTTACCAATAGAATTTGATAACCATCGTGGTGAATGTGCCAATTATTTCGACAACCGGGTTCGAAAGTTACATTTCCAACACCCACATTTACCGCATCATCTGCCACTAATCCTTGTAGGTAACTTTGTCCGATAAAATATTGGGCAAAGGCATCGTTCTTTTCACCTATTGGAAAAATAATACCCTCTTTAACTTCTTCAAATTTTGCCATTCAAATAACCTCCTTAAGATTAAGCCCTTACAAACTTATACTAGTGGTCATTTTTCCATTCGTCCAATACCTCTTAAGCGTAGTACTATGCTTTTAGGGCATGCTTAATCTGGTCAATAAATGAAGATAAAGTTGGGTTCAACATATTCGTTTCTTTCCAAACCAAGGCACAACGAACCTCTAAAGGTGGTTGAAAAGGCACAAATCGCGTATCAATCAAACGATCTGTAGCAGCACCCTGGATAGTCACTGCCGCCCCTACCTTATTTTCAACTAAGGACAACACATTAAACAGCAAGTTGTAGCGACCCACAATATTTAAATCATTTGCTTCAAATCCCCCCCAATTTCGAAACATAGACTGGACATCTGTTCTTGACCCATAAATCAAGGGCAAATCTTTTAAATCATTGGCTACAATCGACTCTCTACTAGCTAATTCATGGTCAGCTGCTATCAACAAACCAAATATTTCTTTCTCTGGTAAAAAGATTTTCTCATATTTATCTAGACTGAAGGGTTCAATCAGCATAGCCATGTCCAACAAACCTTTCTCTAGCTTTTCAATAATATCTTTACTCGTACCAGAATAAATTTCAAAGGTCACTTGTGGATGGTCTGCCAACATTTGATCCAACATTTTTGCTAAAAAAGCGGAATTGGCTGCTTCAACACAACCAATTAAAATTTGTCCCTGTAATTTGGCTTCTTGATAATTAGTAAACTCATGAGTGATTTTTTCATCTAAGGCAATAAGCTCTTCTGCTTTTTCTTTCAAGAAACGCCCGTGATCAGTCAGATATAATTTCCCTCGCTTACGCTCAAATAAGTCAACGCCTAGTTCAGTCTCAAAATCGCGAATTTGACGACTTAAGGTTGGTTGGGTGATATGTAGTTGCTTAGCTGCTGCTGTAAAATTTTGTTCTTCAGCGACCATTAAAAAGTACCGCAAAATTCTTAAATCCATTGTGTCACCTCTTTTAGTATTCATTTTATTTTAGTATAAGAAAAAGCCGTGACCAAAAAATCACAGCTTTCAATTTAAATTATTTATTTTCTAAGTAGGTCGATAACAAGTCGATATACAAGTTCACAAATATCAGGTATTCGTCTTTTTCTACGTATTCATCGATTTGATGAGAAGTTGTTGAACCAGGACCAAAGATAATAATCGGGTATCCAGCTGGTTTATTAGCTACAAAGTTTGCCCCATCTGTTCCCCCTGTCATTGGAACAACTTCCAATTCTTGGTCTAGATAGGTTGCACCTAAAGTTTTGGTTAATTGTACCAGATCAGAATCAACCCCACCGTTTAATGGTTTTAAATCAAGGGTTAATTGCAAATCAAAGTCTGCACCTTTATCCAAGAACTGTTGGTAAACCGATGCAAATACACCTTTAACGGACTCATTATCAAACTCCGGAACTGTTCGAATATTGAAGACAACTTCCGCATGATCAGGGATGGTATTCACTTGGTCACCACCACGGAATACAGTCACATTAAAAGTCGGTTGTTTTAATAATTGGTCTAACTCTTGATTACCAGCCTCGTCTCCTTCAACCGCACCGTATAAATCTAATACAGGTGAAAAGTCTAATTGGCCAAAAGTAATATCTTGAGTAGCTTCATTGAAAGCCTCTTTAAAAGCCAAAGCAAAATCCATTAATGGGTCGATGGCATTAATACCGCCACGAGGTCTTGAAGAGTGGACAGATTTACCACGAGAGGATACGACAAAGTTCATTGAACCCTTATGAGACGGGTGGATCATGCCTGTTGTTGGTTCCCCAATGACAATTGCATCCACATCTTTTAAATAGCCGGCTTCTTCCAATTGAATAGAACCCACAGCCCCATTTTCTTCATTATAAGTGGCTAACAAACGTAGCGTCCCTCTCTCAAGCAAGCCTTGTTCTTTAATCTCAATCATGGCAATAACCAAGGCGGCTAAACCACCCTTCATGTCTGTAGAACCACGGCCAAACAACTTGCCGTCACGTTCAGTCAACGTATATGGATCGCTCGTCCAAGCGTCGGCGTTACCAGCAGATACCACATCCATATGTCCAGAAATTGCCAATACCGGTGAGCCAGAACCTATTTCAGCCACCAAGTTAGCGCGACCTGGCGTCCCTGTTGGAATTACTTTAGACTCAATGCCATGTTTGCTCAATAAGGCCGCTAGGTAGTTGGCAACGTCTTCTTCGTTACGGTCCACAGTCTCAATTGCCACGATGTCACTTAAAATGCTAATTTTTTCTTCATCAGTAAATACTTTTGCTACTTTTGTCAAAAAGAACACTCCTCATTTTTCTGCCAATTCCTTTGGCAATCTTACTGTCTTTCATTTTAGCACGAATTTTTATAGGCAAATAGTAAATTGCCCACGAGTTTCCAATCAGGAGTGTTCGCTTTTATTGAATTAACAATAAGAATAGGCTAGTAAACTGAATAAGGCAAATATGCGGCAATTATAATAATATATTATTTATTATGGAAATCGTTTTCATAAATCGTTTATTATGCTAGAATAAAGTTAACTTCATATACCAAAACACGAGAGGAGTGAATATGATGGCAGCTATCCATTACTACTTTGTCCGTCATGGTGAAACGACAGCAAATGCGGACCAACGTGTCCAAGGATGGGCAGATTCACCAGTTACACGCACTGGGATGCGTGTTGTAGACCAAGTAGCTGAAAGCCTATCTCATGTACCCTTCGACTTAGCCTATACTAGTGATCTAGACCGGTGTGTCGAAACAGGTGAGCGCATTTTAACAAAACAAGAAAATGATATCCAATTATTTCCAGTTGAAGGCTTTAGAGAATACAATTTCGGTGGTTTAGAAGATCAAGATATTGAAAAGGTGTGGCCAAAATCAATCAGTCAATTAGTTGACGATATGCGGATTAATCAAATCCCTTCGACCCAGTACGTACCACTAATTATCGAAAATCTAGTCGACCGAGACGAAGAAGGTCACTCAGAAGATTTTATCACCTTCTGGAACCGCATCGAGGAAGCCATGCTAGACATCCATGACGATGCCTTGGAAGTTCGAATGGAAACCCAGAAAAAAGACGTCAATGTCTTAATCGTCAGCCATGACATGCCCATTCGCTTCTTCTTACATGAAGTATTACCCGAATTCGACCTAAAAGAAGATTTAGACTACGGTCACTATGCCCATGTCGTTTATACCAAAGGGGCTTATGAACTAGAAGAATTTAACCAATAATAAAAATAACTGAATTGAAGAATGCAAAAAGCTAGCTTACCCAGCTATTCCTCGAACTTATTTAGGAATGGCCAGAAAAGCTAGCTTATTTATTTTTACTGTACCCGCTTGTGATAAATATGTATCGTCATACCACCTAACACATCAACTTGGTCTAATTGTAATTGAATCGATTCAGCCAACTCATAAAATAAAGGTTTCCCCTTACCCAAAATTATCGGCACAGTTCCAATAATATATTCATCAATTGCATCGGCTGCCATAAAGGGTTTCAACACAATGCCCCCACCGTATAAGTAAATATTGTGGCCTTGTCTCTTCTTAGCCTGCATCAACTTCACGATTTGTCCTGGTTTAACAAAATGAATATTCCCTTCATTTGGCTGTTTGTCATTGGTCACCACATAAATCGTCTTAGACGGAAAATCAGCAGCAAAACCAATTTGATAAGAAGTATGCCCCATGACAATAATGTCGTAAGCATCAAAAAAGGCTTCTAGCGAATACGGAGAATCGCTAGTAGACACATCCGTTAAATTTGGTCCAGCTACCCCTTCAATAAAATCAAATTGATCATCCAAATCAGCAATATAACCGTCTACACTTTGGACAATACTTAAGGCAATCTTACCCATGAAATCTCTCCTCTTATATTTTGTTCCCAGTTGAAAAAGAGAATGTAATAACGATAACTTTAGCATTATTTCAAGCGAATCTTAATTAGTTACGCATCCTTATAAGAAAAACTGGTGGAAATAAGGTAGTCATTAGTCACCAAATCTTTTCCAAAAGTTACTTAAAAATACTAATATACATCTATTAAATAAGTAGCAGATTAAAAGTTCCAGTCTCGTTTTCAGCTGTAGTGATTTACATATAACCGAGCCTGGAGCTTTTCTAGCATGCCTTAGCAGTGAACAAGGATGACTGACGTATTTCAATCTGTTAGAAGTTTACTTATTTACAGATTAAATAGTCAGGCAAGCTCAGAGACCATGGCTCAGGGCGATTCCACTGCATATAAGGCAATGATGGAAGAAAGCATAGGCCGAAGGCTGCTATAATGGCTAACCTTTTCCAGAAGTGCGTTAGAAAGTCCGTAAAAGACTCAGCATAAATGACTATCCTTTTAAAGTGAATCCTGAAACACGTACATCAGCTTTTTCCGCATCCGGTAAGGCATCCTTCAATTCACCAATCGTTTTGTTCATCCCCGCCACTCGCCAATTACCCACAATATCTGCAGCTGGACACAAAACAAAAGCTCGTTCCTGCATACGTGGATGTGGCACTTGTAAATCAGCTTGATCAATGACCTCTTCGCCAATCAGCAAAATATCCACGTCAATCGTACGTGGCCCGTTCTTAATCGTCCGCACGCGTTTTTGGTCTTGTTCAATACTTTGACAAAAGTCTAATAATTCATCCGCAGATAAGTCACTTTGAATATGAATTACCATATTTAAAAAATCTTCTTGGTCAAGATAGCCTTTGGGTACAGTCTCATAAATCGGTGAAGTTGCCACAAGATTTACTGATTTGTGATGGTTAAATGCTACCACTGCGTCCTTCAAGTGGTCTAATTTCGGTTCAATATTAGAACCTAAAGCAATCAATACTTCTTCTTGCATGCTTATTTCACCTCATTCATCTGGTCGAACCATGCCCGGTCTCGTTGGATTTCTATTGTTACGCTGTCATAAATGCCCCGAATTGGTGGATCCGGTTTTACCACCTTTATAGTGACCTCTTCTACCAAAGGAAAATCCCCTAAAATACGCATAGCTAACTTATGGGCCAATCTCTCCAGCAACTTAACTGGCGGTTCATTGACCACAACATCTTCAATAACCGTATAGACATCTGCATATGAAACGGAAGCCAACATATCATCAGTCACCCCGGCCGGCCCCAAATCCACAGCTAAGACAGCATCGATATTGAATCGTTGTCCTAAGGCCGTTTCTTCAGCCAACAAGCCATGATTGGCATAAAACTGTAGGTTATTCAAATAGATTTTGTCACCTGTTGTCAAAGCAATCCCTCCTTAAAGACTTATTGGATCAATTTGTCCGCGTTTAATCGCATCCGCCACAAGTGCAGCTTCTTTATTCACCTTTACATTATGAACTCGGACCATATCGGCACCTGATAAAATACCCGAAACCGTCGTAGCCGCAGTCGCCACATCACGTTCATTCGCCGGGACATCTACTAATTTACCTAAAAACCCTTTTCTTGAAGTAGCCAAAAGGATAGGCATATCGAAGCTAGCTAAAGCTTGTACGCCCTGAATCGTCAACAAATTGTCGTCCGCTGTTTTTGCGAAACCAACACCTGGATCAAGAATCAACTGGTCATCACGCATCCCTTGTTCGCGGGCAATATCGATTGAGGCTTGTAAATCAGCCTTCATCTCGGCCATCACATCTGTATAAGCTTGGTATTCTTCGCGGTTATGCATCAAAATTAAAGGGGCGTCGAAGTCAGCACATACCTTAGCAATCTCAGGTTCCCTCGTCGCCGCCCATTGGTCATTAATAATATCTGCGCCAGCTTCAAGGGCTTGACGGGCTACCTCAGCCTTCCAAGTATCCACAGAAATTAAGACATCTGAAAACTGACGAATGGCTTTTACAGCAGGTACTACCCGGTTCAATTCTTCCTCGAGGGTAACTGGGACATGACCGGGTCGGGTGGACTCTCCACCCACATCAATAATGTCCACACCTTCTGCCACCATTTTCTCAACTTGGGCAATCATGTCATCACTAGCGACATAAGCACCCCCATCCGAAAAGGAATCAGGCGTTACATTTAATATGCCCATGATCCAAGTGTGGTCGGCTGGAAAATGAAAAGTTTTATTTAACCGTTTAATATACATCCGCACACTACCTTTCTATGATAATTGCATCATATCTAAAGCTTCTTGACGACGTTCACGGTCAGTGTAAATACCGCGTGTAGCATAAGTCACCGTTTTTGCACCTGGTTTCTTAATCCCACGAAGAGTCATACACATGTGCTCTGCCTCTAAAACAACAAAAACACCTGCAGCACCTAATTCTTCTGCCAATAGATCTGCCACTTGATTGGTTAAACGTTCCTGTAATTGTGGTCTTAAGGCAAAATCTTCCACAATTCTAGCCAATTTAGATAAACCAATCACCTGACCATCTTTTGGAATATAGGCTACATGTGCTTGGCCAATCACTGGTAATAAATGGTGCTCACATGTTGAGTGAAATGGAATATCTTTCACTAATACAAATTCTGAAGCTGATTCAGAAAAGGTTTTTTCTGTATGGATTTTTGGATCTCTATTTAACCCATCAAATATTTCTGCATACATTTTGGCAACGCGCTCTGGCGTTTCCACTAAGCCCTCACGTTCCGGGTTTTCACCAACCGCAAGCAGAATTTCCCTTACTGCCTTTTCAATTCTTTTCATATCCATTCTTGTCACCTTTTCTTGTTTTAATCATTTTTACTTTCGCTTTTTAATTATTTCCCGCAAATAACCCACAAAATAGAAAGAGCCAAATATACATAATAGGTCATTTTCCTCCAAATCCAACTCTGCCAAAGCCAAGGCCGCTTGGTCAGACTCAGCAATTTCAACGCTTGTCCCCGTTTTTTCAATCATAGCTGCTAATTGGTCAGCTGGTAAGGCCCGGTTAGAATGCGGACTTACAGCAATAATTTTTTGAAAAATAGGCGCTATCTCTTCCACAACATGGGCAACATCCTTATCAGCCAGCATGCCCATAATGGCCACTCTTTTCCCCACTTTATCAGCTGAATAATGGGTTAATATCGCTTCTTTTAATGATAGTATACCATCCATATTATGCGACCCATCGACAACAATAGCAGGTTTATCGGCTATTTTTTCAAAACGAGCTGGCCATGAAACTGTTGCAAGTCCTTGTTTGATAGCAGTGTCAGAAATTTCAATGCCTTGCGCTCGTAATGTAAAGACAATTTCGATAGCCAGGGCTGCATTTTTCACTTGATAAGGGGCTTGTAAATTGAGTGTATACGCCTGGTCTTTATAGGTAAATGACTGTAATCCTTGGCTTTCTGACGCTAACTGACCAATATCATCCGGCTGCACTTCATATATCGGCACATGGAGCTGGTTTGCTTTGTCAGTAATCACTCTTTTTGCCTCATCAACTTGTGGATACAATACTAAAGGTACGCCTGCTTTTAATATTCCAGCCTTTTCCCCAGCAATCTCCCCCAATGTATCCCCTAGAATACGTTGGTGGTCTAAAGCAATTTTTGTGATAGCTGTGACAATTGGCTTTTCAACTATGTTGGTTGCATCTAATCGTCCACCGAGACCAACTTCTAAAACGACAAAGTCTACTTGCGCAGCTTCAAAAGTTAACCAAGCTAGACCAGTAAAAACTTCAAACTCGGTGTAGTATTCACCTGGTCCTAATGCCTTGGTCATCCGGTCCACTTGGGCCATCAGTTGGTCATCAGTCACCTGTTTACCGTTGACTTGAATTCTTTCGTTAAAATCAACTAGTGATGGTGAGGTAAATAGGCCTACTTTAAATCCTGCTGCCTGCAAGATGGTCGCTAGCATTTTAGCAGTAGACCCCTTACCGTTTGTACCAGCAATATGAATTGTGGGAAGCTGATTTTCTGGATGGTTAAAATGTGCCATCAATTGTTTCATTGACGCTAGTCCTAACACCATTTCGCCCACGGGTGCTAGGGGCAACTTTGCTTGAAGTGCTTCGTATCGCAATGTATAAGCCTCTTTTCATGATCTATTCTCATTAGAAAACTTGTAAATTGTCTTCTAAAAATTCTTATTGGTAGGATTTAGCTTGTGAATGTAAGTTATAGTGCTTTTATTATTCGGTATTACTTATTCATAGCAAATCTAATTTGCTTAAATTCCTACCTAGCCTAGTTAAGTATAGCTAACTTTTAATTGTTAGTCATCCAGCTTTATTTAATTTTCAATAGTTCGTGTTTTACTTAGACAGTATCTCAGTCTAATCAACCCCTATCGCTTGAGATATGTCGGCGATTATATTACAATATAAATATATTAGTTTGAAATCGAATTATTATTTCTAAAAGGAGATGTATTATGGGATTATTAGTAGACGGCGTTTGGAAAGACCAATGGTATGATACAAAATCAACAGGTGGTCGTTTTGTACGTAAAGATTCACAATTCAGAAATTGGATCACAACAGATGGTGCACCAGGTCCGACTGGTGAAGGTGGCTTTAAAGCTGAAGCTGGGCGCTACCATCTATACGTATCACTGGCTTGTCCATGGGCTAGTCGTACTTTAATGATGCGTAAATTAAAAGGTTTAGAAGATATGATTTCAATCTCTATCGTAAACCCAATCATGTTAGAAAACGGCTGGACATTTGCTCCAGATCAAGGCGTTATTCCTGACCCGATCTTAGATGCTGATTTCTTACACCAAGTATATACACATGCTGATCCTGAGTATACTGGTCGAGTAACTGTCCCTGTTTTATATGACAAGGAAAAAGATACCATCGTCAACAACGAATCTTCTGAAATTATGTTGATGTTAAACTCAGCCTTTGATGAAATTGGTGCTAAAGAAGGCGACTACTATCCAGAAGAATTGCGTGACCAAATCAAAGAAATGGATGACTATGTATATCCAAACATCAACAACGGTGTTTATAAAGCTGGTTTCGCAACAGATCAAGCAGTTTATGAAGAAGAAGTTGGTCATGTATTCGATGCCCTAGAAAAATTAGACGGTATCTTAGCAGATAACAAATTCTTACTAGGCGACAAATTTACTACTTCTGATATTCGCTTGTTCCCGACTTTAATCCGTTTCGAACATGTTTACTATGGTCACTTCAAGTGCAATATCAAACACTTAACTGATTTTGAAAATGTATGGCGTTATACCCGGGAAATCTACAACATGCCTGGTATTTCTGATACAGTTGACTTCTACCATATCCAACACCACTACTACGGTAGTCACCCAACAATCAACCCGAACGGAATCATTCCAGCAGGTCCAGCAATCTCATTAGATATTTAGATACAATATACCCTTCACCAAGTCCTATTTCATGGATTTGGTGGAGGTTTTTTATTTGGTATATAGCCTTTTGACAAAATGTACAAATAAGATTCCATTATTGACGGTGACTATATAGTCGTAAAATAGTTTTTATATGTTAAAATATATAAATCTATTAAAATATAACCATAAAGGTCGTGAACTATGTCTTCCTCAAATCAAAATAGGTACCTGGCTAGCAAAAAAGCTGAATTTCATGAATTATTCTTTGATTTAATTTTTGTCTATGCCATTCAAAAAATTGCCCATGTTATTCTCCATGTCGATCATGGAACAATTTCTAGTGAATTGTTTTTCAAATATGTCACCATGAGTCTGATCGTATGGATCTTATGGGCGCATCAAACTTTTTTACTAACCGATTTGGTGAATTAGTTAAAAAAGATGTCATTTTTATGATGGTCAATATGTTCATCATGATTTTTTTATCGAATAGTTTGTATCCTAGCTTTGAAAAAACTTTCATCCCCTTCTTTTTCTGTGTTGCTTTGCTATACACAAGCATCGGCTTACAATATCTCTTGCATACTAGAAACCACTTAAACCATTGGGACAAACGTACTTGCCAAGCTTTCGCGACTATTGCTTTTATCGTTGCTGGGCTATCCTATTTTTCACTATTTTTACCTGCCAGTTTCCATTACATCCCTGCATTCTTAGCGGTATTAATTGCTGGTACTGGCTTGATTCCATTTAGGAAATATCTAAACCAATCTCCCGTTAACATGATGCATTTAGTGGAACGCTTTTCATTACTGACCATTATTATCTTTGGTGAAGTGATTGTCGGTTTGGCTTCGATTTTCACCATTACCGACTTTAGCTATATTTACATTTTCCAATTCTTAGTGTTAATTTTTATGTTTGGCATCTACTGGCTAGTCAGTGAAAAATTTATCAATCATAAACAAAAATCAATTGGATTCCGACTGGTTTACACACATCTCATTATTAATATAGGCTTAGGGATTTTAAATGCTGCTTTAATCTATAGTAATAATAATGAGATTCAATCATTATTTGAAGTAAATCTCATTCATCTGAGTGTCCTATTGTTCTTATCTGGCGTTTGGTTAAATGCCCCTTATTTCCACGAAAATATCAATCGTGTTAGACCAATAATCTATAGTTTGATTTTGCTAGCTCTTTCCTATATTGTCAGTCTAATATTCCTTTCAAATAGACCAGTGATGATCATTTCAGTGGCCCTTGCCCTTGGGATGACTATGGCCATCCATTACAGAAATAGAAAAGTTGTCTGACGCCAAATAAAAACTGGTGCGTCGCATTTATTGTGACCACCAGTTTTTTGTGTTTAAATTTCTTTGCGACATTTTCATATAAATTCGTATTAAATCCTCTATCAATATATGATATCTTATATATAAGATATATTTTTCAGTTCCTTAAGCACCTGAGTTAGGAGGCAGGGATGCTAGAAGATATCACCATTATCGTATTGTCCATCACCAATTTCATCGGCCTAAAAATTATTCTTGATTTGAAAAAAGAAATCAATAAATATAAAAACAAATAAAAATGCCTCCTTGTGGTCAAATTCAACCAAGGATGCATTTTTTTAGTATGTACAACTTTTATCCTTTGACCCCATCTTCTTTAACGCCGATTAATAATGCACCACCGATAATAAAGAGGATGATTAATCCGAATACACCATTTAAAGAGTTGCCTGTGATTTGGGTAATGACACCTAGTAAAGTTGTCCCGATAATTGACGAGAATTTTCCAAAGACATTGTAGATACCGAAGAATTCGTTTGTTTTGCCTTCTGGCACCAACTTCCCAAACATGGAACGTGACAAAGCCTGTAGACCTCCTTGAGCCGTTCCTACCATACAAGCTAATATAAAGAAATCGCTCGCTGTTTCCATGCTTAATGCATAAATACAGATAATAATATAGGTCACAATGCCTAGATAGATAATTTTCTTGTCCCCAAAGCGTTTGGCCAATTGTCCATATAAGACAGTAAAGGGAAAGGCCACTATCTGAACGATGAGTAAAACAACCACAAGTACTGTCGCTTCAATCCCTAAGTCTGTTGCCACAGCAGTTGCCATCGAAATAATCGTCCCTACCCCGTCAATATATAAGAAATAGGCTAATAGAAAAATAAACAACTGCCGGTATTGCGCCATATCTTTAATCGTATTTTTCACCCGGTTAAAGGAATCGCGAATAGGTCGTGAAGTCGGCTTGATCCAAGACTTTTGTTGAACATTTTGCCAGTAGGGAATCGTAAAAGCAAACCACCAAACAGCTGTCAAAATAAAGGCAGCCCTGGTCAACCAGTCTAGGTTAAAAGGCATGGCATCAATATTTAACATGAAGACTAAATAAACTAAAAACGGGATACAAGAGCCGATATACCCCATACCATAGCCCATTGACGATACGCGAGACATTCGAGATTTACCCGTCACATCCAATAGTGAAGCATCATAAAAGACATTTGAAGATGAAAACCCAATATTCGACAAGACATACAAAATAAGTAAGAGCAGCCAAGCCATCGGCCAAGAGCCACCTGGTGTAAAAGCCATCAATAAAACTGAACCGATACCTAGCAAGGTGCCTATGGTAAACAAGGGTTTTCGAAAACCTCTATATTCCGCAATTGATCCTAAAATTGGTGCCATCAAACCGACTAAAGCTGTTCCAATTGAATTGGCATAAGACAGGTAGGCCGTTGAATCTGCATCTGCAACCCCTGCGCCTTCTGCAATGGCCTTATAAAACAAGGGAAATAATGTTGAAGTCACCACTAAGGAATAGGCTGAATTACCTGTATCTTGTAAAACCCAGGCCCACTCTTCTTTAGTGTACCCCCAAAACTTTTTACCAATCTCTGCCATGACTAGCCTCCGTAATGTTATTTTTGTTGCTGATAATTATAGACCGCTAACTCAACTATTAAACCATAAGGGATTTCTGAATCATAAGGAAAATGTAGCGTCCCCTTGGCTGACCGATATTGACCAACTTTATCTTCGAAAGCATCGATTGTTTTAGGGAAGGGATAGACGCCTAAATGCGCTTTATTTGCCCCATAATAGATGACCGTTTTTTTGTCAAAAAGCGTTGGCATGTCATAAGCGATTTTCTCTCGGCAATCAGGTAAAGCCTCGGCTAATTCATGACGTAGCTTATTTAAGATGGTTTGTACCTTAGCCTCTTGGCCTTCAATATAGTCGTCAACTTCGCTGGTCTCATCTACAGGCTCAACATCGCCTAAATATGCTTGAATCAATCGCTTAAAATCAGGTAATACATCCGTTTCAAACCAAGGATTCTTTGCTATCCAACGTTGATTTAAAGGTGATGGGTGGACTAATGGGAAGTAATCCGGCATATAGTCTTGATAATTTCGCACTGTTTCCGTCAGATTTTTATGCCGGTCTTTACCTAAATAATGTTTCTGTGAATAATTACCGATTAAAATTATGGTTTCTAAATTTGGCATATTTTCTAAGATTTGTGGATGAAATTTATCTGCTAATTCTTTTCTAGGTGGTTTATCACCAGTTTTTGCTTTACCCGGATAGTAGAAATCCATAGGTAATTGTGCGATTAAGTCTGTTTTATAGAATGTATCACGGTCTACCCCCATCCATTCTCTAAGACGGTCTCCTGATTTGTCATTCCAGAATATCCCTGTTTCTTCCACCTTCTTGCCTGGTGCCTGCCCAATAATGGCAATTTTTGCATTCTCAGAAGCATAGAAAACGGGTTCAATTCCTCGGTCTGTATAATCCTTGTTATAAGGATCATCGATAATGTCTTGTTTGATGTCGTCAAAAATAGTCATAGATATCGTCCTCCTATCCAATAAATGATTGCCATTTAATGAAAATTGTCCGTAAATCTTCTGGTAAATAAGTAAGGGTTTTAATCACTATATCATCTGGAATACTTTGATAATGCGCTGAGGCAATGGCGCCAGCCATGGAGGCGATGGTATCTGAATCGCCACCCACCGAAATCGCATTGCGAATAGCATCCTCAAAATCCTTACTTTCTAAAAAGGCCTGAAAGACTACCGGAATTGATCCAGCACAAGATACGTCAAATTGGTAAGTGGGCCGAATGTCTTCCAAAGTAAAATCAAGTGGATATGCATTGGCCATTTTGCCAGCAATCAAAGCTTTATCCTGCTGGTATTTGCCAGTAGTAATGGCCGTTACCATAGCACTGGCCCCTAACAATCCTTCTTCTGCATCGTGGGAAACAGCTGTAATTAAGCCCGCCAAATAATCTTGGTCTTGACTGGATAGTGGTAAGTCTGCCACTGGTGAAATCCGCATAGCTGCCCCATTCCCGTATGATCCATAAGGCTTCGGATTATTTGAACGGAGCCATCTAGAAAATTTTAGGCCATACCCAGCCAACGGATAAGCTTTGCCTAATTTTTGCATAGCGGTAATTACCAAATTCTGGATAGCCAAATCATCCCGGCCTAACACTAACCCTTGTGCTACCATATCCATAATGGCATCAGCGACTGCCAAAGTCATGACAGTATCGTCAGTGAATTTGTTTTTTGTTGTAAACAATTCAAATTTCTTACTTTTATGATTGTGCCGTTCAAAACGCGACCCTACCACATCGCCAATGATTGCACCAATGACTGCTGTCATCATTTTCCCACCTCCTGGCACAGAATTGAATCATTAAATCAATTATAACACGCCCTATTACTAGACATTGTAAAAAGCAGGTAAAGGCACACCCCTACCTGCTATTGACGGTATTTTTATTTAACAATACTTTCCATATCAGGCTTCAAAAGACAGAATTATCCGACACTCCCCAAAATACTCCAATTACTTGATAGTAATTGTTCGGCTTTTGGTCCAGTGCGTCAATTCTAAGCGTCTTTTGTCGCACCTACTTTATTAAATCTTCTGATTCGGCTAAGAAGGCTTTCACATCTTCTGCCGCTAAATCGATAGCTGCTTGCCAGAAATCTACTTGCGTTAAATCCACACCTAAGTGCTTCATAGCTAATTCTTCCGTTGTCATACGGCCAGTATCTTTCAATAAGGCAATGTAACGTTCTTCAAACCCTTCTGGTGCCTTTAAGTATTGGGCATAAATCCCTAAACTGAACATGTAACCAAATGTGTATGGGAAGTTATAGAATGGTACATCATCAATAAAGAAATGTAATTTACTTGCCCAGAAATGTGGATGCAAGTCATTGATTGCGCCACCAAAGGCCTCTTCTTGAGCTTGTGTCATCAATTCATTTAACCGGCTCTCAGATACAAAACCATTTTTACGTTCTGTATAGAAGGCTGTTTCAAATAAGAAACGTGATCTGATATTCATGAACATCGCAATGGCATTTTCCATTTTCGCATTTAACAATTGTAGACGCTCAGTCTTACTTTTAGCTTGCTTCAAATTCGCATTTGCTACGATAGTTTCTGCAAAAGTAGACGCTGTTTCCGCCACATTCATCGCATAAGCTTGATTAGACGGTGCTTCACTCGTTAAGACATCTGAATGGAAGGCATGGCCTAATTCGTGGGCTAAGGTAGAAGTATCATTTCGTGAACCTGTAAAGGTCATAAAGATACGCGTTTCATTTTCATTGATAGTTTCTGTACAGTAACCACCTGGCCGTTTACCTGGACGGTCTTCTGCCTCAATCCATCGCTTATCAATCGCTGATTGGGCAAAGTCTGCTAATTTGTCCCCGAAAGTTCTGAAATTTTCCACGACAAAATCAGCCGCTTCATCATAAGTAAAGGTGGTTGGCTTGGTATCTGGGAAGTTCAATGGTGCATCCACATCTTGCCAGTTCAATTCGTCTAAACCAAGTAAGTCTTTTTTACGGTTTAAAAATTGAACAAAGATATCTTTATTGTCCGCAACAGCCTGCCACATTGCGTCTACCGTTTCCGCCTTAATCCGGTTATATTCCAATGGTTCTTCCATGAAATCAGTATAGCCATGTGCTTTTTGTGTGGTTAAACGGTAACCAGCTAAATGGTTTAAAATATCAGCAAATACTGGACCATATTGGGCAAAAGTTTCTTCCCAAGCAGCGAAAATTTTCGCCCGGTTTTCCGGATTTGGATCAGCATACATGTTATTCATGGCTTGTCCCACAGAATAATCATGGTGACCATCATCCAAATCTACTGAAATTGTCATCACTGAAGCCGTTGTAGAATAGGTATTCGACCAACCTGATAAACCATCAATTTGTAATTCTGATAAAAGGGCTTCTGCTTGATCATCTAACAAACGTTTTGCGTCACGTCTTGCTTCTTTAAGCGTGAAGGCAATTTCCGCCAAACGTGGTTCCGCTAAAAAGTCTTGGAAGGCTTCTTCTGAAAGTGTCGCTAGTTGTTTGTCTAAACCTTTACGGGCAATTTCGTAAGCTTGGTTTAAAGTCGCTACCTTATTAATTGCTGCTGAAGCGGCCTCATCCCGCATATCAGCATCACTCGCCATTTGAGCGTAAGTAATTAAGGTGGTAAAGTGGTTCAAATATTGGTCAGCTTGATCAATGATGTCCGCGAAAGTTGCTGGTGCATTTGCTGCATTCACATCAAATGCTTGCATATTGTTGATTAGGCTATCCCGTTTTTCAACCAGGGTATCTAAAGCCTCTTGAAAAGCTTGTCCTGTTACCCCACCTTGATACATGGCGTCTAAATCCCAAGTGTCCTTGTATTTCATTTAAAAACCCTCTCCTTTTGTCATGTTTTCGCTATCATTATTTTACCCCTCTTCAAATCATTGTCAATGTAGCGACATTTTGCTGGAAAAACACCCTAATCAAGACGAATAAATTGGCGAGGCATGTTAGGATGTAAGCAAGCAATAAAGTGTTGGTTTCTTGAAATAAATGGTAAAATATAATTATTACGAATTGGAAGGAATTAAACGGGATGAAAAACCAATATGTAGATACAAGTCATGGAATGGAATTTGCAGTCATTACCCTTGGCGACCACATTCCCAACGAAGACAATAAAAAGCTATTTAATCAAACTGATCGGCTGAAACACATGATTGACCTGGGTATTCACTCTGAAAATATGGGCTATGATGTGATTGGGGTTGGGGAGAGTCACCAGGAAGAATTTATTTCCTCGTCACCCGCAGTGATGTTGGCTGCCATTGGGGCCCAAACTTCAAAGATTAAGCTCACTTCTGCAACGACTGTTTTATCGCTTAATGACCCTGTCAAAGTCTATGAAGATTTTGCAACCTTGGACCAAATCAGTCAAGGACGAGCTGAGATATTGCTAGGTCGTGGTTCTCGTCACGGTGCCTACAAGTTATTTGGCTATGATATTCGTGACTATGATGATTTGTTCGCGGAGAAATTAGATTTATTACAAGCGTTGAATACTGGCAAACCTGTCACCTGGTCTGGAAACTACCGGCCAGCTCTAGAAGCTGCTGACATTTTTCCAAAGCCTTATGACCAATCACTTCCTTTATGGCGGGTAGTTGGCCAGCATACCTCGTCAGCGAAACAGGCGGGAGAGAACGGCTTACCGGCTAACTTCTCTTATCTTTGGTCGGGATCAAACCTGTTCGAGAAACGGGTGGAAATCTACCGTAATGCCCTACAGCAAAATGGCTATGACCAAAGCCAGATGCCTATAGGTATTTCTGGCACCATGTATATCGCAGATGATATCAATACCGCCATGCGGGAGTCCTACAAATCGATGCAACATACATTTAAATATGTGCATGGCATCGATATGAATAAACAAGACTTCGTCAATGCGCGCTCATATAAGCATCCAATGTTAATTGGGGATAAACAACTATTACGTGATAAGATTTTATACCAATATGAAACCTTTAATTTCCAACGATTAACCTTAGAAATTGATAATGGCAACGAACCTGAACGAGTACATACACAATTAGAAAAATTTGCAGATGAAGTGATGCCATATGTCAAAACACATACTAAAGATTGATATGAAAAAGCCGAGATATGGTTGTCTCGGCTTTCTTTTGTTTTTAGGATATACTGGATTATTTATGCTTTCGTCTGTTTTCTAATTCATATACAAAACCAACAATGATGATTGCTCCGAAGATAAAGCGAAAGGCCGTTTGAAATTGTTCTGGATTAGGTATAAATAGAAGTGTGAGAATATAAACGATGAAGAAAACAATAAGCGCAGATCGCCACCCTAAATCTTTCATTTTTTGCCACATATGCGAGTTCCTTTCATTCGTCCTCATTTAATTAGAACATATTTTTAATTTTCTCGATATTCTTGATTTCGACTGAAAGCGTCCCATCCGGATTATTCTTGATTTCAACCACCTCTGGGTCATTAAATAAGTCGAGTGGAATCGATATTTCAATCCCATTTTCAAACTTGAATTTTTGGCGTTGCATATTGTTCCCTAGTAATTCAGGCATATAAGGTGTTTCATCAGCCAAGCCCTGCTCTTTTGTTTCTTCAAAATAAGCCTGCTTGCGAGAAAAATTGTCTCCGTACATGACGTCAGCAATTTCATTGTTATCAATAGCTTGGTTTTCATGAATAGTATCATGCAGAATCTGTTTTACTTCAGCCAAGTCTTGATAATCGTCTTCCCCGAACTTCTTAGCAGTTTTGGCGATAGCTTTTTTGATGATATTGACTGATTCTTTCATACTTGGATTCGTTTGAATATCTAAGAAAATTTCACTCAGATAGTTGATCCGTTCACCGTATTCTTCAATCAGGTGTTTCTTCTCAATCAAGAAGTACTCTTCCGTTTCCATACAGTAGAGAAATCCTTCGTCGATGGCCTGGGTTGGACTTGGTAAGATCGCGCGATTAATAATCAAATCATTTTTCAAGTTATCTTGGTCGTATTCAACATAATGGGTATAAGATTCATTATGGTTTAATTTAAACATGCCAATAAAATAAGCTTCGTCTAACCAAAAACCCGTCCACAACAAATCTGCTGGTTTAATATCTGGATTCAGTTTTGTGAAATTGAAAAATCGATTGGTGAGTTTTTGTGTGCCATGTAGGAAGTTTTCCGCTTGATTCATCCCCGCTAAAATTTCCTTAGCAGGACTTCTATCAGGTAGCTTGCCTACTTTTTGTTGTGCTGTATACATGATTTTACTCATCATTTTTTCAATATATTCCATCATATATTGTTCTTTATGGTCCAAAAGTGTCTGTGATAAGACCGCTTCGTTGGTATTGGTATCAAAAATATGTAAAACTGCGGCATCGATCCGTAACATGTCGTATCCCTCTTTCTTTAGCATTCCTTTCTATTTTAACTTATAATGAGCTTGTAAGATAGAAAAGATGACATTGATTTCTAAAATGACTACTGTTTGATAAGTGATATTTGAAAGGATGCAGCATATGATGGCAGCAAGTAACAAAAACTTACCACGTCAACCGAAGAACATTATTTTCATGGTTTCTGATGGCATGAGCGTTTCGCTCGCTTCAGCTTATCGGGAATACCTACATCAGAATGTAGGCAACTTTAGGAAACCTGGCATTTTTAACAAGTATTTGGTCGGCCAACAATCCACCTACTCCTTTGATCCTTGGGCTACTATTACCGATTCTGCCGCGTCGTCTACGGCTATGGCTACCGGTGTTAAGACCCTCAATGGTGTCATTGGACTAGATAAACAGTTGAGTCGGGTAGACTCAGCCTTGGAAGTAGCTAAAGCCAATAATAAAAAGACAGGTATTGTCGTAACAGCTGAAATCAGCCATGCAACCCCTGCTGGCTTTGCTGCCCATGTGGAGAGTCGCTTGGATTATTTTGATATTGCGGACCAGTACCTTGACGATACCATTGATGGTCAGCAAAAAATTGACGTGATGCTTGGCGGTGGCCGTAATCATTTTATCCGTCCAGACCGTAACCTAACCCAAGAATTTGCAAGCTTAGGCTATGATATTGTGCACACCAAGCAAGAATTATTTAATTCCCATAGTCCACAAGTCTTAGGTTTATTTTCAGAATTTGGGATTCCAATGGCTATTGATCGATGGTCAAACGTGACGCCAAGCCTAGCTGAAATGGTGCATTCAGCCATCCGTCGCTTAGATACTGGGGATGACGGTTTCTTCTTAATGGTTGAAGGGAGTCAAATTGACTGGGCTGCCCACCATAAAGATGTGGTCGGTATTATGAGTGAAATTGATGACTTCGCTGATGCTTTCCAAGTAGCCATTGATTTTGCCAAGCAAGATGGGGATACCCTGGTTATTTCTACATCAGACCATGCCACAGGCGGCATGACGATGGGGGCTAATAACATCGATTCATGGCTACCTGATTATATTCGCAAAGTCAAAGCAACTCCGGAGCATATTGCTCAACTCACCCAAGAAACCAATGACTGGGTTGAGGTCATCCGTCGTAATATTCAATTTGAATTGTCTTCAACTGAGCAAAATCAATTGAGATCTATTTATCATACCTATGTCTATACCTATGAGGAAAAAGTCAGCCGCTTGACGCAAGCCATCCGTGACATTGTTGACCGTCGTTCAAATACTGGCTGGACAACTGGCAACCATACTGGTGAAGACGTCAACGTATATGCTTACGGACCAGGAGCTGAATACTTTAGAGGTTGGCGTGAAAATACCGAAACAGGCCAACTACTAAAAACCCTAGCAGCTGGACAAGTGCCAGAAACTGAAGCTTATGAATAATAAAAAAGCAGTAGCACGATTAAAGTCGCACTACTGCTTTTTAGGTTCACTTATTTTAATGTTGGGATAATATCATTTTTCAAGTATTCACGGAAACCATCTGCAGTTTCTTCGTGTCGTAAGGCGAATTGAATGCTGGCTTTAAGTAAGCCTAATGGTTCGCCCACTTCATACCATTCCCCTTGATAGTCATAGGCTTTTAACTTGTCACCTTTAGCTAATTTGTTAATGGCATCTGTTAGTTCCACTTCACCTGAATAGTCATTTTCCGGAATCGCTTCGATGGCATCAAAAATTTCAGGTGTTAGAATATAACGTCCAATGGCAGCTAACTTAGCTTCTGACTCATTCTGCGGTTTTTCTTCGAATTTATCAATATTGTAAATACCTGATTCACCGTCACCAGAAGTCGTCATAATACCATATGCAGACGTTTCTTGAGCAGGAACTGTGGCGCCAGCGACCAATATGGCATCATCCTCTAGATGGTCCTTGTAGCAATCCATCATTTGTTTGGATAATGGCTCTTCACCAGGCGCACTGATCATAATGTCGTCCCCTAAAAGTAATAAGAAAGGTTCGTCACCAACAAAAGATTTGGCTTGGTAAATCGCGTCTCCCAATCCTTTTGGATAGTGCTGACGTTTAAATTGGATATTCAATAGTGACGTATCCTCAACCATTTTTAATAACTTATCTTTATGCTTTTGTTTCAAGTTGTCTTCTAGATCAAAGTTTGCATCGAAATGATCTTCTACCGAACGCTTATTACGCCCAGTAATAATTAAAATTTCTTCAATACCACTTTCAATTGCTTCCTCAACAATGAATTGGATGGACGGTTTATCCAAGATTGGAATGATTTCTTTTGCCATCGCTTTGGTAGCTGGCAAGAAACGGGTACCTAATCCACCAGCTGGAATTACTGCTTTTTTAATCTGTTGTTTAGCCATAATAGCCTCCTTGATTATACTGTCTTCATCTTAGCACAATTTGGGTAGAACACGGTAGGTAAACGATAATTTTTCAAAAAAATTACAATAGTGGGTATCATTTAAAGAAATCAATTTTCTCCATAATATAATAAATAATTGCAGATAGGACAATCGTCCCAATTAAGACGATTGAAAAGCCATGAATATTATCCTCAAAAGGTAAGCCAACATTCATCCCCCAAAGGCCCGCCGTAATCGTCGGGACAGTCATGACAATTGTGATGACGGTTAACCGTTTCATCACATCATTCAGGTTGTTTGAAATAATATTAGACAGCATATCATTGAGTTTATCGATCAATAACATGTCATTTTCAATCATAGTTTCTGCCTGGTTCATCTCAATTTGAACCCTATTTAACACGCGTTCATGATAACGCGTATCTTTTTCTAAATGGGTAAAATATTGGTTAATTTTATCCAGGGTTTTCGCATTATTTTTGACTGCAGTAGACAAGTATACAAGTCCTTTGTTGACGTTTATCAAGGCATAAGACACGTTATTCTTGGTAGAATGACGCGCCTCATCCTCAGCTTGTTTAATCAATCCATGCATGTTGGTCACCGCATCAATATGTGCCTGTGCTACTTCATAGAATATATACATGACAAAGGCATAGGCTGAATATAAGGGAAAATCTGATGGGAGGTTTAGTCGTTGAACATCTTGCATAAAAGGCATATTGGTATGATTCATCAAGGTAATGACAAGATCATTACTCATCACAATAACCAAAGGCGCAGTATGATAAGTATGGTCGCTAACAACTTCATGACCAAAAGGATACTGGATAATGATATAAGTAAATAGTTCTCCCGCCTCATTATGGTAGTACTCAATCCAAGATGTTTCGAAACGATCATAAACATACTCCCCAAAATGAACAGGTAACTGGTAGTCTTCTAACAACTGTTTCACTTCTGTCTTGTCCGGATTTTCGTAGTGCAGCCAAGTGAATGCTTTGACGTCGTTGACCAAGCCATGCTGCACCCGCTCCTCCTGGTCAAACTGTATGACTCTTTTATATACCATCTTTTCCTCCCTTCGATACAAGCACTGAATCGCAAAAAGGCCAGCATTATGCCGACCTTTCATATATTTTTATTCTAGTGAATAGTTGATTGGCTATCAGCCAATAATTCTTCATATGCGTAAGCAAATTTCATGATGTCGCCAGCACCCATAAAGATCATCACTGCATCATCATAGTCTAATAATGGTGATACATTTTCCAATGGTAATACTTGAACAGGTTTCGTTACCTTAGCCGCTAAGTCAGCTACAGATACTTGCTTATTGTCTTGCTCTCGAGCAGAAGCAAAAATTTCGCATAGGTAAACATCATCTGACAAGTCCAAAGCACCCGCAAATTCGTCCATTAAGGCAATTGTACGGCTGAATGTATGTGGTTGGAAGACAGAAATAATTTTCTTGTTCGGGTATTTTTGACGGGCAGCATTAATGGTTGCTTTAATTTCAGATGGATGGTGTGCATAGTCATCGATTAAAGTCATTTCGCCAATTTTCTTTTCAGAGAAGCGACGTTTTACCCCACTAAATGTGCGTAATTCTTCCGCAACACGGTCAGCTGGGAAATTCTCTAAGTAACAGAAGCCGATAACGGATAAAGCGTTCATCACATTGTGCTCACCAAAAGTTGGGACATCAAAGTGACCATAGAATTCACCATTCACATGTACATCAAAATGAGAGCCATCTGTTGCTAATTCAACATTTGAAGCAACGATATTATTATCGCCACCCTCTAGTCCATAGTACCAAACATCTAGATCAGATTGGTCTGCGAATTGACGCAAGTAAGCATCGCCACCGTAAGCAATCACTTTTTTCTTCACTTGGTGAGCAAAAGTAGTGTTGGCAGCGAACACTTGGTCAATATTTTCATAGTAGTCAGGATGGTCAAAATCAATATTGGTAAAGATTGCGTAGTCTGGGTGATATGCCAAGAAGTGTTTACGGTATTCATCTGCTTCTAATACAAAGTAGTCCGCATCTTCTTGTCCAGAACCCGTACCGTCACCAATCAAGAAATTTGTTGGGTGTAAACCACGCATCACGTGTGCCATCAATCCAGTGGTAGATGTTTTTCCGTGAGAACCTGTAATCGCTACACTAGTATAATCTTGGATTAATTCCCCTAGGAAGAAATGGTAACGCATCACATCTAGACCTAATTCTTTGGCACGTACAACTTCAGGATGGTCATCACCAAAAGCATTCCCACAGATCACAAACATACCTTCTTGAATATTGTCTGCGTTAAATGGTAATAATTCAATTCCTGCCTTTTCTAAGCCACGTTGGGTGAAGAAATAAGTTTCTTGGTCAGAACCTTGAACTTTGTAGCCCATATTATGCAAAATTAAGGCTAGGGCACTCATCCCTGATCCTTTTATCCCTGTGAAGTGATATGTTAATTCTTTATTCATGCTCGTTAAAATCTCCATTTCCTCGACTAAATTGCCTTTGTTTATTTTTTAAGTATGGGGTGTCAGATGGCTTATCTTTTCCTGGAAAATAGGAATAGTGCCCCGTTCGCCCTTGATTCGTTGGTTGGTTAAAAGAAACCCCAGGTTCATCCGCCATGATACTCTGTAAACCGCGATTTAAATGCCCCCGTTTAGGTACTGCCCTTCTTGTAGGTGGGGTTTCAGAAACCGGCGTTGTTTGCCCTTTCTCTTGGATACCCTTGGGTTCAGCTCCTGCCTCTTCAAAATGAAAATGGCTACGCCCCTTAGACCGGGCAGTTTTGGCATCTTGGCGACTACTCGTCCAATTTGACGGTAAATCACTAGGTTGAAAGGGTCTGCGGAATTGGTAATCTTGATACTCATGTAATTCCTGCCGTAACCGGTCCAACTTTTGTTGCCGTTTATCATCTACCTTGGCTGCCTTGAACACATCTTGGTCGGTGATTTCATTAACCGGCTGACTTGTCCGCCCTTCCTTATTGACATGATTAAAATGCCCATAAGAGGGTTGGTAGCGACGGCTGGTATCCTTTTCTGCTAGATAGTAATCCATTTGCTGGCCCTTTTGGTCAGACCGTTCTGTATGCTGGGTATTTTTAGGCGGTATTTGCCGGCCCTCACCCTTGTCTTTCCCTTGGTTATACCAGTTCATGTAATTGGGGAAAGTAATTGGATTGTCATTTTTCTCGTGTAACAAAGAATCATTCTCCTTATGATAAAATGGGACAAAATCTTCAAGTTGATTTGTCGTTTTTTCCTCAAATCGTTGCCACTTATCCTTAGAATGTCTCAGTTTGTCTTGCGCTCGACTCAACTACTCACCCCCAACACATCACATGTATATTTCCCCTAATCAGATCAGCATGTGTCTAGTTAGGCTTCAACGAAATGTTCACTATTAATTTTATCAAATGATGTCCCAACTGGCACGTCATTTTTGATTTCAAGGATACCTTTTCGTTCATGTTCAGGATCGACACCTAATTCAAATGCAGAAGTTAACATACCGTAACTTGAAACGCCACGTAATTCGCCTTCCCAAATCACTTGCCCATTAGGCATTACAGCACCTGGTAAAGCCGCGACAACAAACATGCCCTCACGAACGTTAGCCGCGCCACAAACGATTTGTACAACTTCATCCTCTGCAATTTTAGTTTGCGTAATATGTAAGTGGTCAGAGCCCTCTAGATCCTTCACTTCTAACACTTCTGCCACGACAATGCGCGGATTATCATTGAAAGGAATGGTGTCAAAACCTTGTTCATACAATGATTGATTGATTAAGTCTAATTGTGTTTGACTTAAATGCACCCGACCTTTACCTTCAATAGGAATCAACTTAGAAATATTTTGAATGTTGTAACCCATTGTTTCCTTTGTTTCATTATTGTAAATACGCGTTACATCTCCAACAGTTGAAGTTGCGATACGGTTTTTCGCTAATGTCCCCTTGGAAAACATCATCACGTCACCAACGCCATCTCGATTATATATACTAATCCACATATTCAGTAAAATCCCCTTCATTAACCTTTTTTAAAATAAAATTAAATAAAACTTACGACGTTAACCAATAAAAAAGCCTAGTCAACAACTAGACTGGTAACGTCTTATTAAACGTATAATATTCTACTCGATTATATACTCATAGTCATAAAAGTGCAAATAATAATAGATATTCTAGATGCCATAATATAGTGCTTTTCCCTTACTTGTTTAAAATAGATGACTGGAATCATCAAAACGCGCCTTTTTTCAATAGTTCTCCTCTAATAATCTTGAAAAGACAAACACTTACAAATGGCTAAAACTATATTTTGCCAGATAGGATTGTTATAATAGACTCACGGTCACTTATCAAGAATAGATACACTTGTTAACCTGAAGACAACAAAGGAGCGATTTTATGTCTAATCAATATGATCAACCAAGAAAACGTGACGACGTCCTACTAGCAGGATTCCTATTTGGATGCGGTCTAGTGATAGGTGGCGTTGTGGGTGCATTAGTAGCCGACCATTCTAAAAAAGTAGACGGCAATGATGTCTTGCAAAAAGCGAAAGCCCTATTCACAGATCCAGGTACTATCGAAGGCTCTTGGATTGAATTACAACCAATTGAAGCAGAACGTTTTGGACAAAAACAAGAGGTCTTTTACGGCGGTATTTCCCGCACGGAAGACAAGGAATTAGTTCAATATGAATTTATGGCAGATCCAAAAACAGGAAACTTCTTGGACTTTTACAAAATATAAGATGTGATGAAAGGCGGCTTGAACTATTCTGTTCAAACCGCCTTTTCCTTACTTAAATTTAGCCAACATGTAATTAATTCTAAATCCACGGGCTGAGAATTTTTCTTCATATTCCGTTTGCACATTACCCTCAATATCAGACTCATGCAAGTTCAATGAGATTTCTAAGAAATCCATGCCGTATTGTGACATTGAAGTCAGCGAATATTCAAATAAACCTTGGTTATCTGTTTTGAATTGTAATAAACCATCTGTTTGCAATACATGTTTGTATTGGTCTAGGAAAGTTTTGAAAGTTAACCGTCGTTTAGCATGACGTGCTTTTGGCCACGGGTCTGAGAAATTCAAGAATAACTTCGCCACTTCACCCTCTTCAAAATATGAGCTTAACTCAAGTGCATTCCCCAAAATAAAACGTAGATTTGGTAGCAATTCACCTTCTAGTGCTTTTTCCAATGCCATCACCAAGACAGAATCTTGTAGTTCAAGACCAATAAAATTGGTGTCTGGATTGC
This sequence comes from Aerococcaceae bacterium 50-4, assembly GCA_041223225.1. GTDB lineage: Bacteria > Bacillota > Bacilli > Lactobacillales > Aerococcaceae > Aerococcus. The sequence continues at coordinate 198,639 of JBCLPQ010000003.1, forward strand.
GACGAGCCATTTCAATAATAAATTGGCCTTTACCTGTACCTACTTCTAAATGAACGGGATGGTCGTTATTAAACTCTGCTTGCCATTTGCCTTTCATTGTTTCAGGTTCTAAAATGACATATTCTCTGTGTTCTGCCATGGTATCCTTTGCCCATGGTTTATTTCTTACGCGCATAATTGCCTCCTCTTAAGACATCATTTGTTTGTTTTCCTTCCAATAAAAAAGGAAGAGTGATATGGTATTCACATCCTCCTTTTCTAACTAATATCTGTCATGATATCAGGCTCCAAAAGTCAAACTATTCCGACACTTCCCAAAACGCTCCAATTATTTGGTAATAATTGTTCGACTTTTGGTCCAGTTTATAGGCGAGTTGATGCTTTAGTGTTTACTCGCCTAAATGCGTTAGAAGCGGCGAGTTTAAACGACTTTTGTCACACATCCTTTTTTACATTTCCCCTACTTGTTGTAAATAGCGGTTATTGTATATATGTTTTAGTTTTAAAATCTTGTGGTTCATAGCAATCATTCGATTTTCACGGAAATCTTTTTTGATCATGTTTAAAAGATTCAACATTGAATACCATTCAATTCTTTGATAAATCTCATATGTAATCCGTAAACCATATAAGTCAAACCATGCATCCCAATTTTTAAAGTCTACATATTGGACCAATAATTGACTGATATCCAGTATAGGGTCGGCTATTTTAACCATTTCCCAATCGACTAGGTATAATTGATTGTCCTCTGCACGAATAAAGTTCCGGCGGTTTAGGTCACCGTGGCACACAGTTTTACGAACGCCTTCAACTAAATGCCGGGTATCCCATAAACAGTTGGCTACATTCGCTAGCAGGTGATGATGAACCAATTCTTTCGGTAAGTCATTTTGATAATCTTGTAGAAAACGTTCTGGCTCGTAAACCTCACCTTCGATTTTAATCAACATGTGATATAAATTATCAGAATGATGGTAGCGATGCATCAATTTGATTACCGGCAATTGGGCCACTTCAAAATGCGACAAGACACTACCTGACACCCAATCTTGAGCAGTCATAATATCCCCACTGCTTTCCCGCTTAGTCCATTTCAACTTGGGCGCAAACCCCTCCATAGATAAGATGGTTAACAAGGGAGAAGAATTACGTTTTAAAAATACACGTTCATCGTTGGCATCATTATAGCCAACATACGCTTGACCAGTATCCCCTCCAATAGGTTCGAGAATCCACTCACGATCAAATTTGTATTCCAAAACCATTCCTCCTCTCATTTGCCCAAGTCGTTTAACTTCACTGTATAAATGAAAAAAGTGAGCAGCGACTCCCTTATGAGATGCTTACTCCTTTTTTCTTGAGTACTAGTTATTTTAGTTGGAAAAGCTGAGTTAGTCAACAGACTTAGCGTATTCTAACCTTTTTTTCTTTTTTGCGTGTAAAGCGCGGTAGGTAGAGATTAACAAAGAATAAGCCGAGTATAATGGTAGAAAGTAACAATGCACCAGCAAAAATCCATTCATGAGTGAACAAGCTGGTGACCGTAAATAATACAATTTGCGTACAAATTGGTTGCAGCATCATTTGTTTAAAACCTTCAACTTGTAAACTTTGGTCAATCGGGTATACCTGTAATAAAATATGTTGGTCCAGTTTCTTCGCCATAGGCAATATTTGAAAATGACTAAAGTATTGAATGAGTAGAAGAACGACTAAATTCAACCAATGGTTATTGGTCACAAATATCAAATACAAGATCCCAACCAAAGTCATCCGAGCCCATAGCGGAAAATAATCACTCGCTCGCCAAAAGGCGCGACTGTATAAATAAGCATAGGGGTTGTCTCCACGATTCACTTTTTGAATAAAGCCATCCAAATACCTGCGGCGTTTGCTAGACACTGTTTCTTGTGGCATGTTCACAAACAAGGCCAAATCACGTTTGATTTGTTGTTGACGGTCTTGCTCCACTTCAACAACCTTATCCCAGTGCCAACCCTTTTTCTCGTCTGAGAAGGGACGGATACCAGTAAAATGAATGGTTATTAAGTAAACCAAGGCAAGACCTAAACATAAGTAGGGGGTGACATAGGAAGCTAATAAAACTGTGGCAAATACAAGTAAGTATAAGACCACTTTATGTACTTTAATTAAGCGCCTACTAGTATAGCGCCAGCTTTCTAATAAAATATTCAAGTGAGCCGTCTTGAAGCATACCAAAATAACTGCTAATACAATTAATTCAACAATTGAATAACCGACCATTGCCATCAGCAAGGGGTATGATCCAGCAATCATCAAGATAATGATTGCACTCGGCAATAGTAAAGAATGGTTCAAGGCAGCCCGAAACCAGTTAGTAAATTTAGTCTCCATTGGCAAAAGAAATACCAAGTCAGCCGCCTGAATATGCGAAGCCAAGCCAGTCATAAAAATCGACAAAGTCATCAGTAAGGCCCATATGAAATGCACCCAAATGCCGACTAACCCCTGAGTTAGCCCTTCTAACCAATTGGAATATTGAAAAGCCAAAGCACCAAAAAGGAAGAAGAGGACAATCACCGCGTGGTCATTAAAAATGTACTTGGCATTTTTAAGGAAGAGATTTTGGCTATCCTGACGCCGTTTATGGTAAATATCAAGCAGACGCATGGTCATCTGCCCCCTTCGCTAAGCGTAAGTACAGGTCGTCCAAGCTTGCACCAGGCATTTGATACTGCTGACGAATGTCCTCTAAATTGCCAGATGCTACTAGTTGACCATCCGCTAAGAAGAGGAATCGATCACAGTATAGCTCGGCATTTGCTAAGACATGTGTTGTCATCAAAATAGAAGCGCCCGCATCGCGTTTGGATTTCAAGGTCTGAATGAAATCGTGGATCGCTAAGGGGTCTAAACCGAGAAATGGCTCATCCACCACATACAAGGACGTATCGACTAAGAAAGCACAGACAATCATAACCTTTTGCTTCATCCCTTTTGAAAAATGAATCGGTAACCAATCTAACCGATTGTCCAAACGGAAGGTCTTTAGTAGAGGTTGCGCGTTTTTAAGGGCTTCTTCCTTACCTAAACCATAGGCCATTCCAGTTAACTCAATATGCTCTCTCAAAGTGAGTGCTTCATATAAGACTGGCATTTCTGGAATATAAGTAAATGATTGGCGATATGCACTGGTGTCTTCCGTTATTTGATGCCCATCTATGTCAATTTCACCCTTCATTGCGCGCATTAAGCCGATAATGTGTTTAATGGTAGTAGATTTCCCCGCCCCATTTAAACCAATCAAGCCAACAATCTCACCTGATTGAATATCAAAATTTATATCTTTTAATACAGGTTGACTAGAATAGCCCCCTGTGAGTTCTTTTACTGTTAATGTCATTTTGTTCATCCTTTTAATCTACAATAGCTTCTAATATGTAAGAAATCATTTCTAGCCTAGCATAGCACTGAAATTGGTCGCTTCCTATCATTTATGGTAAAATTAATACAATTATAGCCTTTAATTTAACATTATTTCCAAACAAATGCGATGAATTAACACGGCAAAGGTAAACCTATTATTGAAAGCGAGGACTATCCATGGAAAACTGTATTTTCTGTAAAATTGCAAACGGGGAAATCCCAACAAACAAGGTCTACGAAGACGAAGTAGTGATGGCCTTCCTAGATATGAGTCAAGTAACAAAAGGTCATACCCTATTAATACCTAAAAAACACATCCAAGATATTTTTGGTTATTCATCAAACGATGCTGGTGCAGTCTTCAAGCGCATCCCATTGATTGCCAACGCTTTAAAAGAAGCCTACCCAGATATGCAAGGCTTAAACATCTTAAACAATAATGGCGAGATGGCCTACCAGTCTGTTTTCCATTCACATGTTCATTTAATTCCTAGATATAACGGGGAAAATGATGGATTTGGACTAAAATGGGAGCCAGCAGATGAAGGCACATACTCAGATGAAGATTTAAGCAAGATCGCTGACACTATCAACAAACAAATCGAGGGATAATATGAAAAAATTTATTACTGGTATTTTATTCGGTGCCGTTGCGGGCGCAGGTTATGCCCTGTTGAAAACCCCACATTCTGGTACGGAAAATAGAGAACGTTTAAAAAATTATATCGACGATGTGACCTATGCAACGAATGATTTAACTGGGTCAATTGCTCAAGCACAAAATGCGGTGACTGATTTAGCCCAACAAGGACTATCCTCCGCAAAAATTGCCCGCGATGAAATTACACTTGCGTTGAATGATTTCAACCAATCAACAGCACCACAAATTTCGGCGATTCAAAAACAAGTTGCAAAGTTACAAAACGATTTATCCGCCGTCGATATTCGTTCTAACGACGAAAATGCAGAAAACTAATCTTGCAGTAATTATGAAGATTTCTTGATTAATCTTCTGAATCATTGTGTATTGCATTTTTGATATGCTATATTAAGACTTGTATTACGAAGTTTTGACAGGAGTGAATCAAGAAAATGATGTTTAGTAAGAAATTTAAACTTACTTCAATTGCCCTATTAAGTACTGTCGCACTTGCAGCATGCTCAACGGGTTCTGGTGATGGATCAACCGCTGTTGCTACTGGTGACGGTGTTGAAGTAACCAATGAAGAATTACAAGCCGAATTAAAATCTTCATACGGTAATACCGTACTACAAGAATTGATTATGGAAGAAGTTTTTGTGAACGAAGTCGGTGAAGACCGTTCTAAAGAATTAACTGAAGAAGCAAAAACTGAGGTTGAAACCTTAATCGCTGCTTACGGTGGAGAAGATGCCTTTAATACTGTATTAGAGTCTTCTGGATTCTCAAATCGTGAAGATTACGAGCACCAAGTTTACTACTACAAATTAATGAGTGAATCTGTATCTAAATACATCGAGATCACTGATGAAGAAATTCAAGCAGCTTACGATGAATACACCCCTTCATTTACAGCTTCTCACATCTTAGTAGAAGATGAAGAAACTGCAAAAGATTTAATCACTCAATTAGATGACGGTGCTGACTTTGCTGAATTAGCAAAAGAAAATTCAACAGATACAGCTACAGCTGAAAAAGGCGGTTCTCTTGGTGAAGTAGATAAAGATTCTGGTTTAGATGAAACTTTCTTTGCTGCCGCTCAAGACTTAGAGGAAGGTAACTATACAACTGAACCAGTTGAAACAAGCTTCGGTTATCACATCATCAAGATGGATGAAAAACCTGAAAAAGGTTCATTAGAAGACGAGAAAGAACAACTAACTCAATCTATTAAAGAAGAAAAATTAACAGATTCTACTTTAGTTGCCGGTATCGTTTCTGATATTATGACTGCGCATAATATCGATATTAAAGATGAAGATCTGAAGACTGCCCTAGATGACGTGATCATCACAGATGAAGAAAAAGAATCTATGGAATCTGCTGCAGCCGCAAGTGAATCAGCTGCTAGCGAATCTGCAACTTCAAATTCTGAATCTACAGCATCTTCTAGCGAAGAATCAACATCTGAAGAATCATCAAACGAAGAGTCTTCAACTGAATCTTCTGAAACATCAGAAACTAGTTCAAGCGAAGCATCATCTTCAGCTGATTAAGTACATAGACATACCTAAATGGAAAGCCCATCCGGCTACGGATGGGCTTTTTTAGACCTATCAATAACTAGGCCATTTTATTGAACATATTCTCAGTCACTTCAAACTTTAATTGATTATTCTCTAGGTATTGCGCGACTTCCCCTGCCATAGCATCACCTAATCGTTTTCTTTCTGCACCAGCTGATCCAGCTATATGTGGTGTTAAGATGATATTATCCAACGCATACATAGCTGAACCCTTTTCCGGTGGTTCAGGGTTTGTAACATCAAGAACGGCTGTCAAATCTGGTCTGTTTCGCAAAACATCGATTAAAGCATCTTCGTCAATCAAGCCACCACGGGCTGTGTTTATAAGCGTCGTGTTAGGCTTCATAGCACTCAGTAATCCTTCATCGACCATTTGCTCCGTTGCTGGTAAAAGTGGTGTGTGTAAACTAATTACATCAGAACTTTCAAATAGCCACTCTAAACTCACTAGCGTAACATCTAATTGGTCTGCCAGCTCTTTTGTACCATAAGGGTCATAAACCTGAATATTGACGTCAAAAGGCTGTAAAAGCTTGATGACCTGCTTCCCAATTGCAGATAATGACGTAATACCAACGGTCGTCTGATATAAACCGGTGATATCCTCCCGCATCGGACCGATCATGTACCCTTGGTCTTCATTGACTTGTCGAGCAAGCTTATAAGTATTTTTCATAGAAATTAAAATCTGACCCAATGCATATTCAGCGACTGGTTGCGCATTGGCTTGATTTGCCGTGGTGATACGAATCCCCCGTTGCCAAACTGCATCCGTTACAATCCCCTTCATTGTCCCAGCTGCATAAAAAATAATCTTTAAATTCGGCATTTTATCCAAGATAACTTCCGTTAATTGAGGCATGCCCCAACCACCAAGTAAGACTTCCACCTGATCATCAAGAGACATTGTGGTCAAATCCGTGATGGTATCTTCGATTTGAATAAGTGATTGAATATGTCTTCGCGTTTCTGACGCATACACTGCGTCGAATAATTCAGGACTCATGACATAAATACCTTTAACCATAACATACAGCCTTCTTTCATAAGTATTGTGTATCTTTGTTTTAGGCTAACATATTTGCTGTGAAAACGCCTACTTTAGCCCAGCAAAATATAAAAGGATACCTCATTGTAGGTATCCTTGAAAAAATTATGGACATTTTTCTCCATTGACCACTTGGAAGTTGTGGTTACAAGTGGCGTGAATTTCTTTGTGACTTTCAAAATAATGGATGATGAGTTGATTCATCTCCAGATTTACCTCACGAATAATCTTTGATGAATTGAACATGTGATAGTCGCCACCACCTACGGCACGATATTGGTTAAGGGTGACTTCATATTCAGCCTCCAAGTCCAAAGGCTGACCCTGGTAGTCCAATTTAATCACCCTTTGGCCAATAGGTTTAGACACATCAATAATATATTCAATACCTTCATACATGTCATAATTGTAAGGCTTTGGTTTTGGATATAGCCAATCTTTAGACATGATAATCTCTTGACGGTCATTCAGTATAAAAAATTCAGCCGATTGTTCGATCGCTGCTTTCAGCTCTGCACCGGTGATTTTCACCACTGCTAAAGTATTTGGAAATGGATAATTATTCAGGATATCTCGTATTGTAACAGTGGCTGGAAAGCCCTTTGCATCGTTGTTGAACAAGGCAACTGCTGAGATTTCTGTTTGGCCATAGTAGTTCTGTACATTATGAACAAATTCAACATATGGATGGTCATGAAGACGAGCTAAATCAACGTTATCAATGCACATATCTCCAATAATTGTCCCTACTTGTTGGTCCAACCAATTTTCTATTTTATCTTGTAAGTCGGCTAACCTGGCAGAAGCCTCTTTTTGGATAGGCGTTTCTAGGCTAGTCGTGATTAATTCCGGTATAGCGTCCACTAAAGTCCAGTGGTCATCCCCCTGATATTGATTCAGTTCTAAAGTGATTTTACCCAGATGACGGCCTTTATCCCCTGGCATTACGACGGCCACGCCATTCACTATACGAGCGATTGCTTGGTGTTGATGACCTGTGAGTAAGACATCAATGCCGGGAACCTCTTTGGTTAAGGCATAGCCCTCATTTTCCCCAGCACCCTGTTCAACTGGCTCCAAGGTGTCCAAATCACATTCGAATCCCCCGTGGTAAGCAACAACGACAACATCTGCCAAACTATTTAACATTGGCACATATTCTTTTGCTGTCTCAACTGCCGATCTAAACTGCAAACCAGTAATATGGGCCGGATGCTCCCAATGTGGAATGTATTGGGTCGTTAAGCCAAGCACTGCGATTTTAATCCCATTACGTTCAAATAATTTATAGGGTTGACCGAAAACTGGCTGGTCAGCACTATCTAAAATATTGGCACATAAAATAGGAAATGCGGCATTTTTGTATGAATTTACTAGATAGTCTTGGCCGTAATTAAATTCGTGGTTACCGGGTACACCCATGTCATAGCCCATAAGATTCATATTCTCAACAATCGCTTCAGCTGAATGTCCCTGCTTATGTAAATAATGGGTCAGTGGTGATCCTTGAATGGTATCTCCGGTAGAAATAAATAGACTACTATCTTTGGGCAATAGGACCTTCTCTCTTAAGTAGTTTTCATAAACCTTCAGTAAACCAAACGGTTGGTTTTCTTCCCTAGTCAAATAACTTGTAGGATAGATATACCCGTGAATATCACTCGTTTGAAAAATTGTCACCTGCTTGATGAGAATTTCCCCCTTTTAAACTATATATCTTTTATTATATTTTGGATATACAACTTGTAACCCTAAAACTACTATCAGTTTACCATAGCCATCCGGTCTACTCACCAAAAGATTCACATACAAATCTACTATTATGGCCTGTGGATAATCACCATCTGCCAGGAAATTACCCCTGCATTTTAACTAGAAAATATGACGATTTGTTAACTATTGATCAACTTAATGACGGCTTTAAAAGCATTTCTTCATCAGATAATTCCTTTAATCTATTAAATATTAAAAACGCCTTTACCTGCTAGTTAGCAAGTAAAGACATTTTGCGTTTAAATTGCTATTCAAAAAAAGGTAGGTCGTCATCGTTTGACAGTGTATTATCATCGTCATCTTGATCTTTTTCTACAACAGCCTGTCCTTTTGGTTTATAAAAGGCACGATTATCCATTCCAAAGATACGGGCTGAAAATTCTCCCGGTTCTGTATGGTCTAAGGCTGTTGTCATCATTTGAATAGAGGCATCTAAATTATCCAGATGGTGGAGAATTTCAGCTTCTAATAAATGTGGTGATACTGGGCTACCCCACTCTTGTTTACCGTGATGAGCGAGTACCATATGTTTCAGTAAGATCACATCTTCACTGTATTGATCAAATTCTAGTTGATCGACCGCAAGGGTAATCATCTCATCTACGATAGAAATATGTCCAATTAAATTCCCTTCGACGGTATATTCAGTCGTCATTGGGTCAGTAAATTCAACTGTTTTTCCAATATCATGTATAATCACACCCGCATACAAGAGGTCTTTATTGATTCCATCATATTGGTTTGCAACTGCTTGGGCTAAGCGGAGCATTGAAATCGTATGGAAGCCAAGACCACCTACAAAAGCATGGTGGTTCTTCTTCGCTGCTGGGTAGGTAAAGAAATCCCAAGATACTTCGCGTAATAAATAACGAACGATTGCATCGATAGTAGTATTTTCAAACCCCTCAACGACAGCTAAGACTTCATTAACCATTTCTGTCCTAGTCATTGGCCCACGTTCAACATAGTCAGATGGATCATTTGGTTCGGAGTCGTTGGCTAAGCGAAGGCCATTAATACGGACTTGAGGTTTCCCATTATATAATTCTCTTTTACCTGCTAAGGCAACCACTTGACCAGAAGTATATTGTTCAATATCTTCCTCTGTAGCACCCCAGAATTTACCTTCTATAGAACCAGACCGGTCCTGGAAGGTAAAAGAAATATATTTTTTACCGTTACGGTCTTCCCTTACCTCAGCAACTTTGATCAATACATAAATATCAAACTGCTGGTCTAAAGCCATATCAAAAATTTGTTGGTTATCCATATCTTTCCTTTCTACAGCACATGTTGTGCTGGTGCTTCTACACTATCTAATAAAGTGTCATCCACCGTGAAGAAAATGATTTGGTGTGATGCTGCGAATTTTTGTAAGAAGCGGTAAATATTTGCGCGGTACTTACGGTCTAAGTGTGAGAAAGCTTCATCAATAATAATTGGTAATTCAATGTTTCCTAGTTGCGCATCCATAAAGGCAAAACGCATAGCCACAAATAACAATGCTTTCTCTCCGCGAGATAATTGGTTGACCGATTGCTCACTATCATCTGCTAGGCGAACAGTCATCCCTTCTTCACTGAAGGCTAGATGAGTAAAACGACCATCTGATAGATCTAATAAGAACCGTGATGCATTGGTTAATACACGTTCTTTGACATCTGACGACTCCCCAACTGTAGCTTTCTCAAAAGTTGCTATAGCTAGTTTATTCGCTGCCCATTCAACAGACATTTCGTAAGCTTCATCTACCTGTGCTTGATAAGATTGCAATAATTCTGGTGCCATACCTTCGCTTGCAATTTCTTGAATTTGGCTGCGTTTATCAGCTGTAGATTGCGTTAATTCAGCAATTTCTTCTTCCATATCCGCAATCTCGTCACGTAAGTCCGTTAATTGTTGGTCGACCGGACGATCTTGTTGTAGATAAATCGCTAAATTTAAATCTAGATGGTTGGCTAAAATATCGTGACGATTTTGTTTTTGTCTCATTTGTTTTTGTTGGTCAATCGCCGCTAACAATGCTTCACCAGACCGGTAATTATATTGGTCTAGAATACGTTCTTGATCAGCTTTAATTGCAGATAATTCTGCTTTTAGTTGTTGACGACGGTTAGCACGACTTTGTTCCTCGTATGAGGCATAATCTTGGTCTGCTTGCTGACGTCTTAAAGCTAGATAGTCATCTTCAAATTGTTGGAAGTAAGCATCTTCACTTAATTCGCCCTCATTTAATGACGCTACATAGTCTGCCCATTGTTGCTCGTGGGCTTTACCAAAGTTAGACACACCTAAAGTCATCTCTAATTGTTGAATTTTATGGTCTAGCTGATAGATTTCATCCACATAGGTATCTTCTAACCAAACTTGAGAAGAAATGTTCGAAGAACCACCTTTTTCAGCTAACAGTTTGTCTAATTCAGACACAATGTCTGTAGATTCATTTGATAGATTTGACAATTGTGCTTCTTGAATTTCTTTATTACGATGCACTTCATTAAGTTCAGATTGAATATCTTCCAAATCTAAATCATAAGCTTCTAACTTATCTTCATATTGTTTGATTTTGGCATTTTGAATAACCATACCAATCACCAAAACTATAATACCTGCAATTGTTGCCGTGACACCCGCACCAAACAAGAAGGTTAGTGAGGTCACAAAGTAAGCAATTAATAGGATAATGCCCATACCCGCAAGTATACTACCAAATAAACGAATCCAGCGATCATCTTGACGGCCGCTTGCTTCAAGCTCGTCCCTTTCATAAGATAATTGGGTATATTCGTTTTCAAGCGAATTAGCTTGCTCCTCTAACGTGGTCATATCACTTTGACTATGGTTATAAAAAATACGTTTATTTTCTAATTCTTTATAGCGATTTTGCCAATAAGCCCTCTCTTCAGCCGTTAATTCATCCGGTAATTCTGCCATTTCCTCTGCACCTAGTAAGGACATTAACCGTTGTTTTTCATAACGACGTTCAATCAATTCCTGGCTAAATTCCTCATTTTGACGCATACGGTCTCTAAAAGCACGTGCTTCAACGACCATTTGCTCTGAAACAGTAGGATGGTTGACAATCCAATCCATACCAGATGTGTTACCAGCAACAGCAGCTTCATCCTCCATTAATTGATCATCACTTTCATCAATTAATTCAGATAGCTGTTGGTCGATATGTTGGATTTGATTTTCATGTTGTAACCATTTATTGGCTAGTTCCGGTTCAAAATCTATAAATTCAAATGTCTCAAGCTCATCATGTAACTGAAGGTATTCATTCATAGAAGTTGATTGTTGGTTGGCTAATTCTAATTGTATTTCGCCACTTGTCGCATCTTTTAAATTCGCTTGTAAACGACTAAGTCGGCTTGATTCTTGCTCATAGGCTTGACGTAAATCAAAATAAGCAGCTTCTTTATCTTGCGCATTCGTCAAACGACTTTCAGCGGTTTCAAGCTCTTGGATTTTTTGATTTAGCAGTGGATTTTTGCCATTGGGTTTATATATTTCTTCGGCATCCTTAGCCATACTTGGCGTGATATCGGTTAAGACTTGTCGTCCTGACATCCCGATTGACATCAAGCTTTTAGCGAAGTCTTCTTCGTCATCCCAAACAAAATCCATTAAGTCATCTTCTGAGAAACCAAAATACGCTAGATAATCTGACTTGCTTAAGTCATTCCAAAGAAATGATACATCGTTGGTAACTTGTTTTTCACCTTCATTAATGGTGTAAGTCAATTGTTGTTTACCATTTGTTTTGGTCCGTTCAATCATAACGTCCCCGTATTTCGTATTGGTTAAATACAAACGGCCACCGTATTTAGTATTTTCATTGATATCATAATTTCTAGCATTTTTACGGCGCGTGTTTGGAAAACCAAACATGATACTTAGTAGAAATGACATGAGCGTCGTTTTTCCAGATCCATTTAAGCCAGAAAAAACATTTAAATTGGGTGTTAGCTGGAATGATTGGTCAACCCATTTTCCATACCCAAATATCTCAAATCGTTGAATATGCATGGCTAAAATCTCCTTTGTTCCTGGCTATAACTTGCTTGTTCTACAATAATTTTCTCTTTCGCCTTGGCCAAAATATCGGCTTTAAATTGGTCTTGGTCGATTGCAGAACCAATTAATCGTTGCCATTGTCCATTCTTTTCAAGGTCTTCAATCACTTTTTGATATTGGTCTGCATCTTCAACAATATTGTTGAAGGCTTGCTTCATACTTTCATTGAATACTGGTGATGGTGACCAAACTGCTTGATCTTTCACTTCAATTTCAAGTGCTACAAGATAGACTTTTTGGTCGCGATTCGCATTTTGATTGCGGAGTGACCATTGCAATTGCTCCAACAGTTCCTCTGCGTAAGTATTCCACCAGTATAATGCTTCTTCATTTCCGTCTGTCATGAAAGTCATTCGTGAGATGACATTCACCGCTTCGTCTTTAGCGAACATGATATGTTCGTGTAAGGCTGTTTCAATGGTATTACGTAGGGTATCCAGGCTATTTACTGGTCCTAAATCATTTGTTGAGTGTTGAAATTGCCATTCAGCCGTTTCAATAAATTCTAATTCAGCTGGTACACCTTTATTTAAGTTGACAATCAACGCCCCTTTGGCACCGTCTTCTTTAAAGCTAGCCCCTTGAATGTTTCCTGGATAAACCATGGCAGGATTTTCATATATGACTTGACCTTTATGAATATGACCAAGTGCCCAATAATCGTAGCCATGGCTAGCTAATTTACTTGGGTTGAAAGGCGCGTAGCGTTTTTGCCCATTAATTGATGAATTATCACCGTGCAAGAGTCCAATGTGATAATCCACTAAATTGTCTCGATTTGGATAAGCTTCTGACCGATCTTCTGATATCCATTGTTGGTCGTAAGAGAATCCAGTGATGGCTACACTTTCACCTGTTGATGTAGAGAGATATTTTGTTTCTGGTTCTGAACCGAAAATGTAGACATTCTTAGGTAACTTCAAGCGATGGTCTGCATCAGCGTCAAAATCATGGTTTCCGTATATCATGTACACCGGAATTTCCGCATCCGCTAGTCGTTGCATACCATTAGAGAAGGCAAATTGTGCGCGTAAGGTAGCGCGTGCCCCGTGGTAAATGTCACCAGCAATTAAGAAGAAGTCTACCTGCTCATTAATCGCTGTTTGAATAAGATTGTCGAATGAATTCAAGGTTGCTTCTGATAAAGCATATTGCAAGTAATCGTCTTTGATTGGTAAATTTTTGAAGGTCTGATCTAAGTGCAAGTCTGCTGTATGTATAAATCTCACCATATTGATTACTCCGTTCATTAATTTATTGGCATTTTGCTTAGAAAATGATAAATTGCCTTATTCTTATTTTAACATACCATGTTTCAACTTGTGAAAGATGACGCTGTCTTAAGGGATTTTAAAGATTATAAAATGAATAAAAAAAGGCGTACGATATCAATATCGCACGCCTTTTAATTGCAGTAATTATTCGACTTTTGTCTTAGCTATTGAATTAAGCTTCAGTTTGTTCTTCAGCTTGTTCTGCTAATGATTGGTAAACTTCATTGATTGGACCAGAAACACCTTTGTTAATGTCTTCAACTAAAGTGTTTAAAGCACGTTCTTTGTCCATCAAGCTAGAAATCACTTCATTGTTAGCTAATTTTTCTTGTAATTCGTTAGCATTTTTTTCATCTTCTTCAGTAATTTCTTGGCCTAATTGGGCTTTAAATTGGAAGCTTGATTGTAATGCACGGAATTCAGTGTAAATATCGAATGCTTCTTTATCATTTTTTAACGCTTCAACAGCTGCTACTAAATCTTTGTAAGCTGCTTCTTCACGGATATCACGTTCTAATTGATTAATTGTATCGTAAATATTTGCCAAAGTTTTCACTCCTCAAAAAATGTTCTTGGTCATTTTGACCTGTTTTCAGCTACATTTTCCAATATAACATTCTTTCAGATTCATTGAAAGTCAAAAGGGTAGCCTATTGTCCACCAAATAACCCTTGGAAGAATTCCTGAACTGAATCAAATACTGATCCGCCCTCTGATTCGTTATTTGAAGAATCTTCTTCAGACGATGAAGACGATGATGCTGCTTCTTGTTCAGATTGAATTTGGTTGTATTCGTCATAAGCAGATTGCACCGTAAATTCTGTACCCGGACTGGCATTTAAAATACCATCTAGGATATCAGTGTAGGCCGTTTTAGAAGAGCCAGCTGACCCATACCACAGATAATTTTCGTCACTTGTTTCATCAAAACCAAACCAAGTGGCAACAACAACATCCGGTGTATAAGCAATATCCCACTCATCTTTATTACCTGAAGTAAAGTTTGCTGATTCGGCTGAACCAGTCTTACCTGCAATTTCATAGCCGGCAGGTTCCATGGAAGCTCCAGTTCCACCTTCATCATAAACCGACATCAAGATAGAGGTCATTTCGTCCGCTACCTCTGCACTCACGGCTTGGTTTTGTGCCGGTTCTTGCTCTTCTACAACAATGTTACCTTGTTGGTCTTCGATTCGCGTAATGTACTGCCCTTCAGACCGAACACCACCATTAGCGAAAGCAGAGTATGCAGAAGCCATTTGAAGCGGTGAGGCACCACCATCTGTAAACCCACCTAGGGCTAAACTTAGATTTTTATCTCCTTCACCGTAAGGAATACCAAAGTCATCCAATTTAGATACTGCGGTATTGACGCCAAGTTCATTCATCAACCAAACCGCTGATGTATTTTTTGATTTAGCAACCGCATCCCATAAAAGAATTTCTCCTACTGATTCATAGTTCCAGTTTTCTGGCGTATAGTCATCTTCACCATAAGATTGAACTTCATCTGGAATGACAGATTGGGCAGTATAGCCATTTTCCAAGGCAGGGGCGTAGACTAGTAAGGGTTTAATGGTTGAGGCTGGGCTTCGTGAAATTTGTGTTGCTCGGTTAAAGCCACGGAATGAATATTCACCAGTACCACCAACCGATGCCATTACACCACCAGTTGTCGGTTCCATCACTACAGAAGCCGACTGCGCCACTTCTCCAGATGGTGAAGTTGGGAATAAGGCAGTATTTTCATAAGTGGCTTCTAGTTCAGTTTGATAAGTCTGGTTCAGATTTGTATAAATTTTGTAGTTACCGTTCATGATATCTTCTTCTGAGATGCCAAATTTCTCAATTGCCTCATTGATAACAGCATCAAAGTAATAAGGATATGCGTAAGCATCACTAGAGGTATCATTGTTCATCTGTACCAATTCAGTATTAATCGCTATGTCCGCTTCTTCTTGGGTAAGGAATTCATTATCAGCCATTAATTGTAAAATGATATTCCGACGTTCCGCAGTCGCTTCATAATCATCAACTGGGTTATAAATAGTTGGCCCTTTTAAGGCACCAGCAATAACCGCTGCATTGTCGACGGTCACATCAGATGCTGGGACACCAAAGTATTTCAAGCTGGCATCTTCCACCCCGTAAGCACCATTTCCGAAATAGGCATTATTTAAATACATTTCCAAAATTTCTTCTTTTGTATAGTTTTTCTCGATTTCAAATGCTAAGAACAACTCTTTTAGCTTACGCATTAGCGATTGGTCATTATCTAAAAAGGCATTCTTCACTAATTGTTGGGTAATCGTTGACCCACCACCAACAATCTGTCCACTAGTGACATAACCAAAAGCTGCACGTGCAATACCAATTGGGTCAAAACCCTGATGGTCATAAAATCGCTTATCTTCGGTTGAAATAACCGCATCTTGGATATTCGTAGAAATGTCCTCAAGTGCTACATACGTCCCGGCATCATTGGAGATTTCACCAGCATACTCGCCGCTTTGATCATAAAATTCAGTTGTTACTTGTAATTTTGTTGGCAGGTCACTGACGTCAGTCGTTTTGGCCCCTATCAGTAAATAGGACTCCAAGACAAATCCAACAGCTAAGATGAGTAAAATCAGCCACCTTGTTATTCGATATCGTTGCCACAAGCTGCGGAACTTTTGCCACAAAGTGGGATTTGAATCATCGGAATACATATCTCGATCATTAGATTCAAAATTATTTCGCATTGTTTTCTTCCTATCTCATTTTTGATTACATTATTTTCCATTTTTCATTACTATTTTACCAGAAATCCTTTATTTTCACTCGGACTCTGGTAGTATATTGCAAAAAATGCCTAGCCAAAAGTACATTAGGCGGACATTTTACCCTATTCTCCCACGCAAGAAAACAAAGCACAATAGCATATAGCAATAATTAACACAAACTTAGAAAGCAGGATGTGAGCTTTGGCGTCTAGGCAGGTAGCTTCTAACGCATTTGAGTGAATAGGTGCTAAAGCACTTACTCGCTCATAAACTGGAAAACTAGTGCCGTGACACACAAAGTGTGGCGCAAACTAGTTTGAAGTGAAGACCTGACTGCCAAAGCGAGCTCAACTATAGGGTGCGACACAAATCGTTCAGAAATGAACGTTGGAACAAATCCGAATAAACACTGTAAGTGTTTAGAGTGTTTTGTGAAACGCAGTCATTTTCTTACGCATTTAATCGAGTAAAAAGGTAGTTAGTAATTGTTTCTCCAACAATATGCTAACTACCTTTCGTATGTGTATATTTATTTTTCTGACAATATTAAGATAAAATTACCCGAACCTGAACGATCATTTGTTTCACCGGTTGCTGAATAGATAGAAAAGTTTTGAATAATCAGCGTCGCCATATAATGATCCGATTCTTGATTAAAGCTAGCTTGGTCCATGCTTAGATTAGCGTAGCCATCTTCACCCAAATCTTCAAGCTCTGATAGGTCGAATTGTAATACTTCCCCACTTTCTACATCCGTCACTTCCAAACGGTTACTGTCTTTAAGTTCTTGCGTAAAATCTTTGCCAAAAGCAGTAAAGTTCTCTGTGTCCTCATAGCTATTCAAGAAGATGATTTCACCATCTCCGTTACTGGCGAAAGGTATTGTCTCGTTATTGTCCGAATTTAAACTAGCTGAAAAATTGTAACCATTTTGATTGTTATAGTAATCTTCATCCGTTTCAATGCCATCTAAAGCTCGCAGGTCTCGATAGCTATCAAAGTCATCTGGAATTGACGATACGCTGTCTAAAGCATCGTATTTATCTAAGTACCGTAGCGATTGTTTCATTTTTTGACTAGTTGTTTCATCCAGAGATGCGACATTGTCTGTGGTTAATTTTATCTGTCCATCAGTCACCAATTCAGGATGATCAGCTAATATGTCGGTGACTATTTTTTCTTGGCTAGCAAGTGACAGCGAAATAGCATCAACCGGTGGAGTCATAGCCACAAATAAGCCAACAGCTAACACTAAGGGTAGCCACTGGTTCTTTAGCAGATACAAAATTGCCCCAATAGCTGAAATAGAACAGAATAACATCAACATATAGCGGCTCATGGTCACCCCATACACATTGGAATAGATGACTGACCGGTAAATCTGAAATACAGAAGCAATCAGTACTGCTACCGCATAGATTTGAGTAAAGCGAACAACAAAAGGTCGCTCAATCGCAGCAACTAAGAATAGGACCATCCAGCCTATAATTAAATAGGACACCATCACAAATTCAATGGTGATATCCGTCCAATTGCCTAATGTTGAGAAGAAATAGATGAAAATAATCACCGTATAGACCGTCACTATTGGAATAAATATTTTTGTTAAAAGGATGTCCAAGAATTTGCTGACCTCAGATGTCATCTTGCCCGTTTCTTCAACAAATGGTCGTTTAAATACCGACTGCTGCGTCAATAAGTAGGCAGGGAATAAGATATAAGCGAGTAAGGAAAATATATCCCCATATAAGGCGCCATCTACATTAGAAATCAGGATAGACCATCCACCTAAAACTAAGCTAATCCCCAACATTAAAATTCCTGTATAAACCGCTGTAATAAAGAAAGATTTAAACCAAATTCGGAAACTTTGCGCAAAGTCTAAGCCTGCATTTTTGACCGAGGGTAACCAGATAATCAACAGAATCAACAAACAGATGGCAATATTGCTACGGGTGAATAAATGACTAGAAAAGAAGTCGCTTGTTCGGCTTGCCAATAAATAATAGCCCAAAGTCAAAAATCCGGCTATTCCTTGCAGAACTAAAGCCTGCGTCAAACGCTTATTGTCTACAAAGCGTTCATAAGCAACTTGTATTAAAATGGCAACCAGCATGCCGACCACACTTGCATAAATCCCCGTTTCAGCCATAATTGTTGGCTGATCATAGGGTGTGTGATTCAAATACATGGCGAGTGCTGTAGCAATGACACCAAGGACTATCACCATTGGAAAACGTAGTAAGCTCCCTTTCCATTCATTTAAAGATTGAAACTTCCGCATAATCAGCACCTCCTAAAAGGTAGACATTTTTGAAACCGTTTTACATTATAAGTTCATTATACCATTAGTTGAAGGAAAGCTAATCATGATAAGCGATCATTTAATTCGATGAAAAAAACATGGCTAGGACATTATTGCCCTAACCATGCTTACCAAGTATTGATTAATCTAATTTGTCATTTTCATAATGATGGGTTAACTCTAGTTTATTGAAATCTTGTTGACGTTGCACTTCGTATATGACTAATGCAGCGCAGTTTGACAAGTTTAATGACCGAACATGGGTATCATCCATCGGAATGCGAATACATTGATCTTCATGTGCCCGCATAAATTCTTCAGGGAGTCCAGTAGTTTCTTTTCCAAACATCAAGAAGATATCTTGATCTTGGTCGTTTGCACCATAATCTATATCAGAATAGACATGGTTGGCAAATTTTGTGACCAGATATAATGGATTATCACCTAGATAGGCCATGAAAGCTTCTAGGTTAGCATGATAGGTAATATCAACAGCATTCCAATAGTCTAGACCAGCGCGTTTTAAGTGCTTGTCATCTGTTTTAAAACCTAGTGGCTCAATTAAATGTAAATGGGTATCTGTTGCTGCACAAGTACGTGCAATATTGCCTGTATTGGCTGGAATTTCTGGTTCAAATAATACAATATGGTTAGTCATTATGTCGCTTCTTTCTATTTTAAAACTGTTTAAGTCACGTATACGAAACCGAATCACTTCTTTCGCTCGTTGATTATATCATATCTCAAAGTGAATCGGCAGTGAGACTTTAGCCTATCTACGACCTTTTCAGTCATTCTATCTACTGTTTAAGAAAAAATTTGTTATGATATTGAATAGGAAAAACATGGCCATTCAAGCGAATGGCGTGAAAGGATTGAATATGAATCAACAAAACAAAAAGTCCAATAAAACAAATTGGCAGCTGATCTTTACCATGGCTGGTGCTATGACCGCCACTTTGATAGGGTCAGGATTTGCTACAGGACAAGAAATCATGCAATACTTCGTCGCACATGAATGGACGGGTATTTTAGGGATTATCGCTAGCTTCCTAGCTGTGGGCTTTTCAGGTGCCTCCTTCTTTCAAGCAGGATTCGCCAGTAAACAAAATTTAGATAGTCCAAACGATGTATTTAAGGTATTTGCTGGAGATAAAATCGGTAGCATTTATAAATACATTACCCTGATTACCTTGTTTTTAACCTACGCCGTGATGGTTGCAGGTGCCGGTGCAACCATTGAACAACAATTCGGTGTCCCCGTTTATATCGGGTCAGCTTTTATGTATGTCATTTCTGCTATAACAGTCATGTTAAGTATGCAAAAAATTACAAACATCTTAGGAAATATCGGCCCAATCATTGCGATAGTGGCCATTATTTTAGGTCTTGCTAGTGCCTTTACAAATAACGCAGACTTAAGTCAGTCAGCAACGCTTGTTCATGAAGCAGTAGCCTCGGGCAAAATTCAAGCTGCTTCCGGTAATTGGTTGGTATCTTCCTTAAACTATGTGGGCTTGATTATCATCTTAAACGCTGGTTTTATTGCTCAAGTGGGCGTTCAAGCCAATAAGCTATCAGAAACGAAATTGGCTGCCCTTTTTTCATCGGGTATTTATGCCCTGGGTATTTTCATCCTGTATATTGCCTTTATGGGCGCTTTTTCACTGGTTGCAGGTGCTCAGGTACCAACGCTATCTATCGCTAATCTGTTACATCCCAGCCTAGCTTATGGTTTTATCGTCATTATTCTCTTAGCTATTTATTCGACAGTTGTGTCTATGTTGTGGAATGTGACGACTTCAGTCACGACTGATGGTACGACAGCCAATAAAGTTGCTGCTGCGCTAATTGGTTTGGTTGCAACCGGCATTGGGCTATTCCTACCATTTAATCAACTGGTGAATATCGTATATGTAATTGCCGGATATTTCGGCATTATCTTTCTTTTTATGATGATTTGGCGACAAGTTACTCGTCTGATGACGAATAACCGTGGATAATTTGGCCCTTTGCTCTTTTATGTTATAGTATTTTATGAAGAGAATAATATAAGTAGAAAGAAGGCTGTTTAAATGCAAATCGGTATACCGAAAGAAATCAAGGCACAAGAAGACCGTGTCGGTTTAACACCTGATAATGTAAAAACGCTAGTAAATAATGGACATACAGTATTTGTAGAGACGGATGCTGGTAACGGATCTGGCTTCACTAACGAAGAATATGTGGCTGCTGGTGCGCAATTAACAGAGGACCCTGCAAGTGTCTGGGCTTCTGAAATGGTGATCAAAGTAAAAGAACCTTTAGCTTCTGAATTTGACTACTTCCATGAAGGTTTAATTCTTTTTGCTTACTTCCACTTAGCACCAGAAAATGATTTAACGGATGCTTTATTAGCTCATAAAGTCACAGCTATCGCCTATGAGACCATGGAAGAAAATGGTGGTCTACCCTTATTAACACCAATGTCTGAAGTGGCTGGACGTATGGCTATTCAAATCGGTGCTCAATACCTAGAAAAACAAAACGGTGGTTCTGGTATCTTACTAGCTGGGGTACCCGGCGTGGCATCTGGTCATGTAGTTATTATTGGTGGAGGAACAGTTGGCTTTAACGCTGCCAAATTAGCTGTTGGTATGGGTGCTGATGTCACTATTTTAGATGTGAACACTGCCCGTCTTGCTGAATTAGAAGAACTACTAGATGGTAAAGTGACTACACTAATGTCTAACGAAGCAAACATTCGTAATGTCATTCAAACGGCTGATGTAGTCGTAGGTTCTGTATTAGTGACTGGACGTAGAGCACCGGTATTAGTCACGGAAGAAATGGTCAAAACTATGAAAGAAGGTTCTGTGTTAGTAGATATCGCAGTGGATCAAGGTGGTAACTTTGAAACTACACATCCAACTACACACCAAGCCCCTGTCTACGTAAAACATGGTATCATCCACTATACAGTTGCGAATATTCCAGGAGCAGTACCACGTACTTCAACCTTAGCATTAACAAATGCTACAATGAATTTTGCTAGCCAAATCATTAATAAAGGTGTGGAAGCAGCTGCGAAAGCAAGCAATACCATTCTAACTGGTATTAACACATATCAAGGCCACTTAACACATGAAGGTGTAGCAGAATCACAAGACAAACCATATACTGCTATCCAAGACCTTATCAAATAATCATAGCATATACCCAGTTAAGAACCGATACTGCCAACATTGGTAGTATCGGTTCTTTTTCTATTTTAAGGGTTGTAGCCCTAGTTTTTCTTAACTACTATAGGTCACCTTCTTTTGTGACTATTCGAATCCGACCTTTTCCAAGCTAGATGCTTCTTTAATGACTTCATGACCCATTAGGCTTGTCAATCGATAAAGCTGTTCGTCGATTCTATTTGTGACACTTTCGCTGACAGTAAAGTCTCTATCTGCTTTAATGACTTGATCTTGACTTGCAAAGGTTGACTGTAATAGAACTTCTGCCCCCAATTCTTTTAAGACAGGCTCCAAGGCATATTGCAGGGCTAATAAGTGGTGTTTTGACCCGCCCAACCCTAAGGCATAAACTACCTTATTCTGTAGTGCTTTTTGTGGAAGTACATCCAAGTAAGCCTTTAATATGCCCGAAAAACTCCCTTGGAAAATAGGGGTAAATACTAGGACCCCATCTGAATTCAATACTTGTTGGTTGACTGCTTGAAGCCTTTTATCAGTATAATCTGCTGTCATTAAAGCACCCGCTGGCAACATATGAACCTGAATCACTTGTGTTTGAATCTTATATTCGAATAACATTTGCTGGGCATACGCCACCAAACCATTTAGTCGCGAAGATAATGAATTTGCCCCAACAATTAACGTAACTTTTGTCATACCTTTCCCTCTTTCTTGGTGTGTTGTATCAGCTTGATATATACTCTTTTCTGAAAAACAAAATCCCTCCTTAATAAACAAGCCTGTCTATTAAGGAGGGGCGATTTTTACGACCGCGGTGCCACCCTTATTCAAATTGCCCTCACAAGCAATATCTTATCCAGTAAATATTATCAGTACTGAAAGAGCTAACGGTCCCACCCGTTTAACCAGCTTTTACTGGTTAAATACTCAGAGCTCATTTTCATTATCGGTAAACATCTGATTCCACCAAATTCAGACTCGCTGTGGATTGCCAAGATAACTACTCTACTCATCAATGCATTGATATATAAAATTGGTTTACAACTTTTACTTGCAGTCAATTTAACAAATCCCAAGTGAACCCTTCAATATTACTGCCTGTATAGACTTGCCTCTGCTGCATCTATTACTTGAGAAATGAATCCTGGTAAAAGTGCAGAACCACTTGACCTGTCTAGCTTTCCAGCAAATATATATTTTTGTCTAATCGTTAATCGCTATCATGTCTGATATACAAGTGGTAAATCGATGAATGAACAAAAGTAAACCCAAATACAATTATTGTGTTTATTGGGAAGGTTAAGCATCATAAAAAAATAGGTATGACCAAATCATGATCATACCTAGTCTAAACATATTTAATGTTCAATATTATTCTGCTGATGGATTTTCAAATGCTGGTTCTAAGTGTCCATTTGTTGCTAATTCATCTAAGAAATCGTACACTTCTTGAGAAGTAAAGGCCTCTTTCAGAGCTTGAATTTTATCCGAATCTGCATTGCCTTCGCGGGTTACAACTTGTAGGGCAAAACGGTTTGTTTCATCCTCTTCTAGGAAAAGAGCATCCGCTGGCGTTAAGCCAATCTCAGAAATGTAAGTTGGATAGTTGAAAACTAAATCTACCCCATCTTCATAAGATGCATTTAAATTTAACAAGTCCACGTGAGTAAAAGTTAAATTCTTCTCGTTTTTTGTAATATCGTCCACCGTTACAAATGTTTCATCTGGGACATCTATCAACCCTTGCGCATCTAAAATATGCAATGCACGCGCTTCATTGGTCATATCGCTTGGAATAGCCACTTCTGCGCCATCTTCGATATCCTCAACACTGTCATAATCAGGTGCATAGAAACCAACGATCGCATTATAAATTGGTTGGATAGCAACTAAATCGCCATCACGTTCTTCATTGAAAACTGCCATAAATGGTTCGTGTTGGGCAAATGAGGCATCTGCTTCATCATTTAAGACCGCCTCATTGTATTGAATATTATCTGATACTTCCACCAATTCAATTGTGTAGGGTTCTGCCACTACTTCAGCCGCTAATTCCACAATATCTGTCATTGGTGTAGTATGAGACGCCACTTTGATGACTGTATCTTCACCTGAACCTGTTGATTCAGTAGATTCGCTCCCATTTCCACATGCCGCAAGTAACAATCCTGCTGATAGTACCCCTGTAAACAATAAACCTTTCTTCATAAACCTTACCTCCAAATTTTTTTGTAAAAAAAGATGCCCATATTTTAAGCTGACGCCAACTTAATACAAGAGGCGTCTATTTTTCATGAATATGTATGCGTCAAAGTTCAACCAACTTAGCGGTGGTCGACTTTTTTCGCTAACTTTAATCCAAGCCATTGGCAAACTTGTACAATGACAATAATCAGGACAATTGCCGTATACATCATGTCAGTTTCATAACGTTGATAGCCGTATCTAATGGCAAAATCTCCGATACCGCCACCGCCGACAACTCCCATAATCGTTGAATAAGAAATAAAAGACACAAAGGCTGTAGTATAACCGATAATTAAGGATGACTTGGCTTCTACAAATAGGAATTTCGTCACCAATTGCCAAGTATCAGCGCCTAGAGCATCCGCAGTTTCTAAGACACCGCGGTCTACATCCATTAAAGACTGCTCAACGAAACGGGCATATAAAGCAATCGCAATGACCATCATGGGGAATGATGCAGCCACGGGATCTCCAGTTGCTCGACCATATGTCGCCCTAATAAGTGGTTGCATAGAGACCACCAATAATAAAAAGGGAAATGACCGGATAATATTCACCACAAAAGATAATATTTGATAAACCAGTTTGTTGTCTCTAGGATTTCCTTCATTGGTTAAAAATAAAATAGTTCCCAATGGTAAGCCTAAAATGATAGCAGCTACCATGGCAAACCCCATCATAATCCCAGTTTCCCCCAGACTTTCAATGATATCTGGTAAAAATTCTGTTACCCGTTGGCCATATTCTTGTAGGTTATTCATGATTGCCAAGCACCTCCAATACATGGTCCGCATAAGAATGATCAGTATCGGACATTTGGTCTATCGCTGTCTTAACCGGTACAACTTGTCTGACTTCCCTATTTTCTAAAATTGCTGCCCGCTGACATAAAGCCTTGATAACATCGAGTTCATGCGTCACCACAATCATAGTCATCGGATAAGCCTCATGCGCTGCCCTCAAAACTTTCACAATTTCCCCTGTTGTCCTGGTATCCAAAGCTGAGGTCGGCTCATCTGCCAATAAAATTTTCGGTCGGGTAATCAAAGCGCGAGCTATCCCTACCCGTTGTTTTTGACCGCCTGAAAGTTGACTGGGATAGTGATTCATTTTATCCGCTAAACCAACAAACTCGAGTACTTCTTCTACAGTTAAAGGGTTTTCATAGTGATGTAGACTTAAGGGGAGTGCCACATTTTCTGCGACAGTTTTATTATTTAATAAATTGAATTGTTGAAAGACCATACTGATTTCTTTTCGAAAATCCCGCAGATCTTTTCCAGACAAACCGTTCACTAGGACATCGTCCACCACTACTTGTCCCGAACTAGGCTTTTCTAGGGCATTAATAAACCGTAATAAAGTTGATTTTCCAGCACCACTTTCACCAACTAAGCCAAATATCTCCCTATCTTGGATATCTAATGACACTTTATCCAATGCTTGTATACTATTTTGACCATTGATGAATGTTTTCGATACTTGCTTAAATGCTATCATTTACTTTTTCACCTTCTCATATATATCCTGTATCATATTAACAGCATTATTGACTGATGTCTAGCACATTATACTGTTATACTTTTAAATTATTTCTGTTATATAACTGCCTATAAAATAGCAAAAAGGTCGAGAAAATCAATCCTCGACCTCTTGCCATATTCACATAGCTTGTTCTATTAATGTTAGGTTAGAAAACAATTACTGGTAAACCAACATATGCTAAGTCATAAACTTCAGCCATGGTTTTCGGTGGTGTATTAATACAACCTAGCGAACCATTTTGTTGATAAGCATCTCCACCAAAGCTTGATTGCCAGTTAGCATCATGGATACCTTGACCAGTGAAGTCAAAGGCCATCCAATAATCTACTGGTTGAGCGTAATCGCGTTGGGTTCTCGGATTGTACCCCTTCAAGACAGATGGATTCTCCATATTCCAAATCTCATAAGCTCCTGGAACCGTGTCAGTACCAGTATTCCCACTTACAATATCTGTCGCAATTTTTTGTTCCCCATCAATATAAACAAACATCTTTTGTTTGCTTAAATCTACCTCAATATATGAGCTACCAAAGAAGTTATCTTGGTTATAACCGCCTCCCCAAATATTTGGTTCGATTACAGTGTCTTCTCCCGCAAGCACTGCTTCAGCAACTAATTCCGTCGTCATTTCACGTTCAATATACCAACCATAAATACCCGATGTAACAGTCACTTCACCAGACGCAGTAGACTGGAATTTGTGATCTTGGTTTAGCCCAGCGTTCTCAACATTCCACTCATATAAGTATTGATCAATTGCGGCTTCATCCACTTGGACCTTACCTTGGTCATCTGTACTTACCCAAGCAGCTAATTTTTCACTTGGAATATTCACAACTTCGTCTTCAATCTGCATACCAATTTTAGCTGATAAGATGCCTTCTAATTCAGCTTTGGCCTTTTGAATTTCTTCAGAATCACTTGTTACACTTGGTTTAACATAGGCATCCGTGATATCTAAAGTATCTGTTCCTAACTTCACTTCTGATAAAATAGCATCCGCCATTGATTCTGATGTCACTTGATCACCTTGTGTTTCTGGCACCACTTCAACAGCCTTTGTTTCGTCGTTGATGACTACTTGTGCATTGGTAGATGGTTTACTACCTTCTTGGTCAATGTTCAACTTGTCAAAGTAAGTGTTAAAACTTTCCTGGTCAACAGTCCAATCATTGCTTTCGTTTGCTTCAATAGATTTTAAAGCATTGCTCACGAAGTCTACTGGCCAAGTGAAGGTCGATTGTTGCTTTAGAATATCATCAAAAGCTTCATTTTCTGCTGGTTTGAAGCCGGCCTCTTGTAAATTCATCGTGGTGATTTCTTGGCCTTGGTCTGTAATCGTCATAGTGCGTTCACTATTGGCTTTAGCCACCGCCGCTTCCGCGTCAGCCTTGGTCATACCACTCACATTCACACTAGAAATAGTGGTTGCAGGCAAGAAGTGTGATTGATAATAATACACGCCTACCCCATATCCCACTATTAATACTGCTAAGATTGCTCCTAATACCCACATAGAAACTTTCTTCATTCAATTCTCTCCCCTCAAGTTTATATTCGCTAAAAAGCTTTATTTTATTGTACCTTATTTTTTGTAATATTTCTGTAACATTTAACTAATTTATCATATTTTTAAAGAATAAACCTTCTGTTTCTTGTCAGAGCAGGTAATACCACATAGGCGCCAGCGGTGTAGGCTTTTTATTCTCCTATTTTGACTTTCTCTTTCGCCCCAATAAAAGATCAATCAAAATACTCACGATATAAGAAACTATGATTGTTGACCCAATAAAGGCCAAGCTAGACAATGATGCCGTCTCCATATCCGAACTCCACATCCCATCCCTAAAAATAAAGAAAGAAATAATTGCGACAATTAAAGTTACAAGAATTTTTATAGGGATACTCTTAATACTGATTTTCAAATTATTGTCATCTAATTCATCATAGTTATTACCGAGTAGACCACTCAATTCGATTTTATAGATATTTCGAAAAGAACGGTCGTCTTGCGTCCCTTTACGGTTTACATCGCGTTTATTCATTATCAACTCTCCAAATCTTATCCTGCTTTACCAATGACGGTCATTTAAGGTGCACAATTGCTAGCATTATATAATGTTTCACGAAGAAAAGTCCAATTTATCTCGATATCGCTCCAGATGACAAATGCCCACTATTCAAGTGTTTTCGGGTTAAAAAGTCAATTCAGCAAATTTTCCCAGAATAATGACATACTAAAAAAGCTGCTAGCCGTTTTCCACGACCAGCAGCGTTTATGGTTTGATTATTTTAAATTACCACCGTTTGTAGCAATCACATCTTTATACCAAGCAAATGATTTCTTCTTATAACGGTTTAAGCTACCTGTACCGTCATCATTACGGTCCACATAAATAAAACCATAACGTTTAGACATTTGAGCAGTCGATGCTGACACCAAGTCAATACAGCCCCAACTTGTGTAACCCATAATATCCACACCGTCTAATAAGGCTTCACCAACCTGAGCTAAGTGGTCATTCATATACTTGATACGGTAATCGTCTTCAACCGTTTTCTCACCGTTCGGACCATCTACTAAGACGTCTTTAGCACCTAAACCATTTTCTACTATAAATAATGGTAATTGGTAACGGTCATAGAATTGATTTAACACTAAGCGTAAACCAACTGGGTCTACTTGCCAACCCCACTCTGATGCTTCAAGGTAAGGATTGGGAATACCACCCATAATGTTTCCTTCACCGGCTTCATATTTCTCTGGTGTCGCACTTTCAGCAACTGACATGTAGTAAGAGAAGGAAATGAAATCCACTGTATTTTCTTTCATCACTTCTTTATCGCCATCAGCAAACTGAATGTCGATATCATTTTCTGCGAAATAACGATTAATATATGCAGGATACTCACCGCGGGCATGAATATCTGAGAACAAGAAGTTTTGGTTTTCTGCTAAGTGTGCGGCCATTACATCATCCGGATTTGGTGTAATTGGATATGTTGGCATCGCTAAAACCATGCAGCCTACTTGGAAATCAGGATTGATTTCATGGGCAATCTTCGTTACTGAAGCTGATGCCACTAATTCATGGTGAACTGCTTGATATAGGTCTTGCTGTGACAATTCTTCCGGCGGTGTACCAATTCCTCCAGACATAAATGGTGCATGTAATACAGAATTCACTTCGTTAAAGGTTAACCAGTATTTTACTTTGTCTTTATAACGAGTAAAAACAGTTTCAGCATATTTTTCAAAGAAACCTATTAATTTGCGGTTAGTCCAGCCGTTATATTTCTTGGTTAAATTTAAAGGTGTTTCATAATGAGATAAAGTTACCAAGGGTTCGATCCCATATTTATGGAGCTCATCGAATAAGTCATCATAGAATTGTAGTCCAGCCTCATTTGGTTCAGCATCATCGCCATTCGGAAAAATACGCGACCAAGCAATAGATGTACGGAAAACTTTAAAGCCCATTTCAGCGAATAAAGCCACATCTTCTTTATAACGGTTATAGAAGTCAATCCCCACTAACTTCAAGTTATCTTCTGTTGGACCATCTGTAATTTTGCCCATTCCACCATCCGGTGTAACGTCTTGAACAGATAAACCTTTACCATCCTTATCAAAGGCACCTTCAAATTGGTTGGCAGCGGCAGCCCCGCCCCATAAGAAACCATCTGGAAATCTATATTGACTCATTCTACTCTTCGCTCCATTCTTTTGTTGTTTCATTCAATTTATTTACACCATCATCTTATCATTGAAACGCTTTCTTGTAAAATGATAACCATTAAAAAACATTGTACCCTTATAAAAATAAAATCCTGAATTTGCTAAAAAACATTAAAGGAAGGCGAGACATATTTGTCCCAGCCTTCCCATCTTTGTTATCGAAATAAGTTTTTTACTCACGTGCTGCTTGTCCGTTTGTTTCGATGACTTCTCTGTACCAGTCAAATGATTTTTTCTTGGCACGGTGTAGATCTCCTGACCCATCGTCTTGGCGGTCAACATAGATTAGGCCGTAACGTTTAGACATTTCACCCGTACCAGCTGAAACTAAGTCGATGATACCCCAAGGTGTGTATCCCCATAATGGAATACCATCTTCTTCAACTGCATCCATAAAGCTATTGATATGTGCTTTTAGATATTCAATTCGGTAGTCATCATTAATTGATCCATCCACTTCCACTGTATCTTTAGCACCTAAACCATTCTCAACGATAAATAATGGTTTGCGGTAACGATCCCAAAGTGCATTCATTGTTGTACGTAAGCCTAATGGGTCAATTGCCCAACCCCATTCAGATTCTTCTAAGTATGGGTTTTTAACACCTGAGAAGGCATTTCCTGTCACAATATCGTCTTCAGCAATTTGACCTTTAGAAACACGACTTGAGTAGTATGAGAAGGTAATGTAGTCTACAGTGTTTTCACGTAGAATTTCCTCATCTTCTTCGGTGATGCCGATATCGATGCCTTCATTTTCAAACATAATCTTAGCCCATTCTGGGTATTCTCCACCAGCTTGTACATCAATGAAGAAGTAGTTATCACGGTTACTTAAGTTTGCAGCCCAAACATCTTCTGGATTGGCTGAATATGGATAGTATTCTCCAGCAGCCAACATTGACCCCATTTTTGCTTCTGGATCGATTTCACGAAGCACTTTCGTAATCTTGGCACTCGCTAATAGCTCATGATGCGCTGCTGTATACAATACCTGTGTGCGCTCAGCTTCATTTAAATCACCTAAATAAATACCTGCACCCATGAATGGTAAATGTAACAACATGTTGATTTCATTGAAAGAAATCCAGTATTTCACTTTACCTTTAAAGCGGTTGAATAAGGCTGTTGCATAGTTGACGAATAAATCTACCATTTTGCGGTCACGCCAAGAACCCAATTCATCGATTAATGTTTTTGGTACATCAAAATGGTTAATGGTTACCACAGGTTCAATACCATATTTCAATAGTTCATCGATCACGTCTTCGTAGAATTTTAATCCTTCTTCATTTGGTTCAGCTTCAAAACCTGTTGGGAAGATTCTAGACCAAGCCATTGAGAAACGATAAGATTTCATCCCCATTTCAGCAAATAAGGCAATATCTTCTTTGTAATGGTGGTAGAAATCAATCGCTTCATGAGAAGGGAAATGTGAACCTTCAGCGACTTCAGAATAATGCAATTCACCAGCAGTCACCGCATGACGTTGTGGTCCATGCGGAATTAAGTCAACACTCGTTAACCCTTTACCGCCCTCAAGGTAACCACCTTCTAATTGGTTTGCAGCAGTAGCGCCACCCCATAAGAATCCTTCAGGTAATTTTCTAGACATATTCATTCTCCTTTTCTCTTACTTGACAATTGTAAATAGGTAATCATTTTCGGCAACGGCAGACTCTGTGGTCGTTAATACATCAGTATAGTTATCCGTATTGGTCACTATTACCGGCGTAATCGTATCATAACCAGCCTCATTAATGGTATCGATTTCAAAGTCGATAAGCAAATCTCCCGCAGCTACTTTTTGGCCTTTTTCAACGTGGCTAGTATAACCGCGACCATCCAGATCCACTGTATCCAAGCCAATATGAATCAATATCTCTACCCCAGTATCCGTTGTAATGCCGACTGCATGTCCCGTTGGAAAAAGTACAGAAACTGTTCCGTTGGCTGGTGCAAGAACTTTCCCTTCGCTTGGTTGAATCGCTAACCCTTTGCCTAAGGCACCACTAGCAAATACCTCATCAGCAACTTCATTCAATGGTAAAGTATCTCCTACCAATGGGCTTGCAATGATTTCTTCCTTGGCAGATGCCGCCATTTCAGCATCTGAAACCTCTCCTTGAGTCGTAACTGTTTCATTTTTAGAAGATTCAGTCGCAAGGGCTTCAGCTGGTAATTCTTCATCTAGACGATTAACTGGGAAAACCATTTGTAGGATAAATCCAATGGCCACTGCAATAGCATAAGAAATGACCACGTTCCAGAAGTTAGCACCTAAGTTCCCCTCATTATCAATCATATTCATTAAACTAAAAATACCTAAACCACCAGTCCGGTAGGCTACAGTGGCAGTTGCACCAGCGTATGCACCGGCAAAGATATTGGCAATTACAGCATAAACAAATGGGCGTCTTAATGGAATCATGATCCCATAAATTACTGGTTCAGTTACCCCAAATAGGGTTGAAATAGCACCCGGAATAGCAATATCTTTTAGTTTTTTCTCATTACCCTTGATCAACATAGCTAGTAGGACACCCAAGACACCAAATGTTGAGATTTGCATAAGTGGTCCAAGCGGGTTTAAGCCGGTTTCTGCTAACAATAAGTAGGTAATTGGGATAATCCCCCAATGTAAACCAAAGATAACAAGTAATTGCCATGATGCCGCAAGTAAAGCACCAAATACTAATGGTGATACTCCTTGTAACCAAGTAAAAAACACACCGATTAAGCTTGCTGCCCAGGTGGCTACTGGACCAACTACCATTAAAGCAATGGGTACAGCGATGATAATTGTAAAGAATGGTGTTAAGAAGGAATTCACGGTTGATGGGATGCGTTTCTTAAACCATTTTTCAAGACGTGAACCTAACCAAACTGCTACAATGATTGGAATGATTGCTGAGAAATAACCATTTGCTGGTAGAATCACTGGTAAACCAAAGACTGTAGAATAAATGTCTGAAGCAAACGGTGTTCCCTCAAACAAGGTATATAGGACGTCATTTGTCATGGAGTTTGAAAGCGCCGGATGTAAGAAAGCTACCGCAATCGCTAATGCTGTAAAGACATTCATCTTCAACTTTCTAGCTGTTGTCAATGCCACCATCACTGGTAGATATTGGAAGAACCCATCCCCTGCAACCTGTAGTAGGAGGTATAAACCACTGTTATCTGCGCTTAAGCCCATCGTTCCTAAAATAGCAACTATCCCTTTAATCATCCCTGTTGCCGCAAGAGGCATCAAGAAGGGTTGAAAAACACCTGATATAAAGTCAATGGCCTTATCAGCTAGCCTGCGGTCATCTTCCTCAGGTTCATTATTCCCACCAGATTCGTCTCCACCAATATTTGTGGTGTCAACAATCGCATCATAAACATTCGCAACTTCATTCCCAATCACGACTTGGTATTGACCGGATGCCTTCATCACAGTAACAACCCCATCTAATTGCTTGATGGTATCGGTATCCGCCTTAGACTCATCCTTTAAATTGAACCGCAACCGCGTGATACAATGCCTTAAATTATCAACATTTTCCTCACCACCGACATTTTTAACAATGTTCTTGGCTAAATCTTCATAGTTTTTTATTGCCATAGCTAACTCCTCTTTTCATTTTTGACACAAAAAAACCTAAACAAAAACATAGTGAAAAGAAAGAGTTCGTCCCCTCTCTACCATGTTTCCATTTAGGTTTTGCCTGCTTATCAGTAACAATCCATACTGGAAAGTAAATTATTCTATTTTTGTGTAAGCGCTTAATACAATTAGTAGTCTATCATGGCTTACTTAAAAATGCAACTACTTCATTTAGAAGTTAATTTGATTCAATTAATCGATTGACGTGAATAGCTAAGTAAGATTTTTCTTCAGCTGTAATGCGGTAGGCATATTGATGGTAAATGTAATCATCAATTTTTTCCGCACATGCCATGGCTTTAGGGTAGTTTTCCTTTACCTGATCGTATAAAAATTGGCCTGATCCATTTTGTGCCTCGCCTTGAGTCACCCGCATAGCAAAATACTGTAAATGTGTCATAAAACGGTTGTAGGCAATGGATTCGGTATTAAATTTTTGGCCGAAGTAGAGCCGGACTACCTCTAAAATACCGTGTACAATTTTGACGACTTCCATTGTTTCGCTCATCTCACCTTGATTCATTCGTGCATTCACCAAATGCAAAGCAATTGAAGCAGCCTCATCATCCGGTAGTCGCACACCCAATTGCTCTTGAATAATGTCGAGTGCTTGTAGGCCTATTTGATGCTCATCTGGAAAAAGACGACGGACATTCCAAGCTAGTGGATTTGTAATCACCATACCTTTTTCAAACCTTTCCACTGCAAAATGAATATGGTCTGCCAAGGTGATATAGAGGTTTGCTTGGTATTTCTCCTTGAGACGGCTTGTGGCTAAATCAATGATTGCTAACAAGCTATCGATTTCAGGCGTGGACAAGGTGACAAATAGTTCTTCAACCGGGATATCTACCGCATTTTCTTTGAATATTTTTTCAATCTTTGACGCATCAATAGAATTCCCTACATGTTGACTAAAACCCAAGCCTTTTCCCATAGCGACCACTTCATCGCCCTCTTCATCTATCGCTAATACTGCATTATTATTAAATATCCGAACGATTTACACACTGCCACCCCCAACACTTTCCTTATTAGAAGTAATATATCATGTTACCGGTTTCTTTTTCAACTGATACTGACTTAAATAATTAGAACCATACAATTTGACAAATATTCTTAACATTCGGTATTATATGATTGTATTGAAAACGCTTTAATAACGGATTGAACAAGGAGAATGATCAATGACAAGTAAGTATATTTTTCTAGACGTGGATGGTACATTAGTTTCTTATGAAAATGTCTTGCCAGCTTCAGCTGTTGAGGCTATCCATCAAGCCCAAGCGAACGGACATAAGGTATTCACAGTTACTGGTCGATCAAAGGCTGAAATGTATCAAGAAATTTTAGATATCGGTTTTGACGGCTATGTTGGTGGTAATGGGAATTATATTGAGGTGGCTGAAGAAGTCATTTACCACAAACATTTAACTGGCAACGAAACACGGAAAATCGTCGACTGGCTTTTAGACCGCAATTTAGAGTTCTACCTAGAAGCAAATTCTGGCTTATATGGGTCTAAAAACTTCAGAGAACGCGGTCGCCAAACTGTAAAAGATTATGTGGCATATAAGGGTAAAGACAATGCTGATGACGCATCCGTTGAATCCGTTTTCCCAGAAATGATCTTTGGTGAAGATTTATATCGGGATGATATCAATAAGATTTCCTTCGTACTTGAATCTTACCAAGATTACTTAGATGCCAAAGAATACTTCAATGATTATCAAGTAGGTACATGGGGTGGTCGCGGGGAGCATGCCTTATTCGGGGATGTCGCCCTGGCTAATATTACAAAAGAAACAGCTATTAAAGATTTATTAGCTCATGAAAATGTTGACCCGAAAGATACCTTTGCCTTTGGTGATGCCAAAATTGATATCCCTATGTTCAATATTTGTGGCACTGGTGTCGCAATGGGGAATGGTGGCGACGAAATTAAGGCAGCTGCTGACTATATTACTGATGCTGCTGAAGACGATGGCTTATACAATGCATTCAAACATTTTAATTTAATCTAGCCACAATGAGGAGCTGAATCTGATGGAATATGTACAATTAGGCAATTCAGATTTGTCTGCTTCACGAATCTGTCTAGGCTGTATGGGTTTTGGTGACCCTGTCAAAGGCATGCATGCCTGGACTTTAGACCAAGAAGCCACTTCTGCTATTATTGGCCATGCCTTAGACCAGGGGATTAATTTTTTTGACACAGCTCTTGCCTATCAAGCTGGCACAAGTGAGCAGTACCTTGGACAAGCACTGAAACAATTAACTAAACGTGAAGATATAGTAGTTGCTACCAAATTCCTTCCCCGAACTGAAGAGGAACGCAACAAGCAGGTTACCGCCCATGACCATATTGAACAGTCACTGGATACGAGTTTAAATAACCTAGGCATGGATTATGTTGATCTCTATATTTACCATATGTGGGACTACCATACCCCTATGCCAGAAATTATGAAGGCTTTGCACGCTATGGTGAAGGCTGGCAAGACACGATATATAGGTATTTCTAACGCCTATGCCTATCAAATTGCTACAGCAAATGCTTACGCCCGTGCCAATAACCTAAGTGAATTTATTTCAATTCAAGGGCATTACAATTTGATTTTTAGGGAAGAAGAACGAGAAATGAACCGGTTTGCCAATGAAAATAACATTGCACTTACCCCTTACTCGGCTCTAGCCTCTGGTCGCTTATCTAGACTTCCGGAAGACAACAATAGTCAGCGCATGCGACTAGATGAATTTGCCAAGCATAAGTATCAGGATACAGCCGACCAAGACCAAGAGATTATCCGCCGTGTCAACGAAATAGCGGAAAAACATCAAGTCACTATGACAGAAGTTTCCCTGGCTTGGTTGTTGACCAAAGTCACTTCTCCAGTAGTAGGTGCGACCAAAGTCCACCATATCGATGGTGCAGTAGCTGCTGTTGACTTGAAATTATCCGTTGACGATATCCACTATCTAGAAGCGCTATACACCCCACATCCTTTGGTTGGTGTAATGGCGAATAATGATTAAAATAATGACGAAAAAAGGTGAGTGCGCGTGGCAATCACCTTTTTATTTATGCTATTCAATCATTGTTTTTAGAAAGCAAAGAAATCCTCTTCATCAGCTTCGGCAGCCGCTTCACGAGCTTGTTCTTCTAATAACAATTCTTTATCGTATTTTGTAATGAACGGGTAGTATACAGCAAAGGCTGCTAATACACAGACGAATGCCAAGACAATCGCGCGCCAGTCAGCTGTACCGATAAATGCACCGATACCAACAGGCATTGGCCAAGGTTGTTGCGCAATAATTGGTTTTACAAAGTCTAGTGCTGTTGCAAAATAAGCGATTGTTGCGGCAACCATTGGTGCACCGATAAATGGTAGGAACATTGATGGGTTATAGATCATTGGCACCCCGAAGATAATCGGCTCGTTGATATTAAATAAAGATGGGACGATGGCCGTTTTACCTAAAGCTTTCAATTGTTCTGAACGAGCAAAGAAGGCTAGGAAAACAGTTAAACCTAATGTGGCACCGGCCCCACCAACAATTACGTAGCCATTCCAAAATTCGCCGGCTAGTATATGGTCAGCGCCGGCAGCATTTTCTGCCATATTCGCTAACAAGATAGGGTTAACTAAGGAAGTAATGATAGTAGAACCATGAATCCCAACACTCCATAAAGCATGAATGAGGAATACAATAACTAATACCCCAACATAGGTGCCTGTAATTTGCGTTACGAACCCGAATGGTGCTTGAATTAATTGGAACAAGTCAGTGCCAAGCATTACTAAGGCACCGTTTAAAATAATCACTGTGAAGGCAATAACGAAAGTTGGTACTAAGGCTGTAAATGAGTTTGCAACCCCTTGTGGTACCGCATCCGGCATTTTAATTACCCAGTTTTTAACAATACACAGACGGTATAATTGAACAGCTAATACACCCATGATAATCGCGGTAAAGATACCAATTGTACCAAAACGTGTTACCCCGTCAGCACCCATGGCCCAACCATTAATGATTGTTGATGCTTCAGTCATTTCAGTAGTCCGAACCATTGCGCCATCTTGCCAAACCAGTTGTGGAATAGCCATTAAGAAAGCGAATAGTGATAATAAGGCGCCGTTTACGGGGTTCATATCTAACCCATCATCATCAACGTAAACCTTTGTAAACTCATAACCTAAAACAACAGAGAAGTATAGGGATAGTACACCCATGGTAGCTGTATTGGCTAACATGTATAATTGCGTGAAGTTACCAATCGTTGCGTCATAAATACCTTGTAAAGCTGGTACAGCTGTAGGTAAAACATTTAATACCAAGAACATAGACCCAACAATGGTAAATGGAATAACGGCAATACCCGTATTCATGATGGCACGTACAAATTTAGTTGTTGCCAACTTACCTAGGGGGTTCATAATATATTTTTCTAAGAAACCAAAAAAGCCGGTAGATTTATTTTCTTCAGACATGTTCAACAACTCTTTTCTTCAAATTTTTTATCACTTAGGATGTGTATTTTTCATATCGTTGAATATATTGATATTTTTTATCTTTATTCTTAGCGATTCGCTGAATTTTGAATAAAGATACGCCTGCTACCACTAACCCCACTCCCAGGATAATGTAAACAAGTAATTTTGCTTCGTCTGATACCCCTAAGAAGGGATATAGATAATTGAATGCGGTTTCATTAAAAGTCACAAAAAACAATATCAGATTGAAAATCATCTGCGTTTGGAAATAAATTTTTGAAAACTTCAATGTATTGTCATGTGTCCAGTAGATCCGTAGATATTCGAATGCGGCCAAACCGCCAAGTACCACCATCACACTTGGAAATATGATGGATGACACTTGAGTGAATAGATTCATAAATAGCCAATATAAATTAGCAATCACACTAAAAGCTAAAGCATAACGTATGAAGAGGAAACGATTAAACCTAAAGTTTCGTAAAGCCAATGCTTTCTCCTGTTGCTGTAATTCTTTACTTTTTACCACTTCAATCGCATCCCTTTCAATTTCTATCCCTTAACTACTTTATACATTTCTAACATTTCAACTGCCATCTCACGCAAAGTCGTTGAGGTCATCAAATGATCTTGTGCGTGTACCATAATAATTTCCATATTGATATCTTCACCATTAGCGTATTGATGTAATAAGTCTGTTTGGGCATTATGCGCTTCAACTAAGGCATCATTCGCTTCTTGTAATTTGGTCTCTGCTTCCGCATATTTACCCGCACGCATTAAGGGGAAACTTTCATGGACTAAAGTACGTCCATTGCCCGCATGCAAAATGATTGTAAAGGCGATTGTTTGAATTTCTGCTGATTCCATTATTTACCCTCCTCTCTTACTTGTTCTTTTCAGCTTGTAATAGAGGCTTCAATTCAGTGAAGGTCAATTTGGCTAAATTGGTTACCCCATCATCAGTTGGGATATATGCTTGAGGTGGAATGTTAGCCACCAATTTATCAGAAGCTGTTGCTTCTTTTGCAATTTGGTCATAGTACATTTTGATTTGCGGTGAAACTAGATATAAGTCAAACTCACCTTTTTTAAAGAATTCAGATGACTTACTTACAGTTGTTGCGTCGAGTTCAATTGGTACATTTTTCGCTTTAAAGAAGTCAGTTGCTTTCTTAGCCATTAATGATGATGACATTCCCGCGTTACAAATGATCAATGCTTTTTTCATAATAATTCCTCCAATAAATATTAAGTATCTTTAGTAAAAGTTTGATGGCACAAAAAACTGTGCGTGATTTGGGCTGTACCATAAGACGCTATAGTCGAATATTGCGCCATTAGATAGGAAAAATTGGTTGATGAGTTCTAAACCATAAGTGTCCGGTGTTACCTCTAAGAAACGACTAACTTCGTCCCCCATTTGCTTCACCTGAAAGAAGGCATTAGAAAAGCTAGGTTTTAAGTCCAAATTATCCTCTAAATAGGTAAAAATAGACCCTCGCGCTATCTGCTCGTTCATGTACCTGACATATTTCTTTCTAAAGTATGAAGTTTCAAAAGAATGAATTTCTCCTTTGATATAGCGCGTCCGTTTAACCATATAAATATCTTCATCCGGATCACATTCTAGATATTCTTGTATCGTCTCATCTGGTTTAATCAGTGCAACTTCTGCCACCCGACTGACAATAGTCGTATTTGACAGTGTTCTTGTTAATCCTTCAGGTCGATTCAAGTTAATTCTGCCTGGAATGTGGACATCCCGAACGAACACACCTGATCCTTGTACCTGGTATATTTGCCCTTTCGCTTCTAGAATATCTAGCGCTTTGATGATAGTCGACTTGGAAACGTTAAAATCGAGGGCCATCTCATCAATCACAGGTAGTTTATCATGGCGTTTTAGCTGATTTTCAAGAATATAATTGGTGATTTCTTGTGCTATGGATTTATATTTCACCATAGAATCACCTCCCGTTTGTTTAAGATAAATCGCGGCCGTTGTTGGCAATCACACCTTTATACCAATAGAAAGAATCTTTTCGGTATCGATTTAAGGTCCCCACATGTTCGTCATCCCGGTCTACGTAAATAAAGCCATACCGCTTCCGAATCCCTTCATGGGTTGAAATTAAATCGATGGCTGACCACGGGTTGTAACCCAACATTTCAACGCCATCGCCTATAGCTAATTTCATCTGTTCAATATGGGTCCGTAGATAGTTGATACGATACTCATCATGAATTTTATCGTCATCTGTTAACTCATCATAAGCACCTAAACCATTTTCCGTGATTAAAATAGGTAAATGGTACCGTGAGTAAATTTCCCTAAGTGTCGCTCTAAATCCGATTGGGTCAATTTCCCAACCAAATGCCGTTTTTGGTAAGAATTCATTGTCCACACCAAGGAACATATCGGTTAAACCAGCATTTTCTTGCTGGCTCTTGAATTCAACTTTTCCAGACTCAGGAGTTTCATAAGCTTTCACTGTCAAGGTGTTGTAGTAGTTGATCCCTAAGAAGTCTGGTTTAGCATTAGCTAAGGATTCAAAGTCGCCGTCGACAATTTCTGGTAAGGCGTCTTGACTTTCTAGCCAAGTCCAAACTAAGTTGTTGTACTTACCATAAACTGCCATATCTAGGTATAGCCAATTTCGGATAGCATTAGCATTTTGTGCCGCTAAAGCATCCTCAGGGTTCATGCTAGCTGCATAAGCAATAGCGATATTTGGTGCTGGCGCAATTTTGGCATCCGGTAATACTTGGTGGCAGATTTCCATGACTTTTGCTTGCGCTACCAACATATGATGGTTCTGTTGGTAAATTTCTTTGGTCACATTCTGAGTGCCTTCAGGAACACGCAATGTCCCTATCACATTACCAACGAGGGTCAACATATTTTGTTCATTAATGGTCAACCAATATTTGACTCTATCGCCATAGGTATCAAACAGTAACTTAGCGTAGTCGACAAACCATTCAACTGAATCTCTATTACCCCAGGAGCCACGAGCATCTAGTGCTGCTGGCATATCAAAATGGAACATGGTCACAATCGGCTCAATATCATATTTAAGACATTCATCGATTAAGTCTGAATAAAAATCTAACCCCTCTTGATTTGGTTGCCCAGTCCCTTCAGGTATCACCCGAGACCATGAAATAGAGAAACGATATGACTTAAAACCCATTTCGGCCATCAAGGCAATATCTTCTTTAAATCTATGATAGTGGTCAACTGAAACGGTTAAATCAGCTGTTCCTTCCGGTAATACCTTGGTATCTTGACTTGAAGGTCCTTTTCCATTTGTTAAACTAGCACCCTCGACCTGATATGCTGATGTTGAAGCTCCCCAGAAAAAATCTTTAGGGAATTCAATATTTTTCTTATTCACTCACCCATCTCCACCTTTCAAACACTATGACACCGCTTACATACTATGAGAAAAAAATATTCCCAGCTAAACTATATCTGCATGA
This sequence comes from Aerococcaceae bacterium 50-4, assembly GCA_041223225.1. Classification (GTDB taxonomy): domain Bacteria; phylum Bacillota; class Bacilli; order Lactobacillales; family Aerococcaceae; genus Aerococcus. The sequence continues at coordinate 239,871 of JBCLPQ010000003.1, forward strand.
ACAAACGAATTGTCATCTCTGAAAGCAATTATAAGGGTACAAATGAATTCAGTCAACAGAAATCGCTTACATTTTTTTAAATATTCAATGATTATTTGCAAAAAGGGGTTGTGACATTAGTGTCACAACCCCTTCCTCTGCTTAAAAATACTCGTAATATCGGGTTCCAAAAGTCAGAATTATTCGACACTTCCCAAAATACTCCAATTACTGGATAGTAATTGTTCGGCTTTTGGTCCAGTGCGTCAATTCTAAACGACTTTTGTCACACCTCCTTTACAAGTCTAGAATTATTCACTTTAATCAGTTAATTGGCTAAAATCATGATTTAATATATCAACGTAGGTGAATTCTCCGTCTTGATAGTCGAAAATTAAAGCCGAGCAATTGGTAAAACCTATTTCTTTTGAAATTGATCCTTCGAAATCGGTCGTATTTTTAAAGAATTGTGCGATTGCTCCCCCGTGACTAACAATCAAGACTGTTTGATTAGGATGTTTTTCAGCAATTTCATGTACTGCCTGACTAATACGGTGCCTGAAATCTGCTTCTCTTTCACCTTGGTATCCCGCAAAAAAGTCCCCGTATGGTAAAGGTGGATTTAGATGTTCTGACTCCGCTTCAAAAGTTCCAAAGTCCCATTCCTTTAACGCCTTAAGTCGATGATAGTTTTTATTTTCCCCATAAACGATTTCTAAGGTATCGCTAGCCCGTTCAGAAGTTGACGCATAAGCAACATCAAATGTGATGCCTTCTTGATTAAAGTGATCACGGGCAATTTCTGCTTGGCGTATCCCTCTAGTAGTTAATGGTGAGTCTGATGCACCTTGGATTTTGTGCAGTACATTAAATAGGGTCTGACCGTGTCGCATTAAATATAATCTTGTTGTCATTAGTATCATTACCTCCATTCGATAAGTAACATATATTATGATAATAATTTAAAAAGAAATCGCTTTCAATCATTTTGACATAAAACGTCCCTTGAATTCACAGGTATTTGCCAATAAAAAATGCTATTTCATTACAAATTTGTTAGAATATACTTAGAGCTATGATCACAGGAGGGTAAATGATGAGCTTTAAACCAATAAGTGAATCTGTTGATTTTGATGCGATTAAAGCACACGCAAAATTAACTGAGGAAGAAAACGCAATTAAAGAAGCACGAGATAAAGAATTAAAGGCAATTATGTCTGGTGAAGACGACCGCTTTTTATTAATCATGGGACCATGTTCCGCTGATAATGAAGAAGCCGTTGTTGAATATGCACACCGTCTAGCGAAATTACAAGAAGAAGTAAAAGATAAAGTCTTCATTGTACAACGCGTTTATACGAATAAACCACGTACAAATGGTGATGGATATAAAGGTTTGTTACACCAACAAGATCCAACTGGTGAAACAAGCTTGATTCGTGGGATGAAAGCTGTTCGTAATATGCACCGTCGTGTAATTACTGAAACTGGTATGACGACTGCTGATGAAATGTTGTACCCAGATAACCTACAATTTGTAGAGGACTTAGTTTCTTACCATGCTGTAGGTGCTCGTTCTGTAGAAAACCAACAACACCGTTTTGTTGCATCTGGTTTAGACTGTCCTGTTGGGTTAAAAAACCCTACTTCAGGTAACCTAACTGTGACCTTTAACGCCTTACATGCGGCGCAAAAACCACAAGAATTAATGTATTCAGGTCAAGAAGTGATCACAAGTGGTAACACATTTGCACACGTTATCTTACGTGGTGGTACTTTAGAAAATAAAGAAGTGGTCCCTAACTACCACTATGAAGACCTAGTGAAAACAATCAACAACTATAAAAAAGAAGACTACCGTAACCCGTTTGTTGTGATTGATACAAATCATGACAACTCAGGTAAAAATCATTTAGACCAAATTCGTATTGTCCAAGAAGTCTTACAAAACCGTCAATGGAACGAAGATATTAAAGGATATGTACGTGGCTTTATGATCGAATCTTACTTACAAGATGGTCGTCAAGAACCAGGTGGCGATGTATTCGGCCAATCAATCACTGATCCTTGCTTAGGTTGGGAAAAATCAGAACAATTGGTTCGCTACATTGCAGAGAACGTTTAAAACGTTTAAATTCAAAAACCGAGATGCCGTAATCTAAAATTCGGCATCTCGGTTTTTTCATATTCAACTTTTATAGATTTTTGCTTTAATATACAGGTTCAAAGCCGTATTCTTCCCAAGCCGGCACTTGCCCCCCTTGATACACTTCTTCAATTAATTGAGCAGTTTCTTCAGTTTGATATAGGTCTACAATTTGTTTAAATATTTCACTATCCGCTTCTTCTGGTCTAGCCGCAATCACATTGATATACTGTTGTGCTGATTCAGAATTGGGTTCTAAGAATAAGGCGTCATCTTGTGGTGAATAACCTGCATCTACAGCATAGCCCCCATTAATGACAGAGAAATCAACATCACTAATTGATCGAGCAGTTTGTGCCGCATCCACTTCTTGGATATCTAAGTTATATGGATTTTCAGTAATATCATCTACTGTCGGTGTAAATGAGGCAGAAGCTTCTTCATCAAGTGTAATGAAACCAGCATCTTGCAGTAAATTCAAAGCCCGACCACCGTTTGTCACATCATTTGGGATAGCCACAGATTGTCCTTCACCAATTTCTTCAACCGATTCATGATTTTCAGAATAAATACCTAAAGGTGTAATAATAGTATTACCAATTGGGGTGAAGTCATTACCAGAAGCTTCCTCGTAATCATTCATAAAGATAATTGTTTGGAATGAGTTTAAATCAATTGATCCATCCGCCAATGCGTCATTTGGTGTATTATAGTCATTGAATTTTACCAATTCGATATCAATGTCATATTCTTCTTTCGCACGTTCAGCCACATTATCCCAAACAGTTGTGTCATCTCCCACAAGTCCAATTTGAACTGTGTTATCTTCTCCACTAGCACAAGCCGCTAACAATAATGATGACCCCAAAGTAAAACCTACCAATTTAACTAATTTTTTCATATCTCTTTCCCCTTTTCTATTTCCAACTTTCACAACAAAAAAGTCCTTAGTCCAAATAGCTAATTTAGCTATCTCGACTAAGGACGCATTTCACGTGGTACCACCTTACTTCAGAAAGATATTCTTTCCCTCACCCCTACGCTATTTCAAATCTAGTATAGGGTTAGCGGATAACGGCGCCACACGAGTTCAACTTATGATCAGGTTATTGATCACTCGCCTCACTTCAACCTCAAGGACCATTTTCAATACTTATCAATAGTTCCTTTCACCAAACGAAACCTCTCTAAAATTGATGCCTATTTACTTATCCCGTCTTCGGTAATGTCTAATTAAATAATATCTAAATCACTTTAACCTGTCAACGATAGACAGTCATTGAATTTATATCAATGACAATCGGATTTAACTATCACACAATCTCAGAAGTTCATAAATAAAAAAGAAGCTATCGCAAAAATAGCTCCTTAAATATCACTCATTAAATTTTATCGAACATTTCCGCTAAGTAACGGTATGATTGTAGTCGTTTTTCTTCATCGAATATTGGTGCATAAACTAAAATTTCATCAATACCTAACGTTTCAATTTCATCATCTAAAATGGCTTTTACTGTTTCTTTAGATCCCTTGATAATAAATCTTTTTTCTAAATAATCATCAAGTAGCGCTTGAGCACCAGTACCCAAAGTATAGTCTTTCGCTTCTTCTGGACTCATATTTGGTAATAGTTGCCCTGTTCGAATACCCATCTGCATCAATTCAATTGGTTTAGCTAGATAATCAGCTTCCTCATCTGTTTCACCAACTACAATCATATAAGATACCATAACCTTTGGTTTATCAAAGAATTCACTTGGTTCAAATCGGTCACGGTAAAGTTTAAATACATCAGGATCTGTTTCAATACCAAAGAATTTAGCAAAAGCGTAGCCTAACCCCATTTGTGCAGTAACCAATGCTGATTGACCAGATGATCCAAGCATCCAAGGTTCAGTTAAATGTTTTAGATTTTGAGGCATCGCACGGACTTTACCGTAAAAATCAGGTGCCTGTTTATCCGAAAGATAATTCAAAATGATATCAATTTTGTCATACATATCAGTAAAAGTTTGTGGACGTCCTTCTGCTAAAGCCTTAATCTCATCTGGTCCTGATCCTGGTGCACGACCCAAACCAATATCAATTCGTCCTGGCGCTAAAGCCGTCAATAGTTTAAAGTTTTCCGCAATTTTCAAAGGTGAGTAGTGCATAATCATAGTCCCACCAGTTCCCAAATGAATGCGGTCTGTTTTAGCCGCTGCATAGGCAGCTAAGATTTCTGGTGATACAGACGCCAAGTTAGGCATATTATGATGTTCCGCAAACCAATAGCGTTTGTAATTCAACTTTTCTACTTCTTGGACGAACCGCATCGTACGGTCTACCGCACCCTCCGCCGATTCGCCTTTGTTTATTGTCACTAAATCATGTACACCTAATTCCAAATGAAACATCCTCTCTTCATATACTCAACTTACATTATATCTAGAGAAAGCATTACCAGAAAGAAATACGACTTGACCAATACTGACTTGCAGATTATAAAATCAAATTTTGTGCAAAGTTAGCAACCACATTCAAAACACCTGCTAATAGCATAATCACAACTGGATCCCACTTAGTCTTAAATAATAAGGTTAAGCAGATAGCAAAAATAACCACTGCTACAAGGTTGAGTGTTTCGATACCAACCACTTGGGTACCCCAAAAGCTGGTGATTAAAATAGACACACCAGCTGTCGCTATCATCGCTACTACTGCTGGACGTAAAGCCCTTAATACATATTGCAAAGAATCAAGTTTACGGTATTTCATGTAAAAATAAGCTAGAATCGTCACTAAAATAACTGAAGGAAAAACGGACCCTAGTGTCGCCACTAAACCACCTGCAACGCCCGCCACTTGATTACCAACGAAGGTAGCAGAGTTTAGAGCTATCGGTCCAGGTGTCATCTGTGAAATAGTAATTAAATCTGTAAACTCTTGCTGACTCAACCACTCTTGGTTCACAACAATTTCCTCTTGAATCAGCGGTAAGGCTGCATAACCACCACCAAAACTTAATGCGCCTACTTTAACGAAGGAGATAAATAACTGTAAATAAATCATGCATTTTTACCTCCCTTATAACGATCAAACGCAAATTTTCCTAAACCAAGTACGGCAGCAATTAAAATAATGTAAACTACATTCACCTCAAAAATGAAGTTTGCCACAAAAGCTACGAACATCGCTGTAATCAATAGTGGATTTTTAGTATCTGTAACTTCTTTACCCATTTGAAATACTACAGCTACAATAACCGCCGCAACACCAGCCTGCATACCTTCTAATAGTAAAGATATCCAAACATTTGACCTAAACGCATCATAGAAGAAGGAGATGAGGGTAATAATTGAGAACGGCGGAATTATTGTCGCAACTACGGCTGTCAATACTCCTGCCAATCCTGCTAATTTATAGCCAATAACAATCGCACCATTTACTGCAATTGCACCAGGAGCTGACTGAGCAATGGCCACCAAATCTAACATCTCATCTTTATCAATCCAACCTAAATCATCCACAAAGGTCTTTCGCATCAAAGTGATAATTACATAACCACCACCAAAAGTGAAGGCACTAAGGACTAGCGTCGATATAAATAATTGTCGTAAGATAGCTAACTTACTATCCGAATGTTTATTTTCCATACATATCCTTTCCAAAAATAACAATTGTCGCTGATATCTCTTCATATTATACAGGACTATGCGTACATTAATTAATATAACCCCTTGATGTGGAATGCGTTCCATCATCTACAATGAAGTCAACATAAGGAAAGAGGTTATACATTATGATTAAATACATTTTTACAGATATAGATGGTACTATACTAAATGACGAGGGTATTATCACAGAGAAAAATAGTAAAATCATTCGCAATTCAAATATCCCTATCAGTTTGGTTTCTGCGCGAGCACCTATGGAAATGATCAATACCTTACAGAAAATAGACGCCAATGGTATTCATGTTGGCTTTAATGGTGGCATCATATATGCTTATCAAAATAGCGTGATACAAATTTTAGAGGAAAAACCTATAAATAAGCATGATGCGAAATACTTAATTAATTACATCAAAACAAACTTTCCAAATATCAGTCAATCATACTATTCTAGAAATAATTGGTATACCTTTAAACGTGATAGAGGCATTAATTACGAGACTAGTATAACTAAATTGCAAGCTAAATTAATCGATATGAAAGCATATACGAATCCCTCATTCTCTATCTTTAAAATTATGCTGATTACTTTTGATGAAAAAGAAATGATTACATTAACGGATAAACTAAAAAAATTAAATATGCTCTACACTTCTGTACAACGGTCAGGTAAATATTATCTTGAAATTACTCATACTGAAGCAAAAAAATCAAAAGCCATCGACTACATTCTAAATTATTATGGCATTAATGCGGAGTCTGCTGCAGCTTTCGGAGACGGACACAATGATTTACCCATGTTTTCAAAAGTAGGTTATCCAATTGCGATGGCGAATGCATCTGATGAAGTCAAATTACAGGCTAAGTACATCACAAAATCTAATAATCAAAATGGTGTAGGATATGGTATTAAATACCTACTATGACAATAATAATAGCATCATGAATTGACATAAGGAGTTAGAAAGATGGCATCTATCAAAGATATTGCAAAGATTTCTGGATATGCACCAGCTACTATTTCAAGATATCTAAATCAATCTGGTTATGTTTCGGAAAAAGCAGCGAATAGCATCCAAAAAGTCATAGAAGAGTTAGATTACTCTCCTAATCAGTCTGCCATCAATTTAAGTATTGGCAAAACCCATAAGATTGGTGTTATCTTGCCCTATCTGAAACATCCGTATTTTGTTGAAATCATTCGTGGTTTGATTGATGCAGCAGTTAAAAGCGATCATCAACTTTTATTTCTACCTTCAAACTACGACCAACAGGTTGAAATAAACTATCTCAAACAATTAAAGTCAAAGGCCGTAGACGCCCTCATATTTACTTCTAGATCAGTCTCCACGAAAGTAATTGACGCTTACAGCAAATATGGTCGAATTGTTTGTTTAGAAGAAATGAATTCAGATAAGATATCTTCAGTTTTTGTAAAACGAAGTACAGGGTATTCACAACTTTTCAATTGGTTAAAAACCCAAAATATTCACAATATTGCTTTATTATTCTCTCGGGTTAGTGATGAAAGCGACACTTATCGCACGACTATGAGTGCCTTCCGCCAATCCCTCCCCCATATATCTTTTAAAGCATTTAACAATATTCATGATTATCAAGATAATAAAAAAACTATTGAATTACTACAGCAATATGGACCATTTGACTGTGTCTTATCAAATAATGATGATTTAGCAGTTGGTCTTAAATTATATTTTGAAAAACACAATCAACTACCGTTAATTATCAGCCAGGAAGCACAACTATCAGGTCACTTAAATGGCATACCATCTATCGATAACCATACTTATCAATTAGGGGCAGCCGCATTCGAGGCAGCTAAATCCAGTCAGATTGTCACTCAAGCGTTTGACTCAACCTTTATATTAGACCGGACAATGCGAAATTAGCCTTATTCAAAAAATAGTCATGCCATTGAGTGCGACTTACAATGGCATGACTTTCTTTGTTTATTTTATAGTTATGATTTTTTATAAGCTAACCTTCGATTTATTTCTTCAGCTAACCGTGTCATTTTATTTTTCTGAATCTTATAAACTGAATAATATAATACGACAAAAATAAATACATTTCCTAAAATTGAAGAAAAGGCTATAGGTTCACTGCTAAAACTAATTAGAAATATAATTAAAATAATCAATTGAAGCGAGATATTTACGGAGTGAAATTGAAAAGTAGATTTAAAATCGATAGTTGAAACGAAATACCCAATCATAAACATTCCTAAAACTAATATAGCTATAGCAATCAAATCTATGCTTGAAAGTAACTTACTATCTGTAAATAGCACTGATGTGGAGGCATTCAATAAAACAATCATCGAATAAATAAAAGTCATATTGGCAAGATTTAGATTAATGAAATTTTTCATTTTATGATCCCCTTTATATGTTTAGATATGCTTTAATGTTCTTTGTATAATGACGATTAATCACTAAATTTTCTGAATTTAACAATGTAGCTTTTAGTTTATAATTTGGCATTACCGATACACTCTTTAGGTAGTCCATATTTAATAAGGTATTTTTACTTATCCGCAAGAAAGATGTCTTTGCTAATCGTTCTTCAAAGAGATACAACTTTTCTTTACTTTCATATACAAAGTGTTCAGTATATAAGAATGTTAGATTATCAACACTTTCTATATAACACACCTCCTTCATATTGATGAAATGTGTTTCGCTTTGATATTTACCTGGTAGATTGATCTCTTTTTCTTCAACCAAACTAATCAATTCCTTCAATTTACGATCATAAGTTTTATAAGTTACCGCAATCACAGTCTCTTCAATATTGCTATTTTCTTCTAGTATTAATTTCATTTATACCCTCCTTCAACAAGTTATAAACCTAGTTTACGCAAGCAAAAACATGAAATCAATATACGACAAGTGAAGTGCACAGAATCGAATTTCAATTACAAAACTCACCACAAAAAAAGCACCAACGTCTACAACGTTGATGCTTCATTTAGTACCGGTGGCCGGGCTTGAACCGGCACGTCCGTGAGGACACTGGATTTTGAGTCCAGCGCGTCTGCCAATTCCGCCACACCGGCAAATCAATATTATTTGCATGTCTTTCTAAAAGCGTGAAAGGCGGTAGTCGGATTTGAACCGGCGATCAAGCTTTTGCAGAGCCATGCCTTACCACTTGGCTATACCGCCACAAATAAAAAACTGGGATAGCTGGATTCGAACCAACGCATGACAGAGTCAAAGTCTGTTGCCTTACCGCTTGGCTATATCCCAATAAAAAAGGGCGAGTGATGGGAATCGAACCCACGAGTGTCGGTGCCACAAACCGATGCGTTAACCACTTCGCCACACCCGCCAAAATAATAATATTAGTAAAACAGGGACAGTAGGAATCGAACCCACAATGACGGTTTTGGAGACCGTAGTTATACCGTTTAACTATGTCCCTATCCAAGTAATATCCCATAGTTTAAAAAGATAAATGGAGGGAGAAGGATTTGAACCTTCGAACCCGAAGGAACGGATTTACAGTCCGCTGCGTTTGGCCACTTCGCTATCCCTCCATATGGTCCGAGACAGATTTGAACTGCCGACACCTTGAGCTTCAATCAAGTGCTCTACCAACTGAGCTATCAGACCATAATGATAATATTTTAAACTAACGGTCCCGACGGGAATCGAACCCGCGATCTCCTCCGTGACAGGGAGGCGTGATAACCGCTACACTACGGGACCAAGTATTTCTATAATAAATTCTAATGGAGAATGAGGGGCTCGAACCCCCGACATCCTGCTTGTAAGGCAGACGCTCTCCCAGCTGAGCTAATTCTCCTAGAATAATGACCCGTACGGGACTCGAACCCGTGTTACCGCCGTGAAAGGGCGGTGTCTTAACCGCTTGACCAACGGGCCATGAATAAGTTATTTTACGGAGAGTAAGGGATTCGAACCCTCGAAACAGTTTCCTGTTTACACGATTTCCAATCGTGCTCCTTCAGCCTCTCGGACAACTCTCCATGGGCAAGGAACTCTACCAACTCCGCAAGTAGGACTCGAACCTACGACATCTTGATTAACAGTCAAGCGCTACTACCAACTGAGCTATTGCGGAATAATAATATTGCATGGCAACGTCCTAGTCTCACAGGGGGCAACCCCCAACTACATTCGGCGCTAAGAAGCTTAACTTCTGTGTTCGAGAT